>JANQRB010000154.1 GCA_028284775.1 Candidatus Kapaibacterium sp. | reverse complement strand
CACCTGATTCTGCCCGGCGTTGTTGCGCACCAGCAGATGTTGCAGCCGATAGACGCCCCCGGCCGCGGGGTTCGTCTCGCAAAACGGCGTCTTGGCGGTCGTATCGGTAATCAGACTGGGCCCCTGCAGATTGGCGACGCCGACGAAGAAGTATGAATCTTTGAAAAATACCGGTTCCGGCAGAATGTAGGTCAATTTCCGTAAACCGGCCTGATTCTTTTGAATGCGCACCGGCTCCATCAGGTTTTCTTCCAAAGCCAGTTCCGGGAAAAAAGATCCGCCGCTGGGTCCGAGCAGGAATACATCGACCGTTCCCGTACCTCCGCCCAGAGTCAGCGTAATTTCCTTGATTGTAGCCGGAGCTTCGGGGCGGAAGCTTGCGATCTGCATTAATAACTGCTGATAGGATGGCCCGCTGGCAGGAAATGCGAGTCCCTTGGGAAGCTCGTTTTCGTCATAATACTTCAACTGTTCTTCGCTTTGGGCAATGAGATTATCACTGCCGCTCGCAATCAGGAACAACAAGGAATAGAGTATCACAGAACGCATACATTATCTCCGGAAAGTGCAACCAGGCGCGGAAGAGATCGGGGAGCTTAATTTAGCACGGCAGGAACAGAAATTCAACGGATTCGCAATCCGCCGCCTTGTCATAATCAGCAGGTTTTGGATGGGCACATAGTCAGCGCCGCACAAATGGCAAAGCAATCTGCTGGTTATGCCGGCGCAGGCGAAGAACATAGGCGCCGCGAGGCAGATCAGCAAGGCTGACAACTTCATGCACCGGCCCGGCCGCAATCCACGGTCGGTGATGGCGCTGCGCCAGGCCCAGGACCGAAACAATATCTATCGATACATATCCGGCACGCGAACTCTGACCTTCAATCCGTACATGATCTGTGGCGGGGTTGGGAGAAAGGGTCCATGCTCCGCCGCCGAAGAAGTCTGCGATATCACTGGTGACGGGAAAACGAAAGCCCTCGGAGCGCGCGACGCAACGGTTGGAATCGATGACGCTTACGGAATACAGGCCGGGTTCTGCAACGCGGATGCGAGTGCCCGTGCCGTCGCTCAGGGGCTCGCCATCGCGAAACCAGAGTGCCAACTCAACCTCAGGGCAGTCGCAGACCAAGGTGTCGCCTTCAAGGCGGATGCTGGGCGTGGCAGGCAGGGGATGAACCGCGACGCGGACTGTATCGACAGCCATACAGCCGCGCGCATTTTCAAGCCGGACCACATATTCGGTTGCCTCCAAGGGGCTGGCGACCGGATCGGCGATTGTAGGATTGTTGAGACCTTCGGCGGGCGTCCAGTTGTAGATGCCCGCTTCGCTGCCGGCGCGTAACTGCACGCTCTGCCCCAAACAGACGGCCGTGTCCGCCATATCAGCCAACACGGGATTGGGATGAACGACAAGCTGGATCCGCTGCGTAGCGCGGCAGCCATCGGCATTTTTTACTTCAACGCTGTACTCGCCGGCTTCCGTCACCGTGATGGAGTTATCAAGCGAGCCGGTCGACCACTCGTAGCTGACGAACTGTCCCTCGACGCTGAAGCTGGCCCTCTCTCCCTCGCAAATTGAGGTCGGCCCTGCGATAAAAACATCAGGCGTGGCGTGGATAGTGAAGGCCGGGCTGGGTTCACTAAGCGCCACCGGCCCGGAGGAAACGACCCGGAGTTTGTAGCCTGCTCCACTCGCAAGATTATTGGGCAGATTCAGTCGAAAAGCGCCGCCGCAGCTACCGGAAACTGTGGCCAGATCCTCGGCAAAAATGAAACTGCCCTCCTCATCCGAAAGCTGGAGGGTATAGTCATTGCCGCTCTGGAAAACGCCCCGGCTGCCGAAGTCTAATACGATTTCATCGCCGGCGCAATATGAACTGTTAAGAGGTGTACGGATATCCATTGCCGGCGCTTCCCGCAACTGCGCCAGACCGCCATTAGCGGCAATCCAGACCTCTTCACTGTGACGCGCCAGACCCAGGATATGATTTGAAGGCAAGGGCGAGATATCCGTGTTCCATGCATACCATTCGCTGCCGTCGAAGACCGCCACCCCACCGGCGCGAGTGCCGCACCAGACGCGCCCGCAATCGTCGACCGACAGAGCATTGATCCAGTTATGGGTCAGACCGGAGTTTGCCGAGCTATACACTTGCCACTGCTCGCCGTCGAACCACGACAGTCCGCCGCCCCAGGTGCCGATGTAAGCGCTGCCGGGAGCCAGCGGCGCTATGCTCAAGACTATATTGGAGGGAAGCCCGGAGTTTGATTCATCGTAGACCGTGAAGGTCTGCCGGTTAAAGTACACGGCACCGCGTCCTTCGGTACCGATCCAGACGCTGCCGATGGCATCCCCCGCGACAAACTGGGTGTTATTGGTCGGCAGCTTGGAATTGGCAGTGGAAAAATTCCGCCATTCATCGTCGATCAGCAGCCCGATTCCGGCGGCGCCGGCAACCCAGACCGCATCGTCGGGGCTGATGGCGAGCGAGCGGACAAATTGATGCGGTATCGCGGAATTCGCGCTCGTCCATACGGTCCATTCGGCGCCGGCAATCCGGACCAGGCCTCCAGCGGTCCCGACCCAGAGATTGGCGCGGCTGTCGAGGGCCAGCGCGCGAACATCGTCATGCGGCAGGGCGGAATTGGCGGCGTTGAAGATCGTCCACTCCGTGCCGTCATACCGGGCCAGACCGGCATCGCTGGCGACCCAGACAAGGCCGTCCTCATCGATCGCGACAGAGCGCGCAAGGCTGCCGGCGAAGCCTGAATTTGCTGAGGTGAATAGAGTCCACTGGCTATCCTGCGCGCTGAGCGGCGCCAGGATTACACACATCGCTGTGACGACAAAGGATAGTCTGATTCGGGTTTGGCAGAGCATACATCAGCCTCAGGGACTTATTAGTTTGTGGAGCGCGCGCAGGGCTTCGCGTCCTTTGCGCTCCGGAACGGCGGCAATGATGGAGATATTGCCGGCCTGATGTTGCAGCAGAAGAGTTTCGAAAGCTGCCAGGGCCCGCGAGACGGTCGCGCGCGCAACGCCCTCGCCGGATGCCGTTACCCTGGGCCCGCAGGCACAGATCAAGGCCGCTTCCCTGATAGTACAATCGGCAAAAGATTCCATTTCCTTACGTAGATCGGCGACGGCATCGGCATCGGCAAGGCATACCAGGTAATGGTGCTCGGAACCCTGAGCGGCGGCGGCCTCCCAGCCGCGCTTCGCCATACAAGAATACAATGCGGCAAGGAATTCGTTTTTTTTCTGATGCGGCCTCAATGCGAATGATATCAGATACATTCCGCTTTGCATGGCCAGCGCCCGGATGCCGGTACCGGCGCTGTCGTCATCGGGCAGGATCAGGGTGCCGGCCTCATCGGCAGCGAAGGTATTGCGCACCCGCACGGGGATGTCGTGTTCAATGGCCGGTCGAATTGTGTCCGGGTGAAGCACCCTCGCACCGAAATAAGCCAGTTCGCCCGCCTCGGCAAAGGTCAGACGCGGGATCGTCCTTGCCTCCGGAACAATACGCGGGTCCGTGGTATAGACGCCGCTCACATCGGTCCAGATCTGAATCTCTTCGGCCTGCAGCGCCGCGCCGAAGAGCGCCGCGGAAAGGTCGCCGCCGCCACGACCGTTCGTCGTGGTAATCCCCTGCAGGTTAGCGCCGATAAATCCCTGGGTAACAACGATGTTTCCCTGCTCAAGGAGGGGGCGGATATGTTCTTCACAGCAGGCGGTACTTTCGGCAAGTCGAACGCTGGCCATCAGATAATCGCTGTCGGTAATCAGAGCCTTGCGGGCATCGAGCAGAACGGCCCGGTGACCGGCCTCCTGAAAGGCGGCATGCAGGAGCGTGGTCGAGAGGCGTTCACCAAATGAAAGTAGTTGCGCCCGCGCTCGCGCCGTGCATTCGCGCAGCATAGCGATTCCCCGCGCAAAACGCGATAGTTCCCGACATAAGGCTTCCGTCGCCTGCCGGGTCCGTTCGGCGCAGCCGCTGTCGGCCGTCACCTGCTCCGCTATCGCAAGATGGCGCTCGCGCACATCGTCGCAAATGGCTGCGAGCGCAGACTGATCATTGACAGCTGCGGCATCTGCAAGCCCGACAAGCTGGTTGGTGACGCCAGCACAGGCGGAGGCGACAACCAGGGGCTGCCGTTCGCAAAAGCCGGCCGCGATCGCCACAACGCTCTTGATGGCCTCGGCGTCCCGCACCGAGCTGCCGCCGAATTTCAATACGATCATTCGCCGAACACGTGATATTCGGAAAGTTCATCTTTACTGGGTGTGTACTGCAAAATGCCGCCTTCAACCAGCTCGTAGACAATTGCTTTGGCCTGCTCGGGATCGAGCTTGTAATTATAGGCAAAGCGCCAGATGTCAAGTGGTTTTTCGCGGATTTCCAGCACAAAGGTCTCCGCAAGCGAAAGTTGCTTGCCGTCTTCCAGTTTTTGTAAGACGGCGTCCACATACGGCTTAGCTTCTTCGTGCAGGATATGTTTGTAGGTGAAATAAAAATTCGGCTGATTCTGCAGGTCGCAAATCGGGAAACCACGGCCCTGCGGCAGCAGGTCCTCCAGGTGAGCAAGCGCAACCACATAAGCCTGATTGCCGACCTCGTCTTCCTGCCACAAATCGTTCCACACCTCCGGGGCCCTTTCCTTCAGCCACTCGAAAAAACGTATTTCGGCAGACGGCAGGAGCAGCAGGGTGTTCGCGCCAAACTGCTTGATCACTTCGCGTGCCTGCTCGACCGTCATCGCGGCCATCATTTCATCGCTCATCCGGACGAAATCGCCCTGTTGCGTCTCCCGGCTGAGCCACTCGCTAATTTCCTGAATCGTCATAATCCCACCATTAATTGATTGCGTCCCCGGTCCGTACCGAAGAGTGCGCCAAATTACCATGGACGGCCCGTGAAAACAAAAACGCGCACGCCTGGCGGCGCGTGTGCTTGCGAGAAAAATTGAAGCGCGAGGATTGATAAAATGCCTAGTTTGCACTTTCATTGACCGTCAATCATTCATTTCCGCTATGATCAATCAAAAGCGCCAGAAAATTCTCATAGTCGGTCCGGCCTTTCCTTATCGAGGCGGGCCGCCGGTTTATGTCGGTTATTTATACGAGGCCCTGTCGGCGTTTTTCGATGTTGAAATCATCAATTTCAAGCTCTTGTATCCTGATTTTCTTTTTCCTGGCACCACGCAGTACGACCGCAGCAAAGAATCGGCCAAGCAGGTCCCCAGCAGACGTCTCATCAACTCGGTCAATCCCTGGAGCTGGCTGCAGGCGGCAAGGGCCATTCGCGCCGCCGATGCCGACCTTGTGGTCTTCGATTGGTATCAGCCCTTTTTCGGGCCGTGTCATTTCGTAATTTCCGCACTCATTAAGCGGCAGTATGGACGTCGCATCCTGTTTATTACCGAAAATGTCATTTCGCATGAAGCGCGCTTCGTAGACCGGATGTTAACACGTCTCGGCCTCTTTAATGCCGGTGCATTTATGGCGCTGGCTCAAAAGGTAGAAGATCAGCTGCGTTCGTACGCCGGCAATCGACCGATCTATCGCTCGGAGCTGCCGATATTCGATGTCTTTGCCCAACGCAATTTCGACCGCGCCGAAGAACGCGATCGGCTTGGCTTGCCGGCCGCCGGGAGTGTCTTGCTCTTCTTCGGCTACGTGCGGGAATACAAGGGTCTGGACGATTTGTTGCGGGCCATGCCGGCCGTCTTGCAGCAAGCGCCGTCGACGACCTTGTTGATTGCCGGCGAGTTTTATCAGAAGCCCGAACGCTACGAGCGGCTCATCGCCACACTCGGCCTCGAAGCAAAGGTCAAAATTGTTAACCGCTTTATCGCCAATGAAGATGTCGGACGTTATTTCGCAGCCTGTGATATGATGGTGTTGCCCTACAAAAGCGCCACGCAGAGCGGCATCCTGACCGTGGCCTATTCCTTCGATCGCCCGGTCGTCGCCACCGACGTCGGCGGGTTGGCACAGTTTGTTAAGCAAGGTCAAACAGGGCTCGTCGTCGAGCCCAACTCACCCGCAGCACTGGCCGAGGGTATTCTGAATTTGTTAACACTCATTGACCAACAGGACTTCAGCGCTTCCATTCGTGACTATATCAGGAATGCGGCATTTAACAATGTCTCTGAGCTGTTTAAAGATATACTGCGAACTCTCCCAGCCCGGTGACTTCCGGCGCAGTGTAGAGAAAAACGCCGACCTTCAGGCTTCAGGTACCTTATCTTCGCCGCGGCTTCCCGCCGCCGACCCAGTTTCGGCACCTTTTGTCAACAGAGTCGCAAGGCTGCGCGCTGCCTCGCGCCGTTCGTAGCGGCCGATCGCATCCAGTTTGGGCTGATAGTGCTGTCGGCCCTCGCTCCAATCCAGGTACCAGGCCCGTATGATGGCAGCGATGCCTTCCACATTGGACTGGTGCGCCACACTACCGCCGCCGGTTTCCTGTAAGAGCCCGGCAATGGCGCTGTCTTCGGGTGCAACGGCAAGAATCGGACGCTGCACGCCTATGTACTCATAGACTTTGCCTGGGACAATTTCCTCGCTTTCTTTTGCTTCGTCCACGACCAACAACAATGCGTGAGATTGTTGTAAATACGCCACGCTCTGTTCATGCGGCACATAGCCGATTTGCTCGATAGCATCGCGAAAAGACGCGGCGGCGAACATCTCCTGCACTTCGGCGCCGAATCGTCCCACAAAGCGCAGATGCAGCATGCGGGGATCGATCTCCCCGCGACCTATCAATGATTCGAGGGCCGCAAAAAAGCCGGCAGGATTACGGCGGCCATACATAGAGCCGGTGTAGGTAATCGTAAAACGCCTGCCGTCCGGCGGCGGCGCTGACGGAAAGTCCGATGAATCGAATCCGTTGGGAATGTGATGAAATTTCGCGGGCGGCAGATCGGGATACTTTCGCAGGGCATCTTTCCGAATTCCCTGCCAGGCGCATTCCACCGCATCGGCTTCTTTAAGAACCGAGTGTTCCAGATGGCGGTCGATAGCTTTCGGAATAAACCAGCGGCTCGGCGTCGTAAGAAAGTCTGTCCATGGGTCACGCAGGCCCGCCACCCACGGCAGGCCGGTTTTGCGATGCAAGCGCCGGGCGATTAGTGAAGCAGTGTAGGGCGGCGACGAGCTGTATATGGCATGAATGTTAAAGCGACGTATCAGACGCATTCCGGCCGGAACGCCTGTCAGGAGCCAGCCGACGCGGGCATCCGGAATAAAAAAGGTCGCGCGCACCCACTCGGCGATACGCTCTTTAACGCTGCGCTGCTGCGATTCCTTTTTGATGACATTAACGTCGATAGGCGTTGCGCTGCCCGCCCCCATAAAGCTTCGATACAGGGCATAGGGCTCAAAGATGCGTACCCGCTCCACGTGGATGTCGGGCGGTACTTTGGCCAGAAGTGATTCATCCCGGGCGGGAAAGTCGCCGTTGGCAACTGTCAACACGACGGGATTCCAGCCGAACTCAGGCAGATATTGAATGTGTTTTAAGACGCGCTGCACCCCCGGCCCACCGGAGGGAGGAAAATAGTACGCGATTACGAGTACATTTTGCATTTTTCGCGGGCCGGGGGCGCGCTATAGCTTCAGAGCGAAGCTCGTTTCTCGACAGGCGTTTTAACATGACGGCATACAGCCGCAAAGACATCGGCAACATGCAGATGCTCCATGCAGGTGTACTCCGTATTGGAACAACTGGGCTGAAAGAAGCATTTGCACGCCATGCGCGGCATGACAATTTCGCCTCGCCCATAGAGCTCGAACTCGTGCGGGTTAAATATGTTAACATACAGGACAATCGGCTTGCGGAGGCCGATGGCAACGTGCATTGCCATCGTAACGCCCGTGACGACAGCATCGCACTGGTCGACGAGCGAAATAAACTGCTTGAGCGGAAAATGCCCTGGATAAAAGGCTCCGGTCCGTTCAGCCAGACGCAGATTTTTTTCGTGCTCCTGCTCGCCGCCGAGCAGCAAGGGATACATTTCTTCGTCCTGCAGCTTGCGTATGAGTTTTTCCCAGCGTTTTTCGGCCCACAGACGCGAGACCCAGCGACCGCCACAGCCGGTATTGAGGCCAACAATCGGTCTGCCTTCCGATGGAATACTCCATTTAAAGGAGGTATCGACATCAAGGATATACTCTTCACCTTCAAACTTCCAGCCACAGACTTCCATGGCTTCCTGCGGATAGGATTTGGTGTTGCGTTGATTGACATCGTCGAACAATCCCGTCAGGAATTTATGTTCGGACAGTTGATCCACCGGCGCCGGTTTGCCGCTGTTCAGCACAAAGCCGTGTTTTTGGCGGGCCTGTAACAGGGATGCCATTGCACATGCCTCGGCGTCCTTGTCCAGGTTGATAACCATATCGAAGTCAGTCGCTTTCAGAACCAGGTACGATTCAAAATTAAAGGGCAGGTGCCGGTCGACTGCGGCCGGCAGTACGTCAGGGTAGCGTGTAAGCCACCAGATGGCTGCATGCGGATAGGTCTGTTTAATTTTGCGAATCAGGGGCGTCGTACGAATGACATCACCAATTGCGCCCAGCTTAATAATGAGGATATTCGTGGTTTGTGAAGCGTAGAACGAGCAATTATTACAATGAACTCCGTACTTTTTGTGAGGGACGCATGGGATATCACCGCGAAAGTGGACGCAATCGGCGTGCACTACAAACGAAGAGTCTTGCATACAGACGAGTCCAGTCCTTTGATGTTACTACAAGGCATTTAATGCCGAAGTGTTTTCCTGCTGCGGGTCCGCTATTCCTTGTGACCCGAACAGAAGTGTCCGACAAATTGTGTAGCCTTGATGTCCATACAATAATCCCGCTTGAGTGAATTCGAGAAAGTTGACTTTAGTAGCGATAGTGCAATCAATTATACCCGTTATTGTATGCAATGAGAAGAAGTTGATTGAAGTGCGCCGAGAATCTACAAAGCAGTCCCGAGGTTTACAATGTACTAATTAGTTCACATCGAGATATTTTTTGGCTGCATACGGTAAAAGCTTGTCGCTACTTCTCGAATTCCGGAGTTCCATTCTGCAAATGGAAAGTCAAAAGTAGGGTAGAAGACGAAAATTTGCAAAATATTTCAACGAAGGTAGATGATTGTTGTCAATTTTTAAAGCCGGTACATTACAATCAGCCCGAAAAGCAGCGCACCGATAAGATTCTCTTCCGGCTCGTCCGGTACGAGGCCGGGCGTGAGTAGATAGCCTCGCTCATTGTCGCGGCCGCCGAGGTTGAGCCCCGTGTAGGCAAGGCTGGCATCGACAAATACGTCGTCTTCAAATTGTCCTTCGACGCCAATGCGCAAAGCCAGACCGCTGCGAAAAACACCTTCTTTGCTGTCGCGAAACACTTTTTGAATCACTTCGCCATCGACCAACACAAGCTCTTGTTCGTAGTCGCCGGTTAGAAAGAAATTGGCGCGTCCTTCGACGCCCGCATACAATTTGGCGACGCGATTGAAATCCAGGATTTCATATTCATAGCCGAGAGAAATGGCAAGGGCTTGCGATCGGTGACGCACAAAGAGGCTTGAAACCCGAAAGGGCACTCGTTCGCGTCCGCTGAGGAAATAATAATCGACGCCGAAGGGGATACGGTGTACTTTGTCTTTACCGAGTGATGAGCGCAGGCGCAGGCCGATGCCCGGCTGCGATCCCGAATAACCGCCGCCCCCCGCAAGGATACCGCTGCGGGTCGGGTCGGCCCCATTCACCCAGAGCGTCGAAAGGCCGATGCCGACCTTCGTTTCCGTAATGAGCTGTGCGCGGCAAAGCTCCGGTAGCAGCAGAGCCGCGCCGATAACAAAGAAACTCACGGCAAGAGTGCGCAAGCGACAAAAATGTGTCATGCAATGTTCCTGCGGCGCCGGGCCGCGATTCATGTCAGATTGAGTATCAGTCCCGAAGCGTTTACATTTCTTCCCGGATCGAATACTGCCGGTTGCTGATCGAATTTTTGACCATCATTTCACCCAAGAGCCCGATGGATACAAGCTGAACACCGACAATGATCAGCAGCATTCCGAAGAACATAAGCGGACGATCGGATAAATAAATGTTGCTGAATATCTTCTGAAAACTGAGTACGACCTCGATGATGAACCCCGTCAGCCCCAGGATTGTTCCGACCGTTCCGAAGAGATGCAGCGGCCGTTTCAGGAACCGCGTGGTTACCTGTACGGTGAGCAAGTCCAGGTAGCCCTTTACAAAGCGACTGAGGCCGAACTTCGAAACGCCGTACTGGCGCGGATGGTGGCGTACGACCATTTCCGTGACCCGAAATCCCTGCCAGTGAGCGATTGCAGGCAAATAGCGATGCATCTCGCCGTAGACCTGCATCGATTTCACCACCTCACGTCGATAGGCCTTTAAGCCGCAATTGAAGTCGTGCAGACGAATACCGCTGGCCAGCGAGGTCACGAAATTGAAAAAACGCGATGGAATCGTTTTATGCCAGGGGTCGTGACGTTTCTTTTTCCAGCCGGAGACCAGATCAAAGCCTTCATCGAGTAATGCCAGCAGGCCGGGTATCTCTTTCGGATCGTCCTGCAGGTCAGCATCCATCGTGACAACGAATCGCCCTCTGGCACGTTCGAAGCCGACTGACAATGCGGCTGATTTGCCGTAGTTACGACGAAAGCGAACTGCGCGAATGCGTTTGTTGGTCCGCCGCAATTCACGCAAAACGGTATAGGAATTATCGGTTGATCCGTCGTCGATGAACAAAATCTCGTATGAGCCGACAGCTGAATCCTCCAGAACTTCGTCGAGTTGTCGGACCAGCTCTGGCAGAGATTCTTCTTCATCAAGCAGGGGAATTACCACACTGAGTACGAGGTTGTCTGCGGTTCGACGGCCCTTCCTGGCCGCGGCGGAATTGCGCTCGGCGCTATCCGCCTCCTGGCTCCGGCGTTTCTTATTCCTGGCGGACGCCGTTGAGGAATCTGCCGCGCCCGGCTGCTTTTTATCTTCCTTGCCAATGCGATCATCGGAACGCCGGGAACGACTGCGCCGCCGGGAACGACGTGATGAGGCTTTGCCGGCATCCCGACCTTTGTCGGCTTCATCCGGGGCGTGATCCGATTGCGGATTGTCATTCACGCTGAACGTCCTTGTCGTATTCTGCCTGAATTGAAACAAAATGGCTAATGTAGTTGAGATCGTTCAATTTCCAAAATGATTCACCCGGCCATTCTGCGGCAACCGCACAAGTGACACCTTTCCGATTCGTCTGTCACATCATCGCTTTTAGTCGAATTGTTTAGTGCCTTGTGGAATCGTCGAAAAAGCTGTATATTTGGGGCTTTCTCGTAGCCATTCGGTGGTGGATCCCCAACTTAAGCGAGGATAAAGCATATATGGCCAAACGACGCAGACGTTCGCGCAAAAACAAGTATATTACGCTGTATTCTCCATTCTTGATGCAGGAAACGAAGCACGAGTTGATAGGCGAACCAATCGAGTCGGAGGATGGCAAGCATCAATGGGCCAGATGTACCAAGAGCCATCACTCCCAGTTAGTGAATCTCGATGCATTGGAATCGAAAGAAGCTGAAGAAGCGACTGTTCAGATCTCTCGTGAAGACGCAGTGAAATATAATCCCCGCTCCGAGTACAAGATCGGCGATGTGGTCTTTCACGAAACCTGGGACGATGTGGGGCTGGTACGCGGAAAAGAAATCACCAGCGGCGGCGGATATGCCATCCTGGTCGAATTTGAAAAAAATAAAATGAAGCGTTTGATCGAACGCCTCGGGGCATCGGCGCTTTAAGAACAAGCGACTAATTTTCCATACGTTTTATATGTGAGGTGAATGCCAGTGATTGGCGTAACTATTCAGGACAACGAATCCGTCGACAAGGCGCTGCGCCGCTTCAAGAAGAAGTACGAACGCAGCGGTGTCCTCAAGGAATTCAAAAAGCGTCGTAATTTTACCAAACCGTCCATCCAGAAGCGGCTGTCTCGATTAAAAGCTATCCGCCGCCAGCACCGGATTTCGGTAGAACAGGCCTAGGCGCCCTTCTTGTTCACGAGCGAACTTGTACAGGCAGTCATCGATGATGGCTGCCTTTTTCTGCTTCCGCTATGTCCCAGGCAGCTCCATACGCAACATCTTCAGATCTCGACATTGGCGGCTTGATCATCGTCAGGAATGAAGAACAGTTCATTGCCGACGCGATTGCTTCCATGCGTCCTCTGTTGCGACAGCTTGTCATTGTCGACACCGGATCGAGTGATTCAACGCCGCGCATCTGCGCTCGTCATGGCGCGGAGCTTCATTTTTTCCAATGGAAGGACGACTTCGCCGCCGCGCGCAATTATGGCCTGAAGGCCATGCGCTGCCGCTGGATACTGACGCTCGATGCCGACGAAACTCTAGCATCGTACGCAACAGAAGAACTAGGACCGCTACTGAGCGATCCTCTATGTGGCGGCATTAGCGTCGGTATCCGCAACTACCTCGATGGTGACCCTAAAAGTGATCGCTACCAGGAACATCGCTACACCCGTCTGTTCCGGCGGCATCCTGCCATTCGGTATCGCGGCGCCATACACGAACAAATCGCCGCTGCCATTCGGGATACCGGCTTCCACATCGCCGACTCAAACCTGCGCATCGACCATCGCGGTTATGCAGGCAATGATCCCGCCAAGGCAGCCCGAAACGCGGACTTGCTGCGTCAGGAACTGCAGAGCCATCCCGAGGATCCCTGGCTTCTCTACCACCTGGGCCTGGCCGAATTCGCCGGCGAGGATCGAGTTCCCGCAGCCGATCATTTGCGGCAGGCTCTGGCGTCCGGCAGCGAACTTTCGCAAGAACAGCGGGAAATAGCTGCGCTGCGCCTGGCGCAAATTGCCTTAGCATCCGATAATTGGGCCGAAGTGGAAAAAAGAATATCTTTTACGAGCACGGATGGGCAGCGTGAAGGCTTTCGTCTCTATCTGCATGCCGTCTGTCTCGCAATGCAGCGTCGTTTTGCCGAAGCGCGCAGGCTGCTGCAACACCCTCTGCTTGCCGAGTGCGCCTGGCTCGAAAAGCAACAACTGACTGATCTTGAGCAATTGTGCGCTCAGCAGGGCGGTTGAGTTCATCTACACTACGACCACAGGCCGCGATTTATGGCATCCTCTCCCCTATTGTCAGTCTGCATGATAGTTAAGAACGAAGCGGCGATGCTGCCGGACTGTTTGCGTTCGGTAGCCGACATTGCCGATGAAATTGTAATTGTGGATACCGGCTCGGACGATGCGACCCGGACCATCGCAAGGGAATTCGGCTGTATTCTGCGGGAAGTACCCTGGAAAAACGATTTCGCGGCCGCGCGCAACGCCAGCATCGAGGCTGCCCGCGGCGCATGGATTCTCAGCATCGATGCCGATGAACGACTGCAGGACGGCAATGAGTTGCGAAGCGCTCTGAGCACAGCTCCGCCTCAGGTTGGCGGGTTCATGCTGGAATTGGTTTCGGAGGCCGTGCGCAGCGACGGCAGTCGCGATACCTTCGTCAACTACTTGCTGCGCGTCTTTCGCAAATCGCCTGCTATTCGTTTCCATGGCGCGATTCACGAGCAGGTCTTCGATGCCGTTGCGGCGGCCGGCTACCAGGTAGAGAGCTGCTCGGCGCGCCTCATTCATCTGGGCTATGGGCTGTCCTCGTCGTCAATGGCCGCGAAGCTGCAGCGCAATCTCAACATATTGAACGAGGTGCTTGCGCGGAATCCGAACGACGGCTATTTGCTCATGCAACGCGGCAAAACGCTCTTCGGCATGGGCCGGGCCGCCGACGCGGCCATCGACTTCGAGCATGCGCTCGGGCTCGACGACAGCAGCGAGAGCGTGCGCATGCAGGCACTTAACTTCGCCGCGACCATTCGCTTTCAGGCCGGTGACCACGCCCAGGCAGTCGAGCTTGCGCAGGATTCGCTCGTAGTCTGCCACGCGCAGGTTTTCGCGCATTACATTCTCGGCGAATGCTTCACGGAGCTGGGTCGTCACAGCGATGGACTGCGGCATTATCGGTCAATGGAAGAGGCCCGCCGTCGGCCGGACCTCGTGGCAGCCCTCGCCGGCGACTACCGCCTGCCGCACGAACAGGTACGCTTCCGGCTGGGACGCAGTCTGACCGCCCTGGGACGCTATAATGAAGCAGGCCGGGAATTTCAGGACGGCCTTGCTGCAAATCCCGACGACATTGGCTGCCGGGTAGGCATCGCCGATCTTGCACTAAAGAACGGCGATCACGCCACAGCCCGGCAGCTCCTGAATGAAGCGATCCGTTTGGCGCCGGAGCGGCAGGAGCTGCGCGACTATCTCGCGCAGGTCGAGCGCAGCTACTCGCCCAATTCACAGAATAATTCGCAACAAGGGACTGACATGGATCCCGCAAAATATCAGAAGCCGGCACCCTCCGACACATCGCCTGCGCGGACGGCTTCCTTCAAGGCCGCGCCGCCGGCCGAACCGATAGATCATGATCGCCGGCAGGGTTTCGACCTCCCGACCTTGACGAAGATCGGACAATCTCCGTCAGCCGGCACAAGAGGGAAGCGACCACTTCTTTCGCTGTGTATGATCGTTAAGAATGAGGAACATTACTTGCCGGACTGCCTGACAAGTGTTCAGGATATTGTTGATGAGATCGTCATCAATGATACCGGTTCGCGTGATCGAACGATTGCGATTGCCCGTGAAGCCGGTGCGCGCATTATCCAAACGGAATGGAAGGATGACTTTGCGGCCGCCCGAAATGCGGCCTTGCAACAATGCCGCGGCGAATGGATAGCCTACCTTGACGCAGACGAACGCCTCGAACCAGCGCAGGCAGCCTATATCAAATCTCTGCTGCGCAATGCACCCGACACCATCGGCGCTTACGTCTGCGCGATCGTCAGCCCCCACCGGCAGCTCGACGGCTCCCGCAAAACACATACCGGCGGCTATCCCCGCGTATTCCGCAACTACGGTTACCCCCAAATCGAATTCCGCGGACGTGTTCACGAACAGATTTCGCCCTCCATCCTGGATCTGGGCAAAGGCATCGACCGGTCGGATATTCGGATTCATCACCTGGGATATGACAGCAGCCACGACACGATGCAACAGAAAATCAAACGCAATTACCGTTTGCTGCTTCAGCACGTAAAGGAAGAGCCGGAAAATCCCTATGCCTGGTTTCAACTGGGCCAGACGCTTGCGCTGATGAGCTTGCGCGATCAGGCCGAACAGGCACTGGCATTCGCGATGCAATTGGGTTCGCTGCCGCAGCACCTGGCTGCATCCTGTGCCGCCTCACTGGCCCAGATCGCCGGCAGTAAACGCGACTTCGCCTCGGCCCTGCGCTGGGCGGATTTCAGTCTGGAACAGGCGCCCGTCCAGGTCTGCGCCATGAATCTGCGGGCCTATGCTCTCTTTCATCTGCAGCGCCATAACGAAGCGGTACAGGCCTTTCGGGAGGCTCTGCTGCGCCTCGACAACAGACAGGGCATTCCGCAAACTGCCTTCGATGTGGAAATTCCGCGGTCGACGATCGAAGAGGGTCTCGCCGAGAGTCTGCGTAAAATTGCAGAAGCACAAGGCTAGCGCTCTTTCAAATTAGTTTCTTGCATCTATTTCCCTCCCCTTAAGCTAAGGGGAGGTTAGGAGGAGTTATGATTTCTAGACTATTCGAACTCCCCTGGCCCCTCTTTCACAAAGAGGAGGATTTGAAACAAACTAATTTGAAAAAGTACTAGTCAGGCATCTCGTGTCAATTGGGTTCCGACAACAACCGGCAGGCACATACGGTGGACGCTGCGATGCATTCAAACCAGCTGAACACTGCGGGTCAGCCTTAAAAGCGGTACAGTTGAAAGGTTTCGCCGAGGTAGCGTTTGCGTACTTCCGGGTTGGCGGCGAGCTCTTCCGCCGTGCCGGAGCAAAACACGGCGCCGTCGATCAGAATGTAAGCGCGATCGGTGATCGAAAGAGTTTCGTGAACATTGTGATCGGTTATCAGAATACCCAAGCCGCGTTGACTGAGCTTCCGCACAATCGTCATAATTTCTTCAACGGCTATCGGATCTATGCCGGCGAAGGGCTCATCGAGAAGAACAAAGCCGGGGTTGGCGGCCAGCGCACGGGCGATCTCGCAACGCCGCCGCTCACCGCCGGACAACATATAACCCTTGCTTTTGCGAATATGCGTAATGGAAAAATCTTCCAGCAGCTCTTCCAGCCGTTCTTTGCGCCGCCGGGCCTTCATTTTCTGCAGTTGTAAAATCGCCCGAATATTGTCTTCGACGCTCAGCTTACGGAACACCGACGCTTCCTGCGGTAAATAGCCGAGTCCCAGTCGCGCGCGCTTGTACATCGCCTGGCGCGTAATATCCCTGTCGTCGAAATAGACTCGTCCGCCGTCAGGTCGTACAATGCCCACGATCATATAAAACGATGTTGTCTTGCCCGCACCGTTGGGACCAAGGAGCCCGACAATCTCACCCTGCCGCACTTCGAGTGAGACTTCCTTAACAACCTTGCGCTTTTTGTAGATTTTAACCAGTTGTTCGGCGCGCAGGACGTGGTTGCCGGGCTGAGACTGCGGCTCGACGATCTGTCCGTTCTGTTCAACTGCTGTCGGCATTGATTAACTCCTCTTTCTCGACTCTCCGATCGAACTATCCTAGGTCCGAGCTACAATGAATGAACCGGTCATTATTAACTGATTAACGTCGGCGCTGGGCAGCCGGACGCAATTCTAGCTGCTTAAGATAGGTCTCGTCTTCGCGTCTGATTTTAACTTCGATCGTTTCACCGGCGATACCGTCACTCAATAGCACCTGAACATCCTGAGGACGCAATATACGTTCATTGTCAATGGCAAGGATAATATCGCCCGGTTCGAGTCCGGCATCTTCAGCGGGCGAATTACGATAGATTTCACTGATATACACTCCGCGTTCACGGTCAAGGCCCAGGGCCTTCGCAACACGCGCGTCGACACCTTTAACGTTAAGTCCGACAATGTATTCGCGATTGATCTTGCCATCGCGTTTCAGGTGCTCGACGATGCTCCTGACGCGGTTAACGGGAATCGCGAAGCCGATACCGATACTGCCGGCGCCCTGATTAGTCTGCGCCGTCGAAAAGATAGCGGCATTCATTCCTATCACTTTGCCCATCGAATTGACAAGCGGACCGCCGGAGTTGCCCGAACTGATGGCGGCATCTGTCTGAATCATTCCCCGGTATACTTTTTCTTCCTGCATGAAGTTGACGCCAATATTGGAAATGACGCCAACGGTGACAGTCGGCTTGGCGTTGATGCTGAATAGACCGAAAGGATTGCCGAAAGCAATTGCCCACTCGCCAATTATCAGGTCTTCCGAATCAGCCATTTCCAGGTAGTCGAAATTCCCCCCTTCTTCGATCTTGAGCAGAGAGACGTCGCTCACCGCATCCGCTCCCACCAGCCTGGCCGTGTGTTGCTGCCCGCTCGTCAGTGTCACGATGATCTTCGAAGCGCCGCCTGTCACATGTTCATTGGTAAGGATATAGCCGTCCGATGATATGAGAAAGCCCGATCCCAGGCCCTCGATTTCTTCTTCGTAGACGCGACCGCCGCCGCGCGGACCAAAGAAGAAATCCATCCAGGGATCCCGCACCCGGTAGCGCCGCACCTCGGTGACGTTAATGCCGACGATAGCGGCGCTACAGCGCTCCACGGCCCTGGTAATGGCGTTACGTCGCGACACGTCGATACTGCCCTCGTCAGGTGCCGTCGGCGGCTCAGGCTCCAACATCGCCAACACTTCACTGTCGCTGGGATCCGGTTCGTGCGAGGCAGTGGCGCTCGCTCGTTCGTCCGCGGAAGACGAGTGTGGATCGGGTGTGCTGTTTTCGGCCTGACAGCCTTCGAGCGGCGCCAACATGATCAGCCCGAACACAAAGGCAAATCCTGAGAGAATCCAACGGCTATTCCGCTCGAATCGCTTGCGAATCTTCATAAACTCCTGTCCGGTTGGTTGATAACCTGCATAGTAACGAAATTCCATCAAGGACGATTGTAGCAATTTCGCCGGAGGCATCCTACGGCAGAATCCGGCCGAGGGATTCACCTAAAAAAGCTGCCGGCAATGTCGGCGCGCTCTGGATCGATTTTCGTAGTTTGCCGTCGCTCCACTGTCCGGCATACAGCCGGCGGTGTGTCATGCGGACGGCAGCGGCAGCCAAAGACAGCGCGCCTCTACGTTGTAATCTTTTCTGATGACATATTTTCCGCCGGCGACCATGAACAACTCCATGCCACAGCTCAATCTACCGCACTATGACTTTCGCCTGCAGGTAATTGACGACAGCCTTAAAATATTCGATCCGATTCGGCGCAAATTCGTTGCTGCGACGCCCGAAGAATGGGTGCGCCAGAATTTTCTGCAGTTTTTGATTCGCGAGCGTCAGTTCCCCGCCGGACGCACGAAAATCGAACAGAGCATCAGTGCGCATGGCAGGTCGCGCCGTTGTGACGCCGTCATCTACTCGCGCAATTTGCGGGCTGTCGCAATTGTGGAGTGCAAAGCGCCAAGTGTGGCGATCCGGCAGGCGACCTTCGATCAGATCGCGATGTATAATTCCGCCCTGCAAGCCGGATTTTTGCTTGTCAGCAATGGACTCGAACATTACTGCGCCCAAATCGACTTCGTCAAACGCAGCTACAGTTTTTTGCCGGAGATTCCCGCGTACGCGCAGCTCGTCGGCCCTGATGCACTTTCGGAGCACGACCGGTCGGACTAAGCTTATCCCACCAGGAACAGCGTGACGATCCTTCCGGTGACGGAATTTCACCATTGTATAACAATGCTGTTGACAACGCTTCAAACGATCCGCCGGTCCTGAGCTCTTCCGCTCCGCTTGCCGAGGCCGAGCAGGTTTCGGTATCGATTTCTTGATCGGCACGAAATAGGCGCTGCGCTCTCTGTGCTGATTCACTGACTGACAGCTCTGCCGAGTCACCTAGACGCTGCGTCTTGATGACCGCGCAGATTGCCGGCGCGAAGGACATCGATTCTTGCCTGCTTTCCTGCTTGCGACCGGCGGGACGGGAGCAGGCTCTGCGCCGCCGATGACAGTTGATTGAAATGCGATTCAACTGATTGAAAGAATTGCTCGGCAGGCATATCATTGGCACTAAGCCCGAGCCAGTGGAATTGTTCCAGTAGAATGCAGTCGAGTATATGATTTCTGCATCGCTTCTGAAATTAGTGCGGTCAG
The DNA here is from genome assembly GCA_028284775.1 of Candidatus Kapaibacterium sp. GTDB lineage: Bacteria > Bacteroidota > Ignavibacteria > Kapaibacteriales > UBA7675 > JANQRB01. The sequence continues at coordinate 96,268 of JANQRB010000154.1, read as the reverse complement.
CCTATGCGCGTCGGTTTGTTAACAGCCGGTCGGAATTCTCAGCCGCAATTCAGACTAAACATTTTTCTCACAGAATTACGTTCTTGTCCAAATTTTGCTTGACTTTCTTAGCCAAATAATTTAGTTTCACACACCGCCCTGATATACCCAAACATGGCATCAATTCTTTGACATCCTGACAAGTACACATACTACCATCTTACCCATCTACTTTCCTTACCTTAAGTGTAACTTGTTAAGGCTGCCAGACTGTTTTTATCAACAAGAGACAGGTTGCATATCGCATAGGCGATCAATATCTCTCATGATTTCAAGAATTGTAGGATCACATTAACGAATTGTCGCTGGTTACAGCATCCAGGACAACACTGTAACACTTCGTACCCTTAAGTCGGGGTTAATGATTGACAGGAGTGATTGGCTGGCAGCATCTATTGCACAGAATTTCACTCTTAACATGTTCCGTGTGCTCGTGTGTTAATCGATACATGCAATGCGCGTACTGTGTAATCGCTTGCACACCGGCCCTGATTCTTGACTAATACGGCCTGGATGCGACCTTCGGGAAGACGTTTAAACAAACAGTCCTGATCACGTAAAACCTGCATCGTCATGAAAACAAACAAATACGTATGTATCTGTGTGCTTATAGCGTATTGCCTTTCCCTGAGTTCAATATCCCTGGCCAACAGCGAAGCGGCTCGGTCGAAAGTCGGTTTCCCCGATGGCCAGCTAGTTGATTTTGGCCGGGTCTCGCCGGTGTTACTGCATTCTACCGTTCGTTTCGTGAACAATCATTCGGACACCCTGATTGTTGAAAGCGTGACGACTTCATGCGGCTGCACGACGGCTCCCATAGACAGAGACTTAGTAGCGCCGGGCGACACTGCCACGCTGATTGTGGAATTGGACGCCAGCAAGAAAATGGGCAAAACAGCTCAAAAAGTAACAGTTGAGACTAATTTAAAAGAAGACTCGACATTTATTTTTCGATTTCTCGCCGATGTACAACGTGACCTTGTTGTGCAGCCGCGCAGCTTTCCGGCACTCATGGGCATGCCTTTACACATTCCACGCGAAGCATCTGTAGTATTAAGAAATACCGGCAAGGACACTGTTATCGTTCAGAAACCAATATTGAAAATGGACGGATTCATCGGTGACTTTTCGACGATGCACGATAAGGAGATTTTGCTTCCGGGAGAATCACTCGAAGTCAATGCGCTTATCATTGCCACACAGGCCGGCCTACGGCACGGGAATGTGGTAATCAAATCAAGCAGCAAATACATACCGGAAATGAAGGTTGGCATCATTGCCAGCACGAAATAAATGCAGTCGCAAACTCTGTGTTGACATGTAAACAAAACGCAATTTTCATTGCGCGGCGCGTGTACTGTTATTAGTTCAATGTTTTCAGTATATTTCTTAATCATTGGAGGCTTTAATGAAGTTATTTCTGCAAGCTCTAATTGTGTGTGCTCTCGTAGCATTGCCCGCAGCGTTCCTCTATTCACAGACAGCGGATGACGGCTGCCCCGAAAATAACGGCGGCTGCGTTATTGTCAACGAGTATCGAACCACCTACGGATGGGCGCTGGATGTGCCTTATTGTAGCTTCATTGCGGATTTCACCGTCAGAGAATGCTCCGACGGCAGCTTTCAGTATATCATGCATTCACTGACGCCGAATACCACGGGCGGCCCCTGCGACATTCTGTCAACCTTAAATGAGAACGGCTGGTCCCTGTCGACATTAATGGAGTTGGCTCAACTTCAGATTATCCAGGATCATCTTACCAACGGCTTTAGCTTTGCCAATCCCCCGATTCCTCCCCCGCTGCAGGAGTGCAATGGACAGGGAACGAATAACCGCACGATGGTGCAGTTCTATTCAGCCAATTGCTGGAAATGGCAGCGCTGCACCTGGGGAACCGATGGCCAGGAAGCCGAGTGCGTGCCGCCTCTGCCGGCCCCGGGCACGCCGCCGACCGTCAACACGTATACGTGGCACAGCTGCGGCCGCACCTGTTGCAAAAGAACCTACGAAGCCTGCTACCGAGTTCAATCGTTTCCTGCCGGCGGAGTGGTCAATCAGAAGCAGCTTGTCATTACGAATGTGCAAATCATACAGGATGGCGAATGCTCACTGCAGAATGAGCCTCAGTTTGTCGGTTATCCATGTGATCACGGCTGTGATCCTCACTAGGAGTCCTTATGCTTAGATCCAGGCTGTGCGGAATCGTCAGCATTCTTCTCTTGAATTGTTCACTTGCGCCAGCTGCCGGTGAAAACTGGGAGTTGTTTCTCAACTTCGATCAGGCCGGCAGTTTCGTCAGCGATGGCGAATTCATCGTTGCACTTGCAGGGCGTTCGATCGTTCGTTTCCACAAAACGGACGGCAGCGCCGCCATAACAAGTATTGCCGATGGCTTGCCTCTTTTGTTTGGCCGTCTGCGGCAGGCGCCGAATGGCGATATATGGTGCCCTGCAATCAACAGTCCATTGGCGCGCTATGACGGCACGCGGTGGCAGGCCGCCGACATTCCGGACAAGGGCGAGCCGATCGAAGGAAGCGTAGTCGGCATGACATTCGATCGGAGCGGCAGCCTCTGGGTGCTCGGCGAGCGGAAGGCGGGCAAAGTCAGCTTCGTTGCCGTTTGGCGGAATTCGGCCTGGGAGGTTTTCGACAGTGACGATGTACTTCCCGCTGCGCAATTCAGCGATCTGGCTGTAGCCGGCGACGGCAGCGTCTGGCTGGTCGGCAAGGAACGTGAACAATTTCGGCGTGGTGTTGTGGCGCGGATTCTTAACGGAGATTGGGAGCTGTTCGGTACGGAAGACGGCCTGCCGATCGTCCGCGATGTATCGGCGCTCGATAATCTGCACATAGACCGATCGGGCAATGTCTGGGTCGGCGGCGGCAATACCGGCCTCGGGATGTTTAACGGCAATCGCTGGCAATCCTGGCTGGATCATCTAAGCGGCGCGCCATCGAGTGTCAGACGGATTCTCAGCGACGCGGATGGCAATGTCTGGCTCCTCGGCTGGAAGGACATCCGAAGATGGGACGGCTCGCAGTGGTCGACGTTTAACAAAGCCGACGGTCTGGTCTTAGGCAGTTCCATCAATGAGATGGTCTTTGCCGATGATGGAACTCTATGGGCCGCAACCGACAGGGGTTTACACTCTTTTCAATCGGGCAATTGGCGCTATTATAGCGAGGCCGATGGCTTTCCTACAGGCAATTGTCACAATGTATTGTTTGAGAATGGTGAGATTCTGGTCATTGTCGACGGCCTGGTTGAACGCATCAGGGATCAAGCAAGAACGAGGTTTACAGTTGAAGACACGCCTTTCGGCAATATATTCACTAAGCTGACAGCGGATGAACAAGGCAATATCTGGGCACTCCATCGCAATCACATCAATGCCGCCGCTCATGACGGCGTTACAAGCGGAATAGGGAAGTTTGACGGACGGAACTGGCAACTTCATTCCCGCAACTCCGGCATCGAGTATGATTCGCTGTTGAGTGACGCAATATTCGACCAGTCGGGCAGGTTGTGGGCGAGTGCATTGGGTGGTATTAACTTGTTCGATGGAGAAAGCTGGCAGGATTTCACGATTTCCGATACCTACGGCAGCCGGCGAGAATATCTCAACCTGGCAATGGACGAATCGGGAACCCTTTGGGTATCCAGCTTTTTATGGGTGCCGGAAGCAGCCTTGCTTCAACCGGCCGTGCATCGCTTTGACGGTAATGAATGGATAAGCTATAGCGATGAAGTCGGCATTACTTCTCAAGTGGGTAAAATCGCTATTGATCAGTCGGGAAACGTGTGGGTACTGGCACATCAGGAACGAACAGAAACGGACCCGAATTATTTCGGCGGTCTGTTAAAATTCGACGGCAATGACTGGACAACTTTTGACCTTCTCGATGAGCGCGCTCCCGCTCGCAAGTTTTCTCAGGACATATTAGTCGATACCGACGGTAGTCTGATTCTGATCGTATCAAGTGTGGTGGCGCCCAGCGCGGCCTACCGATTCGATGGACAATCATGGACTCAACTGCGCACAACAGATGGCGGGGAAATATTCGCCCATGCCGTCTTCCGGGATCGACTGGGCTCGATTTTATTTGCAGGCGCCGACTATGGCATCGCCGCTTTTGACGGATCAGCTCTCAAAAGAGTTGGATTGCCCTCGTGGGTCTCACGGCTCACTGCCGGCAATGTCGTACAAGGCAGCGACGGTTCATTCTGGTTTGCCGACGGGGTCGGCTTGATCCTATTACAAGGATTCGTAACGGAAGTAGAGCAGTCATCGGATCTGAAATCAGATCTCGAGCTGTCGCTCTTTCCCAACCCCGCGGCGCAAGCGTCAATTACGCTCACCTGCAATAAGCTTGCCCCGAACGAAACGCTGCGCGTCTCCATATTCAATGTTCTGGGCGTGGAGGTGGTAAGGGTATTTGAGGGTATACCTGCAAGTACCGCGTTAGAGCTGCAGATTCCAACGACAGGCTTACAGGCAGGAAAGTACTGGGTAAAGCTGGTGAATGCTCATCGAGAATATATGAAAGAATTAGTCATAATTAAATAAATCAAAAATCAGCAAGTAATGAGGTTACTATGAAGTTCAGATTTATTCTGGGCGTAATTCTGGCATGTGTGTTCGGCCTACCGGCCGATGTCGTCTCACAGGGCCGGATGGGCGTCGTCAAATCAAAACAAAACGATGTGGAGGTTGTTTACAAGCGCCTTGATGGCTCCGAGTATGTTTCGTACGATGGTACGAGTCGATGGATTCAGAAAACGCTTGCGCCCGATGCAAGACCCTGGGCGGCTGCGCCTACTCGGAAAGCTAAAGTACAGGTCGTGTATAATCGCATCGACGGCAGCAGCTATGCAAGTTACGACGGAGCAAAAAACTGGATGCTTACGAAGGATTCCAGGACTCCGCAGCTCGGCGCGGTTAACGCCAACGCCTCGGCCGCAACGGCAAATACGAACCAGCTGAATGTACGGACCGCCGAACTGAAGCAGCCGACCGAAGGCAGCTCGCTGTCGATTAAAGTTAAACTTGCGCCTCAGCCGGTTAACGATCGCCTGGCCGTCATATACAAAATGAATACCTACGGTTATCTGGCGATATCGATTCAAACCGCAGCGGGCGTTACCCTGGACGTACAACACAAAGAAGTTGACTATTTTGGCGAACAGCGTACTTTCTTTGATACTACTACGCTGCAGCCTGGCGCTTACTTTGTTAATGTCCGGTCGCATGCGGAAACGGTCACTGTGCCCTTTGTTGTTATGCGTTAATACGGCTATCGAATAGTTTTGCCATCGCCAGCCCTGTCAAAACAATATGACAGGGCTGGCGTTTTTTTCGATTGCGGGCATCATCCGGTAGTTCACCGTTCGGATTCAGAGCATTAAAGAGTCTCGCAGTCATTGAGACGCTGTCGGCTGCGAATTTCGTCCTTAGAGATCTGACACCCCTCATCCATATTTTCTGGCCGCCCGACCAGGAGCTTGAGAAGCCTACATACAGGTGCTTTCGCTTCCTGGCGCAGCTAAACCCTGAACTATTCGCAAATCGACTTGCATGCGGCAGCGAAGCATGAATGATGAGCGCCGCTTCCGCTCCAGAGACGAAAGGACCAGGGCGCGGCACCATTCCGGAGTCTGAGACGTCAATAGGAAATTGATGGAGCCTTAGATCTCAGCAGGACGATTGCGAATGGCACACTACTTTGTTTCGCTGGCGCTGCCGCTGCCCACGCCGCGGCAGTTTAGCTATATCCTGCCCGACGAAATGCGGCAGGACGAGCTGATTGGCTCTCGGGTGCTGGCGCCTTTCGGCAAGCGAACGCTGACCGGCGTGATCGTAGCCGTGGATGTCCCGGAAATCGAACGCGCGCGTGAGATTCTCGAGGTGCTCGATCCGAAGCCGACCTTTTCGTTGTCGATGCTGGCATTCACGAAATGGATTGCCGATTACTACCTTGCATCCTGGGGTGAAACTTTAAAAGCAGCTCTGCCGCAGGGAATGTCGCCGGAAAGCGTCCTGCGCGTCCAACTCCTGCGGGCAGCAACGGATGAAGAGCTGGAACGAATGCATCGCCGCGCGCCGCGCCGCGCCGCATTGCTGCAGGAGCTGGAAAAACACAGCGGCGAACTGACGCTCGGCTACCTGGAGCGGATGGTGAATTCGCACAACATCAGCGCTCAGATCGACGCGCTTGAAGAACTCGGTTATATCGAAGTTCACCGGCGGGTCGAAAAAGAGGTTAAGGCCAAAACCCAACGCGCCCTGGCGCTGTCGGAAAAACTGGCTGGCGACAGCGAGGCCTTGAAGTCTGCGCTCACCGAACTCGATGCCCGCTCCCCCAAACAGGCGGTTTTACTCAGCCATGTCTATCTGCACTACGCGCATAACGAAGATCCGCTGATCATGTCGGAAGCCCTGCGCAGCACGGACAGCAGCGTTTCCGTCGCCGAAGCGCTCATTAAAAAGGGGCACCTGCGTAAATTCGATGCCGAGGTGTACCGCAGCGAGGAGCCGTCCGGCCATTCACTGGTTAGCAAGAACGAAGCCGCTATCACCTTTACCCTGGAGCAGGAACACGTGCTGACTAAAGTGAACGAAGCTCTGCAGCGCGGTCGCTTTAAGACTTTTCTGGTTCACGGCGTAACGGGAAGCGGCAAGACACTGATTTACATTCGAGCCATTCAGCAAAGCTTGAAGCAAGGTAAAGCCGCTCTCCTGCTGGTGCCGGAAATCGCATTGACGCCACAGCTCATCGATCGCTTTCGCGCTGTCTTCGGCAATGCGATTGCGGTGTTTCACAGCGGAATGTCCACTGGCGAACGTTATGACACCTGGCGTGCGGCCAAGGCTGGAACGATGCGCATTGTCATCGGCACACGGTCGGCCGTCTTCGCACCGCTGCCCGAGCTCGGCATTATCATTGTCGACGAAGAACACGAACCTTCCTATAAACAGGACGCGCCCGCGCCACGCTACAACGCTCGCGACGCCGCCATTATTCGCGCCAAGTTCGACGATGCCGTGATCCTGCTCGGTTCAGCGACCCCTTCGCTGGAGTCGATGTTTAACGCGCGCGGCGGCAAGTACCATCTGCTGGAAATTCGCGAACGCGCAGACGGCGCGGAGTTACCCGCCATCACCGTGATCGATACCCTGGAAGAACGCAAAAAACGCCAAATGCTCGGTTCCTTCTCCTCTCGCCTGCTCGACGCGATCGCTCTGCGGCTGGAGCGCAAGGAGAGCATTATCCTGTTTCAGAACTTGCGGGGCTTTGCTCCGCGGCTGGAATGCCCCGAGTGCGGGCATAAGCCGATGTGTCCCAATTGCGCCGTGACGCTTACCTACCACCGCTATCGCAGTCAAATGCGCTGCCATTACTGCGGGCTGGCACGCGCAGTCGAGAAAACATGCGGCAATTGCGGCAACCCTGAAATGCTGGAAATCGGCCACGGTACACAGCGAATAGAGCAAGAGTTGGAAGAGATACTTGCGACGCGGGGCCTGGCGCCCGTCATCCAGCGTATGGACCTCGACACGACTTCTCGCAAGGGCTCTCATCGCAAAATGTTAACAATGTTCGACAAAGGCGAGATAGACATCCTGGTTGGCACCCAAATGGTAACGAAGGGAATCGATTTCGAGCGCGTTACGCTGGTCGGCGTGGTCAATGCCGACGTGCAACTGTTTCTGCCCGATTTCCGCGCCGCCGAGCGTACGTATCAGCTACTCACACAAGTCGCGGGTCGCGCGGGACGCAGCACGAATAAGAAAGGTGAAGTCATCATCCAAAGTAAAAAGCCCAAACATCAGGCTATCCTGGCGACGCTGGCCAACAGCTATGATCTGTTTTACAACGACGAGCTGCAATTGCGTCGGGAAACCCTATATCCGCCATTCTCCCGCTTTGTACGGATCGAGTTTGCCGGACGCAACGAAGATGTTGTTCACCAACAAGCCAACTATTTCGCATATTACCTGCCGCGTGATCACAAGGCATTCAGCAGCCTAGGTCCATCAATTCCATCAATTCCAAAATTGCGTAGTGAATACCGACGGCTGGTGATCATCAAGGATTCCAAGGAGCTCGACCCCTCAGGGCAGATTATGCGACAGGCCATAATTCACGCCTACGGTCTCTACAATCAGAAACATCCATCCAGCGCAGTTCGCATCACGATCGACGTCGATTCGCACGGCTTTCTCTAGGAAGATCTGCACCCAGATCCTTAGCACATTACTTAACTTTGGGCACGCGACAATAGCAGGCATTGCCGATGCATGCGCCATGATCAGGGCAGCACGAGCACACCGGCAAAGCTGCGGATACCTGCGCCGCGAATGTCAAGCCGATAAAAGCCGCCGGGCAGCGCGGCGATATCCAGACGCATGGAAAACATACCGGGCGTGAGAACTGCCCCGGATCGTTGCAGGCGGAGACGGCCGGCGAGATCGAAAAAACGCAGCTCGATCGGACCGGTTCCGCTTGCTTCGAGTTCCAGATTGCAAAAATCCCGTGCCGGTTGAGGATAGAGCCGCGCCTGTGTTGCGACGGGCCTGTCTTCAGGCAGGGAGGATTCAAGGGGCGGTTGATAGGTCGACTCTTTACTGAACATGGACATTATCGTTTCCCAATATCCATCGCCCATAAGGTGATAGTCGTAGTTGCGATTGCCTTTGTCGCCGCTGTATTCCCACAAAGCGAAGTGCCAGCCGGACTCAAGCATGATGTCGCCGATATCGCCGAGAAAACGACGCGCGCCGATTTGAGCCTGGCGCAGTCCGAATTCACCCAACAAGATCGGTTTGCCGGTACGCCGGCGAAAATCGTGTACATAGCGAAATACGCCTTCGTCGAGATAGCGTTTGTCATGCAACTTCAGCGCCTGGTCGATAAAGCTGAAATAGGTCCCCGGATACTCGACGGAATTCACTTCATTGGCGCTGGTATAGTCTTTCGGGCGGTAGGAATGAAACTCGTACACGACATACTCGTCGCGCTGCTCCTCCATAATGTCGAAGTATTCCGGGCTCGAATAGCCGGCGTTCTGTACGATAACCGGCAGGAAGGGCCGCACGCTGCGAATCGAGTCGATCAGAGCCTCATAGATTGCCGGCAGATCGATCCCATTCTGTTCGAGTCGCGCCTTCAGAAGCGCTCCGCTGCTGTGGACCTGCCGAAAGAGTGGATTGGGCTCAACAAAGGGCGCCAGGCCAATGCAGGCCTCGTCGCCTCCGTAGCGCTCCGCCAGTGACTTCAGCATCGCGCCATACGCTGCCTGCTCCTTCGCGTTTGTCCAGATCGTCGAGGGAGCGGCGCCTAACTCCGATTCCTGAAAAACGTCGCGCCGGCCCGGTCCTTCCCGCACGGCAATGGCATAATACAATTCGAGCCGCCTACAATGCTGCACGAGGCTGTCGAGTAGTTGCAGACGATCGGGACGCAATGCATGCGGAAACTCGACCTCCCAGATACCGTGCGTCGAGACATAAGCAAAGCTGGCGCCGGCGTCTTTGACGACCTTAACTTCATCCAGACTCAATTCGTTGAGATCCATCAGATTGAAGCCGCGCAACAGGCTGGGCGTTTGCCAGAGAGTAAACTTGGGATTCGGCGATTGCCCCGCAAGAGGCGCCGTCATCCAGCAAATCATCAGTAAAAGCAATAGACGATTTTTCATAGGGCCAATCATTCCGTTTCTACAATGTGTAGAACAAACCGACGTGGCAGATCTGGTTGCAGGATGCGGAATTTTGTGCCAGGAAACAGCCGGAAGATTGTGAAAATTCCCGCCATTGACAAATAGTGCCGATTGCCGGCCGCAAATTATACGCAAACAGTCAGTAAAACCATTACGGCCAACAATTTCCGCCGGATCTGCCGACTTGCCTTGCAAGCAATCTGCCGTACGACCAGGATTCTATCCGGCGACGTTGAACAATGCTCAGACGTCGGCAGACAGTATCCCCTGCTCAGTGACAATCTGGTGGAGAGGAATGTCGTGGCGGTCGGACGGTACTTCCGGACATTCAAGCGCGGCAAAGGCCAGGCCGATCCGCCATGCCGAGGTCCGGGCGAGAAAACGATCGTAATAGCCCTTACCATACCCCAGACGCCGCAACTGACGGTCGAAGGCCAGCAGCGGCACTACGACGCAGTCGTCCGGTGTCAAAGTCGCAGCGGCGTCGCAGTAGTCGGGTGTGCGTTCAGGTACCGGAATTCCAAAGCGGCCGGTGCCGAATCGCTCATCGGGAAGGATCTCCGCGTGTCGCAGTTCGCGACTGTTATCGGCGCTGACGAGTGGGATCAGTATTCGTTTGTTAAGATCGAAGAGACGCCGCATAACCATAAAGCTGTCGGGTTCCGAAGCAAAGGAACAATAAACATGGACGCAGGGGGCGGCCTGAATGCGGGGCAGGGACAACAGGTTTTCGCATATCGCGAGGGAATAGCGTTTGCGGAGCGCCGCTGCCAGAGTGGCGCGTCGCTCTTGCATCGCGGAGCGCAGGCTCTCCTTTCTGGCTGCGATTTCAATGGGCGTCACCGGCGTTTCCTCTGTACTAGCTGTGTTCCGGGCGGATTCGTTCGCAAATCCGGGAAACCGGCGATCGTGCCGCAGACGCGCTACACGGAAAAGGCTGTCGCTTCCACGCGTTCGATCATCTCGTCGAATGCGACATCGAGCGCAGTCGGCTGCCAGGCGCTGCAATCCGTCAGTTTGTTTGCCGTAAGCGATACGTCCGCGACGCGGGTCGTGTAGGCGGGCATATCATTCATCGACGCTTTGTGTATGCGGCTGAAATCGATACCGGCACGACGACAATAGCGCTCGACAAACTGCACGCGGTTAAGACGCTCCGGCCCGCCGATGTTAAATACTTCACGATACAACTCGCCTCTAACGACGGCATCGACCGCCCGCGCCACATCGGCGCAATAGACGGGACTGCGGTATTGATCGTAAAAAAGCGTCGGCTGTTCACCACGTTTTAATGCGTTAAGCGCAAAATAAGGGAAGCCTTCATTCCATGGCGTCGGCAAGCCGAACATCAGCGAACAGCGCAGCACAGCCCATTTGTCAAACAATCGCTGTTCGGCCAACATACGTTCGGTCGTCAGCTTCGTCGCCCCATACCTGACAACGGGCTCCGGCACGTCAAGCTCGCTGTAATAACCACGCGCACCGTTAAACACGAGATCGGTCGACAAAAAGATAAATGGTATGTCCAGGGCGACCGCAATACTGAAGACCTTAGCGGCGCCGCCGGCATTAACCTCCTGGGCACGAACGGGATTTTGCTCGCACAAACCGGGGCTGGCGTAGGCGGCGGCATGGACGATAATGTCGGGGCGTACCTGGGCCGCGGCTTTGGACAGACTCTCCGGAACGTTTATGTCTAGCTCCACGAAGGAAAGCGAGGGCGCATACGCCGCATATTGTTCCGGATTGCGCGACGCCGGGACCACAGTATATCCCAGCGAATCGAATACCGCGATGGCATTCAGGCCGAAAAATCCGCCGCCGCCCGTTAAGAGAATTCGCGTCGCAGCATTCATGCACTGCCTGCAGAAAGATTTAACAGTTCGTGGTAAAAATGCGCTGTGGCAATGCTGCCGCTTTTGTAGTTGGCGAGCGAAAAGTGCTCATTGGGCGAGTGGGTATTTTCGGTGTTTAATCCAAAGCCCATCAGAACCGTGTCGGCAGCGAGAATCTCCTGCAGCACCAGAACAATCGGAATGGACCCTCCTTCGCGCTGCAGAAATGGTTTCCTGCCATAGGCCAGCTCGAGCGCGCGCATCGCCGCACGCATACCGACGCTGTCGATCTCCGTCAGGGCCGGGTTGCCGCCGTGCAGCGATTGAACTTCGACACGAACCGTCGGAGGAGCGATCGTTCTGATGTACTGCTCAAATTTTTCGGCGATGTCGTGACAGTCCTGATCGGGAACCAGACGCATCGAAATTTTCGCCGAAGCTTTGGCGGGCAGGACGGTTTTGGCTCCTTCGCCCGTAAATCCGCCCCATATACCATTGACATCCAGCGTCGGACGCGCCCAGAGCCGCTCCAATGTGGAATAGCCGAATTCACCATTGGTGTGGGCGAGGCCCAGCGAGTCGGCATAGCCCTGTTCGTCCCAGGGCAATCGCTGCAATTCCCGGCGTTCAGTTTCACTGACAGACCGCACGCTATCGTAGAAGCCCGGAATCTGAATCCGACCGAAAGCATCTTTCAGTTGCGCAATCATTGCGCACAATGCGTTCGCGGGGTTGTCCACAGCGCCGCCAAAAGAGCCGGAATGCAGATCCCGATTTGGTCCGTGAACGGTAATCTCCATATAGGTCAGGCCGCGAAGGCCATATACCAGCGACGGCATTGCAGGGCCGAACATGGCTGTATCGCTAATGAGGATTACGTCGCAGGCAAGGCGCTCCCGATGCTCGCGCAGTATATCTTCCAGATGTTCACTGCCGATTTCCTCTTCTCCCTCGATCAGGAGCTTCACATTAACGGGCAGGCGACCGTCGCTACGCAAACAGGCTTCGAGAGCTTTGATTTGCAGCATTACCTGCCCCTTGTCATCGACAGCTCCGCGGGCATAGATTTTGCCGTCCTTGACGATCGGTTCGAAGGGCGGCGATGTCCATAGGTCCAAAGGATCAACAGGCTGAACGTCATAATGGCCATAGAAAAGTACTGTGGGCGCGTTACTGCCCGCGTGCAGCCAGTCGGCGTAGACCGCGGGATGGCCGCCGCTTGGAATCTGCTGCACATTTTCCAGACCGCACTGGGCAAGGTGCTCCGACAGCCAGGCGGCGCAGCGTTCTACATCGGCTTTGTATTCCGCATCGGTGCTGACACTCGGAATAGCCAGAAATTCACTGAGGTCTCGAATGTGCTGATCCTGATGCGACTCTATGTATTCCAGCGTCTTTTGCATTTGAGGCAGTTCAGATTGTTCAACAGGCCCGTTTGTGGATACACGAAGGATTAACGGCAGTCTCAGGTATGCCACGGCGATCCATCGTCCTGCGAATATAAGAATAAAATCTACTTCCCTCGGGTTCTGCGAGCAGGGCAGAGACAGTCCGATTATTGATTATCGGCGATGGCTTTGGAGTCTTGAGGCTGATCCTTAAGCGTGCGCAGCGAAATGCCGATCGCATTTTCACGAAGCAAAAATATACTACCGACGATCATGTTGGTGAAAAAACCGATTGCATGGGCAACAAAGGCGTAGGCGGCAGCCTCGCCCGAAGGCACCTGATAAATACTTTCAAGAGCCACGCGTGCCGCGGCATGGTAAACGCCGGCGGCGCCGGGTGTCGGGGCAACCGCGATGGCAACACTGGTGACAACACATAAAACATTAGCGTCAAACAGCGTCAGAGGATAATATCTGCTGAGGCCGAATGACTCGAAGACCATATAAAGCGGAATGACATAAAGCGCCCACATCACCACCGTGACAATAAAGACTTTCGGATAGAGCCTGGGATGCGCAAGGACGGCAAAGCCGTCGCGAAAGGCGTTGAGCTGCGCCAGTAATTTATTGTACACTCTATCGGAGTAGCGCTGCACCGTAAACTGCAGGATGCGCTGGGCAATATTCGTACGCAGGAGCAAATACATCAAAAAGAGCAGGAGGGCTGCGATCAGCAGCAGAATCGGCAGGGCGGCATTCGGATCGCCCTCGATTCTGGAGTCCGTGAACACCTGCGCCATCTGCGCGCTGAAGGCCCACAAGGCCAGCAACATCAGGATCAGCAGGCTCAGGACATCGATGACGCGCTCGACAACGACGGAGGCCAGGGTCGTCGATACCGGGATTTCTTCACGACGCGCCAGGATAAACGGTCGGGCAAGCTCGCCGGACCGCGGTATAAGATTGTTAAACAGGTAGGAAATCATCAGGGCCGAAAAGGCATTGAAGTGCGAGACACTTTTCTTCACCGGGCTCAGCATAATCTGCCAGCGAATGGCGCGCAAATAATGTGAAACGACGATAATGGGCAGTGTAGCCAATATCCAGCGCATGTCCGCTGCCGCAAGAGCGTCGAGAATCTCGTCGGGATTAACATCGCTGAGCGCGAAATAAAACGACCCCAGCAAAATGATGCCGGGGAAAAGAACCTTAAAAACTTTCTTTCCCGCTTGTTTCATAGTACCGGACTGAAAGAAAATAGGAGCCGGACGATCGGCCGGGGAGCATGCAAATTATTCATTGAATCGCAGATTGAATACGCCGTTTTCCATCACGATTATGTCATCGGGATCGTTGCTGTTAACAAGCGTACCCTGGAAACTGCCGATAGCGCCGGTACTCAAAAATGAAGCGACGAACGCGGAGCCGCCGCCGCCCTCCTTAGTACTGACATAGGCGGTCTGCACGCCGACACCGACGCGATAAACGATGCTACTTTCCTTTTCCGGTCCCAGTTCGTGGGTGTTGGTCGCACCGGAATTGGCTAATTTGATTGTCATCAGCACGTCGCCATCCACAACGGCTATGAGCAGCTCTTTCGTCTCGTCATTGAATTGCAGGCTGATACGATCTTCGGCCGGCTCGTAGGGAATGCCGTCCAGATCAACACGCAGCGTACCGGGTAGAGCCAGGTTCGGATCGTTGGGGTCCGGCGCCTGATCGCCCGGACTGTCGGAGCAGGCTGTCAGGTTCAAAAGGACCGCAAGGGCAAGAAAGGCGTTTCGAATCGCGACAAAGGTTCTCATATATTCACCAAAACTAACGCGAATTGCCACTGGCGGCAAGGGATTTCCGGCGGGTGTTCGCCGCGGCGGATCGACGCGTGGACGCACCGTTGGGCGACTTGCCCGAACCGCCGACCGGTCCGAAGAGTGCTTCGCGGAGAAATCTTCCGGTATGCGAGCTCTCGGCCAGCGCCACTTTTTCCGGCGTTCCGGCCACAACAACCTTACCGCCGGCTTCACCGGCATCCGGCCCCAGGTCTATAATCCAGTCGGCGGATTTGATGACATCGAGATTATGCTCCACAATTACCACCGAGTGCCCCCGTTCCACCAGTTGATCGAAGCAATGGAGTAATTTAGCGATGTCGTCGAAATGGAGGCCGGTCGTAGGCTCATCAAATATGAAAAGGGTCGGATCGCTGTTTTTAACCTGCAAATGGGCGGCGAGCTTTACTCGTTGCGCCTCACCGCCGGAAAGGGTCGTACCCGGCTGTCCCAGTCGAATGTAGCCCAGCCCAACGTCTTTGAGGATTTTCAAGCGTCGCTTGACCTTGGCTTCGTCGCTGAAATATTCGAGGGCCTCATCGACGGTCATTTTCAACACGTCGACAATTGACTTGTCCTTATACAGGATTTCACGCGCTTCTTTCTGGTAGCGGCTGCCTTTGCAATCTTCACATTCCAGGAAAATGTCGGCCAAAAACTGCATTTCGATTTTGACCATTCCATCGCCTTCGCAGGTGGGGCAGCGTCCGCCGGGGACATTAAAAGAGAAGTAGCCCGGTTTGCGTTTGTGCCGGCGGGCAATCTGCGTGGCGGCGAATACTTCGCGAACAGCATCGAAGGCTTTGGTATAGGTAGCCGGCGTCGATCGGGGAGATTTGCCGATCGGCGACTGATCGATCATTTCAACATTGACGATGTGCTCCATGCCCTCGATACCTTCGCAGCGGCCCGCGCTGCTGATTTGCTTGCCGCGCGCGCGCATCAGGCTGCTGTACAGCACATCGTGAATAAGGGTGCTTTTGCCGGAGCCGCTGACGCCCGTTACCACGACTTTGCAGCCCAGGGGTATCGTGACGTTCTGTCCCTTGAGGTTGTGTTCGCTCGGCTTGCGGATGAGCAGCTTCCGGCCGTTGCCCGGACTGCGCGTCTCCGGCACCCGGATCGAAGACTTGCCGCTGAGATATTTACCGGTGATCGAGGAGCGTGATTTACACAGGGCTTCGTAGCTGCCCTGAAAAACGACGGTGCCGCCATGCTCGCCGGCGCGCGGCCCCATGTCAATTATGGAGTCGGCGCTGCGCATTATGTCGGTATCATGTTCCACGACGATGACGGTATTGCCGAGGTTCCGCAGCTTGTGCAGTATGCCGATCATACGCTCGGTGTCACGAGGATGCAGCCCGATGCTCGGTTCGTCAAGCACATACAGCGCTCCCACCAGGGAGGAACCGATCGAAGAGGCCAGATGCAGACGCTGGGATTCGCCGCCGGACAGCGTATGCGACAAACGGTCGAGGGTCAGATACTCAACCCCGATCTCCACGAGTAGACGCAAGCGATTTCGAAGCTCGGCAACGATTCGCCCGGCAACTTTCTCGCCGTAGTCGTCTAGGTCGAGCTCTTCGACAAACTGCTGTGCAGCGCCCAGTGTCATCGTGACGACCTGAGGCAGGTTCTTACCGGATAAATAGACCTGACGCGCCGACGTGCGAAGGCGCGAACCCTTGCATGCGTTACAGCGCGTATAACCGCGGTAGCGGCTCATGAGTACACGGTAGTGCATCTTGTAGGACTTTTCTTCCAGCATTTTGAAGAAGCCGTTGATGCCGATATACTGCCCCCCGCCATCCCACAAAAAGTCCATATGCGCTTGCGTCAAGGCATCGATCGGTTTATCGAGGGGAATGGCGTGCTTTTTGGCTTCGCTGAGCAGACCCCGCAGATGTTTCGAGTGTGTCGGCGTGGTAAAGGGGTGAATGGCGCCTTCCATAATCGACTTGCGCCGATCGGGTATGACAAGGTTTTCGTCGATGCCGATACAGCGCCCGAAACCCTGGCACTGCGGGCAGGCCCCGAAGGGATTGTTAAACGAAAAAAGTCGCGGCTGCGGTTCTTCGTAGACAATGCCATCCACTGCGCACTCGAATCGTGTGCTGAAATGCAGTTCTTCTTCGCGGCTGATGTTCCGCACGGTGCAGCGGCCGTCACCTTTGTTGAAGGCGGTTTCCAGGGAATCGACAAGGCGAGAGCGCGTATCTTCATTGTTGCGCAGCACCACACGGTCGGCGAGAACAAACACCTCTTCTTTTGCTACTTTGCGCGGCAAGCCGTCGCCGTCAAGGTCGTAGATTTCGTTGGCGCTGGGGAGCACAAGACGAAAAAAGCCCTGTTCGCGCATGTTCTGCATTTCTTCATCAATCTCATGGCCCTGGTGCCTTGGCAGCGGAAACAATACGAAGAGTTTGTCGCCGCTCTTCCAGGAGCTCAGCATCTGTTCCAGCGCCGACTGCGGCGTATCTTTGCGCACCGGATTGCCGCACTTCTTGCAGATCGTGGTGCCAAGGCGTCCAAACAGCAAACGCAGATAATCGTAGACCTCTGTCGACGTTCCGACGGTGGAGCGAGGATTGCGCGACACAGTTTTCTGTTCGATGGCGATAGCCGGAGGAATACCGGTGATCAGATCGACTTCCGGCTTATTCATTCGTTCCAGAAACTGCCGTGCATAGGCCGAGAGCGACTCGACAAACCGCCGCTGCCCCTCGGCATAGAGCGTATCGAATGCCAGTGAGGACTTGCCGGAGCCGCTGACGCCCGTTACGACCGTAAAGCGGTTGCGCGGTATCTCCAGCGAAATATTCTTCAGATTGTGAACCCGGGCGCCGCGAACCGCGATTACCTTGGTCGTCGTTTTGCCACCCGCTCCATTGCTTGCCTTCCGTTTAGCCACGTGTAATGCGCCGCAATAGCGAGAAAAAATCATTTAAAAGCTACAAGCTACGCATTTGCCGACGCACAAAAAAACTTTTGCCCCGGCTCGATCGCGGCGGGAATTCGCCTTAGCCCTTTACCACCGCAACGGGGCGCAGACGGGCAATCTTACGGGCAATTCCGGCATCATGCACGATGTCGACGACGGCATTGACATCTTTATACGCCAACGGCGCCTCTTCCGTAAGTCCACGTTTCGAGCCCGCCTGCACATGAATTCCCTTGCTCGCCAGCTTCTGGATAAGCTCGCTGGCCCTGACTTCTTTCCGGGCCCTCGTCCGCGACATACGGCGTCCCGCGCCATGACAGGTCGAGCCGAAGCTGTACTGCATGCTCTTTTCAGTGCCGGCCAATACGAATGAGGCGGTCCCCATACTGCCGGGAATCAACACCGGCTGCCCCTCATTGCGATATTCCTCTACGACTTCGGGATTTCCGGGACCAAAGGCGCGGGTAGCGCCTTTGCGATGCACGATGACCTGTTTGCGTCTGCCATCCACTTCATGCTCTTCAATCTTGGCAATATTATGGGCCACATCATAGAGTACCTCTATCTGTCCGCTGCGTTTTGTCCCCAATACATTGGCAAAGGCGGTGCGCACTCTATGAGTAATCAGCTGACGGTTGGCCCATGCAAAATTAGCGGCAGCGGCCATCGCTTTGAAATAGTCGCTGCCCTCCGGTGATGACAAAGGAACGCAGGCCAGCTCGCGATCCGGCAGGTGGATGTCGTACTTCGGCATCGCCGACATCAGAAGCCGGATGTAATCGGTGGCCACCTGATGACCGAGGCCGCGCGAGCCGGTGTGAATCAACACAACAACCTGATTCATACGCAGCCCGAAGCGGTCGGCGGTATCGGCATCGAAAATCGAATCGACGCGGTCGATCTCCACGAAATGATTACCGCTGCCCATGGTTCCCACCTGGTTGAATCCGCGCCGGCGCGCATCTTCCGACACTTGATTGGCGTCCGCCCAGTCCAGGCAGCCGCCCGATTCGGTAAAATGGGCGTCACGCGGCGAGCCGTAGCCCTGGGCAATCAGATAGGGCGCCCCCTCGTTCAGCACCCTGTCCAACTCCGATTGCGACAGTCGCAGGCTGCCGCCCCTTCCGACGCCGGAGGGGATCTGTCGGTTCAGCTCCTCGGCCAGCTTGCGAAACTTGTCGCTGAGGTCGGTGTACAGAAACTCGGTTGTCAGCAGGCGGACACCGCAGTTGATGTCGTAGCCGATGCCACCGGGTGAAATGGCGCCATGCGGGTATTCGGTAGCCGCAATACCGCCAATGGGGAAGCCATAGCCTTCATGGACATCAGGCATCACCATCGCCGCGCGCAGAATCCCAGGCAGGGAGGCAACGTTCACCAATTGTTCAAGCGAACGGTCGCTCATGACATCGCGGAGCATCGCCGCATCGGCGAAAACCAGCGCAGGCACAGCCATAGCGTCGTTGTATGAACGCGGGATCTCCCAGCTCCAGGGAGTCTGCTCCCGAATAATATCTTTAATGGACATAGTAGTTTGCTGCTTGGCTGTTTGCGAAGACTCAAAAAAATGACGTCGTGTTAATTGAAAACGCAAAAACAGGATGCGAACGAAGGAGAAAATACGATATGCTGCTTTAAAAGGAAGCAACTCCTTTCCGTCTTGTCCCTGGAGCGAACAAGTCGTAGGAGCTACTTTCAACCTCTGACCCTCTAGAGGTCGTCAGTCAGGCGATCTCTTTCGCTGCGCGAAAAGTGAGCAGCTCATGGCTTTCGAAGGTTGTATTCACTATGCGAGTAACCAAAGACAGCCATGTGAAAAAACAAACAGCAATTTTTACTTGTGCGAATCGGCTACCGGTGCTGCCAGAATACGACTGAGATAGCCTGGATAAACAACCGCAAGAGAGTCCCCCTCAGCCACCCTATTGAGGGGGGCTCCCTTTACGGTTTTGACACTTTGCCTGTGTCGATGCGCCACCTGAAAAATGTTCTTATGGCACTCCGCTCTGCGAGCGGCAACATTTACGAGAACCCTGAAACACCTGACCGGAGATTGCTTAGGTACTGCGATTAATTGCGCTTCCGGATTCTCACCGACAAACATACAGCCTGATCAATGCAGTAAGCAATACCAATATTCCCTTGCCGGTAACATCGCTTTTACCGCCATTTTCGGCCGAATTTGGGCTGCCTTGTTATATATCAAAAACGATGGTGCTTATATAATCGCCGTTTTCAGCCCGAATAACGGCATTTTCGTGGTATGTGACAGCCTTAATATCTTCATCAAAATCGCTCTCGGTAACAAAGCCTTTGACACTAACCCGTAAAAAAGTGCCCGACAACTCGTGAATAGTAACATCGCAGTATAAAGCGCAGTTGGTTGAAATCAGTACCAGCACCTTAGACAAGAAGTCTACCAGCAAAGCAGCATGGTCAACAGAGCTGATACTGAACTCTTCGCAGAGCGAGGAATCGGCTGCCTTCTCGCATCCTCCTTCTTGAATAAGGTGGCACATTCCCCTTAAGGCGCCGGCAAACAGTTCTTCCAGGCAGTCGGCACGGACCTTCAGGCGTACGTCAGCTGTATGCTCGAGGACCTCAAATTGGTGAGCCATTCTTTGCCGTGTCCATAATGCAAAAATACCGGAAAAGATAAAATGTCCGGGCGTGAGCGCTGACGACTATGACGCAGTCGAAATTGTCTATCAGATGGCAACAAAGGGCTCGCGCCGGTCCTGCGACGGCAGGCATGCACTGAGACAAATGAAACTGAAGAAGTTGACGGAAGAAGAATCTGCTGGTGAGAGAGGATGGCAGCCGATATAAGAGAAACGAGAATAGGGGAAAAGGCGGGATAATTACATACCCTCAATGCGCGCCACCCATAGGAAAAACACCTATGTGCCCGCCTTCCCCCTATCTCGGATTTACCCGGAAAGTAAATGCCCTCAATTTTCACATGTACGGACACGACAAGCGTTATCCGCCGAGATCAATTCATTGAACTCGATCCGATGCGATTCGCTTACTGTTAATTAAACTTTTTGTAGGCCGTCTGAGAGTGCATCATCCCGAATGCAGTCACGTGAGCATGTGATCGGCCCATCACTCGCGTGTTAACATCTGTGCTTGAGCATTCGGCGCAGGTTTATGTCGCCGTCGTCCTCAAGGCAAAATCAAATCTATCTGTTTGATTTCAGGTCCTCACTTGCGAGGCACGGGCTTATAACACAAAGTCAACTGGAAGGTTACAGGCATTTTACAAGAATGAATGCTTTTGACTTCAGCGCAGTTTTTGCGTCTGCGACAGAGAATCCTGTTGACTTTACCCGGCATTCTTTGTATACTTGAATCAAGCATTTAGATATTTATCTAATTATCTAAAACAAGAATGAACGCCCTCTTCAAGGCGCTGGACGATCCGACGCGTCGTTCAATCCTGGAAATGTTAAAGGAACAGGACTTAACGGCCGGAGAAATCGCCGGCGCATTCGACATCAGCAAGCCCAGCATTTCCTACCATCTTGACTTACTCAAGCGGGCTGAGCTCGTTTTGGCCGACAAGAGAGGGCAGTTTGTTTACTACTCGCTCAACACGACGGTTCTTGACGAAACACTGAAATGGATGATGACCTTGCTGCGCAAAAAATCGGAGAATGAAGAATGAGTGTCAAAGTCTTTATTCGCAGGGAATGGCTGCAGTTATTGCTACTGTTAACTCCCTTTGCCGTGATTCCCTTTATCTGGGAGCAACTGCCGGAACAAATCGCGACACACTGGAATCTGCAAGGTGAAGTCAATGATTACAGTTCCAAAAGCTTCGGCGTCTTCAGCATCCCGATTGTTAACATCCTCGTTACAGGGCTGATTTATCTTCTGCCCTCGATCGATCCGCGCAAAACCAGTTACACGAAATTCGTCGGCACGCTGCGGGTAATCCGGCTCATACTCAGCACAATGCTGCTGTTGATTTTTTTTGTGATTATCGGCATTGCACTTGGTTACGACATCAACGTCGGCGCCGTAATCTCATTAAGCACGCTCTTCGTCTTTCTGGTGCTCGGCAACTACATGGGCAATATTCGCTCCAACTATTTCATCGGCATTCGAACACCGTGGACGCTTGAGTATCCGGAAATCTGGCGCAAAACACATCGCATGGCCGGCTACCTCTGGGTTTGGGCTTCGCTTGCAATGATCTTATTTTGGCTCATACTGCCGGAAGAGATTTATGCCACTGCTTACTATATTTACATTGGGATCATCGCGCTTGTCCCCGTCTTGTACTCGTTTATTTTGTTTAAGAAGGGGCCGATCTGATCGGGCGCTTGGTGCTGAAACTCCCTTCGTCAGAAATCCAGCTCCAGATTCGCTGTACGCGTCAGATCTTCAAAATTTTCGCGCCGGCGAATCAGATGAGCGGCGGCATCATGCACCAGGACTTCCGCCGGGCGATATCGTGAATTGTAGTTGGAAGCCATTGCCATTCCGTAGGCTCCGGCATTACAGAAGGCGAGTATATCACCTTCGCGAACTTCATTGAGCTGCCGGTCCCAGCCAAAGGTATCCGTTTCACAGATATAGCCGACAACGGTATAAATACGCGGAGTGCCGCCCGGATTCGAAAGGTTAAGGATGCGGTGATAGGAATCGTAGAACATGGGGCGAATCAGATGATTCATACCGGAGTTAACACCGGCAAAAACCGTGGCCGTTGTCTGCTTCACGACGTTGGTTCGCACAAGAAAATAGCCGGCCTCGCTAAGCAGGTATTTGCCGGGCTCGAACCACAATTCGAGTTCCCGTCCGTATTCCCGGCAAAAACTGTTAAACAGCGGCACGATCGTTTCACCGAGAGCGACCACGTCGGTGGTCACGTCGCCGTCGCGATAAGCGACCTTGAAACCGCTGCCGAAGTCGAGATAGCGCAGGTCGGAAAAATTACGGGCATAGCTGAACATAACTTCGGCGGCCTGGGCAAAAACAGCGGCATCCAGAATGTCGGAGCCCGTATGCATGTGAAGTCCATGCACCATAATCTTATGCGAGTCGACAATCCGCTGCACGTGGCGCATCTGGTGGATCGAGATACCAAACTTCGAGTCGATGTGCCCAACCGCAATATTGGCATTGCCGCCGGCCATAATATGCGGGTTGATCCGAATACAAACCGGCACGGACGACCCGTAAAAATGACCGAACTGCTCAAGCAATGAAATGTTGTCGATGTTAATATGGACGCCTAAGTCAACGGCTTCGCGGAGTTCGGCAAAATCAACGCAGTTAGGTGTGTACAGAATACGCTGCGGATCAAAGCCGGCCAGAAGCGCCAGACGAATCTCCTGAATCGAAACACCCTCAACGCCGGCGCCGAGCGATCGCACGTATTTCAAGAGGGCCGGGTTGGTTGAAGCCTTGCATGCATATTTGACATCAAGCCGGATTCCCTGAAAAGCCTGTGTCAATTCCCGGTAGCGCCGGCCTATGACCTCGGTGTCATACACATAAACGGGTGTATCGAAATCCCGGCAAATCTGCAGCGCCTCAACACCGCCGATCTGATAAGAGCCATTGTGAAGTTCCATGAGTCCGTATGTCGATCCAAAATTACAGAAAGCAGCAGCAAGCCTGTCCGTAGCAACAGTAGCTAATTCCACGCTTTATGGTGGTTGCGGCGCATCGGCCTTTGCCGGCAGCAGGAATGCCTCCGAATTGAATTGTCAAATTAGTGATATTTGAAGCGCGAAACAATCGTCCCGAATGGCTGCCAAATGCGGAAACAAGCTGAAAACCAGGCCTTCAAAGCGATCAGTACTCAAATTATGAGCTTCAAATATTTGCAAACATTCTGTAGTTTTGTCGGTTTTACGATAACCATGTCATTCTAGCGGAGACGCTTTCATGTTGACGAACATAAAGGAAATCAACGAGAAGATACAAGCGGAAAGCGCCTTTGTCGAAACCATTCAAAACGAACTCGGCAAAGTAATCATCGGTCAGCGCTCCATGCTGGACCGGCTTCTGATCGCCTTGTTGTCGAACGGGCACATCCTCCTGGAAGGGGTGCCGGGTCTGGCCAAAACTCTGGCGATCAACTCATTGGCTTCGATTGTACACGCCAAATTCAGCCGTATACAGTTCACCCCCGATTTGCTGCCGGCCGATCTGGTTGGAACAATGATTTACAATCAACGCAAAGAAGAATTCCTCGTTCGCAAGGGACCGATTTTCGCCAATTTTGTCCTGGCCGACGAAATCAACCGCGCGCCGGCCAAGGTACAAAGCGCTTTGCTGGAAGCCATGCAGGAACGTCAGGTTACCATCGGGGAATCGACTTTCAAACTCAGCGAACCTTTCCTCGTCCTGGCGACGCAGAATCCCGTTGAGCAGGAAGGGACCTATCCATTGCCGGAAGCGCAGGTGGACCGCTTTATGCTCAAGGTCGTCATCACCTACCCGAAACGCGAAGAAGAGCAGGCGATTATGCGCTTAAACCTGGAGGGCAAGCTGCCGGAAATTCAGCCAGCGGTCGATCCCGGCGACATTCTGCGCGCCCGTGAGATTTTGCGCGATGTCTATATGGATGAAAAAATCGAAAAGTATATTATCGACATTGTTTTCGCCACGCGCTATCCCGATGAATACAATCTTGCGAAACTGAAGCAGCTCATTTCCTATGGCGGCTCGCCGCGCGCCAGTATTAATCTGGCCCAGGCCTCGAAAGCCTATGCCTTTGTTAAACGGCGCGGCTATGTCATCCCGGAAGACGTGCGAGCCATCTGCCACGATGTGATGCGTCATCGCATTGGCATTACCTATGAAGCGGAAGCGGAAAATGTCACGTCGGAAGACATTATTAACGAAATTTTGAACAGTATCGAGGTTCCCTAAACTCCTGCTATCAAGGCGTGAATTCAAGATGGAAACAACGGAACTGCTCAAAAACGTCAGAAAGATCGAAATCAAGACTCGTGGCCTGACGAATCAAATCTTCTCCGGCGAGTATCACAGCGCCTTCAAAGGTCGTGGTATGGCCTTCAGTGAAGTACGCGAATATCAGCCGGGCGACGACATTCGAACGATTGACTGGAATGTCACAGCGCGCTTCAGCCACCCCTATGTGAAAATATTCGAGGAAGAGCGCGAGCTGACCGTAATGTTGCTGGTCGACGTCAGCAACTCCGAACAGTTCGGGACGCGACGGCAGTTTAAAAAAGACCTCGTGACGGAGCTCTGCGCCGTACTGGCATTCTCCGCAATTCAGAACAACGACAAGATCGGCGTTATTTTTTTCAGCGACCAGGTGGAAAAGTTTGTGCCTCCCAAAAAGGGACGTAGTCACATTCTGCGCATCATTCGCGAGCTCATTGAGTTTCGGCCGGAACACAAGGGCAGCGATATCACCGTGGCCCTGCAGTATTTTGCCAATGTGATCAAAAAGCGCAGCATCGCTTTTGTCATCTCGGACTTTCTGGCGCCGCGATTTGAAGAGGCCCTTAAGATCAGCAACAAAAAGCACGATGTTGTTGCGGTTCGAATTTATGACGCCCGCGAAGCTGAAATTCCGGCCGTAGGGCTGGTGCAACTGCGCGACGCCGAAACAGGCGCCACCCGCTGGGTCGACACCTCGAGTAAGAGGCTGCGCAATGACTATCGACGCTGGTGGCTTGAACATGAAGACTTGCTTGCCAATTGCTTTGCCAGATCCGGCGTTGACGTGATCACCATCCGGACCGATGAGTCGTATGTGGCTCCCCTGATGACATTTTTCAAGCGACGCGAAGGACGACGCTAAGAGGAGGACCGCAGTATGAATCGATGCTATTGCGACAGTCGAGCCGGATACCGCCGAAGCGGCGGGCTCATCGTTCTCGTGCTTCTGTTAAGCAGCCTGATCCGCTTATCGGCCTCGGAACCGCCGAAGGTCACGGCCCGAATGGACAGCAGCAGATTTCAGCTGGGTGATCAGGTTACGCTGCAAATCGATCTTAGCTACCCCAGCGGCAGTGAGGTTCATTGGCCCTTGATCGCCGATTCGCTGCCCCTGCTGAAACTCGACGAGTCGATGCTGCAGGAGTCGCCTGAGGATGTTGCGCGGCATTCGCCGGAGTTCGCCGCGCTCGATGTTTTTGATCGCAGTCGCCGTGACACCAGCGAACAGGAAGGCCGCATCCACATTCAGCAGTCATTGACCGTGGCGATGTTCGACGGAGGCTATTTCGGCCTGCCCGCCCTTCAATTTGTCGTGCGGTACGTGGACGCGCAGCAGGCCGACACCATCGCCACCGAGCCCTTAGTGTTCGAAGTAGCAATGGAAGAGGTCGATCTCGACTCGGATATCCGCGATATCAAAGATCCTTTGGACGTTCCCTGGTCAATTTGGGAAATCTGGCATTGGATCGTTCTCGCGCTTACTATAGTAGCCGCTCTGACAGCATTGATTGCCTATTGGTCGCGGCGCAAGCCGGTCGAGAAGCAGGCCTTCATTCCCCGTCCGCTGAAACGTCCGCCGCACGATGTGGCTCTCGAAGCGCTGCGGGCGCTGGAAAAAGATAAGCTATGGCAGAATGGACGGGTTAAAGAGTATCACACGAGAATCGCGCATATAGCACGGCAATACATTGAAGAGCGTTTTGCCGTTCTGGCCCTGGAATCGACAACGGACGAGATCCTGGATGCCCTGATGCGCAGTACGAGCATCGACAACAGCCTCCTCGCGAAATTGCGACAGGCACTGTCCCTGGCGGACCTGGTCAAGTTTGCCAAAGAACGGCCGCTACCCAACGACAATGACCTGAGTATCAAAAATACCTACGAGTTTGTTCAGGCGACAATGCTGGTAGAAAACGAACAAACGACAGAGCAGACAGAACAATGATAGATTTCAACGCAATTGAATTTGCGCAGCCGGAGTTCTTTGCCTTGTACGCCCTCATACCCTTGATTGTCCTGTGGTACTGGTGGCGTCGCAAGCGACAATTCGCCGACCTGCAAATGTCGACGCTCGAAGGCTTCGCTCATACCCGGCCGTCGATTCGTCAGCGTCTGCGCCTGCTGCCGCCGATCCTTCGTATCGCATCGCTGTCGCTTTTGATTCTGGCTCTTGCGCGTCCGCAGTCCAGCACCAGCGGCGAAAACATCACCACCGAAGGGATCGACGTCGTGATGGCGATCGACATTTCGCAGAGTATGGATGCTGTCGACTTAAAGCCGAATCGGCTGGAAGCCGCCAAAGATGTCGCGGCGGATTTTATCGACGAACGGCAGGATGACCGAATCGGCCTTGTAGCCTTTGGCGAACGCAGCTTTACGCAATGTCCCTTAACCACAGATCACAGCGTCGTACTCACGACACTCGAAGATCTCGAGCTCGGCAGTCAGCTCGGCAGCCGCACCGCAATAGGCGCCGGTCTCGCGACAGCCGTCAGCAGACTAAAGGATAGCGATGCCATCAGCAAAGTCGTGATTCTGTTAACCGACGGCGTCAACAATGCAGGCGCGATCGCCCCACTAACAGCTGCTGAAATCGCCGTTACTTTCGGGGTTCGGGTTTATACCATCGGCATCGGCACCAAGGGCGTTGCTCAACGACCGGTCAAAACGCCCTTTGGAATGCAATATCAGCAGGTAGAAGTCAAGATTGATGAAGACGTGTTAACGGAGATCGCGCAAAAAACAGACGGCCGCTACTTTCGGGCAACCAGCAATAAAGATCTGGCCAAGATTTATGATGAAATCGATCAGCTGGAAAAGACGCGCATCGAAGTCACCGAGTTTAAGCGTCACACAGAAGAATTCCTGCCTTTCGCGCTCGCGGCCGGACTGCTGCTGCTCCTGGAACTGCTCGGACGCTACTCAGTGTTTCGCACAACTCCCTGAGAAATGCCACCTCACTCCACCATTTTTTGGTGGAGAAACTGCAAGGGCAAGAGTCAAAATCAACTGCTAAGCCTGTCATCGGGGCTCGCCGGTCTCTAGCCTTGTTAAGCGATGACGAGCGCATTTGAAACCTCCGGATGCCCTCGTCGCGGGAATCTAGCTTCCAGTGCTCTTTAAATGCATTTGCTCCTCCTCTCGGGGCAAGAGGTGAGGCGTGGACTGAGCGCCGAACGAGGAGAGGTTTCGAGTATTCGCAGTTTCCTTTACTCCACAAACCCTCTTGCAAAATGAGGAGGACCTGAAATCAACTAATTTGAAACAACACTAGATCTCTCTCAGTGCGTCGGCCGGGATCCAGCCGCTCTCGCCACTGGCGATTGTGATGCGTCGCCACTCACCATTGTCGGAGCCGAGCTCAACGCGTGTACCTTCGTGGAGAATAAACAAATCGGTGCTCTGGGCATCGGGTTCACTTTTAACATAGACACTGGGCTGAAAAATAATGGCATGCTGACTATTCGTTTCGGCCTCATTCTGCTGAAATGCAATAAAGAAAACAAGCAGAGACAGGACGAAGCTGAGGGCGCCAAGCATGAAAAATCCTTTTCGTGCCGCTGCCTTGCGCAGCGCCATCATAAATGCAAAGAATATGATGCAGCACCAGAACAAAGCTATCGCAAGGCCGGCCCAGGTCGTTGAAGGAGCAAGCTCAATCAGGCTGCGCCACCATTGAGAGAGAAAAAACTCCGGCAGCGCGTCGATTTGATCGACAATAAGGGTTCGAGCCAGCTGAAGATTGTGTTGAACATCCTGGTCGTTTGGTGCTAGTTTCCGGGCACGTTCAAAGTTAAGTATGGCTGCCGGGATGTTGCCGAGTTTGTAATAAGTATTACCGAGATTGTAAAACAATTCAGAGGCGCTAAACCCCGCCGTCACAATCTTTTCATAGTGTTCGGCCGCCTGCTCAAACTCACCGGTGCGATACAATTCGTTGGCCTGTTCGAAGAGTTGCGACTCAAGCTCGGCGAAAGCCGGTATGACAAGACCGACTATCAGAAAGGGAACCAGGATACACAACGATCCGCCCCACCAAAATCGGCTCATTTCAGTGCTTCCTCCATCTGCGTCAACAACTCCACGGCATACTGGTAAACCCGCTGCATGTCCTGATCCGCCTGACTGCCGGGCGCAAAACGGGCGAATTCGCAATGATCGAGCGTGCTGAGATATCGTTCGATTGTCTCTTCGTGCGCCGCGCGGCTCTGCAGGACGGCTGTTACATTATCCTTGTTTAATTCGGCAAGCGGAATTGATAATTTGTCGCTCAAGTATCCCCAAAGCGCTTTGGAGACCTCATCATAAAAAACTTCGTGCCGACCATCACTCATAGCTTTCTTTGCCTGCGCCAGTCTGCCGCGGGCAAGTTTGGTCGCTTTGCGGTTGCGCGAAAGCAGCTCATTACCACGCAGTTCATTGCTGCGCCGCAGGTAGAAAACGAAGCCTATAAACAAGAATAGGGGCGCAGCAAGGAGTGAATAAGTAAGAGGAGACTGATAAAAGCTCTCTTCCCGGCGCCGAAAAGCCGGCAATGTGGTTTTGATAAAACTGATATCCCGGCTCAGGATTTCGACGTCTTCCCTGCTGATACCCGTCGCCACTGCTGCGCCGCCGGCGCCTGTTCCCTTCGCGACCTGAATGAGATATTCATCTGTCTGCAAGCTGATGTAAGATTCGCTTTTGGGATCGAAATAGGAAAAGGACACGGGGGCTATCTTGTATTCGCCCGGAGTGCGCGGAATAAGCAGATATTCGAAGCTGCGCCGGCCACTGACACCTTTCGCTGAGACTTTGATGTTTTCGCTCGTCTTGGGATCATAGCCCTCAAAGGCCGAGGGAAAAAAGGGAGCGGGTCGATTGAGCAGCTTGATATTGCCATCGCCCGCGATTGTCATTTTGAACGTTACGGCTTCATTGACCGCTGTTTCCTGGCTGCTGATAGAAGATGCGAGGGTAAATTTGCCGACCGCACCACTGAAATCGGCGGGTTTGCCAGCGGCCGGGAGCGGCAGCACAGTAATCTTCACTGCCTTGCTGCGTGCCGTGTGTTTAACATTCTGATAACTCTCGCCGAAAAAGTCGTCGAATAGACTGCGCCGCCTGCGGCGCTTCTGCTGGGCACGTACGCGCACCACACACTCGAATTCCAGCGGATCGAGTTGCAGTTCCCCGCTGCGTTGCGGGAACAGTACCGCATGTTTAAGAGTGTGAACAAGGTAACGGACGCCATTAAGAACTTCAATTTGCGCCTTGTTATCGTCTTTATCGATTTCCTGTACCCAAAAGCCGCTAAGGTCCGGTTGTTTGATATCGTAATCGGCAAATTGCTCAAATCGAGTATAAAGTTTATAGGAAACTACAATCTGCTCGCCCTGGTATACCTTGCGCTTGTCTGCCCTGACGCGCAGGAAAATATGCTCGCTCAGGTCCATTGATTGCTGCGCATTCTGACCTTGCGAAGACTTTGCCGATGCCTTTTTAACCGTGACACTAATGGCTTTGGAACGAAACGTTTTGCCATTTATCTCGACAGAAGCCGGCTTGATTGTATACTTGCCCTGCTGAGTTGCCTGTAATACGTAGGAATAACTAATAGTCTGTGAAACCTGACCATTAATCATCGTAACGTTAGACGACTGGTTGGGGCCCGACAAGAGGTTAAATCCCTCAAAGGGCGGTGCCTTGAATTTGCGACCGCTCCCGCCTTTTATCTCGAATGTAACGCTTAGCCGTTCTCCTGCAGCGAGCGTATTGCGATCCACGCTGGCGCTAAGAGTCTGAGCATCAAGATTCCGGAGCCCGATCCCGGGCACAAGCATTATCAGACCGACGAACAATAAAACGGCGTTAGCCGCCAAATGTCTGTACATAGCTACTCCTTTCCTTTACCAGTCTTTCTCCACCTTGCCACCGGTCCCCAATCGCTTGCGCATTTGCTGCTGCAGAGCCTGTTCATCATTTAACAATGCCTGTAACAGGCGTAAGGCATCCTGCTTTGAAATCGTAATCGCCTGCTGGCCCGCCCGAGCCTGGTTTTCAGTCGGATCCGTTTCATCCTGAGCTTTGCTCTGATCTTCAGCCTGTTGGCCTGCCTGCTGCTCATCAGCCTGCTGTTGATCTTTTTGCTCCGCCTGCTGTTGATCCTGGCTTTGTTGGTCCTGGTTTTGTTGACCTTGATTTTGCTGGTCCTGGTTCTGCTGATCCTGGTTCTGCTGATCCTGGTTCTGCTGATCCTGGTTTTGCTGGTCCTGGTTCTGCTGATCCTGGTTCTGCTGGTCCTGGTTCTGCTGATCCTGGTTCTGCTGATCCTGGTTCTGCTGATCCTGGTTCTGCTGATCCTGGTTCTGCTGGTCCTGGTTCTGCTGGTCCTGGTTCTGCTGGTCCTGGTTCTGCTGGTCCTGGTTCTGCTGGTCCTGGTTCTGCTGATCCTGGTTCTGCTGGTCTTGGTTCTGCTCTTGCTCGCGGAGCTTTTTCAGCGCATACGATAGATTGTATTTAGCATCACGGTCGCCTGGAACGCGACGCAGCGCCTGCCTGAATGCTTCGACGCTTTCGCGATACTTTTCGGTTTGCAATAAAACATTACCGAGATTATACCAGGCTTTGGACGCTGTAGCGGCATCGATGTCCTGTCGCGAAGCCATCGAACGATAGAAATTAGCTGCTTCATCGTACTTTTCCTGCTTGTAGAGAGCATTGCCGAGATTAAAATCGGACTCAGGCAATGGTTCGTCAGTCTCAAGTGACTGACGATAATTATCTTCAGCCTTGTCGAACTCGCCCTCCAGGTACAAGGCATTCCCCTCCCTAACAAGCTGTCGTTCGCTTTGAGCGAACAAGGGAATGCAAAGGCAGCAGGCAAGCAGGAAGATTAGCGTACAAACTTTCATTGCGCATCTCCTTTAAAGAGAGTCACACCATCCAGCCACTTGCTGCGGCGTTGGCTTATCAGGAATTCCAGCAACAACAGAATGAAGGCAGCCATCAAAAACCATTGGAAGCGGTCTTCGAAATCAGAATATTCGCGCGTGCCGAATTCCTTTTTCTCCATGGTGTTGATTTTGTCAAGTATTGTGTCGAGACCGGCGTCTGAGCTGCTTGCCCGCACGTAGGTACCATTAGCAGCGCCCGCAATCTGACGCAGGATTGCTTCGTTTAGTTTCGTTACAATAACGTTGCCCTGGCGATCTTTGCGGTATCCGCGCCGCGAGCCATTGAGGTAGAGTGGGATCGGCACGCCTTCGGGTGAACCCATTCCAATAGCGTGAATGACGACACCTTCTTTATGAGCCTCCGCCGCTTCGGAGACTGCATCGTCTTCATGATTTTCACCGTCGGTAATAATAATTAGTGCCTTGAATTTAGTCTCTTCCGACTCAAATGCATCTCGCGCCAGTTTTATCGAAGCGCCAATTGCCGTCCCCTGCTTGGAAACGATGTCAGTGTCCACGGAAGAAAGGAAGAGCTTGGCGGCGGCATAGTCGGCGGTCAATGGTAGCATGACAAAGGCCTCACCGGCGAAAACAATCAAGCCGATACGATCGTTGCGCAGACGATCGATCAGGCGGGCTATGGCACCCTTCGCGCGCTGCAATCGTTCGGGCGTAATATCCTCGGCCCGCATACTGTTCGAAACATCGAGCGCAATGATGATATCAACACCTTCGCGTTTTACTTCCTCAAGTTTGGTGCCGATCTGAGGGTTGACAATTCCCAGAACCAGCAACAAGGTGGCACTGAGAGCAAGAGCCAGTTTTAGGATGGGCCGCCAGCGCGAGACATCAGGAAGCAGCTTACTCAGCAATGCAAGGTCGCCAAAACGACTTAAAGCCCGTTTGCGCCAGAGCGACGCAAGGACGTACAATACTGCAATACCGGGCAATGCGGCAAGAGCATAGAAATACTCAGGGTTCTGAAAGCGAATCATCTCAAACATACATCCAGCCGACACTCCTATTTTGAGGACACCTTGTCAAAGCTCGATTGTGGCATTGCCTGTCTTAAAAACACCATCAAACACCCGGAATCATGCCAAGGAAAAATGGCAAGAGCTTTAGTTGAAAAAACCGCCAAGATACAAAAAATTCAAGAGAGTCGTAAGACGCTAATCGATGCTCAAAGGTGGTAATTCAGCAGTTAAAAAAAGAGCGGCACGCCAAAAAAATTTGACGCACCGCCATCAGGAGCAAACACACTTTCTTAGACGCCAAGCTGTTGCGAATATTCTTTTTGTAACTCCGCTTTTTCAAGGGAAGTGATACAACACCCAGTAGTTTGGATTCAGAATCTACTGTTGGTGGCTTGGAAACGGTTTCTCTATCACTCGGCACCTCTTACAAGCACGTCATCCAAATCGACGGCTACCCTCCGAAATCAAATGTGGCACAACAATATCTATGGTACCAACAACTATTGCTTTACTAAAGCTTAGCGGCTTTACGGTGTCGCTGATCTAAATTTGTTTGCGGTCAACATCCCATCCAATCTCGCACATCGAAAAAACAAAACTGCCGCCTGAAAAACAAGTACAATTTGTGCCGGTCGGTAACATTTCGTGCAAAAGCTTCCACAACCGGCAAACCGGTCGGAACGATAACAGGACGGTGCCCGCCACGACGAATCAATCAGCTTAATGACCTTACTATTTCTCTATCAAAACCGACATTGTCCCAAATGTCCGGTTGGCATCTTTGCCCGGGAACCTCCCCTTCAGAAATAGCTCCGGACGGCAAGCATTGACGGAAATCCGATGGAGTAATCAGGCACACACGAGTCGGGCACACACGAGTCGTGGATTCAGAAATAGTTGCCAAGGTATTTGCGAAAATGCAACTGGCGGACACAACCACTCTAGTCTGAGAGGCTACCGGTATTCAGAGCATCCGAGATGCGGATAGCTCTCTTTACGAGAGAAATCTTGGCGTCAACATAACGACGGTAACAGATTTGCAGTGCGTGGAGGCAAAAGTCCACCAAAATTCCGCTTCGAAGTTCAGCTTAGAGAAGATAACAATCTGCACCAGTCCGCTGATGACGAGTATTGGAAGTTCAAAATACCCGTTCGCAACTTTTTTTTGTGAAAGTTGATTTTAGGGGTATATTAAAAAAGATAGACTGTCTATCGCCGAACATAGCCCGGTGGTTAGGGACTACAGTAGTGACAAGGCGTTAGACAGCACTATCCAAGTCGTATTTTCGCTTCTAATTCTAACGTAATTCTATCGTTCACCACGAAAAAAACGATAGTGCCTCCATCTAACAGTAAGAGGTGACCGGATTTCAGAGTAGTGATCAGACAGACAGCACTATCCAAGTCGTATTTTGGCACTTTTCAGATTTTCAAAAAAAATCGATAGAACGCCTACGTTATTGCAACTCGCTTTCGAACGAATTACAGTGGCAATTGACGTAGGCGCCGCTATCACAGTCGTATTCTGGCAATTTGCTTTCAACTATCGCCGATAAGAGAAGTTGAACGAACTTTTGTTGGTCAATAACTCTTCAATATTCCTGATCTGCATCAATTATTACAAATTCAACTTGCGGAAGAAATTCATTGTGCACCACATCCATTTGCGCGGGATCCTGTTGAATGTGATCGATTTCAACCTGATGCTGATCGATGAACATATCAATTTCTTGCTGCAGATACTCTCCGGGACTTACAATCACTGCGATATATATCAGAATTGCTACAACAATTTCCATAGTACGCCTCGACAGCTTATAATACGACACTCAGGATATCTGCCAACAATGTAGCCTTTTGTTATGCGAGTTGTCGTATCAGATTTACACTGATTATTACATTAGTTTTATCAGCTTTCTGAATAGCGGCGCTTCAATTTTCAAAGATCTCTGGCTCTTATCAGCGATTTCTTGTCAATACTTGTGCTGAAAATGCTCAAATTATTACATAGATGCAATAAAAAATTTTAACTCAATTCGCTTTATATGACTAAACGTGGTTTGCATGATTGCCATCTCTAAATAGCTGCCCTAAATGAAACACAATCGACTACTTTTTAGTTGTCATTGAATACAATCTATTGTATTATTTGCGCTTAAACCGTATCAGATTTTCACGAATTATTTCGCATATATCATTGCCATAATTACTCGGCACTACTTCAAGAATCACTGATTATCTCTGAAAAGCTGGATTTACCCTATGAGAAGATTACGTGAGATGATCCAAATTCTTACATGGGTTGGGGTCAAAAAGTCACGACTATTCGAAAATCAAGGTCGCGGAAACGAATCCACCAACTTCGAACAGCTCTACGACGGCATTACATCCGGCAGATTTAGCAATGATCGCGCCGCGGCTCGCCATATCTATCAGAGCGAAGTTCCCGACAATCGCTATGCTGTTCTGAAATCACGGTTTAAGGAAATCCTGCTGCAGTCGCTAATGTCGGTTGAAATTCGCCAGCCTAAGTTCGGCGCCGTAACGGAAGCGATGCACCAATGCGGCCGCAACGTTGTCTGTGCAAGACTGCTCGTGGCGCTCGGTGCGCGAATGAGCGCAATCTCCCTGATCAAGCGCACTCTAGTCAAAGCGCAAAAGTTTGATCTAACAGATGTTGTCTTTCAGTGCGCCCGGCTGGCGCGTCGGCACTACAGTCTCAGCGGCGACCGAACTGAGTTCGAACAGTCTTCGAGCTTGCTGCAGGAGGCATTATTAACATTGGAAGCGGAAACGAAGGCCGAAGGCCTTTACGATTTCATCGCTCTGGAATACTCTAAGTCTAAATCATACAAACCGGAGCTCCTGGCACTGGTGGAAACATATTGCAAGGAAATCGACAGCCTGAGAAGTACGTTCAAGACCAGGCTGTTGAATTTCACCTACTTCAGAGTTAAAGCACTTCTGAAGCAGCTTGCGCGGGACTATGAAGGTGTGCTTGAAGTGTGCAACGAACAGGAAGCATATTTTCTGAAACATCCGCATTTTTACAACAAAGCGCGCCTGGCCGAAAATGCTATCTGGAAACTTGTCAGCTACACCTACCTGCGGGATTATGACAACGGTCGCGTCTTTGCTGATGAGTGGCTTCATCATTTTGTTGTCGGTCAGCCGAATTGGTTTCTCTTCCAGGAGTATTACTTTCTGCTCTCGATGCACACCGACAACTACCACAAAGCTGTCGAGATCTTTACGACGATCGTAAGCCACCGCCGCTTTGAATACGCCAACCCTCAGACCATCGAACGCTGGAAAATACTGGAAGCATACCTCCGCTACATTCTGACCAATCATCCGGATGAACAGATTTCCGAGAAACTGACAGCCTTCGGTCGGCGTTTTTACTTGTACAAATTCCTCAATGAAGTACCGATTTTCAGCAAGGACAAAAGTGGATTCTATGTTCCCATCCTCATTGTTCACATCCTGTTTTTACTTGACAACAATGATCTGAACGGCATTCTGGACCGCGCCGAAACTATTCGACAGTACACAAGCCGCTATCTACGCAAAGAAGAATACTACCGAACGAATTGCTTCCTGCGTATGCTGAGGATTATGATTGAAAAAGACTTCGATTACAGCAAAACGGAAGCCAGGGCACGGCCGTATTACACGCGACTTGTTGCTCCACAGACCGATTTTCGCAATGTGCTTGAAGTCACCGAAGTGATCCCTTTTGAGGTGCTGTGGAAGCTGGTACTCGCCCGCTTAAGTCAGTTGCAGCCGAGCAAAGAGTCGACAAATCGCGCCATCGTCTGAGTCTCCCGAAGAAACGAGGCGGTCGATTGCAGAATCGAACGCCAGCTCTTTCGCCAAAGATCATGGAATTCTTGTAAGCCATACATCGAATTCCGTCAACCGTACACTTGAGATTGGCCTGTGCAGTGGATTCAATTACATTGCCCTCGTTGTTTTTACGGCGGGCACAGAAGCCGCAAAATCAAACAAACATTGACAATCAGAAAGTGTATAAATGGGTGGCACTGAGCCTCTTTACCCTATCAAGTGAACGTGCACTGCGCAGCAAGTGAAAGTTTGCATCGTTTACATGGGTGAAGAGGCTCGTCCGTTTCAGGATGTTTCGCGACGCCTCATTTTCGAATTCGCTTTATTCAGCTATATTTGTGCGCAAAGGTATTCGCTAACTCAGCATAGAATAGTCCATGCTCTCTCTTCCCATCGCCAAGGCCCTCAACAATCAGATTATTCACGAGGCATACGCGTCAAATTACTATCTGGCAATGGCATCCTGGTGTGATGCGCAAGGCTTCGGCGGCGCGGCCAAGTTTATGTTTGGGCACTCCGATGAAGAACGGATGCACATGTTGAAATTGTTTCATTACATCAATGAACGCGGCGGTCAGGCTATCGCCCCCGCCGTCAAACAGCCGCCTGAGAATTTTTCGTCGATCAAGGATATGCTGGAAAGCGCTCTGCAGCATGAAATGGAAGTGACGAAACACATTCATAATGTGGTCGACCTTTGCCTCGGTGAAAAGGATTATTCCACTTTTACCTTTCTGCAGTGGTATGTCAATGAACAGCATGAAGAAGAAACGCTCTTCCGCAACGTGCTCGATAAAGTCAGACTGGTAGACGATGAGAAGAACGGTCTCTACCTCATCGACAAGGAGCTGGGGGAGTTGGCGGGCGATGAACAAGACCTTTCATCAGAGGCCTAAGCGTTGATAAGGCATCGTCGGGATTTCTGATATGTCTTGGTATGCTTGTGTGTTTTGCTCGATGCTAATGATAGCTGCCTGCGCGGCGCAGCTCAAAGCCGAGCAGTCTTTGCCCTCCGACTTCGGGCAGGAACGCAATTTCGCCTCACCGTATGACTTCTTGTCTCTGAACGAGATTCTCAATCTGCGCTATGGCAGCTCCGACGGGCTTTCGGATCAACGTAAGTCTACAATCCGTCAACGCGATCGCGCGCATGCCCTGGTCGAATCCAACTATCCGGACTCGGCTCTTCATCTGCTTCGGCCTGTGCTGGCATCCTGTACTCTCGACGATAACAACGATCGTGCTCGCGCCGCCGATCTTGCGCATAGTATGGCCTTCGCCTTTGCAGCCCAAGGCAACTATGATTCGGCGCATAAGGCACTGCAACGTTCTATTTCCTTGCGTTTCAAGGCGGGCATACAGCCCAATGCCAGGGACG
The DNA here is from genome assembly GCA_028284775.1 of Candidatus Kapaibacterium sp. Classification (GTDB taxonomy): domain Bacteria; phylum Bacteroidota; class Ignavibacteria; order Kapaibacteriales; family UBA7675; genus JANQRB01. The sequence continues at coordinate 58,439 of JANQRB010000154.1, read as the reverse complement.
TGTTGCTGCTCAACAATTTCGGCGCTGCGTGGCGGGAAGGCCATTCCTTCGATTCCGCCTTGAGCTATCACACTAGAGCGTGGCGACTCAGTCGGGCCATCGGCGGAGATACGGCTACTCTCCTGGCCTACTCCTACATTCAGACCGCCAAAACAATGCTCCTTCAAGGCCGATATGCACGGGGACTCGGGCACATTCAATACAGCCTGCGTTCTCTGCTCGGCTGGGAAGCGGATAGTCTGACTGGTGATGTGCCTGTTCTCGCAAGCGCTGCCGCGCAAGGGCTGCTGACGGAGAGTCTTCTACTGAAGGCTCAACTTTTTGTCAGGGTCTACCTTTTTGAATCGCATGACCTTCGTGACCTTCTGTCGGGACTGACGAATTTCCGCAGAGGAGCGGAAGCACTGGACGCGTATCGCGCATCCTATGGCGGCCCGGCCAGCAGATTCTGGATCCGACAGCTTGACCGCCAGCACATGCCGCATGCACTCGCGGCGGCGGTGTTTGCCTTTCAGAAGACCCGGCATGCCGATTATCGCAGTGCGACCTTTTTTTTCGCCGAATTTCGCAAGCGGCTTGCAAGCTGGGATGCTTATCTCGCGCTTGACCTTGAGCGGCGCCACTTCGCCCGCGACAGCCTGGTTGAAGCTGTCAATCGAAACAATCGGCAACTGCTCCGGTTGGATGCGACGAGAGAATTCAGCTCCGCAAATCCCGCTTTCATTACAGAACGGCAGGCGCTTTTAGAGCAATTGGCAGAGCTTCGCAAAGGCTGGCGCAAAATTCTTCCCCGCCTCGCCTCGATGCGCTGGCCGGCGGCACCGGCGGGCTCCGAGGAAGTGCAGCGCCGATTGCAGCCCGACGAAGCCTTGTTGAGCTATTCCTACGGCCCCGGCCGAATCTATCTATTGCTCCTTACGGCTGAAGATTTGCATCTTATCGCCTGTCGGGCGGATTCGAGTATTCCCGATGTCGTCGCTGCTATGTACTATGAGATTCGGCTTGGACGAGCGAATGAGCTGACCAAAAATCTGAAGAGGCTGTATGACCTGCTACTGGCGCCGGCCCTGGACCGACTTGGAGCTGACATTACTTCGCTGATCATCGTACCGGAAGGGCAGCTGTATTCCATACCCTTTGAAGCACTCCACGCCGGTTCACGACTGAAACGCAAACCCGGCGATTTCAGCCAGTATCGCTACCCCCTTCTGACACGCAGCTTCGCTTATCATTTCTCTGCGACGCAGTTCGCCCGACGGGCGGCCCGGCACGAGTGGCGCAAACTTCAGGCACCGCCACGCGAGCTTCAGTTTGCCGGCTTCGCTCCTGATTTCGGCGACACAGCCTGTTCGGGTTCCGCAGCAATCGCTTATCCGGAATTGCACAGCAACGCACATCGGATTCCGGCAATGTCGACGCTCTTTACAAAAGATTCAGGCATTCGAACCCTACGAAGTGCCAGGCGTGAAACGGAGGCGTCGTTTGCCGCGATCAGTGATCTGGACGGTGACGGGGTGCTGGCCGCCGACTGCCGGGCAAACGAAGCGGCACTGCGGGCTGCCGTCGCAACACACAATACGCTGCATCTCGCAAGCCATTGTTTTTACCATCGGCTCGCGCCCGCCCTCTCTGGTCTCTTGCTGGCAAACCCGGACGGCGAGGATACGGCAAATGATGGTGTTATGACCAGCGCCGAGAGTTTCAGGCTGGACTGGAGTGAGCGGTGGGTGGCGCTGCCCTATTGCGATTGCCGTGACAATCAATTGGTAAGTGCGCGTGCGCTGTCTGCGGTTCTGGGCGGTATATTGAGTTGTGAAAACACTTGTGTGGCGGTTTCGCTCTGGAAAGCCAGCAGTAAATATACCCGGTTTTTGTGGCGGGACTACTATGCCGGCTTGATGAAAGGACTCTCGCCCGAAGCGAGCTTGCGCGCGGCCAAACTGGCTCGACTTCAGAAAGACTATTCAGCTCATCCGGTTCGCTGGTCGGGCTTTCTGCTTTATGGCTGGTGAACGTACAAGCCTGGCAAACAATGAATACCTTGCATCCTGTCTCCCCTTGTCTACGGCGTCCGACCGGCGGCTGCGGCCAGCCTGTGCCACCCGGGAATCCTCGGCATGCAATGCCGAGGAAGAGAATGTTCGGACGACGACTTCCGGGAGGTCCAGGTGCGAATCGAATAGATCGTTTAGATCCCGAGAGCCACAATACATCCTTTTTTGTGAGGAAGGGATGTGCTCCACAGCTTTATCCGCGCCGCACAGCCCTGCTTGTATTCCTTCTCTTGATGGTTTGGCAGTATGGCATATCCGCTGCGATTAACTCCAACATCAGGTTTCAGCGCTACGGCGTCAGCGATGGCTTGCCGGATCATCACGTACTTTCAATCACCCAGGACAGCCTCGGCTTTATGTGGTTTGGCCTGCGTACCGCGCTGGTGCGCTTTGATGGCTATCGCTTTCACAGTTATATCCACGAAACCCTTGACTCAAATTCGATCGGGCCAGGCGGCGTACGATCCATGATAGTCGACAGCGAGGGGACACTTTGGGTCGCGACGTCCGCGAGCGGCGTTTGCAGATATAATCATGTCAGCGATGACTTTGAACGTTTTTCACATGTACCAACCGATTCGTTTAGCCTGAGCGGCAACAATGTACACAGCATCTGCGAAGGCCCGGACAACACGATCTGGTGCGTGACTAAAGACGGCAGCGCCCATCTCAATCGCATCGACAAACGGACAGGCACAATCAAACGTTTCTATCATGATTCGAATGATGTTTACTCGACGGTGGACGGCGGCTTTCACTCCATCGCGAGCGATCGTGAGCAGAATGTCTGGATGTTGTCGAATGTGAACGGTTTGCAACGATACGTGGCCGAACACGATTGTTTCGTCAATCGGAATGTTAATGCCAACTACAGGCTGCTCGACTCGATTCTGCTGGGACGAATCGCAATCGATCATGACAACAATATCCTTGCATCCGGATTTGGGCAAGCGATCATACTACCGATTTATGATGGAAAGATCGGCCAGCGAAGTTTGGACAACATTCAATACTTCTCGCTTCGGAATATCCCCCAGCGCTCCGTCCTGCGTTCCAGAAGCGGTACCCTTCTCGTGGGATCGTTTCGCTGGGGCCTGATGGTTTTCGATACGAAGACCGCTGCCAATCGCCACTACATGAATGATGTTTGCAATCCCCACAGCTTGAGCGGCAACGATGTTAACTGTCTATTCGAAGATCGCAACGGCTACCTCTGGATCGGTACCGACAACGGCATCAGCCGCGCGCATCTCGATGCGCAAATCTTCAGCAATGTCAGTTACAGCCCCAGCGACAGCACCAGCCTGAGCCACAACAAAATTCGCTCTCTCTTTGTCCATGACGACGGTGAAGTCTGGGTTGGAACAGCCGGCCGCGGGCTTAATTATCGCAAGCCCGGCGAGCAGGTATTCCGGCAACACATTGCGCCGATAACCGACATGTACTCGAGCGAGATAAACATCATTAACTTTATCAAAGCAAGTGACGACGGCAATTTCTGGCTTGGGACCAATAACGGATTGTACCTTTATTCTCGGGAGCTGCTTTTGCGGCAACAATATCGATCCGACAGAAAGTATCTGAGTGTCCGGAAAAAAATGCATGTCAATCAAATGTTTGGCTGGGGAATTTGGAGTTTGGATGAAACAGCTGACGACTTGTGGGTCGGCGTGCTCCACTGGGGTCTCAATCGACTACGAAAACACGATAGTACCTGGCAGCTTTACTACTACAACGAAAGCGATCCGCACAGCATCAGCAACGACAATATACTGTGTATGCACCGTGATCGTCGGAACAGGCTCTGGATCGGTACGGATAGGGGCTTGAATCGTTATAATCCTGTCGACGACAACTTCTCCGTCTTTCGTTCGATCGGCAATGACACAACGACGATCAGCGACGATCGCGTCTGGGTTATCCGCGAAGATGAAGATGGATTTCTCTGGCTGGCCACCGCCGGAGGCGGCATCAATCGTTTTGATCCTCGCAGCGGCAAGAATCGCCGCTTCACAGAAGAGCACGGGCTGGCTTCCAACTTCACGCGTGCTATTCTGCAAGACAACAACGGCCATTGGTGGATCAGTACAATGTTCGGCATTTCGCACTTCGATCCGGAGCAGGAACGATTCATCAATTTTGCCGAGCCGGACGGAATCGGCGTGAAAGAATTCCACTTAACTACATCGTGGAAGGATAACTCCGGCCGCCTGTACTTTGGCGGTTTAGGCGGCTACGTAGATTTCCACCCCGATAGCGTCGTATCCGACCGCGGCTCCAGAACGATGACAATAACGACCTTTGCCATCTTCGATCAAGCGGCGCGTCTGGACACATCGATTTTCCTTAAACGTGAAATTGAGCTACAACACGACGAGAACTTTTTCTCGCTCGGCTTTGCGGCATTAAATTTTGATTCGCCGCAACACATTCGCTACGAATACCGATTGGATAACTTTAGCGACGTCTGGCGCGTTACCGATGGTCGCCATCCCGTGGCCTCTTTCACGAATGTCGCTCCCGGGAACTACTTGTTTCGCGTACGCGAATTGGGCGGCAGTTCATCGCAGACGAAGCGAGAAGCCCGGATAGGAATCCGGATCATTCCCGCATTCTGGCAAACTTGGTGGTTCCGGGCAATGATAGCTATGCTGGCATTAGCCCTGCTGACGGGCGCCGTCATCACCCGCTTGCGGACGGTGCAGCGCCAGGAACGCACCAATCGGAAGTTGGTCGAGTTCAGGCTGCAATCCCTGCGAGCCCAGATGAATCCTCATTTTATCTTTAACTCGCTCAATTCGATTGTGAATTTCATCACAAAAAATGATGCGGTGGCGGCACACTCCTATCTTAACAAATTTGCCAAACTAATGCGTTCGGTGCTCGAGAGTTCGAATTGTGAAGCGATATCGCTGGAAGAGGATATCAAGGCGCTCCAATACTATATCGAGCTGGAAGCCTTACGCTTTCGCGACAAGTTCAGTTACCACATCGATATCGATCAGAGCCTGGCCTTGCACAAGGTCCTGGTGCCTCCACTACTAATCCAGCCCTTCGTCGAAAATGCCATTAAGCACGGCCTGGCGCACCGGGCAAGCAAAGGGCGATTGCGGCTCAGTATCAGCGGTACCAACGAGCAGGTCTTATGCCTTGTCGAAGACAATGGGATTGGACGCGCCAAAGCCGCCGAAGTACTCGCTAATTCCCGACGGCATCACATTTCGCGTGGGATGCACACATCAAACGAACGAATTGCGATGCTGTCGTCCATTTCAGACAATGATTTTGACATAAAAGTGATAGACTTGCAAGACGAGAACGGACAGCCCGCGGGTACTCGCGTGGAGATATTGATTCCGATCCAATAGGGCTGTGATATGGGCGGAACGCCGCCGCCGATTGCAAAGAATGCGCGAGATTGAGCTTGTCTTACTATAGGAAGGATTGATACAATGCGCGCGGTGATTATTGACGATGAAGAGTTAAGCAGTGAGACGCTGGATCTGTTGCTACAGCGGCATTGCCCCGAAGTAGAAGTCTGCGGCATCGCCAATTCCATTGACACCGGAGCGGCACTCATCGAGCGGGAATCGCCCGAGCTCGTTTTTCTGGATATCGAAATGCCCTTTGGTACGGGTTTCGATGTGCTGGATCGCATTTCCGATATTCGCTTCGAGATTGTCATCACGACCGCTCACAATCAATATGCCCTCCGGGCGATTAAAGTTCATGCCATCGATTATCTCTTGAAACCGATCGCCGTTGAAGATCTTAAGGCCGCTGTGCACGAAGCGGAACGCCGCCTGCGGGAACATCCGGATGTTGCCATGCAAAATATCTTCAGCAACGTGGTGAGAATGCAAAACCAGGGCGAACGGATCGGCTTACCCACCGCCGACGGTATGCTCTTTGTCAAGATTCAGGATGTCATTCGCTGTGAAGCTGACGGCAATTATACGCGCGTTTTTCTCGCTGATTCGCAGGAGCTGTTAATCTCCAGACCACTAAAGGCCTATGACAAACTATTGTCGAAACACAACTTCTTTCGTATTCACCATTCGCATTTGATTAACCTGAATCACGTGGTTCGCTATATTCGCGGCGAAGGCGGTCACGTCATTACCTCCGACAATTCAAGCGTCATCGTGGCACGCAGCAAAAAGGAAGCATTGCTTAAACGGCTGACGCAAAACGGTATGTAGCAGTCTGCTGCACGCAAGGAACGGAGGGCGGTCTTGTGCCGGCGCAATTCAGGCCTTTGCATGCATCATAGACATGGATGGGCCGCGGTCCTCAAAGAATCCGACAGCCAGGTATCCGCCCAGCGCGGCAGCGATGGAAAGCAGATAACTGTAAGGAAGGGCCAGAACAAAAGCCGCCAGAAAATAAACAACGACTCCGGCCAGGAGTGCCGTCATAGCACTCCGCGGCCCGCCAAAACGCGTAAACAAGCCGATCAAGACAACAATAAAGACGCCGGCGCTGCCGAAAGCCGACGCTTCCTCAACCAGGGCATAGACACCGTCGGCCGCCAGGGCCAGTGCAAAAGCGATGATGCCGAAGACTACGACGCCACATCGTTCGATCAGCAGTTTTTGTCTCTCGGAAATAGCCGGTCGCAGGGGTATGATGACGTTGTGCGAGATGAGAGCGGTGGCGGCAAGCAAGGCGCTATCAACTGTTGACAGAATTGCGGATACCAATGCGCCCGCGAAGATCACGTAACCCAGTGACGGCAGGTGCTGCTGCGCCAGCTTGGGCAATATCTGCTCGGGAAATTCCAGACCGACGATCATTGTGCTGCCGACGAGGCCAAAGGCCAGCGGCATTAAGCCGACACTGATATACATCGAAGCGGCGATAAAAGTGGAACGACGCGCCACTTTTGGTGAACGCGAGGCGATAACGCGCGCCACCAGCTCCTGCGCTACCAGCGAGCCGCAGATCGGAACGGCCCAGGCCTCCATCAGCTCCAGTGCCGTCCAATCGCTCTGCCGCGCCGCCTCCGAAACAAAGCTAAGTTTGTCGTCCGGCAGAGCTGCCAGCGCTGAAAAAATTCCGTCCAGATGGCTGTTGATCACAAATGCCAGGATCACCAGGCCGATAATCAAAATGGCCCCTTGAATGATATCGGTCATCGCATCGGCGAGCAGTCCGCCGGATACCGTATAGATTATTACAACTGTTGTTGCAATGACAATTGCCAGTCCAAGAGTCAACTCGGATGAGGCCGACAGCACCTGGCCAAAGGCGCGAATCTGGGCCGCGGCCCATAACACCGAGGCGGGCACGATAATGACGGCAACCGTCCTTTCAGCCAGAACGGAATAGCGCAAACGGAAAAAGTCGGCAATCGTTGTGATCTTAAGTCGCCACAAGGGAACGGCTAGCAGCAGGCCCATCAGAAATAGGCAGATACTATAGCCGAAGGGATCGGCCGTTACGCCTGCCAGTCCATCGGAATAGGCCGCCCCTGCGGTACCGATACAGGTTTCAGCTCCAAACCAGGTGCCGAAAATCGAAAAAACGGCAAGCCAGTAACCGAGCTTGCGCCCGGCCAGTAAAAAGTCCGATTCGGTGTGAATCTTTCTTGAGATGACAAAACCGAGAACCAGTTGGAGTGCTACGTAGACAATTATTCCGATTAATACTACATTCATCGACTCACGTAGCAGATTGTTGCCAAAACTGATCTTTCATTGCTGGAATCGGAAGATTACCCTTGAAGGTATGCGCTGCTGGCGGCGCCGGGCTAATATCGTATAAACGCCGACAAGGACCAAAAGATTTAAAAATACGCGCGCAGGGCAAGATAGACGCTGCGCGCATAGTACCAGTATTCGCGCAGGGAGCGGGCGTAGGGCACCTGGACTCCGGCGCGCAGGGTCAGTGATGGTGCGAACATGTAGTCACTCCAAATGTGGAACAGGCCGCTGCCGTCGACGAGGTTAAGTACGTTGTCCGCCTGCACGCGCGATGCCGCATTGAAACGATGCCAGATCCGGGCGGCGAGATAATGCTGACCGAGGTTGATAATTTCATTCCTGAACAGACGCAGCAGATCGTATTCCGAATGGTCCGTCGGGCCTTCGCCGTTGAAATGGTACTCCAGCGCGCCCCGATTCCTCTCATCATTGCTCTCGATGTGTAAGCCGAGAAGCAGCCTGGCAAATCCGCGCTCTCCGATTGCAGGCCCGTGATAGGCCGCCTCACAGTAGGCCCTCACATTATCTAAGCTCTGCTCCAGGACCGCCCCCGCCGCGAAACGATCTTCCACGCGTCCGGCCTGCAGCGCGGCTTGCCAATACCCCGATATGAGCGACATACGAACTAAGCCGTTAAAGGAGTGCCGCTGAACGGGATTAAGCACGAGATCAATCCCAAGGCTGTCGCTCAGACGCGCGGACAGCGCTACAACATCGGCGCCTTCCTGTTCCGGCCGACTGAAGTCGGTCGGGTCAGGCGGCAAAAAGAAATCGACCGGATGCCAGAATGTCCCGACGCTCCAATCGAATTGTCGGCGCCCGACACTCAATTGCCAGCCTGCTTCATGATGGGCCAGGTAGAAGCGCTCTACTCCATGACGAATGCTGTGGCGATCGCCGCTCAATGGACGCCAGTGAAGCCTGACGAGCTGGCGCGCTCCCGTCGCCACTGTTTCGGCCAGCAGCGGAGCGGCGGTATAGAGCAGACCGGCAGCCTCATAGGCAAAAATCAATTTTGTCGATTGGCCCAGGTCAAAGACAGGTTGCAACCGGCAACGGAAAAGCAGGGAGAACTGGCCGCGATCTGTGTCCGCCAGGTTTGCCAAACTTTGGTTGCGTTGGGCATAGGCGGGCTGCAATTGCCCGTAGCTTGCCGTATCCGCCGCCAGCCCCGGCATCCCATGGAGAAGGATCGATGCGAGAATAACAATGGGCAGGCACAGCCCGCTGCGCTGACGGGACAGTCGTTCACCAGGATCACAAATCGAGAATGGAAGCAGTTCGTCCCGGGCGGTCACCATAGAGCTAAGATACACAGGCCTTTTTACAGGGCAAAGCCACGGGCGGCTACCGGCCAGCGCTCGACTGCGGCGCCCGCGCCCTGCACAACATATTCAGCGGCGAGGTTGGCGACAACACACGCATGATTTGGAATGATTCTGACCCGATCGCCAATGCTCAAGTCGAGCTCGGAACGAGCGATAAATCCGTGCTCTTCGGAAAGACGAACAATGTCGAGGCGATAGTCCTCGGCGCCAAAATGTTGAAGCGGCCAGGCCCAGCCATAAGCCTGCAGGGAGCTGCTGCCGTGCGCCCCCCTGTCCGAGCTAAGCGTCTTGGAGCCGGCATCGATAATCCAGTAGTGTTTGTTAACACTGACAACGGTCGCCAGAACGGTGAGGGCGACATCCTGAATCTGAGCAACACCAAGCATCAGTGCCGTTGCATCGAGAAAGACATAGTTACCCGGCCGGAGTTCCGTTATGCCGCTGAAGTCATCGCAGGCTAAGACGCTTGGCGTCGCTCCGACCGAAATTTCCGGACAATCGATGCGGCTTTCACTCAGATGATTCCTTACCTGGTTCAGGATAGCGCGTTCTTCCTGGGCCACGAGGCGCAGTTCATCAAATACTTTCGCCATATATGCGTGGCCGGCATGCGCCAGCAGACCGCAGAATTTAAGCCGACCATCGGCCAGGATCTCTTTTGTTAAGACTGGAATGTCTTCACTCCCGGCTGTGAGACCGCAGCGATGCAAGCCAACATCGACCTTTAGATAGACGCCTGCTGGATATTCCTGACGCCGGGCAGCCGCACTGAGCGCGTGCAGTCCGGCGAAACTATCGACGATCAGACGCAGGTCGGCGCCGTGCCTGCGGGCGCAGGCCAGCAAACGGTCAAGCTGTGCAGCGCTGATCATCGGAAAGGCCAGGGTGATAGAGGCAACTCCCTGCGACATAAAGTAGCGGGCTTCCTCAGACGTTGCCGCTGTGAGGCCGACAGCTCCGGCCTCGATTTGCATGTGCGCTATTTCGATGCACTTATGCGTTTTGCAATGTGGCCGCAAATGCATGGCATGCTCCGTGGCCAGTGCCTGCATACGGCGGATGTTGCCCCGCAGACGCGTGTAATCTAGCAGCACAAATGGCGTTTCGATGGCTTGCAAACTTCCTTCCATCCGCTGACACTCACCAGGGATTGTTAATAGGCTCCTTTGCCGCTAAGGCAGACGGGGATCGTACGCAGCAGAATCGCGAGATCAAGCCGGAAGCCGAACCTGCGAATGTACTCCACGTCATGCTCCATCATATAGGCGGCATTGGTATTCAACTCACGCGCGCGAATCTGCCACAGACCGGTAATCCCCGGCTTAACAAGCGATCGAATCCGGCTGAATTCAGGATAAGGATCCAGCAGAAAGGGCGCAAGGGGCCGCGGCCCAACGAGACTCATCTCACCCTTCAGAACATTGAGCAACTGAGGCAGCTCATCGATGCTCGTGCGTCTGAGAATACGGCCGATCGGCGTTATTCGACTATCGTTCTTCAATTTAAGCAATATGCCTTGCCTGGCAAGCTGTTTAACACGTTGAATCTCCGCGCAGTGATCCTGATCTACGATCATTGTTCTGAATTTGTACAAGCGAAAATTTCGGCCTCGATACCCGACGCGCGACTGCACATAAAAGACGGGGCCGCGCGAGCTGCACCTGACCATAATTGCGACCAGCAGCAGCAATGGCAGCAAGAACAGCAGAATCAGAAGAGAGCCGAAGAAATCGATTGTACGTTTAGCAGTCAGGCTGAGCCTTGGTATTGCCAATTCAAAGTTGAGGCCTTGTCGATCGCTATTGAGACCATACAATGTAGAATCCATAAGTTCCGTTTCGCAGAGTTGTAAAACAAAAACAATTACACGTCGAAACAGATATTCCGATAGATTCCCTCGTCTTCGAAGTACAACACAGATTCACAGTCCAGTTTTTAGTACCGGCTGCCTGTTTTCACAATTGTTGCGACAACAATTGCGCTGCCCACTCTCTTAAGGCGGCTATCATAGCCGAATCAGGAAGAGGAGACAGTTATGAAAAGGTGTTAAGCGACGTTCAGGATAGGAGCCCTTGAAATTGAACCAGCCAGCCGCTGCCGCGGGCCGGTGTTACGGTTCAGACCTGTTAATACAATTCGTGGCAAGTAAGACTATAGCATCCTATAAATTATCATGCGGGCGCTTCGTTGTACGACGATACGCCTGACTCATTCAGGAACGAATGATGATGATTAATGATCGGAGGGGCTATCCGATCTGTGATAATAATGTACTTTCCGAGGGTACAAGATTGAAGCGATTATCCGAAGGGTATGAATGCGTTAAACATAGTGAAGTGCGCCTGTCAGCGCAAGGGCAAAATTTCGAGGCTCATCACTTTTCAGTCCGGTTCTCAACGGGCGATGGCGACCGCATACGAAAGGACAGCGCCTTCGGACTGAATACTGAGATAATACAGGCCCTGCGACAGGCCTTCGACATTGACGACAAATTCACCCCATTCGTACACGGTGTCGCCGTTGCTGCTGCGTTCCGTCCTGCGGTACCGGCCTTCAGCCACAAGGCTGCCGAATCTGTCATAGAGGCAACAGCGTTCGGTAACACCGGCCTGACCGATTTCAAAAGTTTTTTGCATGGGCGCGGTGAATTCCCGGGCGGCCGGATTCGGAAATGGTTGGAATGAGGCCAGAATTCCATCCGGCGTTTCGGCTGTACGCGCGCTGAGGTCGACATCACAGTCGCTATGTGCACTGAAAATCTGCGGCACGCCCTGTCCCAATAAAGCCAGCGGCGGCAGACACTGTTCCGGCAGAATCAGCGTGTCGCGAAATTCGCCGAGTTGCCGGGGCGTAAAACAAACACGCAGCGACTTGCGTTGGCCCGGCTGCAGGACGAGCGGGAATTGACTGCGCGGCAGTGAGAATTCAATGTTGCGAAGCAGGCTGGCGACTGGAATTTCGACCAAGTCAGTCGGCGAGGTGTTTTCAAGTTCAATTTCGCCGCAGAAGAGTACGCCCGTATGCCGGTCGGGAAAGATGTAAACACCATCCGCCAGATTGGAAATGATGCGCAATTGATCGGCATCGGCGCGCAGTCGTACTTCCACGGCGGCGGCAGTCCCCGTACAGCCGTTGACATCGGTAACGGTCACCGAATACAGTCCCGCTTCACCGACCGCAATGCGTCGTGTCGTTTCGCCGGTGGACCAAAGGTAGGAATCATATTCGCTTTTTACGGACAATTCCACCGTTTCGCCCCGGCAGAAAAAGGGCAGGCCGGACAGTTCGATCTCGGGTTCGGGATTGGGCACGATGCGCACGTTGAAAGGCGCCGATACTCCCGTGCAACCATTCTCATCCGTTACCGTGACGCTGAATTCGCCCGCCTCGCTTACCAGGATACTGGGCTCGGTGGCGCCGTTGGACCATTCGTAGTTTGCATAGCCTTCCGCTACGCTCAGACGAATCGTTTCACCTTCACAAAGTACCGTCGCGTTGCCTTCAGCACTGATGACCGGCAGTGGACGCGGCACAATCTCGACGCTGACCGTTGCTTCGGCGCGGTGACAACCGGTAATATCCGCCACCCGGACGGTATAGTCGCCGGATTCTTCGACTGTAATCGAACGGCCGAACTCGCCATTTGACCAGCGATACAAGGCATATCCTTCCGAAGCCGTCAATTCCACGTTGCCGCCTTCACAAAATGTCAGGGGGCCGTTTGCGCTTACCACGGGCGGATCGAGCACGAAAAAGTTTGAACGATACACGCCGTTGCCTACCACCCAACCGCGATCTTCATCGATAAAATACATGTCGTCGAGACTGTCATTGTCATCGATGCCGCAATTCCGCAAGTCCCAGGTAACACCGGCATCGTCCGTGTAATAGACAAGACCTGTCAGGCCGCAGGCCCAACCGGTCCGCTCATCGGCAAGATACGCGCCATACATTCGATCCGGGACAACTTCACTTTCCCAGGTGCTGCCGCCATCCGTACTGAAGCGCATTCCGCCTACATTCAGTCCGCCGCCCGAACAATCGGTCCCGGCGACCGGTACCAGGAAAGACTGATTGACATTGGTGACCTCTTCATGCCATACGCGCGAGCCGGTCGTTGTCAGGGATTGCCAGCTGCGCCCGCCGTCGAAGGTCTGATACACGTAGCCGCTGCCGGCGGCATAGCCCAGCCCGTTGAGATCATACACCACAACATCCGTCAGGCCGGACTGCCCGTTATTCAGCGTGAATTTCGACCAGGTTGTCCCGCCGTTAGTCGTCCGGAAAAACTGCTGTGGACTGTTGCCGCAGCCGCCGCCGACCATATAGCCGTTATCGGCATCAAAGAAGTAACAGCCCCAAATGCGCCAGGTGGGCGGAAAGCCGCCGCCGTTCTGTTCGGCGCTGGCAGGACGAATGTCGCGCCAGGTCTCGCCGCCATCGGTAGATTTGAAAACGCCGGCCGGTCCGGTGCAATAGCCGATGCGCTCCGTGGGAAAATTGACGCTTTCCAGATGAAAGGCATTCGGTATCTGGCTCCCCTGCCAGGTCGCTCCGCCGTCGGTTGTACGGATCACAAAACCCTGAAAGCCGCAGACCCAGCCGAAATCGGGGTTGCTGCGCAGAAAATAGACATCCAGCCAGTGATTGTTGTCGTAGGGCGCGGGTATATTGGTGCTTTTCAGCCATTGCGCCGGCGCTGGTGTAATTGCACACAGTGCGAAGACGACAATCCCCGCCAATTGTACTATATAGCTTTGCATAGAGATTCCTTTGAACTTCACGGCAGACTCTGGTTGCTCATTGTGTGGACGATTAATTCCCTGAATTCCGGCCGACATCATAGCAAGAAACACTTGTGCTCATGAAAGTTTCACACGGGCGATGTACTTTGATCGGGACGTCGCCATGCACCGGCATCATTGAGCGGGTCGGAACCCAGCAGCGGGAACGCTACTATAATAATTCTCTCGTCGAGATATTGCAATCACCGAAACCGCATAGTTTCAAATTATGCACATTTTTAACGCTAGCATGCTCACCGAAGCTTCATAAGTATGCCGGAATGACAATCCGAAGCCGCAGTTTGTCGCCGGTTCCTTGCATGCCGGTTGCCGGATCAAGACACGAAAACAGGGAAAGCCGTCACTGTCGAATTGGCAAAAAATAAGGGCGCAGTCGATGAATCGACGCGCCCCTTTCAATTTTGAATATTATTGCTGCCGGCCGGATACCGCGCTAGGCATCTTCCTCCGACTTTTTGTGCGCAGCGATCAATTTGTCCTGCAGATCGTGCGGAACCGGCGCATAGCCGTCATAGCTGCCGGAATAGGTGGCGCGCCCCTGCGTCATGGCGCGCAAAGCCGTTGAATAACCGTCGAGCTCGGCCTGCGGCATTTTGGCCTTGATGCGCTGGTAATGTCCGTCGGCGTCGATACCGATAATTGTCGCGCGACGGGATGGCAGGTCGCTCATTACATCCCCCACATACTCGTCGGGTACGATGACTTCCACCTCAAAAATGGGCTCGAGGATCTTCGGATCGCCTTCGGCAAAAGCATCGCGGAAGGCCATTAAGGCCGCGGTCTTGAAAGCGGCTTCATTGGAATCCACCGAGTGCATACTGCCGTCGTAAATACTGACCCTGATGTCGCGTACATAACAGCCGGTCAGCGGTCCGTTCTCCATTTTGTCCATGATGCCCTTCAGAATGGCGGGTAAAAAGCGCTGGTCGATCACCCCGCCGACGATGCAGTTCTGGTAGACCAGTTTGCCGCCCCATTCCAGCTCGATCTCGTCCGTATGGCGGACGTTGACATCCGGCGTCGCCGCCATACCTTCCGTATAGGGTTCCAGCACCATGTAGACTTCGCCGTACTGCCCCGCGCCGCCGGTCTGTTTTTTGTGTTTGTAATGACCTTTCGTCGATCGTTGAATCGTTTCGCGATAAGAAATACGCGGCGGGATAAACTCGGCCTGAACGCCGAAGCGGTGTTCCAGGCTCCATTTGACGACGGTGAAATGCAATTCGCCCTGACCGTGAAGGATGGTCTGCCGCAGTTCCTGCGAGTGCTCCACAATCAGTGTCGGATCCTCTTTGTGCAGGCGATGAAGGGAAGCGGCCAGCTTTTCTTCTTCTTTGGCATTGGCCGGGCGAATGGCCGTGCGAACTTTGGACGAGGGATAGGCAACAGCCGGCATCGCAATCGGCTTGCCTTTTTCATGGAGAGTCTGATTGGCGTGGGTATCCTTAAGTTTGACCGTAGCCCCCAGGTCGCCGGCGTATAATTCATCGATTTCCTGGCGCTTCTTGCCGTTCACGGCAAAAAAGTGCGTCACCCGCTCCGAGCCGCCGTTGGCCTGATTAACCAGATCCATGCCCGAATGAAGTTTGCCCGAGCTGACCCGGAAATAGGCCATCTCGCCGACGTGAGCTTCGGACAGCGTCTTGTAAACAAACAACACCAGCGGACCATTGGAATCACATGGCAACTCGCTGCCGTCGACAGATTTTTTTGGCGGCATATCAGCCGGTGCGGGCGCGACATTGTCGATGAATCCCATCAGTCGGCCACTGCCCATATTGCGACGCCCGCAGACACAGAATAGGGGAAAGATCTGACGTTTCATCAGGCCGGCTTTGAGCCCGGCTCGCATTTCGTCTTCATCGAGCGTGCCTTTTTCAAAGTACAGCTCCATCAGTCCTTCATCGTTTTCGGCGATGGATTCGATCAGCTCATTATGGAGTTGCTCGGCCTTTTCTTTTTCCTCCGCCGGGATCGGCAGCTTTTCCGGCTTTCCGCCTTCAGCGGAAAACTTATAGACCGTCATCTTAAGAACGTCGACGATCGTATTGAAACTGCCGCCTTCATTGAGCGGATACTGAACGACCGTGACCGATCGTCCGAATCGATCCTTGGCCTGCTCGACCGTCTGCTCAAAGTTGGATTTATCGTGATCGAGTTTATTAACCGCAAAAATCATTGGGGTATTTAGCTGAACCGTCTGCTGCCAGATGAGCTCGGTTCCCACCTGAACGCCGTCGGAAGCCGCCAGCACCATTATGCCGGTATCCACAACGCGCAAGGCCGAGAGCACTTCGCCTACGAAATCATCATAACCAGGAGTATCGACGATATTGATTTTGTGATCGCGCCATTCCGCATGCAGCAGGGTGCCGAAGACCGAGTTACCGCGATCCATTTCAACGTCGTGATAATCGGAAACGGTGTTGCTTTCCTCGACGGTTCCACGGCGGCTCAGGGCACCGGCTTCAAACAGCATCGTCTCTGCAAGGGTTGTTTTTCCCGAACCCGAATGTCCCATCAAGGCGACATTGCGGATTCGGTCACTCTCGTACTTTTTCATACACATTTCTCCTGTTGCTAGAATGTGAATTCGATAATCGCAGGGCTGCTCTCAACCGCGATTCGACAGTAATGAAAAATCGAACAATACCCCAAGTTGTGCTCAGCACTAGTGCAGTTGGTCCGGCGGATATTCAAAGCGTCCGGGCAAGGGTGCGGGACATCGTGAAATTCATTTTTGTTATTCTCCACTAAATTTTCAAGATATCTCTTTAAAGTAAGAGTTAGAAATTTTTTTTATCTGTGTAAAAACGACGACAGCGCGGCACTTTGTCAGTACCGCGCTGCCTCAATTTTCGCTGATAAATGTTGCTTAATACCTCGGCTTAACGCACCGAACTACACGGCGCGTCATGGCTGAGGGACGGGCTCAACGCAGCTTCATCCCCTCGTCCAGCATCTCATTGACTTTAGTAAGCGAGTCGGCTTCGGCATAGTACCGCAGCAGCGGCTCCGTGCCGGAAGCTCTGATCAGCATCCAGCCGTTCTCGATGAAAAACTTAAAGCCGTCGGTCGTATCGTATCCGGTGATAAGGTAACGTCCCAATTTCTTAGGACGCCGCGCAGCCGCTTTAAGTACCTGCTGTTTGATACGCTCGGTGACGAGCACATCACGGCGGCGATAGCGGTGCAGGCCGAACTCCTGATCCAGCTCGTCGCACAATTGCTTCAGCGACTTCTTGCGCGTAATCATCATCTCCATCAGGAGCAGGGCGTTAAACAAACCGTCGCGCTCGGGAATGTGGACTATTGTGCCCAGGCCGCCTGACTCTTCGCCGCCGATCAGAATCTTTTCCTTGACCATCAATTGGGCGATATGCTTAAAGCCAACGGGCGTTTCCTTGATAGTGATGCCTTTTTGCTGACAGTATTTATTCACCATGGAGGTGAGTGAAACGGTTTTGGCGACAGCACCGCGTTTGCGTTTATCTTCATACAAGTACTTCAGCAGAAGCATAAAGATCCGATGCGAATCGACGAAATTGCCCTGTTCGTCGACGGCGCCGAGGCGGTCGGCGTCGCCGTCGGTAGCAATGCCGATATCGTAGTCGCCGCCCTTCATCTTTTCAAGCAGCGTGCCGAGGTATTCCGCCATAGGCTCGGGATGATCGATCTCGCCAAAGGAAGGGTTGAAGTCTGCATGAATCTGATCGGCCTGCGGCAAAATCTGGCCGATGGTATCGATCCCGGCGCCATGCATGGGGTCGTAGAGAACTTTAGTGCCGGCATCGATAATTGCTTTGATGTCGATTTTACGCTTCAGATACCGCAGATAAGATTCTTTGGCATTGAAGAGGCGAATCATCTTGCTTTTGATATAGTCATCAACCGACTTGAAGTTTATGGCGGGCTTTTTCTTGAGAACTTTGCCAAGTTCTTTTTCCAGGTCTTTGATCTGTTCCGGAAAGGCCGGGCCGCCGAAGCTGCCTTTCAGCTTGTAGCCGTTGTACTTGGCTGGATTGTGACTGGCGGTAATAACAACGCCCAAGGTAGCCTTCTTTTGTTTGGTGGCGAAGGAGACCTGCGGCGTGGAAGCAATGCCGTTGGCCAGATGAACCAGTACCCCCTTCGAGGCGAGGATACAAGCCGTATCCTCGGCGAATTCCCGCGACAGGAAGCGGGCATCGTAGCCGACCACGACTGCCGGCTTTTCCGGCTGGATTTTTTTGGCATAGATTGCGGTCGCTAAGGCAACTGAGTGCAGGTTATCAAAAGTGAAGTCGCGGGCGATAACTCCGCGCCATCCGTCGGTACCAAAAACAATCATCGCGCGATCCCTGGATTTAATGAAAAATGACAATCACAGGCCAGTGCATACCGCCCTCGCCCGGCACGTGTTGGGTCCACTCAGCCCGCGAGATCAAAAGCACTGCGGCCGGCATAGATCGCCTCGGCGCCAAGATATTCTTCGATACGTAAAAGCTGGTTGTACTTGGCAACGCGGTCGGTGCGGCAAAGAGAACCCGTTTTGATCTGGCCGGCATTGGTTCCGACAGCCAGATCAGCAATCGTCGTATCTTCCGTCTCACCGGAGCGATGCGATATGACGGCGGCGTAGCTATGCCGTTGCGCCAGTTCGATCGCCTGCAAGGTTTCAGTGAGAGTGCCGATCTGATTCAGCTTGACTAATATTGCATTGGCGACTTTCTGCTCGATACCGCGCTGCAGGAAGGCGGGATTCGTAACAAAAAGATCATCGCCGACAAGTTGCGTGCCCGCCGCCAGTTGTGCGGTAAGCCGCTGCCAGCCCTGCCAGTCGTTTTCCGCCAGACCATCTTCGATCGATACGATCGGATACCGACCGCAGAGCGCCGTATACCATTCGATCATTTCCTCGGCCGTCTTGCGCGCGCCGTCGGATTTGAACATGACATAGTCACCGTCACGGTACATTTCGCTGGCAGCTACATCCAGCGCCAGGAGGAAATCTTCGCCGGGCCTGTAGCCGGCTTTTTCGATGGCCCGCAAGATCACATCCAAGGCTTCTTCGTTCGATCGGAGCGAAGGCGCAAAGCCGCCTTCATCGCCAACCGAGGTACTGTATTTTTTTTCGAGCAGCACCTTCCGCAGCGCGTGAAACACCTCGGCGCCGGCCCGCAAAGCGTCTGCAAAGCTATCGGCGGCAACAGGTACGATCATGAATTCCTGGATGTCGACGGTGTTGTCGGCATGGCGACCGCCATTGATGATATTCATCATAGGTGTCGGCAGCACTCGTGCCTGTACGCCGCCGAGATAGCGGAAGAAGGGCGTTCCGGCCGATTCAGCGGCGGAGCGGGCGGCGGCGAGCGACACAGCGAGAATGGCATTAGCGCCCAGCGTCGCTTTATTGTCACTGCCATCGAGCTCGCGCATTGTTGCGTCGATTTCAGTCTGACTGTCTGCGTCGACCCCGAGCAGGGCGTCGTGAATGACCGTATTGACATTATTAACGGCAGCCAAAACCCCTTTGCCGCCGTAGCGTTCCGCGCCGGCATCCCGCAATTCATGGGCTTCATGCTCACCGGTGCTGGCGCCGGAGGGAACGGCTGCACGGCCGAAAGAACCGTCGTCCAGCACCACGTCAACTTCTACGGTTGGATTGCCGCGGGAGTCCATGATCTCGCGGCCATGAATATCACTGATTCGTGCCATGAAGGATAAAGTCCAGGATTGAACAAATACGGTTTTCAAATTGCGCCGCCCTTGGCGGGATCAGCACAATGGAAGGGCGAGATGCGGACTAAATTCCGAGATCGTCAATCCCGGCAGCAAGATTGAAATCCAACTCCGTAAGCCCGCCCTGGTCGTGGGTTGACAAACTGATATCGACCTTATTCCAGCCGTGGAGGCTGATGTCCGGATGATGGTCTGCCGTTTCAGCCAGCACGGCAACGGCATTGATGAAACCTATGGCTGAAGCAAAATTGGCGGGGGTATAACGCTTGTGAATCGTATCGGCCGTACGTGTCCACCCCGTGTGTCGAGCGAGCCTCTCGAGGATATCGTCTTCCGTTAGTCGGGGGGGACGTGCCATCGTAAATTTCCCTTAGTCCGCCTGTTTAATCAGACAAAAGTGAAACGTGGTTTGAAGAGCGTTCATCGATCGATGCCGCGCTCCGCAAACCACGAAGGACGCCCGGCGCACGCGGCGCCGGGACGACTATCAATTTAAGACGTTTTCAAGCTTGTTCGCAATCTGATCCTTGTGAACGGCGCCGACGATCGTGTCGACGACTTCGCCGTTCTTAAAGTACAAAAGCGCAGGTATGGACCTGATGCCAAATTGGGTCGCCACCGCCGGGTCATTGTCAATGTTAACTTTACCGACCTTGACGCGCCCGTCGTATTCATGGCTTAGTTCATCGACATGCGGTTCGATAACCCGACAGGGACCACACCAGGTAGCCCAGAAGTCAACCAGCACCGGCACATCCGATTTCAGTACTTCGCTTTCAAAGTTGTCCGAATTTAAATGAACTGGTCCCGCCATGGAACACACTCCCAATGTATGTTAAAAACAACCGATTTCGCCGGTTTAGCACACAAAATTGCTAAAAAAATCTCGCACTTTAAAATTCTTGTGCAGCATTGCCGTTGTAAGGGCGGCGAAGCGTGCCGCTAGGGAAACGGACGCCGGCAGTATAAATTGCAGTGGCCTTTTTTCATCCAATATGAGCAGACCCGGGCTTATGAATGTACTGATTCCACGCAAGATTCACTCCCCGCGGCCTTATCTGATCGCTTTTGAATGGGCCGACGGTTTCGAGGCAACGATCAGCACCGAGAGCTTGCGCAATGCCTGCCCCTGCGCTTCCTGCAAGGGCGAAACTATCATGGGCAAAACGGTTATGCTGCCGGCGATGCAAACCTTTAAGCCGGGCATGTTCGAGCTGGCCGGCATCAATCCCGTCGGCAACTACGCTATCCAGGTCGGCTGGCGGGACGGACACAACACCGGCATCTATCCCTGGGAATTGTTGCGGACGACGGCCGAAGACCACGCTTTAAGTGAAGAAAAGATCAGCGAACTGCTGCGCCGCGAAAAAGATGCGCAGCAACAATCATAATCGAAGAGAGCACAACAATGAAAGAACGTGTGATTCGCGCGCCGCGCGGCACGGAGTTGACCTGCAAGAGCTGGCAGATCGAAGCGGCCTACCGTATGATTCAGCATAATCTGGATCCGGAAGTAGCCGAACGTCCGCAGGATCTGGTTGTGTACGGCGGCATCGGCAAGGCGGCCCGCAACTGGGAATCATTCGATGCCATTCTGAGCTGCCTGCGCTGGATGGATGTGGACGAAACCCTGTTAGTGCAGTCCGGTAAACCTGTCGGGGTGGTGCGGACGCTGCCTGATGCGCCGCGCGTCCTGATCGCCAATTCGAATCTCGTCGGCAAGTGGGCAAACTGGGAGCACTTTCGCGAGCTGGATCGCAAGGGCTTGATGATGTTCGGTCAGATGACTGCCGGCTCGTGGATATACATCGGCACCCAGGGTATCCTGCAAGGCACCTACGAGACCTTCGCCGAGTGCGCCCGCCAGCATTTCGGCGGCAGTTTGCACGGACGCTTTCTCCTAACAGCCGGCCTGGGAGGTATGGGCGGCGCGCAGCCTCTCGCCGCCACCTTTAACGGCGCGGCGACGCTCTGTATCGAAATCGACGAATCGCGCATCGACAAACGAATTCATGACCGCTATTGCCAGGTCAAGTGTACCAGCCTCGACGAAGCGCTTGCTGTTATCCAGCGTCACCGGCAGGAGGGCACAGCCGTTTCGGTCGGTCTGCTGGGCAATGCCGCCGAGCTGCTGCCGGAGTTGCTGCGTCGTGAGGTCATCCCTGATATCGTCACGGATCAGACCTCGGCACACGATCCGCTGAATGGATATTTTCCCAAAGGCTACAGCAAAGACGAGGCAGACGCGCTGCGGGCCGTCGACCCCGATCGCTATCTTAAAGAAGCTTATCGGTCGATTGGCGATCATGTCGAAGCGATGCTCGAGTTTCAGCGGCGCGGCGCCGTCGTTTTCGATTACGGCAACAACATACGCGGTGAAGCGCAGGAGCATGCCGGGGTTGCCAACGCCTTCGATTTCCCCGGCTTTGTACCGGCCTTCGTGCGTCCGCTCTTCTGTGACGGCAAAGGCCCTTTCCGCTGGGTGGCGCTCTCAGGCGACCCCGAAGATATCTATACGACTGACCGCGCGATCAAAGAGCTGTTTCCGGCCGACGAAGCCCTTCATCGCTGGCTGGACAAAGCAAGCGGCAGCCTGCGTTTCCAGGGCTTGCCTTCGCGTATCTGCTGGCTGGGTTATGGCGAGCGCGCCAAGGCAGGTGCTTTGTTTAATGACCTTGTACGCGATGGAAAAGTACGGGCGCCGATCGTTATCGGCCGCGATCACCTGGATTGCGGCTCGGTCGCTTCTCCGCACCGCGAAACCGAAGCGATGAAAGACGGCTCCGACGCCATCGCCGACTGGGTGTATCTCAACTTTGCGCTCAACGCGGTCGGCGGCGCTTCATGGGTGTCGTTACATCACGGCGGCGGCGTGGGCATGGGACTGTCCCTGCACGCCGGCATGGTCGTGGTGGCCGACGGTACGGAGGAAGCGGGACAGCGCCTGCAGCGCGTCTTGACCTACGATCCCTTGATGGGCATTCTCCGGCACGCCGATGCCGGCTACGAGCGGGCAATCGACAACGCGGAGCGCTTCGGGATTACCCTGCCGATGCAGCCTGACACCTGAGAGACGGCTTTCTGGCACATGAGCGGCCGCTTTCATCCGGAACCGGGCCCGTCATTGTACAATTCGCAGGCTGAAGACCCGGGCATCCTGCGTTGTACGAACGGCGGCCCAATACATCCCCGCCGCGATCTCGCGGCACGTGAAGATCAGATCGCCCTGTTCACGGATCTGACTTCCATGGATTTCTTTACGGACGCATCGATATTCGGCCTGTTGACCGGGCAGACCAAGAACATCGAACAGGCGGCCCGTCACGGCCGGACGCTCCGCGCCGACGGGATAGCTCAGATCGATGGCGATGCGAACTTCGACACTGACAGGGTTGGGATACGGCGATGACAACCATAAAGCGCTGCCGGGCTGCGCAGTGACGGAGAGCGGCACATTGCAGGCGGCGCGGCCCTGTAAGCGAGTCGGAATTCCGACAGCAATGACACTGACGGACGATTCGCCGCAACTGCCTCCGGACAGGTGCAGACGATCTTCATATACTTCAGCTGCGGTCGGCGCGAAACAGACGATCAGCTCGCGCTCGTCTTCCGGCGGAATACGCAGCGGCAGCTGGTGGCGTGGAATGGAAAACTCCACATTGCGCCGAAAATGAGCATCGTGCAGGATGTATTCCTCCGCGCCGGGGTTGCGAAGTATTATTTTGCTGCAGCGAATACCGCCGATCCCGGTAGAGTCGAGCATTATCGGATAGTCGCCGATAGCGGCGGGCACTTCAAGATCGCCGCCGCCCTCGATTGACACCAGCGCAGATGTAGCAAGGCAGCCATGGTCGTCCCGGACGGTCACAAAGTAATCCCCTGCCTGATCGATGACGATGCTTCGCCCGCCAAAGCCGTTCGACCATTCATAGGCTGCATAATCTCCTTCGACGCGTAGCTCGGCGCTTTGACCGCCGCACAGCGCTGTTGTCGATGCCAGAATCTCAGGTAGCGGCAGCGGCCGAACTGCAACGCTCACTTCATTGGATTCATGCTCACAGCCGCTATGATCACGAACCCGCACGCTGAAGCGGCCGTCTTCCGTGACCGTGATCGATGAACTCGTCGCACCGTTCGACCACTCGTAGTGCGCAAAGCCCCCTCCCGCATCGAGCATGAGCTCTTCGCCCGCGCAAATTTGACGGAGGTCTGGGCCGATATCGATAAGCAGTGGCGGTCCCATCGTTATGCTGGTGTCGGCTTCCTCGATCCGGTAGAAGCGTCTGACGGGCATGCAGGTCAGTATCTGGCGAATGCCGCTGGGCCATTCGATCAGGAGAGAGTCGATCAGTCTGGCATCGCCAAGACCGAAATGGACCCGGAGGCTGTTCTGACTGCGATAGCCGCTCTGTCCTTCCACGCGGCGCATCTGCCACACGTGGCGGCCATCGATGAAAGCGCGGGCTCTGACGCGCGCTCCGATCGCAGCTCGATTGGACAGCAGGCCGCTGAGCGCAATATTGACCCAGGCCCCGTCATTGCCTCGGTTGCGATAGAGAGCGCTGGCATGCCGGGCCGAGGAGTTCGCGATGAAGACGTCCATATCGCCGTCATTGTCATAATCAGCCCAGGCAGTCGCGGTCCGTACGCCTTCTCCCGCAGTCATATCCCGAAACTGTATCTCCTGCAGCTCGCCGCCGTCATTGCGATACAGCAGGGCAATGCTGCGATTGACAAGACAAAGATCGAGATCGCCATCATTGTCATAGTCCACCCAGGCTGAGCCAAGGCAGTCACTCAGTCGATGCGATGAATTGTTGTCATCGAGACGAGTAAAACGGCTCTCCCCATCATTGCGGTAGATAAAACTCCGGCCGAAGCCTTCAAAGGCTACCAGTACATCCAGATCGCCATCATTATCATAATCGGCCCAGGACGAACCGGCGGAACGCCCCTCATCGCTTACCAGCGCGCCGCTTGTGATGTGAAGAAATCTGCCGCCGCCGTCGTTTGCATACAAAAAGTTACGTTGCTGGTTACGGATGTTGCTGACGAATAAATCGACGTCGCCGTCATTGTCGTAATCGACCCAGACGCCCAGGTCTGAAAAGCCGCCCTCGATGCCAATGCTTCGGTCGACGCGACGGAAGCTGCCGTCGCCCAGATTGCGATGAACGAAGTTGTCCTCTTCTACTGAAAAATCATTGGCGACGAAAATGTCGAGCAGCCCATCGCGGTCATAGTCACCCCAGCTGGCAGAATTAGAATGTCCGCCGGCCCGGATGCCTGCCGTGAGACTTACATTGCGGAAGCTGCCGTCGCCCTGGTTGCGCAGCAAGGTATTGTCGGCGCCCTGATCATTGACTATAAAAAGATCCAGTTGGCCATCATTGTCATAATCACCCCAGCTGGCGCCTCGGGACAGAGCTGAAATCTGCAGTTCGACCGCATTCAGGCGTTCGAAAACAGCATTGCCCTGATTGTGGTAGAGGATATTATCTACGCCGTCGCCGCTGAGAAACAGATCGATATTGCCATCATTGTCGAAGTCACCCCATGAAACGCTGTGGGTCTCCATCTGGCGACGGCCGGCTTCATTTAGAGTGTCGCGGTCAAATGGAAATTCCTGCGCCGTGCTTATCGGCGGCTTGCCTGTTGCGAACAGCGTCATCCACACAAGGGCCAAACAGAGACACCAAGTTCTGCCGACGTGAAGTTTAATCGGGCCGAGTTGCGGATGGTCGATGGAAAAACACGACAAGTGATCCTCTCTTGTGCCTGTCCGAAAGCCGGGCGCCATTGAACCTATCATTACTCAACAGCAGCGCGCGGGCAATGCAAAGGGTCTTTTGGTGAAGTTACAACAGGCAGCGAAAGCGGACAACATGCGCCTAGCTGCATTTCTCCGCAACGCGCAATTTCGCACTTCGGGCTCGCGGGTTGGCAGTTATCTCCGCCGCCGAAGGCAGCAATGGACGCTTGGTGAGGATGCGAAGCTGCGGCTGCACGGCGCGGCTGCCGGAACGGGGATTGCCGGGGTCGGGCACTCTGCTGCGGGCGGCTTCCTTAAAAACCGTCTTCACAATTCGATCTTCGAGCGAATGATAGGAGAGCACGACGATGCGTCCGGCAGGACAGAGCATGGGAATGATACAACGCAGGGTTGTTTCGAGAATGCCGAGTTCGTCGTTGATTGCAATGCGAATAGCCTGAAAGACACGCGAGAGCGTCCTTGCAGCTTGCTGCTGCGGGACGCAGGTTTCAATGATCCGCCTGAGGTCAAAAGTGCTGAGAATTGGAGCGGCGCGGCGGCCTTCCACCAACCGCCGCGCTATCTTGCTTGCATGTGGTTCTTCGCCGTAAAGACGAAGAATTCGCTCCAACTCACTCACAGTCGTTGTGGCCAGCAGATCTTCCGCTGTCCTACCGTGCGAGCCAAACCGCATATCGAGGCGTGAATCTACCCGGTAGCTCAACCCGATATTGCCCGTATCGAGTTGTTTGGACGAAACGCCCAAATCCAGTAAAAGACCTGCGAGACAAGGAATTTCCTTGTCCTCCTCTAAGCTGCATGCCAATTGAAAATTTTCGTTGCGTAATCGTAATCGTCCCGCCGATCCCGCAGCCAGTTCTTCGTGAAATCTCTGACGACAATGTTCGATGGCATGCCGATCGGCATCAAAGGCGATCACGCGACCGTCTGGACCAAGGCGCTCAAGCAGCATTGCCGTATGACCGCCACCGCCCAAAGTCCCATCGATATATGTACCGGCCGGATCGTTAAGCAGGAAATCGACACTTTCCTGCAGCATTACCGGAACGTGATAGGAATCCTGTGTTCCCATCCATTTCGCGGCTGATGATTCAGGGCGCATGCCACCGGTCCGACCGTCGTGCCGGCTGCGATGTTGATTCGTTTTTTTAGCGGACATTGTCAAGGAACCGATTACATGCCCATGACTTTAGCGGCTACCTCACCGTAGGATTCCGTCTGTGCTTTCATGTTCTTTGCAAACTCTTCCGGTTGCCAGAGTTCCAGGTGGTCGATCATGCCGACAATTGTCACTTTGCTGCTGATACCCGCAAATTCCAGGTGACGCCGTGGAATCGATATTCGCTGATTGCCGTCCAACGCCACTTCTTCCGCCCAGCCTAAAATCATCCGTAAAAAATTGCGGTCTTTCTCAATGTACTGGTTCAATTGGGCGAACTTCTCTTCATAGATACGCCATTCATTCATTGGGTAGGCGACAATGCAAGGATCGACTCCACGGGTGACCACGAACATCTCTCCAGCTTCGGGAGACAGGCTTTTGCGCATCTTTGATGGCACATTGACCCGGCCCTTACTGTCGATTGAATATGTTTCCTGGCCTTTAAAAAATCCCATGAATTCGGCTACGTTGGAATGGGTTGCTGCTTCCCTACCTTTTCGCTGTCGCTCTGGCGTCTATTCAAAACTTCAATCAGAAAGGAACTCTCTCCCACTTTCTCCCACCAGTTACCCACAAAACAACAAAAAGCCCCGATATCTGGCAACCTTTTTCCGTCATGTGAGTGTTTTTTTAATCAATCAGTAATATTACTGCCGTTTTTTGCTGTTTTTCGGCACTTTTTTATGATATAGAGAATTGTGGTACGTCGTGGGAGTTTGTGGAGGTACTTTCCTCCGTGCTGGATCTATTGGCGCCGGAGTCTTGCTAATTGTGTCAGCCGCGCCGAAATCTTTTGTCGGCGGCGAAAAAGCGAATAGTTTTGTGCCCCCCACAGTGGGCCAATCAATTCCCAATGTCTTCACAATCTCCCATGGTTACGGCTTCACTCCTTGCTCCTGCCGATCATGAGAACGGCAGCGGCGAACATTCCAAGGCTGGGATCAGAAGCACGCGCTTCTATGCTCTCGACATGATTCGTCTGGTGGCGATGCTCTTTATGATTCAGGGGCATGCGCTGGACGCGCTGGTCGTCAGGGACCAGCTCGACGTCACCCTTTTTCCCTGGTCCTGGTGGCATTTTCTGCGCGGCCTCACCGCACCGCTGTTTTTGTTGGTTTCGGGCGCTGTGCACGTGTTTGCCAATAGGCGCGACGCGCAGGGTCGTATCGCCGACGATACATTCTGGCGCCGAATACGCTGGGGACTGAGCCTGATCGGCATCGGCTATCTGCTCAGCTTTCCCGCCGACAACCTCAACGACTTCTTTTGGCTGCCGGCGGATTATCTGCGGCATTTCTGGCAGATCAATATCCTGCAACTGACCGGGCTGGCGCTGATTCTGTTGATGATCGTGCTTCGCGCCACACGCAGCACGGCAAGCTTTTCACGCAGTGCTTTTGCCGTCGCCGTTCTGATCACCTTTCTGACGCCGTTTGTCAACGGCGACGGCTGGCAGCATGTGCTGCCGGCCTTCCTGGTAGGCTACATGACCTTCGACTACGGTTCGGTTTTTCCGCTTTTCCCA
The DNA here is from genome assembly GCA_028284775.1 of Candidatus Kapaibacterium sp. GTDB lineage: Bacteria > Bacteroidota > Ignavibacteria > Kapaibacteriales > UBA7675 > JANQRB01. The sequence goes on along the minus strand of JANQRB010000154.1, from coordinate 30,366 downwards.
TTTGGCGCCTATCTGTTTATCGGTGTGCTGATCGGCCGATTTCTGCAAAACACGCCCCCAGAGCGACGCGTCGATGCTTTTGCGCCGCGCATGCTGATTGCGGGAGCGCTGCTGCTCATCATCGCTGTCGGCACCGATGCCCTGCCATGGAGCCTCTATCCCGAATACAACTACTGGCACTCCAGCCCGAACCTGGTTTTGATTCGCACTGCTTTGTCCTTGATCATTATGGCCGCTCTCGGATATATCTATAAGTTCACACAAGGCTTCAATCGTCACTATGCCTTGCTCGGCTCCAAGGCGCTTCACATTTATGTCGGTCACCTGGTCCTTTTGTTCGGCACCCCCTGGCTTGCGGGCATCGCAAAAACGCACTATCGAAGCCTCAGCCTCGGCGAAGGGATTCTGGCGGCCCTTGTTCTGAGCGCAGTCTGTATCGGTCTTGTCTATCTGATGCGCTACTGCAAGGAACGCACGCAGAATGTCTGGACGCTGTTTCGCTCCACAGCCGCGGCCGCCCTTTTCTACGCGCTGATGTTCTGAAGCGCCGGGCGGCACCTGCGCAGCCAATCCACCTATGCAGGCCGCCAGCGGCAGAAGCCAAGAAAGAGGCCCGATTGAAGCAGCATTGCGGCCGATGATCACGCCGGCAATACTTGTGGGGTACAGCCATCCGGCCGCCAATTCGACACATTGTTGTATTTTGGAATTTTTTGCGAATCCAGGGGAGTGGAATAACAGGAATGCGGCAGGTATTTCAGCATCAGAAAAGCGGTGAGATCAGTGTAGAGGAATTACCGGCGCCGCAGTGCTTGCCGGGCGGCGTTCTTGTGCGAACTCAGGCTTCACTGATCAGCGCCGGAACGGAACGCAGCTCGGTGACAAAGGCTCAGAAGTCGCTGCTCGCCCGCGCGCGCGCGCAGCAGGAAGATGTCAAAAATGTTCTGGCGAGCCTGCGTAAAGAAGGATTAGCGGCAACCTACCGCAAAGTCCTGAATGCACTCGATGCCTACCGGCCGCTGGGCTATAGTGCCGCCGGCATCGTCGTCGCCAGCAAAACTGCGGAGTTTAACGTCGGCGACCGTGTAGCCTGCGCCGGCAGTCAGTATGCTTATCACGCCGAAATTATCAGTGTACCGCGGAATCTCACCACCCCGATTCCGGACGGCGTCGACTTCGATGAAGCCTGTTATACCACCCTGGGTGCAATCGCCATGCAGGGGATGCGCCAGGCGGCGCCGCTGCTGGGCGAATCGGTGGCCGTGATCGGGCTTGGGCTGCTGGGGCAGCTGACAATCCAGTTGTTGAAAGCTGCGGGCTGCCGCGTTATGGGCCTCGATATTAACCCCACGCTTTTCGATCAGGCCAGGGCCTGCGGCGCTGACAGCACCCTGCCGAGCGACCGATCTTCCGTTGCCGGCGCAATCAGCTTTGCACGTGGCCTCGGGATGGATGCCGTCATTATTACGGCTGCCACCTCGTCGAACGATCCGCTGGAGCTGGCGCTGCACATCGCGCGCCGCAAAGCCCGTGTTGTCGTGGTCGGAGCGGTAGGAATGGACGTACCGCGCTCCCCTTTCTATGAAAAGGAGCTGGAGCTGCTCATCTCGTGTAGTTATGGCCCCGGCCGCTATGATCCGGTCTATGAAGAGCAGGGCATCGACTATCCGGCGGAATATGTGCGCTGGACGGAAAAACGCAATATGCAGGCTTTCATGGATATGATTGCCATGCGTAAAATCGATGTGGCGCCCCTCACCAGCCATCGCTTCGCCATCGACGACGCAGCCGGCGCCTACGAGCTGATTACCGGCAAGAGTGATGAATCCTACCTCGGAATCGTGCTTGGCTATCCAGAGCATAAGGGGCAAGACGGCGGCAGTTTCCCCACACCGCAAGGTCTGACGAGGCATAGCGATGTCAATGCAGCCTTTGTCGGCGCGGGCTCCTTTGCGCAGGTCCACCTGATACCACACGTGCAGACAGCCGGGGCGGGTCTCGCCGCCGTCAGCACCTCAACTCCGGTAAGAGCGCGCTCGGTGGCCGGTCGTTTCGGATTTGAAAGATTCGCGACCGACGCCACGGAAGTTATGGGCCTGCCCGGCCTCAACCTCTTGTTTTGCGCTACGCGTCACGACTCGCACGCCGCCTATGTATGCCAGGCGCTTGAGCACGGCCTGGCCGTCTTTGTCGAAAAGCCCCTGGCGATCGACCGCGAACAACTGAGCCGGATCGACGAAGCCGTCCGACAGCATGATGGGCGTGTTATGGTGGGTTTCAACCGGCGTTTTTCACAACCCTTCGTCCGCATGAAACAGTTTTTTGCCGGGCGCAGCGATCCGCTGAGCATGATCTACCGCGTCAATGCCGGTGCAATACCCGCGTCGCACTGGATCCAGGATCCCGCGCAGGGCGGTCGTATTATCGGCGAGGGCTGTCATTTTATCGATTGCATGAGCTACCTCTGCGACGCCTTGCCGGTCAGCATTCATGCCAGCAGTGTTTCGGGAGCCAACCGCAACATGCACCTGCAGGATATTGTGACAATCAGCGTCAAATTCAGCGACGGCTCGATCGGCACACTGCACTACTTTGCCAACGGCGACAAATCGCTCGATAAGGAGTACTGCGAGGCACACTGCGAGGGAAAATCAGCCTTGATGCGCAATTTCAAAACGCTCGACATTTACTGGGGTAGCCGCAAGCAGAGCTTTAGCTACGACGGCAGCAAAGGGCATAAAGAAGAAGTGACGGCGACGGTGGCGGCCGTGCGTGATGGCAGGCCCTTCCCTATTAGCTATGAAACGCTGCGCGCTATAACCCTGGCTACCTTTGCGGCAGTGGAATCGCTTGAAACAGGCGAGACTATCAGCCTGCTTTGATTCTGGCCTCCTCGGCCTCGCGAAGCAGCTGAATGCTTCGCGTATCTCTTGTGTTTGTATAGACTGACAGTCGACCCGGTGAGAATGCCGTCACGCAAAGTGCCGCAGGATCCCTCATCCTGCAGCTGAAATTCAAAGGCACGCGTTTTTCCTCATTTCTTTATCCCAGTCAGACTAATTTGGGCTACCCCCTTACCTGCCGCCGAAGCAGAAAGCCACTCCTGCGCAGGCTGCACTTGCTTATCTAGCCCATGGCCCTGGCCGACACAGCGTTCGAATTACGAACTCATGCACAAGGGAAGCAATGAAATTGTACGCCATCGCAGTATTTTCCCTGGCCATCACTGCCTGTTCATCATCTTCCTATGTCGTCCCTGTGAGCGATGACAAAGCCAGGCAGGCGGAAGAGGAGAATTGTATCAGCAGCGAATCATTCAACCGACGTATCAAGGACAAGGAGCGCCTGATCGAGCTTAGCTTTGCGAGCGATTTGCATCTTAAAGGTGATCCGGTCAGTGCCGCCGCCCTTGACAGCAGCAAAGCATCGGCCTTACTCTTTGACGGGATTGACGACTATCTGCAGGCCGATCGGCATGAGGCCTTCGAGCAACCGATTGCGGGGCTGACGGTTGAGGCATTAGTGAAGCCGCTAACTTTGTCGGGCTCACAGCCTCTGCTATGCCAGGCGTCAGATTCCTGCGCTCTTGAGCGTTTTGCGCTGCTGCTCGACGATGGGATTCCGGTTCTTCGCCTCAGCGACGGCCGGCGCTGCGATTATGAGCTGCGGGGCAATCGGCCGCTGCGGCTCTATCAATGGCAGCATCTCGCGGCAGTGTGGCGCCCGGGTGCCGGAAGCCGCATCTACGTCGATGATCAAATCGTGGCCGATTCGATTCTTCCGCTGCAGATACTCAATGAGCGCGGCAATGCGCCGCTGCGAATCGCCGGCAACGGCGACGACAGCCTCTTTCACGGCGGAATCGCCGAAGCGCATCTCTGGACAAAGGCGTTGAATCAGGAAGAGCTGAGCTCCGATCGTGCTAGGCTGCGCCGTGAACAGAGGGACAATCTGCTTGGCTACTGGAATTTCAATCGAGGTGAGGCTGACGGTATCTTTCGCAGCAGTGGCGATGGCCTGATTCTGCGTGGCAATAGTATCGAATTGCGCGGCGACACTCTCGTCTGGCAGGATCCGCAAAGCGACGCCAGATACGGACTTCACATCCGGCACATTATAGGGGTCCGGAAAACAAACGATGGCTGGAGCCCCGCAAAACGCTTCGGACTCTTCGCGACAGGTGGATTACTCAGCGGCATGGTAATTGGTGCACTCATCAACAAAGATTGTCAGGGCATCGGCTGTATCGCAGGTCCATCTACTTTCCTGCTGTCAGCGCTCATCGGTTTCTCGCTGGGCGCCGTCAGTGCGGCTGTAGGCAGCAGCCGGCCGATCTACACTTTTGACAAGCATTAAAGAGCCGTGGCGCCGCCGACGGTCAAGAGTATAGTTGCAAAATTTTACGCCAGATCAGGACAGCGCAGTCCTGCTTGCTCATAGCGGGAAATGATTCCGGCGCGTTGCCGGCGCGAACAATCGTAATGGTATTATCATCGCCGCCAAAGCCGCTCCGCTCGGCTCCCAATTTGTTAAGTACGATGAGATCGGCCTTCTTCGTTTGCAACTTGACTCGGGCATTTTCCTCGGCCTGCTCGGCTTCAAGCGCAAAGCCGATAACTTTCTGACCTTCCCGTTTAGTTGCGCCGAATGCAGCCAGAATATCCGGCGTTCGCTTCAGGACAAGTTGAATGGTATCGCCGACGCTGTCTTTTTTGATCTTGCCCTCGGCCGGCGCGGAGGGAGTGAAGTCGGCCACGGCGGCCGCGAAGACGGCAGCGTCAACTTTGTCCCGAACTGTCATCGCGGCACTAAACATTTGTTCGGCCGATTCGACATCGATGCGACGGACGCCTTCCGGCGTTTCGAGTTCCACCGGTCCGGTGACCAGTGTGACATCGGCACCGAGGGCGGCGGCTTCCGAGGCCAGCGCAAAGCCCATTTTACCTGAGGAGCGATTGGCGATAAAGCGGACGTCATCGATGCGTTCGTAGGTTGGCCCGGCCGTAATGAGCACGCATTTGCCGTGGAGCGGCAAGGTCTCATCATGCCGCTTTGCACCTGCTTTCAGTCTTTCCAGCTCAACCGCCGCATCAAAAACATCCTGGTCAACAGCTTCCTGAAGCGGATAACTCGGTTTGCTGAGCGCATCGCGAATCATTTCCTCGGGACCGCCGGCGCCGTAAGCATCGGGAGCGATCGTTTCAAAACGAGTAGACGCGGCGCTGCCGAAATCTTTGAGTGCCTGCCAGAGTGTGTCCAGCAGCGTCGGGTTGGCGGGTAGGCGTCCCGGCCCTGTGAGGCCGCTGGCAAGCTCTCCCTCTTCCGGCGGCACAACAATGGCGCCGTCTTCGCGCAGACGGGCGGCGTTGCGCTGCGTGGCGGGGTGCTGCCACATATCGCTATCCATCGCCGGCGCAATGATCAGGGGTCTGGCGGGCGGCAGCGCAAGGGCCAGGGCCGTCAGCGCGGTGTCGGCAATTCCCGCCGCGAGTTTGCCCAGGGAAGTGGCGGAGCAGGGTGCAATCATCATCAGCGTGCACCAATGCGCCAAATGAATGTGCCAGGAGCCGCCGGCCTGCGCCTCGCTGTCGAACATATCAATCACAACCGGATATTTACTGAGATTTTGCAGTGTCAGGGGCGGCACAAACTGCGTTGCCGACGGTGTCATAACAACACGTACTTCGGCCCCCCGATCCAACAGTTCGCGCAGGAGCTGCGGCGCCTTATAGGCCGCGATACTACCGCTGACACCCAATAATACTTTCGTACCGCGCAAAGATTGATCACTCATATTCGACTCGCATAAAAAAAGCCATTGCACTGTTCCGGCAACGGCTTTTCATGAATTTTCTCTGGACATAGCGATCTGGTTAACGGCGCGCTTTACGCTTCGGCTTCTCCTCTTCCGTCACGAGCGCCTCAACGTGCAGCTGTTCCCGATTCATTTCCTTCATCGCCAGGAAGGTCGGCTTGGCTATCTTATCGAACTCTTTTGAAATTTCCAGTTGATCGTAGTTACCGTACTCGCTGTCATCGTCGATCGGACTGATATGCTCCATCCGCGCCTGCAGTTGCACTCTGATGTCATCGTTGATTTGACGGGCGCGATGTCCCATCGCTACGATGGCTTCGTAGATACTGCCTTTTTCGGATGCGTCGGAGCGCACAACTACCGGATTAACGATATACTCTTTCATTTGGACCTCCAGGGATTCTTGAATAGCCGCGCAAAATACGCAATTTCCACGGAGAAAAAAAGCCCGTACCGAAAGCGTATTGCCCGAAGCTTAAGCAGGAGCGGCTCCGATAGTCAGGATTGCGTTTCGTCTTTTTTCAGGTCATTCAGAGTCTGCAGGGCCTGCAGCGGCGTCATGGCGTCTACATCGATCTGCCGAATCTGTTCGCGCAGCTGATCGTCGCGAACTTCAAACAGCGAAAGCTGCCCCAGGTCGGTCTCGCGCGGCCGTACGCGGCCGGTGCGAGCCTTTTTGGCGCGCGGCTGCGCAAGCTCCTCACTCTCACTGCCGCCTGACTCCCCGCCGCTTTCCAGATTACGAAGGATTTCTCTGGCACGGGCGGTGACGGCTGCAGGCAGGCCCGCCATTTCGGCGACGTGGATACCAAATGAATGGTCCGTGGCGCCGGGCAGAACCTTGCGGGTGAAGATTATGCTGCTGCCGACTTCCCGCACTTCCACCTGATAGTTATGGATGCGGCTGAAGCGCTCCGCCAGATCGTTAAGTTCATGGTAGTGGGTGGCAAAGAGCGTTTTGGCGCCGATCTGCTCGTGAATAAATTCGGCGATCGACCATGCGATCGAGATGCCGTCAAAGGTGGCGGTGCCGCGTCCCACTTCATCAAGCAGAATAAGACTACGGCGGGTTGCATTGTTGAGAATATTGGCCGCCTCCTGCATTTCGACCAGAAAAGTGCTTTCGCCGGCTGCGATATTGTCCTGCGCGCCGACCCGGGTAAAAATCGTGTCCACGATGCCGATACGCGCCTCCCGCGCCGGCACGAAGGAGCCGATTTGCGCGAGCAGCACGATCAGGCCCACCTGGCGCAAATAAGAAGACTTGCCCGACATGTTAGGCCCGGTGAGAATCTGAATCTGCTGCGCATCGGTATCGAGGCCGCTGTCATTCGGCACATAGGATTCGCCCACCGGCAGCAGCCGTTCCACGACCGGATGCCGCCCGCCTTTGATTATCAGCCCCTCGCCATCGTCGAGCTGCGGACGGCAGAAATCGTAGTCTACCGCGGCTTCGGCATAGCTCTGCAGGCAGTCGGTCATCGCAAGTAAGAGCGCATTGGACTGCGCCAGCTCAGCCTGCTCGGCCACTTGCTCGCGCAGATCATTAAACAATTCACGTTCCAGTTCCGCCAGTTTCTCTTCGGCGCCGAGAATCTTGGCCTCGATTTCTTTGAGCTCGGGCGTGGTATAGCGCTCGGCGTTCGTCAGCGTCTGTTTGCGTTCGTAGCGCTCGGGCACTTTGTTTTTATGCGCGTGCGTGATTTCAAGATAATAGCCGAAGACATTGTTGTAACCGACCTTCAGCGAGGGAATGCCGGTGGACTCCCTTTCCTGATCCTGATAACTGCGCACCCAGGTTTTACCGCTGAACATGGCATCGCGAATTTCATCCAGCTCCTCGGAATAGCCCTCGCGAAAGACACTGCCGCCGCCTACCTGCGCGGGCGGTTCGTCCGTTAGAGCCGCTCTCAGCTTTTGCGTAGTCTCTTCCATAGTCGTCAGGCGCCCGGCGAGATTCTGCCAGGTGTCGGATTGAAGGGCGAACAGGGCGCTGCTGATCGCGGGAATGCGTTCCAGCGAGCGGCACAGCGAGTCCAGGTCGCGCGGGTTGGCCCGGCCGGTGCAGACTTTCGACATCAACCGCTCGATATCGCCCACCTGCCTCAGCTCGGCACGCAACAAGCCGCGAGCGCCCGAATCGCTCACAAGGTCCTGCACGGCCTGCAGTCGCTGCTCAAGTGCATTCAACCGTGTTAACGGACGCGTTATCCACTTGCGAAACAGACGCCCCCCCATCGCCGTCAGCGTCTTGTCCATTATGGCGATCAGTGTGCCTTGCGCAGCCGTATCGGAGAGCGGCAGCGTAATTTCCAGGTTGCGCTTCGTTGCATAGTCCAGAGCCATATAATCGCCGGGATTGAAGACGCTGATAGACCGGATATGAGGAAGGCTCCCCATCTGCGTTTCGCCGATGTAGTGCAGTACCACCCCGGCGGCGGTAATTCCGCAGCTCAGCTCATCGATGCCGTATCCTTTCAGGCTCGCCGTCTTGAAATGCTGCGTCAAAGCTTCATAGGCAAACTGCCGGTCGAAGATCCACTCTTCGAGCGCTGTCTGCGGCGGCGTGACGGTTAACTTTGTAAGGTAGCCTTCAAGGTCGCGGCGCTGTTCCTTGGAGAGCAGGATTTCCGCCGGCTGCAGGGATTCCAGCACATTGATAATCTCGCCGGCGGGCAGCTCGGTCGTAAAAAATTCACCGGTAGAAATGTCTGCACAGGCAATGCCGGCGCGCAGCTCGTTCCGCCCGGACTCCAGGGCAATGGCGGCCACGAAATTGTTGCGCTTCGTATCAAGCAGTTTTTCATTGAAGGCCACGCCGGGCGTCACGACTTCAACGACTCCGCGACGCACAATGCCTCGCGCCTGCTTGGGATCTTCCAGCTGTTCGCAGATCGCCACCCGATGGCCGGCACGCACGAGTTTGGCCAGATAATTGTCTAACTGATGATGCGGGAAGCCTGCCAGCGGCATCGCTCCCGCCGCACCATTGTTGCGCTTCGTAAGCGTGATGCCACAGACCTGAGCCGCTAAAACCGCGTCATCTTCGAACGTTTCGAAAAAGTCTCCCAGCCGAAACAGCAGTACCGAACCGGGATGTTTTTTCTTAACCTGGTAATACTGACGCATCAATGGTGTTTGTTTTTTCGCCATACCTGCATCCTGCTGCGCGGCGAGCAGTAGCTACGCAGTGCTGTCATTGTGTTCGGTGTACAATTTCGGAAGCTACAAGAATAGCGCTTTCCGTGCAGTCTGCAAAACGCTTTTTCCCCCTTAAAAATTATCTGACGGCATCGCGTTATTCTCTTTATTTTCTTGGAATTTTTGTAACTTAATGCTCTTTTAGTCTAACGAATGTGATCATCTTCCATAACGCGTTCGACCTGGTTCATATTATTTGCTGATGTTCAATTGTTGAAGCTGGTATCATAATGAGTGACGAACTGAAACAGTCCGGTGAACAGCCTACACAGAGTGATGAAAAATTGCCGTCTCAAAACGGTGAGGAAAGTCGCGTGCAGGCAGCCGATGAAGTTAATCCCGAAACTACAAATTCCGAAACGCCCACAAGCACGGTCACGCAGCCTGACGCGATTGATTCTACCGCCGCTGCCGATGACAACACCGCCAGTTCGAATGGCAACAATGAGCCGGTTGAAGCTGACGACGCAGCCGCTCCGACTGCGACAGGCGATTCACCGGCGGAAAGTGCTGCCACCCCCGCTCCGATTGTAAGTGATTCATCCGAATCCGGTCTTGCGCCATCAACAGCCGACAGCAGTTCAGCGCCGGCTGCCGATGCAAGCGCAGCTCAACCGGCAAACGACGGCTCGTCCGACGTAGGGGCGGCCGCAACGGCAGCGCCCGAATCTGCCGTCAGTCAGCCTGCCGCTGATCAAAGCGCCGGTACGACCGGTCAGGATGCTGTCGAAGCAAGCCAGGCGACGCCTGTCGGCGATGCCGCCGCAACAACAAGCGCGGATGTAAGCACGCCGCCGGCGACAAGCACGGAGGCAGCAGCCTCAGCGGGAGACACCACGGATTCCGGCGCCGTTTCCGTCGATGCCGCCGCAGATTCCGCGAAGCCGGCCGAATCGGAAGCAGCCGCTGAGCAGCCCAAAGAACCGGAATATGACGCTGAAGCGATTTACGCCGAATTGACGGAGATCAAAAAGAACAACCAAAGTATTGAAGTTGAAGGCATCCGCCGCGTACGGGGCGGCATTCTGGTCGGATATAAGAACATGCCGATGTTTCTTCCGACTTCGCACCTCTCGCTCAAGTCGAATCCGAGCGAAAATGAGCTGCTCGGCTTTCTGCACAAAGCTTTTGCGGTACATGTGCACGAACTCAATGAAGAAGATAAATCACGTGTCATCGTCAGCCGCCGCAAAATTCTCCGGCGCGAAAAATTGGGTGAGCTCGAAGTAGGCGCGGTCGTGGAAGGCAAAGTATCGTCGATCACCGACTTTGGCGCATTCGTGAATATTAACGGCGTTGACGGCATGGTCCACGTCTCGCGTATTTCGCGCCGGCGCGTGCAACACCCCAGCGATGTCCTCAAAAAGGGTGACAATGTTCGGGTTGTGATTCGGGAAGTGGATCCCGAAAAAGAGCGCATTTCGCTGAGCATGAAAGAGCTGGAAAAAGAGGCATGGCAAGGTGTCGAAACAGCATATCCGATTGACACGGTCCAGAAGGGTGTCATCCGCAGCCTGACGGATTTTGGAGCCTACATCGAATTGAAACCGGGCGTGGAAGGGCTGATTCACATTTCCGAAATGTCCTGGGCCCGCCGCCTCAAGCACCCCAATGAAATGTTCAGTGCCGGTCAGGAAGTCGAAGTCAAGGTACTCGATGTTTCCGAGCAGCGTAAAAAAATCTCCCTGAGCTACAAACAGACGCAGCCCAACCCCTGGGACTCCATATCAGAACGTTTTCCGATCGGCACGGCAATGCAGGGCACGGTCAAGGAAGTCATGAATCGCGGCGTAGTGGTTTCACTGTCCGATGACGTCGACGCCTTCCTGCCAAAGGGTAAAATGGACCCGGCTCATCGCAGCAAAAAAACGCCGTTCGAAGTTAACGAAAGCGTTAATGTCCTGATCATGGACGTCGTCCCCGAAAATCATTCGCTGATAGTTGGAATGGAAGGCTTTGATCAACGTCTTGGCGGCGGCGGCGGACGCGATGAAGGACGTGGCGGCGGCGGACGCGGACGTGGTGGCGGACGCGGACGACGTGATGGCGGCGGTGGCGGCGTACGTGTAGCGCCTGAACGGCAGCCCGCGGGCAGCAGGGTCACACTGTCTGAACTTCTAAGCGACGAGCAGAGAAAAAAACTCTTCGGTGATGAAGCCGGCGGCGAGCAAAAGCCGAGTCCCAAAAGCGACAAGCCCGCGAAAGCAGACAGTGCGGAGTCGGCGGCAGACAATCGCAGCGAGCCCAAAAGCGCTGATGCGCCGGCAAATGACGGAGCAGCCGCTCCCGCTGTGCCGGCCAGCGAATCGGCGACGACAGCCGACGCGACAGTGACGACCGCCAGCGTTGATGTTCCGGCAGCCACTCCCGACGGCGAGACGACGACAACAGCAGCGACGGATACCACCGAAAGCGCTGCGAGCACAGGCGACAGCGCTGCCGACGCAAATACAAGCGCCAACGAGCCTGCCACCAGTGCGGAGAGTCAAGACAGCGTCGCCGGCGGAGGCCAGGACAGTGGTGAATCTACACCCGGCACTGACAGCGCCGCCGCGGACGAAGAAAGCGCTCCCAAGCCCTGAAGCTGACAGAATCTTGATAATAGCAAGATTAAGCCGGTAAATGTCGATAGCATTTATCGGCTTTTTTGATGACGATATTCAAGGCGCAGGTCATTGTAACTGTTGCCGCAATGATCTTGTCGACAGGTGATGCGAGTTGCCGGAAACGGTCCGATTGTCGGCACGAGTCCTGAAGCAACAAGAATTCGGATTCTATCGCCAGCGGCAGGCAACAAAGGCCCACCTTTGGACGTTATACCAAGGGTTTACGACTAATTCTACATGGCGCTGTTGCAAGCAGCCATGACTTTCATTCGCTTATCAGCACCCAGAGCTCCTATGCGTGTAAACCGCATACTCAACCTCTCGCGCATTGTACTCGTCGTCTGCGCTGCGGCACTCGGTTTACCATGTTATGCAGTTGCGTCCATGCCAGATATGAACAAATCGGACAGCGCACGGATGTTCAGACAGGATACGAGCGAGGCAGGCAGCCTGCTGCGCAACCAGGGCGAGCGCAGCACCGGCGATGTTGTAACGGACGCCGATAAATCTATCGACTCGACTTTCAAGTATCTGACACTGCCGGGGCCGGATGTGCTGCGCGCAATTCGCAGCGCCCAGGAACGCGCCTTCAAGCGAGCGCAGCAACTCAAAATCGACCCGCATTCACGCTTTCGGATCGGCACGCAGATCGCCGCGAACAACTGGCGTCTGCCACTCGGTACCGAGCGAGATTCGATGTTAGCGATTTTCAACCTGCCGCCCGGAACCTACGACCCAGGCGGACAACAAATCGTTCAACACCAGCTCGCTTTGTTAAGCGCCGAAGAATTGCCGAACAACATCGGCGGTCCGCGCGCCACCCGTACACTGACGGGCTTTCAGCTACCGCTTTCCACCCTCGGTAAAGCACTTGGCTTCACCAAGGACGTCTCCCCGACACTGCGTTATTTTGTGCGCTATCGGACGGAGGTCGAAATTGTAATCTATTCACCGCAGGCGAAAGTCATCGCCCGCCTGATGAAGCAGAACCAGGATATCGGCGGCTACCAGCGAACCTGGAACGGCCGCAATGATCGCGGCCAACGGATGCCCGCCGGCGATTATATCGGCGAAGTACGTATCGGACGCGAAACCATCATCCGCAAACATATCCAGCTGCCCTGATGCATCTTGTCGTGTCCCGACACATTTCCCCGCTTGCATTCTGACATAAAACCGCCTGCCTGGTGAATCGCGGTGTCTCCCGCCCTTATCGTCAAAGCCGGTCAACATAAATATTCTCGACCGGGCGCTTTGACATTACCGCGGACAGTGAGTACGTTTCTCTTAAATCGGCGAAGGACCTTCTGCGCTGCCGCCCCTGGAGCTGTGTACGCCTTACGGAATCTGCAGGACAGGTAGAACTATGACCTCTGGCTTTTTTCAGAGGAGGGGAAGCTGAAACAGCAGGGAGCGCTTGATGACCAGGCAGAAGCCGAGTCATGGGGAATTCGTCTTCATAGCTCCCTACCTTCGCTTTCGCAACATTCTTGCAGGAAGCCGGTGAAAATAGGTTCACAAAGCAGAGGCCCATTGCCTGCAGGAGTAATCACAGTCGGAATCAAAGGTCAGTCGACAACGGAATCGGTTCGTTTAGAAATCCAAGGCTCAGGCTGACAATTTCACCTGGCATCTAAACTATAGCGGTTGGCATTTTTTGGCCCTTGTCAGCAAGGGCTGGTTTCCAGTCACGGTTCAGACGAAAACAGCACTTGTATAGGCCGGGAAGTCTCCTGATGCGAAGAGCCTCCGTTTAACTACCGGCAAGGGCGTCTGTAACTTTAACGACAAGAAATGGCAGAATCCCCAGCAGAAATACACCAATTGTGGTAAACAGCAAGGAGAGCCCGGCCAGGCCCGGTTTGAGCGAATGGGCTTCGCCGACACTGCTGTCGGCGCCTTCCGTCTCGCGGAAATACATCGTCACCACCAGCCCCAGATAAAAATACACCGAGACGACCGATGAGATGACACCGACTATCGTGAGCCATGTATAGCCCGCTTCAATCGTTGCGACGAAGAGGTAATACTTGCCGAAAAAGCCGGCCAGCGGCGGAATACCCGTCAGAGAAAACATAAAGACGGCCATCATGGCGGCCATTACCGGATGCCGGCGGGCCAGTCCCGTATAGACTTCATCGGAATCGGAATTGTTCTCGCGTTCCAGCAGGCCGATAACGACGAAAGCGCCCAATTGCATAAACAAATAAGAGGCCAGGTAAAACATCGCGGCGCTCTTACCCTGCGGGCTGCCAGCAACGATTCCCATCATTATGTAGCCGGCGTGGGCAACCGATGAATATGCCAGCATGCGCTTAACTTTCGTCTGCGCCACAGCGGCGATATTACCATAGAGCATCGATGCGCCGGCGATGATAGCTAGCAGGGTTTGAATCGTGATCGCGTCTTGACCGGGCATCAACACATCCATCACCGGAATGAAGGCGGCGAAGGCGGCGGCTTTACCGGCTGTGCTCATGAAGCCGGTCACAACGGTCGGCGCGCCCTGGTAAACGTCGGGCACCCAGAGATGAAAGGGAAATGCCGCCACTTTGAAACTCAGGCCGACAATGATCAGACCGATGCCGATCAACAATAATGTCGGAAACTCTGTCCCCTGAGCAAGAGACTCCTGTATTGCGCCATATTCCATCGTGCCGCTTGCACCATAGACCAGGGCCATGCCATAGACCAGAAAACCGGAGGCGAATGCCCCCAGCAGAAAATATTTCAGGGCTGCTTCGACGGAAAAGGTCGAGCTGCGGAGATAGCCGGAGAGCACATAAAACACGATCGACATGATCTCGATGCCGATAAACACGATCAGCAGGTGATTGGCATGAGCCATCAGCATCATGCCGGCGACGGCGTAGAGCATCAGCGAATAGAACTCATCCAGTTCGTAGTTCCGGCTTCGCAGATATGGTCGGGCCGCCAGGAGCGTCAGAACGCCGCCGAGCGCAAAAAGCACATCGAAATAAGAGGCATAACCGCCGGTAGTGATCATACCGCTAAAGATAACCGCCCGCTCGTCGAAGATCGAAAGAGCGGCTACAACCCCGACGGCCATCAGGCCAAAGAGCGCATAGCGGAAAGTAATTTCCTGACTGTTTTTCACCAGGGCGTCCACGACGATACTGGAGATCGCCAGAAAGGAGATGAGCAGCAAGGGCAAGGCTGCCAACAACTCACTCGCGAAATCGTGCTCCATGGAGATATCTACCGCTTATGTGTTACAACTAAAGCTCGGCTTGTTCCGCCGACACATCGTCCTGCCGGTCGCTTCCTTTAATCAGGGTGGGCAGCGCCTTGTTCGGCAAGCGCTTCCGCGGCATCCGGCAACAATAGTTCTTGACCGTAATTATGGTCATCGGCCCGCAGGCCTTCAATCTTATTGACCAGGGCCGCCGTTGACGGCGCGCTGACCTTGAGAAAGCCGGCGGGAAACAGGCCGATCCAGAAGCAGCAGACGGCCAGCGGCACCAGTTGCCACATTTCGCTGCGCGTCAGATCCGGCAAACTCTGATTCTCCGCTTTGTCATTGACGCCGAAAACGACACCGTTATACATTTTCAGCAGATAGACCGCAGCGAGGATGACACCCGATGCCGACAGCACGGCATACCACGGTGTGTCAAGGGCCGGCGAAGTGTATGCGCCCAGCAGGGTCAGAAATTCACCCACGAAACCGTTGAGTCCCGGCAGGCCGACAGAAGCCAGCATTGCGATGCCGAAGAGAATCCCGAACTTCGGCATCACCGACATTACGCCGCCATAATCCTTCAGCTCACGAGTATGACGCCGTTCGTAGAGCACGCCAACGCAGAGGAAGAGCATGCCGGTAGAGAGGCCGTGGTTCACCATCTGAATGATCGCGCCTTGCAGGCCCTCGCTATTCATCGAAAAGATGCCCAGTACAATAAAGCCCATGTGGGAAACGGAGGAGTAGGCGACCAGCTTTTTGATATCGCTCTGCGCCATCGCCACCAATGCGCCGTAAATAATGCCGATAACGGAAAGGATGCAGAAGAAATCCGCGTAATAATGCGATGACTGCGGAAACAGCTCCAGGTTAAATCGGATCAGACCGTAGGTGCCGAGCTTCAGCATGACGCCGGCCAGGATAACCGAGCCCGCTGTCGGCGCCTGTACGTGAGCATCCGGCAGCCAGGTATGGACGGGGAATAGTGGCACTTTGATTGCAAAAGACAATGCAAATGCCAGAAATAGCCACTGCTGTATGTCAAAGGGTATTCGGGGCCCGACATCGCGCAATGCCATCAGATCGGCGGTAAACTTGCCGGACTGCGGATCGCCGTGAAAGCCGAGCCAGATTATCGCCAGCAGCATCAGGAGGGAGCCCGCCATCGTATAGATGAAAAACTTAACGGCTGCGTAAATCCGGTTTTTGCCGCCCCAGACGCCGATGATAAAGTACATCGGGATCAGGATCACTTCCCAGAAGACATAAAAGAGGAAGGTATCCAGGGCCACGAAGACGCCTGTCATCCCGGCCTGCAAGAGCAGCAGCATTGCATAATAAAGCTTGTCGTTCTTTTTGATCGAATTGAAGGATGTCAGGATCGCAACCGGCATGATCAGCGTCGTGAGCAGAAGCAGTAACATCGACATCCCGTCTACGCCGATTCGAAAGCCGGCATCGAGCGAGCTAATCCAGGTCTGGTTGATAACAAACTGAAAACCGGCCTCGCTTTGATCGAACTGCATGAACAGTACGACCGAGGCAAGAAAGGTCAGCAGGGAGATCGCCAGCGCCGTTACCTTGATGCCCCGCAGCGCTGTCTTGTCGATAAAGAGCAGTGCAAAGGCTCCGAGCAAAGGAAGAAACAAGGTCGTAAGTAAGGCCGCCATAAGCGTGATACCGATTTCGACTGAAACGTGAAACTGTGTTATTCAGGGAGTACAATACCTTTTCTAGCCGCGGAAGAGCACCAGCCAGAACATGACGCCGATAATACCGACCAGCATCACGAGCGCATAGTTCTGGGCGACGCCTGTCTGCAGCCGCCGCAGTACCTCGGCACTCCGCCCGATGAAGCTCGCCGTTCCGTTAACGAAACCATCGACAAGTTTAACATCGAAAACACGGAAGAGAAAGCCTTCCGCGAAGCGGTCAAGCGGATCGACCACGAGCTTCTGATACAGCTCATCGATGTAATATTTGTTGAAAAGAATGCGGTAGGCCGGCAATCCTTCTTCGGCGGACGCCAGGCGCGGTTGATCTTTATTGTACCAGCGTGTCGCGAGTAATATTCCCACAAGGGCCAGTAGCACCGAAGCTCCCATCAGGAAATATTCCCAGATGATGGCCGGCTCTGTTCGCTGGCCATTCACCCATTGTTCCCACAGGCCTGAGCCGCCCGCCAATACCGGGTCCAGCCATCCGTGCAGGAAATGGGGTATGAAATGACCCAGGGCGTGCGGATAGCCCAGGAATCCGCCAAGGGCCGCAAGAACCGCCAGGATCCACAGCGGCATAGTCATTGTAGCGGGCGACTCGTGAGGATGCACTTTGGCGGCATCGAATCGTTCCTTGCCGTGGAAGGTCAGATGGACAAGGCGGAACATATAGAAGGCCGTACAGAGCGCCGCCAGCGCGCCGATTGTCCAAATCAGATAACCGCCCATGCCACCGAGGAAGGCGCCGCCGTTCTTGAAGGTATACCACAGAATTTCATCTTTGGAGAAAAAGCCGGCCAGCGGCGGAATACCTGCGATCGCGATGGAAGAAATCAAGAAGGTCTTGTAGGTGCTGGGCATATATTTTTTCAAGCCGCCCATCTTCTGGATATCCTGCTCTTCGTGCATCGCGTGAATGACAGAGCCGGAGCCGAGAAAAAGACAAGCCTTGAAAAAGGCGTGCGTCATCACGTGAAAGACCGCCGCCGTAAAGGCGCCGACGCCAAGGGCGGCGAACATAAAGCCCAATTGGCTGACGGTTGAATATGCCAGTACTTTTTTGATATCATTTTGGAAGATGCCCATTGTGGCCGCCAGGAGTGCGGTCAGTATACCGATGATCGCGACGATCTCCATCGTTATCGGCGACAGCGCGAAAAGCGTGGCATTTCGGGCAATCAGGAAAATGCCGGATGTAACCATCGTCGCAGCGTGGATAAGGGCTGAAACGGAGGTAGGGCCAGCCATAGCGTCGGGCAGCCAGACGAAAAGCGGAATCTGAGCCGATTTACCGCAACAACCCAGAAAAAGCAGCAACGTTGCTATCGTCAGCAATTCACCAGCTTGCGTAGGTCCGGCGGCATCGAGCTCGAGATAATTCAGACTGCCGTAGAGAGTAAACAGGATAAACATCGCGACCAGCATACCGAAATC
This sequence comes from Candidatus Kapaibacterium sp., assembly GCA_028284775.1. Classification (GTDB taxonomy): domain Bacteria; phylum Bacteroidota; class Ignavibacteria; order Kapaibacteriales; family UBA7675; genus JANQRB01. The sequence goes on along the minus strand of JANQRB010000154.1, from coordinate 12,390 downwards.
GCCGACACGGTTGACGATGAAGGCTTTGCGGGCGGCATCGCCGGTCCAGACCAGTCCCACGCCGGGAAACTTGCGTTTATACCAGAAGCCGATCAACAAATAGGATGCTAGCCCTACTCCTTCCCAACCGAGGAAGGTCAGCAGGAAGTTATCGGCCAGCACCAGGTTGAGCATCATAAAGATGAAGAGGTTCAGGTAAGCGAAGAAGCGGAAGAAGCCCTCATCGCCGTGCATGTAGCCGATGGAATAGACGTGAATCAGAAAGCCGACACCGGTAATGATAAGGGTGAAGACCAGGGACAGGGGGTCGACGAGATAGGCGATGTCGACGCTGAAGCTGCCGGCGGCCAGCCAGGAGTAGACCTGGACAACGTGGCCATCGCGAGCATCGGGCGGCATTCCCAGCAGCTCGAAGAAAATGCCGAGAGTCAGCAAAAACGACAACAGCACCGTACCGCTGCCAAGCCAGCCGATGAGTTGTTCGTTGCGTAATTTGCTGCCGAAAAGACCGAGAACGACAAATCCAACCAGGGGCAGGAAAGGTACTAGCGGTATCAGCTCAAGCATAGGTTCGGATATACTCGTTAATAGCTTCGGGTTCGTTTACCCGCAATCGCCCGTGTTCATTTAACCTGAACCGGTTCGAACATCTTGCGTTCCACCGGTAAAATTATATCGTGAAAATGAATCCGCAGCGTTTCATCGATCACCATCATTGTGTTGCGCCCGACTTTAAACCAGTCGGAGCGACGCAGTGTGAAAGGTTCGGATGCGATCACAATGCTGGTGGGCTGGGCGGAACTTGGTTCCATGACACAATATTCGCCGCGACAATGATATTCCCGACCGTACATATAGTATAGTGTCGCCGGTTGCACGCTGGGATTCGTCGTGTAACGCATCGAAACGATGCTGCTGCCGTTCGTGACGCAAATGTTAAGGTACGAATGGCTTTTGACGCCCGCATCGACAAGCAACTCGCTGAAATCCTCCAGCATTTTGCTCATAGCATAGCGCATTTCATCGCAGGTTACGTCGCCGTCGGGATCTTCGATGTGGTTAAGAAACAGGCCGAAGAGATGCTCCGAGTCGGTCGATCCGAGAATGGCATCATAGGCGCGGTCGCTCAGACGCCGTAGCAGCGGGCGCCGAATCTTGGCGAAATCACCTACCAGGCCATTGTGCATGAACATCAATCTGCCGCACTCGAAGGGATGGGAATTCACTTCCTCCACCAAAGAACCGGGTGATGCGGCGCGGATATGAGCAAAAATAAGCGGCGAGTAGATTTTACGCGAGAGATTGCGCAGGTTGGCATCGCTCCACGCCGGCTTGACGCTGCGAAAAACACATGGTTCGTTGTCGATCTCCGGCGCATACCAGCCAATGCCGAAACCATCGCCGTTGACCATCACCGACATTTCTTCGGCGTGCATACTCTGCGCCACCACAAGCGAATACTTGGGCTTGTACAACAAGTCTTCAGCCTTGACCGGCGGTCCGATGTATGCAAGAAACCTGCACATAAATAATTCGGTTCAATGATCAGACAGCGCCACCGATCTTCGTGCCCGCACTGGTTTCGACGAGCTCTTTGGGCCCGGCGATTACTCTGACGGAGAACCGTATGCCCCGCGTAATTTTTGCCTTGAAAATCGAAAAAAACAAGCCGCAAGATACGAAAGGCGGGAGGATTCCCCAACGAAATTAATTCGCCGGACCGCCCTGTACCGCGTCTCGTCGGCGAACGGCAACGACGTGGATATCGTCGCCGCTGCGACCAACCGAACTGTAGTCAAAATTGCGCGCCTGGCGCAGCGCCGGCACCTGTAACTGACCGAAAGTCTGCAGTCCCCCTCCCAGCACCATCGGAGCGACGAAGAGTTGCAGCTCATCCACGACATCCGCCTTCATAAAGCTGGAGAGAACCTGCGCGCCGCCTTCCACGAGTACCGAGGTGATGTTGCGTTCGGCCAGCTTGCCCAGTATTTCATTGACATCGATCATTCCATCCGTGATCTGCTCCGCGCCGATTAGTGTGATGCCGCTCAATGTTAATGCATTTGCCTTTACCGATTTCACCGCTTTCTGGCTACTGAAAACTATCGTTTCGTTACGATCCGGACCTGAGAACAACTTGACTTTAAGTGGCAGAGAGAGGTCGGCGTCAAGGACGACCCGCTTGGGCGTGCGTCCCTTAACAAGCCGCACCGTCAGCTCGGGGTCATCCTTTTTGACTGTTGTTTCGCCCACGATAATCGCATCAACTTCGTTGCGCAGACGATGCCCGCGTTTGCGACTCTCTTCGGAGGTGATCCACTTCGACTGTCCGTACGTGGTGGCGATACAGCCGTCGACCGACTGCGCGGCTTTGGCGATGACGTAAGGCAGCTTGCGTGTGACAAATGTGCTGAAAAAGCGATTGACCCAGCGACATTCGTCATCAAGGACGCCGCTAACGACTTCGATGCCCGCCGCCTGAAGCTTGGCGATGCCGCCGCCTTCGACATCAGGATTGGGATCTGTCATGCCGATTACCACGCGGCCGATTTGCCGTTCGATCAACATATCGGTGCATGGCGGCGTCTGGCCCTGATGGGCACAGGGTTCCAAATTTACGACAAGCGTTGCGCCGGCGACATCTTCGCTTGCATTCGCTATCGCATGGGCTTCGGCGTGAGCCTCGCCGTAGGCCTGATGCCATCCTTCGCCGATCACCCGGTCATTTTTTAGTAGCACACAGCCAACACGCGGATTGGGGCTCACTTTCCCCGAACCCCGCAGCGCCAAGCGCAATGCCCGCTTCATTGCTTGTGTTTCAGTCATTCGCTGAATTCCAGATAAAAGTAAGTGAATCTGTGTAGGGTATCGGCTTGGCGATGAGACTAAGGTACGCTTTGTACTGACCCGGCGCAAGCGGAGCACCGTCATTCGTTCGGCCGTTCCAGGTCAACTCGTAGCGTTCAAATTGTCCCTTCTGCATAGGAAAGACCAGATTGTAAGAGTTGCTGAACAATTTACCTTTCGCGGAGCTCCAGAGGATTGCTCCGTCCCGGTCGACGATTTCCACCCGTAAAAATTCCGAGCTGGGAAAGTGTTCGCCGTTGATGTTGCGTTTGCGTTCGGCAAGAGCTACAAACACGGCCGAAGAATCCGTCAGGTCCTCAACACTGGGCGTGAACACTACTCCGGGAAATGACTTTTGTTCATCTGATTCGGTCGGCAAGGCGAATTCGCGCCAGACGCCGTAGGTCTGTTTGTCCACCGTGGTAATCTGTACTTCAACGCCGAGACCGTCATATTCGACGGCTTCGGTATTCTCCCAGTGCAGAGTTCCGGTGATAATGAGTGAATCAGGGCCTTCCTTGGACAACATACCGGCATAGGCGACTGTCTGGACATCAAAAGTATCGATCGGTCCCGTTTCCGGGTGCACCAGCAAAGCATGAACGGCAAAAATATTGCGCACAAAGCCGAGCTCTTCGTTGTCTTCGTCTCCGATGCCTTCGATACGCACAGAAAGACGGGTACCGCCGCCTGTCGAGCGTTCGAGTTCCATCGTCAGAGGCACCGGTGGTTCCTGCAGCGATCGTCCGCCCCCCTGGCAAGACATTCCCGCGCAACTTAAAGCGGCCAGTAATGAAAAGATGACGAAATAACGCAGGGCGGAAAGGCGCGTAACCGCAGCCTTGAACGGCGAAATCAATAAGGATAGTTTCACGGATACATTGCAGTTGCTGTTGTTCACATCACAATTCGGTAAACGCATAATTTACAAAATTGCGCAGAACTTCCCGGCAGGAATACCGCTGGATTGAACGCGGTGGACAGGGAGCGCTTCAGACAACGATATTAACACCCTGCTTAGCGCCGGCGGCAGCCCCGCCCGCACCCGGTATCGAGCCCCTCGTATCGCCCTGTCGTACCGTAAGGCTGCGGACGTGATACCCCGACTGCTGCAATGTGGCAACAAGCTGCTCCCGGGAACGCGCAAGAGCGGCAGCGCTCTGCGGCAAATCCGCCAGGAGCGTGATGCTGAGATTAGGGCCGAGTGAGGTACCGGAAGCCGCGACCCGGCCGAGCGCACTCAATTCCGATTGAACGCGAAAGCTGCTGAGGACGCTGCCGTGACGATCGCTTTGAAGTTGAGGGTGGATTTCGATCGTCGCTGCCTGTAATGAATCACCGATAGGTAAGGCAACATTAAAAAGCAGACTGCCGCCGGTTCGTGAGGCATGTATATTATATAAGTGCTGCCCCTCCAGCGCTTCCATAAGCGCAACGGTCATTTGCAGCACCTGGCGGGTGGCCGCTGTTGTCGGTGATGCCTCAACTTGCTGGAGATACTGATGCAGCAGCTCGTACAAGCTTTGCGGCTGCTCGGCACGCAGGGGCTTGATACCGAACATGCCAAGGAACTGCTTAAAATTCGACAGGGCATCCTGAAACAGCGTTTGGGCGCGCTGCGCGATGGGCGGATGCGTCAAAGACAGCGTGCCGCCCTGTCGGTCCAACTCCCGCAAATCCCGGGCAATGTTAAGCGTTCCCCCCAGCACACGCCGCATCCGCGCGAAGAACTCCGGCTGCAGCGGAATGTTAACCTTCCGCATCGCGGCCAGCACGGCCAGCGTGTCGCGTAATCCCATTTCACCAATATCGGTTTGGCGAAGCCCCTGAACGGCCTGCTGCAGATCGCGGACTACATCGACGCGAACCAGGGATTCCCCTTCGCGCAAAAATGCTACAATCTCCAGGTTGAGGGGTGTTGTCGGCTGACCGAGCATGCGTAAGATTTCAGCGGCCGGCATTTCCCGGTCTCCAATTGCCACGGGGATAGCTTCTACCCGAAGCAATAACTTCGGAGCGGTGGCCTGTACTGCGAACAGCAGGCTGTCGCCCCGCCGCAGGTTCTGCGACTGCACCTGCGCATAGACTTCGCCACTCGGCAGCTCAACACGTGCCGCACCGCGCCCCGCTACATCGACGATCGTACCCCGCAGTATCTCACCAACCCTAAATGACTGACCGCCTGAGCGCGATGAAGCCGGCCGGTTTTGTTTGCCGTCCTGCGCAACAGCGGCGGCGGCGGCACGAATACTAACATTCGGATCGATACCCATGGTCGGTAGAGCCTGGATTGTAACAGAGCAAGCGGCTGTTGCCAATATAGCAGCTCGCTGCGATTCGCGCAATCGCGACGGCGGCCCAGCCCGCTGAAACAAGGCCGGGGTTTGCCTTGTCTGGAACAGTATCGGCGGGTCGGAAGGAAAAATGTAATAGCTGCGGCCGGCAAAGGACAGTCGCAGCATTTTTTCTTGGTATTCGTTATTTTAATAAATATCTTTCCCGCTACCTTCCGCATCTTGCGGTCAGTGGCATCAGCGCGCAATTACGGAGTGTCTTTCCCTGAGTACGGAATGAGTAGATTCGGGTCCTACTCTTCAGCGTATATGCCCTCGTGACAAGCATATAAAAGGCGAAGTATATGCGGAAATTTTCGCGACGGCCCCTCAAACATAGAACTGATTATTTATCAATCCGTTGCCGGAAATCTTATGAGTTCTCTGGGAGAAACATTGCGCAGCTCACGGGAGCAGCAGCAGATATCCGTTCGTGATGTCGAGCAGCATACCAGCATTCGCTCCAATATTCTTCAGGCAATTGAAAATGAAGATTGGGAGTCGCTGCCGGCGCCCTATATGAAGTCCTTCGTTAAACGCTATGCACAATACCTGAAAATCAACGAAGAAGAGATCCAGGACGAAATTAACGAAGCCTTTATGCGGCGCTCCAATAACGGTAGCGCATCACCGCTTTTCATCGAAACACCCCGCAACGGCAGTTCCACGCTCAAGAAGTACATTAAGCAAGACCTTAACTCCAGTTTTACCGCCCCGGCTACTTCTGTCATTACCAAGGTAGTCTATGCCGCGCTGACGATCGCAGTCGTTGTCGTGGTCATTTATTTTCAGATGGACCGCGGCGAGAGCGGCGAAGCGGACGGCAGCGAACTGAGCGGCACGGTCGGCGCTCCGCTGCACATTCGGGCCGGCATCGATAGTGAACAGGTGAAGCCTGCCACAGAGTATCACGCAGCGGTACAGTCCGACAGCCTGGTTCTGGACGGTGTAGCGCAGCATGAGACCTGGCTTTCTGTGTTAATCGACGGTAAAACGACCTGGCAAGGCACCCTCAAGGCCGGCGATCGACATCGTTGGTCGGCAACAGATCATTTCAAGCTTACACTCGGCAACGCCGGCGGCCTTCGCTTCGTGTTTAATGGCGAAAATGTCGAGCCGCTCGGCAAAAAAGGGACGGTGCTGCCAAATGTGCGCATCAACAGCCAGGGTATCTTTGCATTTAACAAACGCATCTTCACGCCGGGGCGCCAGCGTAAAGCTGAAGCGGAAACGCCAGCCGTGCCGGAGACCGTGACGGCTCACACGGAATCAGACGGATCTTCGGAATAAGAAAGCCGAAACTACAGTCCGGCTCGCACGATGTCGTGCACACGAATCAGGCCAATGAAACAGCCCTCTTCGTCTACTACCGCCAGAACACTGATTTGCCGTTCGCGGTTTTCCATCAGCGACAATGCTTCGCCGATCAACATCGAAGTCCGAGCCAGTACCGGCCTGGTCGTCATAACATCCTCAACACGCAGCGGCCGAATGTCGATGTGATGCTGGAGTGTCCGGCGGACATCACCATCGGTAATCAGCCCGAGCAATTTCCTGTTCGGACCGACAACACCCACACAGCCGAGCGCCTTGTCCGTCATCTCGATAATAGCTTCTCGGAAACTTGTGCTGGCTTCGACAAGCGGCAGCGCAGCGCCCTTGTGCATTATGTCGCCGACATAGATGCTGAGATTTCGGCCGAGCTGCCCTAGTGGATGACGCAGCGCAAATTCGTCGCTCGTAAAATCACGCAGCTTCATCAGCGCAACGGCAAGGGCGTCGCCAAGCGCCATCGCAACCGCCGTGCTGGTGGTAGGAGCGGCCCTTAATGGACAGGCTTCACGTTGTACCGAGGCGTCCAGGCTTAGGTCAACGAGTCGACCCAGGGCCGAATCCTTAGCGCCGAGGATACCGACTGTTGTTATTTCAGCTCTGCGCAGCACGGGAAACAGCCGGAGCAATTCATCGCTGCTGCCGCTCTTGGAGAGCAGGACCGCTACATCGCCCCGACCGATAATACCGACGTCGCCATGGAGAGCTTCCACCGGATGCAAAAACACGGCAGTCGTACCGGTACTTACAAGCGTTGCTGCGATTTTACGTCCCACCAGCCCAGACTTTCCGACCCCGGTCACAATCACTTTCGGCGCGTCGGCCAGCAAACGGACGGCACGCGCAAAGTCGTCTGTAATCTTCGTTGCAGCCCGTTGCAGGGCTGCTCCTTCTTCCTGTAAGACTCGCTGGGCTTCAGCGAGTATAACTTTGTCGTCCAGCAATTCGCTTCGCTCCCGAATAATCTATGTTCTGCCCGCCGCCGTCGAAACACGACATCGGGGCAAAAATACGGAGAAAAATGTTGTCAGCCCTTGCCTGCGATCGAATGGCGACCCTTGGAGGCGAGAACGTACCGGCCGATCGTTGCGACGCCAATAATCGTCGCAACGATCGGAATGGCGCCTTGCCTGATCTCTCTTAGGACTGTTCTTCCTCTCCGAGAAGGGACTGAACCGCCGCAAGCACCCTATCAGGCTCAATCGAGCGCAGACATTCGTGGGTACCGAGGGGACAGGTTGCACCGCCGTGAATTGAGCATGGTCGGCAGGTCAGCGATGTGTTTTCCAGCACAATACTCGGTCGGTGAAGCGGCCGAAAGCCAAAGATCGGGGCAGTGGGCCCGAAGAGAGCGACAACCGGACAGTCGACCAGGCCCGCAAGATGCGCGGGGGCGCTGTCATTACTGATCAAGACCCGGGCGCGATTCAAAATGCCAAGTACTTCCGCCAGCGATGTCTGGCCGGCTAATGACGGTGTCCGGCTGACCTCCGCAATGCGCTTCGCCAGCGCGCTATCGCCTGCGGCGCCAATCAGAAGCGTTTGATACCCCAAGCGATTGAGCGCCGACAGACAGGCCGCCACCCGGTCCTCCGGCCAGCGCTTCGTCGCCCATTCGGAGCCGGGTGCGCAGACGACCATTGCTCTGTCGGTATGGAGGCCCAGTGCCGCAAGACGAGCGTCCGCCCTTGCTTGCGCGGCGCCGACTTCTATGTGCGGTCGAATCTGCGAAGCGTCAGCCGGAATCTTGGTATACTCCGGAAACACCGACAGTAATCGCAACAGCCGATCCGCTTCATGAAGGTGTCTGGCATACGGGACTCTCCGGCTAAACAGCCAGGCGCCGGCGGAGCGGTCGTAGCCAATTCCGATCGCCGGACGCAGCAGCCGGGTCAGAAGTGCCGAGCGCAGCGAAGGATGGGGTGTGAGGATACAGTCGATTTGCTCCAGTCGCAATTCGTCGGCAAAGACTCTCATGCCTGCAAGACCTTTGTGCGCGGCGCGTTTGTCGTATATTCTGACCGCGTCGACAGCATTGAAACATTGTGCCAGCGAGGCGGCCCGCGGTTGGGTGATAAGGCTAATTCTCAATGACGGCGCCAGGTCCCGCAGCGCCTCGGCGAGGTAAGCCAGCAAGGCAACATCGCCGATAAATGCGGTTTGCAATAGCGCTACATGCCGCAGTGAGTTCAAGGCGGGAATCGAGGCACGTCTCACGGATGTAGCTCCGCCTGCGACGGCATCTTGTGCTTCCAGCGGCGGTGCTGCCATACCCACAGTTCAGGGCGGCGGCGGATTTGTTCTTCCAGGTGGGCCGTATGACGACGGGTCAGCTCGAGGATACCCTCCGGTGTGTTCGACAAATCGCTCGTCGGAATTTGCTGTAAATCCACATCATAGCTGCCGTCGGGATTGCGAACGGCAAAGCCCATAACAACCGGAGCGCCATAGCGCAGCGCCATTGCTGCCGGCGCTTTATAAACGGCTGCCGGGCGGTGAAAGAATGGCAAAAACACATCGGACTGCGGTTGCGCGCTTTGATCCGCCAACAATGCCACCGCCTCGCCTTTACGCAGACCGCTTACGATGGCGCGGGCGGCGGCATTCATTGGCAGCAGGCGGTTGCCGCTGCCGCCGCGTAACTCGTGCAGCATGGTATTGGTAAACCGATTGCGCTGGTTTTTGACAATCACCGATACCGGTACCGCTGTGATGTAGGGCAGTGCATAGGCAAGTATCTCCCAGTTGCCGTAATGCGCCGATAAGAGGATGACACCCTGCCCTTTGGCGGCATTCTCTTCGATCAGGTCGAGATTATGAAAGCGAATGAACTCGCCGATGTTGGAAGACCGATAGCGCGGGAATGCCATAATCTCGGCTAAAGTGATCCCGAGATTATCATAGGAGGCTCTGGCAATCCGCCGGACCCACTCTTCCGACTTGTCCGGAAAGGCCTGCCTGAGATTCTCGCGCGTGATATCACGGCGCCGCTTTCCCAGTCCTTGCAGCAGCCCACCGATTCGGCGTCCAAAGCGCAGCCGCCCTGCCCGACTCATCGATCGGCTCGCGATGCCCGCTCCGGCCAGGAGTTGCGCCAGCCCCCATTCAAGTATTTGTGCCAGTGGCGTCCGTCCGAAAAATATCAGTTTCGAATTGCGTTGCCGTCGAATTGATTATCACGCATGATGTCCACAAATCGCTCGCGCCAGTTAGCAACGCTTACTTCCTCCTGAGCTGTCGAATGAACCTGGGAAAAATTGCCGTAAGAGCCAATATCGACAAAGACAAACTGAACTCCCCCCTGTATCTGTGTGTAGGTCCAGATCTCGTGTGGCCGCGCGTTCTGCTGAAAGTGAAAACTCTGGATGTTTTCAGGACGGCCATAACGCAGCAGCACCCGTCCGCGATCCGAACGCCAGCCTTCTTCGTGTAAGAGACTGGAATAATAAGTATTGGCATATTCGACATTGCGTTTGAATTCTTCCCATTCCTCATTAACAAGCGTTTCCTTGTCCAGGTCGCGGGCCTGCCACTGTTGAAAGAGAAAAAGCGCAATGGCGCGGTCATCTTTCAGACCATCGATGATTGCCAGTTCGTCAGCACTCGCGATAATTTTGAATTGACCAAGAGCCGTCTGCAACTGCTCGTGCGTCATCGTGGCAAATTCGCTTTTGGCAAAGAGCTCGCTGATCACCGCCACCTGCTCGGGCAAGGGCGGCCGCTCCGGATTAAGGACATAGAAGCGACTTCCATTCTGTACTTGCATCGTCTTCGTTTCTCGATCAAGAATTTCGATATTAACATTGTAGACGCCGCTTGGCAAGGTATCGATCGCTATCGAAGCGTGCAGCACCTGGCCATCGGCAGCAGAGGTATGCTCGGTGTTTTTTTCGTAGACCTTGTGACCGGCCGAACTTGAGATCGTCGTTCGCTGCACAAATCCTTCCGGCATTAACTTCAAGGCGTTGTAAACTTCGGCGTACAATGTTAAACGCGGCATCGTTCCGCCATACATAAGGCTCGGGTTGGGAATGACCACAAACGAATTCTTAATGTAGGCAGGGTTTATCGCCGTATCGAGCACCGGAACGTGGTGACGCAGCATTGATGTCAGGCAGATGCTGCTCAGCCCGACGCGATCATCCGGAAACGAGGGAACGAGCATCGGCGCCACTATGGTGTCGCGCTTGTCGCGGTGCGCAAGATCGATCAGAACAATCGAAATGTCATAGGTACCCGGCGGCAACAAAAATGTCTTGATGCCATTGATGTCATTGGTGTACTTCGTTACCGCCGAGTCGCTGATGTTTTCCAGTATCCACTCCTGAGCGAAGTAGGATTTGGTTTTGTTCCGAACTTCCACAGCCATATATAATTCGCCGAGGAAGCGCCCTTCCTCAAATCGGTAGCTGAGCGCCGAGTCCGGCAGCGAATAGCAAAGTTCGCAATAGACATCTGTAGCATCATAGCGAAAAAACGATGCGTTGAAGTCAACCTTAAGTTGCTTCGTATCGCTCTCCTCCGCTGCGGCTTCGCCGATGGCAAGGCCGGACATCAGCAAGAGAGCAAGAGAGAAGCAACGAATGAGGTTCTTCCAATCGAGAGCTCGAATAGTCATGGCATTCTCCCAATAAAAAAGTTGCCGTCGAATTACAACACCAACGGCAACTTTGATTTCCATGTAACGCGGATTTCTCTCCGCCACCAGACTTGCGACTATCGATACGTGCGACTACCGATCTCAGTTCAGATCGACACCAATCGAGATACGATGGATCAGGTCGAAGGTCGATACGGTCGAAAGTGCGTAGTCCAGTGTTCCGGCAAAGCCGCCACCGACGTAATTGATGCCGAGTCCGCCTGAAAAGCCGAGCTCGTCATGATTAAACTTATAGCCGGCCCGCAGCGCCAGCAACTCATTCCACGTGTATTCAGCGCCAACATTGTACTGCTCCGGCGTGTCGGAGAGCGTTACGAAATCCAACGCCAGGAGTAAGGCATGCTCGCGCGTTTCATCTTCCACCACTTCGTAGTCAAAGAAGCTTTCCAGCACATCGGCCGCAATTCCGGCGCGAAACGACAATGGCAGCGGATAAGGATTTGTCAGTACCGTAACGTCGGTCTCGCGACGGCGCAGCGACGGTTCCTGTTCGACCTGCTCAACCAGATCCTGGCCTTCATAGCTGAAGTCAGATCCGAGGTTCGAAATCGAAAAACCGAGATTGATGCCGTTGATGCCGGTTTCGTACATGGTGCCGACGTCAAAGACCAGACCGCTGCTGGAGACGGACGAGAATCCTTCCTTAACGAATTTCGTCGTTACGCCGAAGGAAAATTGATCGGTGAGATAGCCGCCGAAGGTGGCGCCGATGGCCAGATCATTCCGGCTATAGAAGGTACCGGTTCCTTCGGGATCGCGCACGGTCGTAACTTCGATGTCGCCGCTCGTGAAGGTCACGACATGCAGTGCGGCGCGAAATTGCTCGCCCACAGGCATCGAAGCAGCAACGAAATTATGAGAGAAGTCGGCAAACCACTGCGTGTACGAGAAGTTGGCCGCTATTCCATCCAGGCGGGCTATGCCGGCCGGATTCCAGAAGAGGGATGTCAAATCATCGGAAACGCCGGAATAAGCGCCAGCCATAGCCGCTGCTCGCGCACCCACTTCCATTTTGAGGAACTGGCCACCGGCCGCACCGACTTTTTTGAAGTCCTCTCCCGAGGAAGCCGTTGGGACGACCTGACCGTACACAGTGCCGCCTGCTACCCCGACTGCGAGAGCAAGCACTATGCATAGTAAAAAACGTTTCATGAAATCTAACTCCAGTCTATATCGTGAAATACTGTTATTTGCAAAATCGGCAGACGACGCCGCGGC
>JANQRB010000132.1 GCA_028284775.1 Candidatus Kapaibacterium sp. | reverse complement strand
AAATTACCCCTGCCGTCGTTAATAAATATTTGATTGGGCGTGTCAAAGCTGTTCGCGACAAGGGCATCGAGGTCGCCGTCGCCGTCAAGATCGCCCAGCTTCACATCGCGACCGGCCGACACTGCGGCCAGGGATTGCACCGCGAAGCTGCCGTCGCCATTGTTCAGCCAGGTGTTTCTGGGTATATCGTCTAATGAAAAGTGAACAGTGAAGATATCGAGCCTGCCGTCACCGTTCAGGTCGCCAAGGGCGATGCTTCTGCCTGCATCGATGCTGTCGCTGCCGATTATTTCCGGAACAAAAAGCAGGTCGCCGTCGCCGGCCGCCGTGCGAAAGTCATACACCAGGTTCTGCGGCATCGGCGCGCCGGTTTTCCGGCTGAGGACGTCTTTGACCGTGACCTGGATCTGCTCGCCGGCAAAAAAGTCGGTAGCCGGATCGATCACGAGGCGTCGATTGCCGTTGGTGGCGCTCAGCGTCGCCTTGGTCGTCAAATGCCCGGACTGCATCCCCTGGACAATCAGATTGGCGTCGTTCAGCACTGCATTGGCCGTCGCGGTGCTCTCATCGATCGCCGCGGCGAAGTCGATGTTGATATTGGAATTGCGCGGCGCGGCGATGGCATTGGTAGTCGGCGACAGAGCTGTAATCCGCGGCAGGCTTACGCCGATCAGGAGATCATTCCGATTGTCCTCGCCGTGGCTGACAAAGGCATCAAGCGCGCCGTCGCCGTCAAGGTCGCCCAGCGCCAGGGCCGTTCCGGCGCCGGCGGAGCCGAAAGTGTTCGAGCGGAAGGTCGCGTCGCCATTATTGAGCCATTTCTCCTGCGGGAGATCGGTCTTGGCGATCAGGATGTCCAGGTCGCCGTCGCTGTCGAGATCGACGAGCGCCAGGTCATTGCTGGCGGCTCCGCCGAAGCCGCCGCTGACAAAGCTGCCGTCGCCATTGTTCAGCCAGATCCGATCGGCCGCCAGATCGTCCGCCAGGACGACGTCCAGGTCGCCGTCGCCGTCAAGGTCGCCGAGTGCCACGCCGACGCAGGAACCAGCGCCGAAACTTGTGCTGCTGAAGACGCCCCCGCCGCTGTTGAACCAGAGCGCCTGCGGCTCGCCGCCGGCATTGGCGATGACCACGTCAAGATCGCCGTCGCCGTCGAGATCGCCGATAGCGACATCGCGGCTATGACCGCCGCCGAAGCCGCTGCTGCTGAAACTGCCGTCGCCATTGTTGAGAAAGATTTCCTGCTTCTGATCATTGTCATTGGCGATGACCGCATCGAGGTCGCCGTCGCCGTCGAGGTCGCCAAGGTCGATCCCGGTGCTGCGGCGGCCGCCTAAAGTGCTGCTGCTGAAACTGCCGTCGCCATTGTTCAGCCAGATTTCCTGCGCCTGTTGATAATTGGCGACAATCGCATCGAGGTCGCCGTCGCCGTCAAGGTCGCCCAAGACTATATCCCGACTATTGCCGTCGCCGAGACTGGCGATGACAAATCCGCCCGCGCCGTCGTTGAGCCAGATTTCCTGGCCCTTGCCGTTGTCGCTCGCAAAGAGAGCATCGAGGTCGCCGTCGCCGTCCAGATCGCCGAGCGCAACGCCCTGGCTGAAGCTGCCGGGCAGGCTCTGCAGCGCGAATTCGTCCGAACTGAGTTGAACAGCCGCATGGAAGCGGTAGACGAGGGCCTTTTCCAGCGCGACGCCGAAGCTGCTCCGGGCCCCGGTAACCGTCATATATATTTCTTCACCGCTCTTGAAGCTCCCCGCCGGATCGATTGTCACCAGCGTATTGCTGCTCGCGAAGCTGATCGTGGCCTTAGTGGCGATTTGCCCGGTCTGGCTGCCATGGACAAAGAGATTGGCCTGTGTGGTGGCGCTCGAGCTGCGCAGAGTGGCCGTATCCATACTTTCGCTGAATGTCAAGCTGACATTTGCGTTTGTGGCGACGTCCAGGGCATTGACTGCCGGATCGGTCGCGATAATATCGGTCCGCGGCAGGCCGAACAGAATATCCATCGGGCTGAATTGATTGGCAACGACGATGTCAAGCATAGCGTCGCCATTCAGATCGCCGATTGCCAGATCGTTGCTGCTGCGCGCTGGTCCGGCGGCAGACTGCCGAAAGCTGGCATCGCCATTGTTGAAGAGCAGAGTCTGGGGCTCGTTGAACTTGCTGACAATAAGATCGAGATCGCCGTCGCCATCCAGGTCGCCCAGCTCGACAGCACTTGTACGGCCGGAAAGGAGAATTCCGCTGCTGAAGGTTCCATTGCCATTGTTGATGAGCAGCTCCGGTCCCTCGGCTTCGTTTCGGGAGAAGACCATATCAAGGTCGCCGTCGCCGTCAAGATCGCCGATCGCAACGTCATCGCTGTCACCATTCGCAATGGTGCTGCTGCTGAAGCTGCCGTCGCCGTTGTTAAGCCATAACTCATTGCGGACGGAAATCCTGGCTAGCACGACGTCCAGGTCGCCGTCGTTATCGAGATCGCCAAGAGCAATGCCATCGGCATCGTCGGCAAAACCGCTGCTGCGAAAGCTCGCATCGCCGTTGTTCAGCCAGATTTCATTCGGATCGCTACTCCGCCCGGAAACGACGACAATGTCCAAAAAGCCATCGCCGTCGAGGTCGCCGATGGCGACGTCGCTGCTGATCTCGCCGAAGCCGAATTGCGAGCTTGCAAAACTAGCATCGCCATTGTTAAGCCAGAGCGTATGTTTCTGCACGCTTCCATCGACGACGACGGCATCGAGGTCGCCGTCACCGTCCAGGTCGCCGAGGGCCGCAGCGACGGCGCGAAGGCTGCCGATGTTGCTGCTGATGAAGGTCCCATCGCCGTTATTCAGCCAGATAAGCTGCGATAATGCATCGACGATAAATGCATCGAGATCGCCGTCGCCATCCAGGTCGCCAAACTCGACGTCCAGGAAATCGCCTGAAGCAAAGGTCTGCTCGTCAAAGAAGCCGGAGGCCGTTGCGGTAGAAGCGCGAAAGGAATGCACATAGGGCTGCTGCACTAAATCTTCCCGGCTCACCGCGCCGCCGAGCGAGATCGAGATCAATTCGCCCGGCTTGAATGCAGGGGCGAGATCGACGGTCACCAGAGTATTCGGCGTGGCGGTGGTGACGCTTACGAGGGCATTGGTCGAGATATTGCCGCTCAGGCTGCCGTAGACCAGGATATTGGCATCGGCCGGGTCAACCGCAGTTACGACGGTCGTGCTGCGCATGACCTCGCTGTAGCTGTAGCTGATGAGGCTATTTGCCGGCACAGTTAGGCTGTTGGCGGGCGGCGCTTCGATGGTGACCAGGGGCGTCTCGCGGTTGATCCAGAGCTCATCGCCCTGAGGATTGCCGGTGCCGCCGTTGTTAGAGAAAAAGGCATCGAGGTCCCCGTCGCCATCAATGTCACCCAAGGCGACGGCTGTACTCCGGCCGTCGCTAATGCCGCGCGTGCTGCTCGTAAAGGTCGCATCGCCATTATTAAACCAGATGTTCTGCGCCTGTTCATCATTGGCGAAGACGGCGTCAAGGTCGCCGTCGCCGTCCAAATCGCCCAGCGCAACACCTTCGCTCGCCGCAATGCCGAAGGAGCTGGACGTAAAACTGGCGTCGCCGTTGTTAAGCCAGATTTCCTGGCCGGCCAAGGTATCAATGTTGGTGACGATGGCATCCAGATCGCCGTCGCAGTCAAGATCACCGATTGCGACGCCTTTGCTTCGTCCTCCGCCAAAAGTCGAGCTGCTGAAGTCGGCGTTGCCGTTATTGAGCAGGATGACCTGGGCGTCATCACCAATAGCCAGGATGGCATCGAGATCGCCGTCGTCATCCAGATCGCCGAGATCGACGCCCGCGGAATTGAAGGCACCCAGCGTATCGAAGCTGAAATTGCCGTCGCCGGTATTGCGAAAAATGTTAATCGGATTGTCACCGTTATTGGCAAAAATGGCGTCAAGGTCGCCGTCGCCGTCCAGATCGCCAATTGCGACGCCGCGGCTATTGCTGTTCGGTCCGATGGTCGAGGTCGCAAATGTGCCGTCGCCATTATTCAGCCACAGCCTGGTCGGGGCCCCGCCTTGTGTGGCAAGCAGCGCATCCGTGTCGCCGTCGCCGTCGAGGTCGCCGAAATCGATATCTACCGCCAGACCCGCGCTAACGGATACATTTGAAAAGCCTGCGGCGCCTTCGTTAAACCAGATGTGTGAATTGGTGCGAACCACGGAGACGAGATCGAGGTCGCCGTCGTGATCCAGGTCGGCCATGCCCGCTCCGCGCGTGTCGTAGGTGCCGAGGACGCTTTCAAGGAAGTTGTCCGAGCCGCCGTCTGTCGCCGTGACGAAACTGTAGTGATATTCAACGGCCTGTATATCGCCGTGTGTATTGACCGGATCATCGACCGTCACCGAAATTGTCTCGCCCGCAAAAAAGGATGTGCCGGGATCGATGACGACGACCGTATTATTCTCTTCGAAATGCAGGTCGGCATTCGTCCCCAGGAGACCGCTCTGATCGCCATGGACAATAATGCCGCGATCGGACAGGTTGCCGTCCAGCTTCACGCTCGTGATGTCGAGAGATCTGTTAAATCTAAGGCGTATCCCGGAGTCCGGTGCAGCGGCCTTGTCATTTGCTTCCGGCGCCAGCGAGAGAATTTCCGGGGGTGAAATATTGCGCCATATTTCGGCCGGCGGATTGCCCACGCCTCCACTATAATTAGCGGCGATTACGGCATCCAGGTCGCCATCGCCGTCAAGGTCGCCCAACGCAACGCCCTGGCTTGATCCCGCCCCCTGCGTGCTCGAGGCAAAACTCGCATCGCCATTGTTAAGCCAGATTTCCTGCGGATCTTCATCGTTGGCAATGAGTGCGTCAAGATCGCCGTCGCCGTCGAGGTCGCCAAGGGCAATTCTGCGGCCGGAGTAGGTTCCGGAGGAGCTGGTCGAAAATGTCCCGTCGCCATTGTTAAGCCAGATTGCCTGTCCTGTTCCCAGGGCGGCAAGCGCATCCAGATCGCCGTCACCGTCAAGGTCGCCCAGTACGAGGTCATTAGACTGAGAACCGCTAAATGTAGTGGTAGCGAAACCGGCGTCGCCGTTGTTAAGCCAGACTTCGTGAGCATAGCCGTTACTGCCGCCGAAGAGCGCGTCGAGGTCGCCGTCGCCGTCAAGGTCGCCAATCGCTGCCGACCGGGTTTTGGCGCTACCGAAGGTCGAGGAAACAAAACTGCCGTCGCCATTGTTTAACCACATTTCGTTGGCCGGCGCCGTATTGCCTGTATTGGCAAACAGCGCATCGAGGTCGCCGTCGCCGTCAAGATCGCCCAGGGCAAGATCCCTGGTACTCGAGCTGCCGCCGAAGAAGGACGTGCTGAAGCTCGCGTCGCCATTGTTTAACCAGATGGAATTTGCCTGCTCGAGCCGGCTGATTACGATTACATCGAGGTCATTATCGCCGTCGAGGTCACCCAGAGCGGCGTGCCGCCCATCAGCCCCGGAAACTTCCGTGGCGTTGAAGAGTCCGTCGCCGTTATTCAGCCAGATGGAGTGATCGCCGGCTTCCGATACCAGGAGGGCATCGAGGTCACCGTCATTATCGAGGTCGCCCAGGCTTACGCCGCCGAAATCGCCGCTAACGAAGCTGCTGACCGCAAAGCTACCGCTGCCGCCATCGACGCCGATGCGAAAGTCGAAGCTTTCCGTGTTAAACATGGGAGCGCCGTCTTCATTGCGCGCGCCTTTAACACTGAGGCTGACCAGTTCGCCCGGGAAAAAATCCGTGGCCGGGTCAATCCTGACTGTTTTATCGCCGTAGCTGAGCAGCGCATCGGCCGACTTGTTGCCGCTTTGATGACCAAAGAGGATCAGGTTGCCGTCGGGCGGAAAACTCGCCGTCGTCAGCGTGGCATTGCTCATCAGGTCATCAAAGGTGATCGTGATATCGGCCTCCGGCACCGCGGTATTGGCATTGGTGGCCGGATCGAGCTCGATGATCCTCGGCAGGTCATTGTAGTTCAGCCAGATGCTGCCCTGCGATGAATTCGCACTGGAATAGTTGGCAAAAAAGGCGTCGAGGTCGCCGTCACCGTCCAGGTCGCCGAGAGCGACATTCTGGGAAGTGCCGCAGCCGAACTCACGGCTGATAAAGGCGGCGCTGCCGGTGTTAAACCAGATTTCCTGCGCAGCATCGTAATTGGCGATCACAGCATCGAGGTCGCCGTCAGCGTCGATATCGCCCAGGGCCACATCTTCACTTTTGCCGGATCCGAATGTAAAACTGCTGAAAGTCGCATCGCCGTTATTGAGCCAGACTTCCTGCGGCGCATCATAGTTCGCGATAATGGCATCCAGGTCGCCGTCGCCGTCCAGGTCGCCGAGAGCAAGGCCGCGGCTGTTGCCGCCGCCGAAGCTGCTGCTCGTAAACGTCGCATCGCCATTGTTTAACCAGATTTCCTGTCCGTTATTGTTGTTGCCGCGATTGGCGATAATGACATCAAGGTCTTCATCGCCGTCAAGATCGCCGATCGCAACGTCCCGGCTTTTGCCGCTGCCGAAGGTGCCGGTTACAAAGGTACCGTCGCCATTATTGAGCCAGAGGTTTTGGGCTTGGTCGTCGTTGGCGATAACAATGTCGAGGTCGCCGTCGCCGTCCAGGTCGCCCGCATCGACGCCATAGCTATCATAACCGCCCACATTCGTCGATGAAAAGGTAGCGTCGCCGTTGTTAAGCCAGATTGCCTCGCCGCCCAGTCCTTCATTCGCGATTAGCGCATCGAGATAGCCATCGTCGTTAAAATCGCCCAGGACGACATCGCGACTGCTGTTGTCGCCAAGGCTGCTGATGCTGAAGCTCGCGTCGCCGTTATTTAACCAGATTTCTTTATGGGTAGCCGGCCCTCGCGCCACGATGGCATCGATATCACCATCGTTGTCAAGATCTCCCAGGGCAACCGCCCTGTGACGTCGGACAGTCAAAGTCTGCTCGTCAAAAAGCCCGGTACCGCCTCCCACGGCCGCACGAAAGCTCCATACCGCCGGAGCAGCCATGTTAGTGCCGAGGAATGATGTCTCGGCATCTGTCGTCACCGTCGCGGAGATTAGTTCGCCCGGCTTGAAATTTTCATTGGGATTGAATGTTCGCACCGGATTACCGGAGAACGCCCCGTCATCGCTCAGAAAGCCGCTTTGCGAGCCATAGATGCGAATGGTCGACGCCCCGATGGAGGAAGTTCGCATTAGATCGGAAAAGGTGATTTTGATGTTCGCGTCGCTGGCGGCGGCCGTTTCGTTGGCGGCAGGGCTCAGATTGTTAATCTTGGGGGCCTGGGCGAGTAATGAGACGTTGACGCCGAGGCACAAAGCCAGGGCAGGCAGGGATTTGCAGAAGGGGCGCATCAACGGGTTCAGTCTGGCAATCAGACTCTTCAGACGCTTTGTCAGGCGCGCCAGCGCACGGCCCTTCTTCTGAGGCGATTCCGCAATAGCGGCGTAACGGAAGAGCCGTCTGAGGTTCTTCCGAATGCCCCGCAGAAGCTGAGCGTCCCGGTATTTTTTGTTAACAGTCATAAGTCATATTCCTCAATTCCGTATTGCTAGCGCTTGAGATTGCTGTTTTGTTTTTACTCTGTCTTCACCTGAATTTCCTTTCGGCAGTGAGCCGGAAAACACGCGAAGACAAGGGGATAGCCGCGGCGCTTTGCACGCCGCCCGAACATTTATACAGGTTTGTTAATGTCTGCGCTCTCCGGGAGCGGGATGCTCCCCTGTGTTCACGCGGGAAGAAAAGAACCCGGCAGCGGGTTCGATAGCATCGGGATGATCTGTGCCGGTATGATCAGCACCGGGCCATCGCAGCCGCACTGCCGAGCTTCAACTTCAACTCTTTGTTTGCTACACCGGATCATAGGGCAAGTGAGCCTGTAGGGCCGGGCAAATTCCTGATACGACAGCGAATCGAGATCGTCAAGGGAGCTCAGCCCTGCTCGCGCCGCGCCGCACTTGTTGCGCCGCTCATATTGCGCCTGTGACTTTGCCTTGCAGTTCACGATCGGTGTCGCATTATCAGCGCTCTTGCGGGCGGGCGCTTTACGCCCCGCAGACAAGCCCGGAATTACTGGGATCTCAGTCACCCGGTCGAAAGGCCGGATTTCGGCAGCAGGCAAAACAGTGCCGGCGGCAACGCGCAGGCGGCGCCGTCCGGACGAAGTTTCACACTGTGCTTTTGGAAAATCCGCTACTGCAGGACCCGGCCTCCGACCAGGCAGCAATGATACGGAAGAGAGTTCGGACACGTCGACCGCAAACGGCTTCAGCTACCGTAACCTGTCCACCGATTATCTGCCACAAAGGTATTGGGCGACTGTAGTCACATTGCCACTACAGATTGACTACATGTTGCTGAGGGCTTGACGATTGACGAGCATCCACGGACCGGCAGTCTCGGTCGGGCCGGGACTGAGGCCCGTGTGGCCGGGCTCAGGCGGGTAGGGAGAAGACCACGAACTTCGATCAATCCGCACACGGCGTCTTTACCGGCCAACAGGAAAGGCCCAACAACGACTCCTTCCTTAATCTGCTCGACTCCGGCATGATCTGGAAAGTGACGGAAAGCGCCGGAGTGTTCGAGGGACGTGATCACACAAGCGGCGCACTCAGTTGGACCGGCGCACGCGTGGATCTGATCTTCGGTTCTAACTCGGAGTTGCTAGCCCTCGCTCAAGTGTAGGCATGCGCGGATGCAAATGAAACGTTCGCACAGAATTTCGTGGCGGCGTGGGACAAGGTGATGAATCTTGATCGCTTTGAACTGGGCTGAATTTTGATGTACACTGGGGGGGGGGATATACGGTTGGAATGATCTATAGGGAGGTTGAAGGCGGTCTGGGAACAGGCCGCCTTTTTTGTAACTGTTTTACAAATCGTGCCAACCACGCCGAATATAGAATTACCGAAGACGGCATCCATCCAAATGTAGAGAGTGTATTAGTTTCAGGATGACTCTTTAAAAACCTGCAAATTTTCTATGAGTTGATTAGCTGGCTGCTCATTTTTGAACAATAACATTGCTAAAGAGCCGAGTGACTGTTTGTATCGCTTGCATTAGCATTAATTCTTTGTGGACTTATGAGATCTATCAAAGTTTCTTTATCCAGCATTTCAGGTGATAAATTCAGGAACTCACCGTCCGGGATGGTATTAACAACAGTTGCCCCGGCCATTCTTAATATCTCTCTAAGACTAATTGAATTTACAGTGTTAGCGATAAGATAACTCCGAGCATGCATGGAATTCTCATTCTTAGTAGACGTTATTGAGTTGCCTATGCTGCTATTGGCAAAATAGACTCTGTTTTCACCCTCGATGTTTGTTATGAGTCCCAGAATACTTTGTCTCCTTGAAATCTTGACGTTAGCGGCAGCAATCAAATTATTTACATCAATCATATAATTGGCACCGAACTTCTCCGGGTTTTCGTGTGCCACCAAAATCTTGCAGTCTACTGGATAACTGGCCTTAAAATTATAGTAGTTTGCAATCAGAATCTTTGATTCCATCAAGTCCTTTTTAATATAAAACAACTCCGATGCCCCATGTGGAGCTGGTGCGTCTGTGACATCACCCGAGAATAGAATGTTGCGTTCTTTGGATCTATGACTTGCATCCCATCCGATTTTGCCGGATACGCCAATTAAGGACAGATCCAGATCTATCCTTCGCTTTTCAGTATTTGTCCAGTGAATACCTACAATCAAGTCTTCCGGAACTGAAACCCAAGTTCCAGTAGGGAAGTGTCCCGTAAACTGTTTTTCTGTAGCCGGCAATGTGTAACAAATGTTTTCAGGAATATAGATCAACTTTCCATCAACATTTTCCCGGATATCATCTGCAATTGAAGCTAGTATTATGTTCAAGGCGTGCACGGTATTTTCTTCCAGACCGCTACTCCAGTTAAATTCAGAGGCCCATCCACTTCCATTACGAACTCGATAGACAATTGAGCTAGCTGAACTTAAGCGGTAATTGAGGGCATGGGCCAGACGTATTTTCCGGAAGATACTTGCATTGTCAATTTTTTGGGAAAAACAATCCAGATTCAGATTCTTATGTTTAATCCGAGATGTAATACTGTTTAGATAATCCTCCGGCATTGGAACATGAAGTCTGTTGGCTTTCTTCCGTAGCTGATTAAAAAACGATTTGTTATTTGAAATTGACTTCATGGCCAAAAATATCGGCTTAAAGCGAAAGAAAATGGAGGCCAAGTTTTCCGGCGCGTTTTTTAGCAGGTCATCTAATAGCCTGCCGTCTGCATTATTTAGTTTTTCAATGAGTCTATCATTTTTTATGAGCAGCGATTCATCGGTCAGCTTACTTATCAATAGACGCAGATAAAAAATTGGATCAGAAGGCAGAATGCCGTAAAAGTCATGGAGCAACGCTTTTAATTCTCGATTGCCGATCCTTTCAACAAAGTCACCGTCATATTTGTTGAACCGGATGATAGTCATTATATCATCCAGTGTTTCCTGAGCTAAGGCGATTCCCGCACCCAAATTGATTATTCTGCTTAGAATTTCATCTTTGTCCATCGCTTTGATAGCGACCAAAGGAATGTCATCTTGAATATTCGGCAAATTCAGAATCTCACGAGGTATATAAACGGCATCTTCCCGATAAAAACCTAGCTTCTCGAATCCGTAAGTAGTGATATAGTGAATTATCTGCTGTATTACCAATGAGGCCATTGAAGCGTTCTGAACCACCGACCATGACTTGTGGAAAGCGGCATTTGCTTTATCACCGGATATACCAACTACACCCTCAATTGCATCTAACAGATCCTTTTCCGGACTGATTGACGGATCAAGTATGTAACCGTTTTTGATGGTTCTTTCAAAAACGGCCTGGGGGATATTTTCACCCTGTTTGCAATCAACTTGAACAGCATTAAACAGTCGAAGCGTTGCACTCATCATGACAGATTCCTTTTTACGCAAGGGGGCAGCGGGCAAAAACAAAGACAATTATTAAGAACTCTTATCCCCCTCAAAAAAATTGGG
This sequence comes from Candidatus Kapaibacterium sp., assembly GCA_028284775.1. GTDB lineage: Bacteria > Bacteroidota > Ignavibacteria > Kapaibacteriales > UBA7675 > JANQRB01. The sequence goes on along the minus strand of JANQRB010000132.1, from coordinate 86,672 downwards.
GAAGACAGGATTCGAACCTGCAACCGCCGAAGCCCAGAAATAGGAACCCTCTTTGCCATTAGCGGAGAGTAAAGAAGTTCGGTGCTCTACCATTGAGCTACTTCCCCATATGGGCGAGGAGTATTTGTCAAGAGTTTTCAAGGAACTCCTTTTGCCCGTAAACTTAAAAAAACAACAAATCAGCACATGGATGCTAATGAAACACAACGGTATGGGTGGTCAGTACCGTATCATGTTAGCCATTTTGCAAACGTAATCATAAAGCTACATTTATTCTGAAATTCCAGCAAGGCTATCTGCTGGTGTACTTGCTGGTGTATGGAGGAATAGATTCACGGACGTCAGCGCGAGGTGATCATACTGAACAGAGAAAGGCGGGCGTCACAATCAAGCAGGTTGGCCTGTCTGAGAGCTCACAAGGTCGGGAAGCCCTGTGTGTGCCGAAATTTCACAAGTTTGTTTTTTGTATGCAGTGAAGAAATCAGAGACTCTTACCGCCATACAACGAGAGACTATTGTCTTCCCACCTGCAACCGGCAACAACTAAGCCTCAGCCTACACACCACGAATCACCCAACTCAATAAAAAACAAGAACCACAAATCTCTTCCCCAGATGCAGGATTCAACATATATTGTTTCTTCGGCTGTGTTTCTGCAGCCCTTTATTCGTGAATAGATTGTTCACCATTTAGTAAAGCGGCATACCATTCTACAAGATCTCAATGCCGAATTTATCCGGATAAACAATGACTGAAGAGAACAACGCAATGCAGAGCTCTCCCGCAAACTCAGCCCCAAAGCGATCACTGTGGCAGGAACTTAAAGATGCCGTGCGCGGCACGGAAGCCGACTACACGCAGGTGCCGCTCAAACGAGCGATCTTCCTCCTGGCCGTGCCCATGGTCCTGGAACTGGTGATGGAATCCACCTTCGCCGTGGTCGACATTTATTTTGTCGGGAAGCTGGGCCCTTCGGCGGTGGCGACGGTCGGTCTTACGGAGTCTTATCTCTTCCTTATTTACGCCATTGCAATGGGTCTTTCCATGGCGGTTACCGCCGTCATCGCCAGGCGGATAGGCGAGAAGAAAAAAGAAGAAGCCGGGCGGGCGGCTGTCCAGTCCATTTTCCTCGCCTTGCTTTGCTCGCTGCCCTTTGCCGTGGCGGGCATCTTTTTTGCTAAAGATTTACTGATTCTTATGGGCGCGGACCAATGGGGAGTAGAACATGGTTATCACTACACCCAGTGGATGCTCGGCGGCAATGCCGTTATCACCCTGCTCTTTGTTATCAATGCGATCTTCCGGGGCGCCGGCGATGCAGCCATTGCGATGCGGGTCTTATGGATCGCCAATGCTATCAACATCCTGCTCGATCCGCTGCTGATATTCGGCTGGGGACCATTTCCCGAAATGGGCGTAAAGGGCGCGGCCGTCGCCACCAATATCGGCAGGGGTATTGCCGTCGTGATTCAGCTCTGGACCCTCTTCCGGGGCGGCAAACATATCCGCGTTAAGCTTGCGCAGCTTCATTGGGACGCCAAGGTCTTGTTTAACATCCTGCGCACGTCGCTGGGCGGAATCGGCCAAATGATCGTTGCCATGACCGCATGGATCTTCCTGATGCGCATCCTGGCCGAAGTCGGCAATGAGGCCGTCGCGGCTTCAACAACAGTCGTCCGCCTGATGATGTTTACATTGATGCCGGCCTGGGGCCTCTCCAATGCGGCGGCAACGCTGGTCGGACAAAGCCTGGGGGCCGGCAATCCCGACAGAGCGGAGTCATCGGTGTGGAAGATCGGCATGTACACTATGATTTTCCTGATATTTGTGTCCCTTGTCTTCTTCTTCTTCAATGAATCATTGATGAGGATCTTCACGGACGATTCCGCGGTTATAGCGATAGGCGCGGAATGGCTGCGCATTCTCTCCTTTTCCTATTTCATTTACGGCTGGTGGATGGTGACGGTGCAGGCCTTTAACGGCGCGGGCGATACCAAAACGCCGACCTGGATAAACGTCATCTTTTTCTGGCTCATCCAAATTCCCCTGTCCTATGTCCTGGCCATCCAGCTCGGCTGGGAACATTCGGGAGTATTCTGGGGCGTGTTCATTTCAGAGACTTCGGTAGGTATATTCACACTTTATCTTTTCAGACGCGGCTCCTGGAAAACGGTGCAGGTTTAAGTGCAGCATGCCGAAGCAGTTGGCAACTCCAATTAACTTGGCTTGCCGAACATCTTCCGCGCCCATTGCAATACGCTGCTCGTCCCGACAGCCATAAAGGCCGCAAGTGCGTTAAATATCATATCCACCGTATCAAATACACGATCCGGCAGGAACAACTGAATGCATTCATCAAGCACACCTATCAGAACGCTTGCCGCGAATGCAATCATTCCGGGCAGCGGAACAGCAGCTCCCTGACTACGTCGTTCGCAAAGTGCCTTATGGATAATAATTGCCAACACGCTGTATTCGATCAGGTGGCTGCGTTCGGGAAGGCCTAAGCGCAGAAAGAGAGTTGTGTAGACCGCCGCCAGGCCCAGCCAGATGGCAATTTCAATTTTGCCGGGACGTATCACCAGGCCATGCACGATGATGCTTATACCAACGAGTATCATTCCGAGCAGGAAGATGGCACCCTGCAGATTTTGATTGGCGAACAATTCCGCGAGCGGCCGCCCAAGGAAGAGAGATGCGAAAATCGCAAGCAATACGAAGCCCGCATAGAGCCAGAGTCGCTGTTCCCGGGATGATCTGAAAATGTTCATTGGTCAGAAAGTTAAGTGTTTGGCTGAGCATGCAGCAGCCTGCGTTAAGGCTTCGTTTTCGAATCGGCCGTTTGTATCACAAAGCTAAGCCCACAGATACAGGGCATATTTACGGGCAATGCGCAAAGCCTCATCTTCAATTCCTCTACTTGCCCTGCGCCGATTGCAGCGGCACTTTTAAAAGTGCGTTTATCGCTCGATACGCACTTGCAGCGGCGCCCGGAACAGTAGAAACCCTGTCTTCGCCTATCATTGCGTCGCCGGCAAAATACAGCTTATTCATGACAGGCCTGGATAACTGTGCGGCGCTTTTATTCGCTGATTCCGGAAAGTCAATGCCATAAGCGCCCTGGATATAGGGCTCTTTCGACCAGTTCTGAACAATGTGCTTGATATAGGTCCTGCCGGCTCTTCCCGCGTAAATCTCATCCAGTTCGCCAAGGATTTTAGCAATGACTTCTTGGTCTGTAGCCAGCTTCGTGTAGGCGCTGGCTTTCTTTCCTACAGAGAAGAGTCCAAGTATGTTGCGCTTGGAATTTTTCCCGTAGGCCGCGTCATAATAGAGCCTTTCACCCGCTGACTCATCTAAAAGACTCGACAAACTCTCCGTGAACAGCATGTCCGGATAAAATTTCTCCGAGAACTCAATAAACACCTTAATCCCATCCGGCACGTCGATGCCCTTTATGGCATCTGTTTTTTCGGCCGGCAGCTCTGGAATAAATGTAACGCTCTCATTCTGCAGTATTTTGAGGGGCAGAGCCAGCAGCACCCGATCCGCCTCGAAGACTGCGCCCTCGGTGTTTTTAACAGTTACTTTTGCCCCGGAATAATCAATCTCACTTACCGGACTGTTGAATACAATTCTATCGCCTATATTCGGAACTATATTTTTCTCAAAAAATCCGTACCAGGTAGTGTTTTTGAATTTATGTTCACTATAAAATTTACTTGCCCAATTTTGCTTCTTTAATTTCCTCTCGTGATAAGTATATATCGTCTTCGGGTTGTATGTTATGACTTCAATTTCGGGTTTGCGTTGGGGATCGTGCAACAGCTTTGCTAATACCGCCGGATCTTCGTGAATCCATTCGGCGCCGAGGTCGATGGGGAAATCCGCGAAATTATCAGTTCGTTTTACCCTGCCGCCGAAAACGGAAGCGGCCTCAAGTATTTTGAAATCAATCCCAAAGCGGTTTAACAAATAGCCGGCTGTGAGGCCTGCCGCTCCCGCGCCTATAATGAGAACCTTGCCTTTGAAATTCAGTTCGAAATCAGGCCGCAGATCATCATGCACACTGCAAGACTTCAGAATGCTCGAAATAAACGGCATCCCGATTCCCAATGCCAGGCAGGTTTGTATGAATTCTTTCCTTGTCATTTGTTTGACCGCTTGGATGTGCCAGAATGCTCATCACGATTTATTGACGAAAATAATAATACCACAATCTGAACAACAGACAAGTAAACTTTATTGATGCCGCCGCCGATATCCGTCTATAGTCATCTGAAATACCGGCCTGAACTCTAGACATTTGCCGCTGAACAAATTCCTGCCGCTGCCTCAATGTTTCTATAGGAGAGCTCTAAAAAATTTCAATCTTAGCGATTGTGCGCATATAGCAAGATACAGTACAAAGAATTCACATTCAGTATGCCGCACAACTGCAATAGAGTGAAACCGGGGATCGGCAATTACTGAAAAAACACCGGCTTGTTGTTTTGGACAGTTCCGGACACCTTCCTCATCGCATCGGAATGCGCGAGACACGAATTATCGGGGTGAAGGAAGTAAGACTCTTTTCCGATTCGGAAATATGTAACAACACTGTTGTTTTGCAGAATCCGCTTTAAGGTACCGGATCCGAGTCACAACCATTGCGATAGCAACCGTCCACCTTTGACATAACTCTCCATAAGATCGGTTCACGATCCTGACTTTGGTATCATGTGAAGTGCACGCCCCACTTAACTACATCACTATTTCCGATTTATTGTTGTAATCCGGAACTGAGAGATCATTTACCCTGGCCATTGATTTCTCCGGATCAGAGAAACAATCAGATGAAACCTGCAGCATAAATATCAGCAATAGTGATCCATTCACTTTCGCACCCCGCGGCTTTCATCCCTAAACATACAAGACAAGCAGCAGCCAAGATGCGGTTCAGACTCTCAATTAGTTAAGCGCATTTCACATTAAGACTTCCAATCGTTTACTAACTGATTACAGTCTCCTTGTATTGAAAAACAGCTAAGGTAAGACCGTCCGGCCCATATGTTTATCCAAGGCGAAATCATTACCGGTTATCCCGGATCATTTCACGATATACATCTACGATGCTGCGCTCTTCGATTTTACTCACGACCCATGCCAGTGTCTCGGGCACGCCGAGTCGTCCCGCCGCGTCGGATGCTTCCAGCAATTGCTCCAGTTTTAGCCGGAGGGTCTTTAATATTCGGGTCCTAAAGCGACGTTCGGGCGCACTGACGAGCTTCCTGACCGTTCCGAGCACTTCCTTCTCGAAGCCGGCATAGGCGTTGCGATTCTTGAGGTAGCGGTAGCTGGTTCGGAACAGATTGTCCAGTATGTCAAAGTCCTTTAACTCAAAGTGCAGGATCAGACGGAAAACGACGACAAACTTTTGAATGTCGCTCCGCGGAACTCTCGTGGACTGCTGTTGAATGCGGACAACAAAGTCTAATGACTTACGGTATTCTCCGGCCAGGAAATTCACCATACCGGCGTTGTGGCATATCGCAATGAACCTGTTCGGACGAATAGCCGCCCCGTGGCTGTCTAACGCGGCTTCCAGCGACGGCATTAATTTCAGGCCTTCCAGTATTTCCCCGGTATTCAAGTAGTAATACAATTCCAGATAATACACATTTTCGACCAGGTTCTTACCGGCATAAAAGGAATTGACCGGCTGATACTTAATTTTTTGCAGGATGGATTCGATCTCGTCGAACTTCTTCAGGACAATACAGCACGACAGGTAATTAGTCAGGTATTGCTTGTATAATTCGGGCTGATCTTCGATATGCTGCGGATGCCGTTCAAATTCGCGGGTTGCCTCCAGATAGTGTAAGCGGGAATCCTCCACGTTGCCGTTCAGGCGTTCGAATTGACCAAGCGAATGCCAGAATGAAATACGGGCGGCAAAACTGATCGCCTGCTCGCGGCTTTTCAGCAGCGGGTTCTCCACAAGCGCCTGAAGAGCGCTGTATTCATCCTTGGACCGGGCCCGCGCATAGCGCCGTCCGGCTTCCTGTACTCTATCCATAAGATCCCAATACTGCGCGCTACTGAGCAGATGATTGACCGCAATTTTCATCTCGCCGTAAAAATCTTCGAGATCCGCCTCCATTGCATCGGCCGCATGGGCTATGAGCAGTCGACGTCTCCAAACAAGAATCTCCATTACATAGGGATACTTCTCGAAATGTTCGGCCTTTTTTTGCGCCCGCTCCAATACTTTGCGGCAGCCCTGGTACAGCCCTTTGTGGAAGAGAATCTCAATTTGCGAAATCATCTCGCGCAAGTCCGCATTGACGGATTTGCCGCTGTTATAGGCCGTCAGACTTCTTAAAATCAGATTGTGGAGTTCATATTTGGCGGAAGAGAGGTTTGCTCCGATGTTTTTGGCGCGATATTGTTCCAGCAGGACTTTTTCATCGTAAGGCTCCATCTTGTCGATAAGATCAAAGAGCTGGATGGACTTATTGGTATCCTCGGCGCTGTAGAATCGCGCATAGAGCTTAAAGTATCGTTTCTCCGATTTTTCGAGGGATGATACAAGTAGCTGCAAATCATCAGGCTGTGCCATTGTTCCCCATTACTAATCCTTCCGCTTCGCTTTAATCAGGTACAACGGTGTGAGGCAAGAGTCGACAGCATATTACGCCAGAAATAATTTCAACGTAAAAAACGCCTGAAAATCCGAAAAATACAAATCGCCTGCTAGCTTTTTTTGCCGAAAACAGGCGGAAAAAGCGCTGTCTGGATGCGCTATATACCGGAGCAACAGGTCCATGAATACCCGACATCCCGGCCAAGAAGGTATTTTTCAGAACACAAGCCCCTGATATATTTACCATCGCGAGCAGATTAACTGCTATCCTGGATCAAACTCATTGAGGCTAATAACATGTCGGACCACACAAACAAAGAGAAAGAAGCGAAGGACCAGACCGGTGCAAGTATTCCCAAGGTTGTAGCTCCCGTCACGAACACTGAAGTTGCGTCGGTCGGCACGGGACCGATACTGACAATTCATCTAACCGCACTTGCCGGTCCGCCCCAGCCAATCACCAACACTTTCACCGGGCAACAAGAATATACCTGTGAGGTGACGCTGATATTAAATGCATATAAAATGAAAAGATCTACTCCGATTGCCAAGTCGTTTGCGTTGTCATTAAAAGTGTGCGAACCGAATACGCCTGCGGAATACCAAGCTGTGAGTTTTGGACCGGTAAACGGGATCGATGTCTCACCTAATGCTGGTGATTATAGTGTTGATGTACAAGTTTCAAACCTGGCGGCAGGATTAACCGGCCACGTTAGCGAAGATGGCTTCAGGATTTCCAATGCGAAGGTACATCTTAAGTATTATGAAGATGTAGGATTTGCGAAAATGGACTCAAGTTGGACTTTTGGCACCGACGACATTACGCTTGTCGATCCGCCCATCCAGAAACCATAGCGTCAGGCAGACAGAAGTGAATTTCAGGTCCGACATGACCACTTCGGCGGACTACGATGGACACGAATAATTCTGTGTCGCGCGGTCGGTTCCCGGTCAGGCCCTGAGCAGTCACCGGAATTGCACAAGCTACGAGCCGGGAATCGGCCCTGCCGGAGCATTGCGCTGCGGCAGTCTTAACATAACTTTAACACAAAGTCTCTCTTTGTAAATCCGGCCGGATGCAAACGGCCGGGCCGGTTATGCTATGCTATAAAACAGGGGACTTCAATAAGGACTACATAAGCGAGTTAAGCTCCTTCCCGAAGTGTTAAAATTATAGCACCTGCCGTATGCGGCATTGAACCCCAGCTTTTACAGACAGCATTTCGGGCAACAAGACTGCAGGATTTTTGTGACAACAAGCGAACAATCGGCCGCGCCGATTCCGCTTCGCCGGCCATTGCTGTGCCTGAATCCATAATAATCCGGGCGGGCTGCGAGTAAGGACTGAAAAGCACAAGTTAAACAGACAGCATTCCAACAATCCAATTATGCATTCAACATAATCGGCCGATTATACATCAACTTTTCAACAATCATTCATTTTAGCTGAGGTTTTCCGTGAACATTAAACTTAGAGTAATCAACAGCTCGAACGGCGTCAATAATTCAGAGATTCTCATTTTTCAGAAAAACGTGGCGACGAACTTTGAAGAAACCACGGTAGCATGGAAAGTGATCCAGAACCTTGGTCAGGGCGACTATCATCCCTTTGAAATGCCGGTGAATTTCCAGGTCTCCTCCGGCGACAGTTACGGCAATTTTACTCCCAGAAAGGACGCCGAGAACGGGCAGCGATGGGCGATGAAACATACCTCATCAGGCGATCAGCTTGTTCTGGACGGCACCAGCTCAAGCCCCACGGAGGTCGAAGTGGTTAACAATCTCGGGCTGGGAGCCATCGACGCCAATATCTTTAAGAGCGGCAACCTGCTGGCCAAAAAAACGTCGATCGCACCGCAGGAGAAGGCGGTATTCGAGTTCAAGCCCTCGATCTTCATCGGTGTTGCATCGCAGGTGGAAGAAGGACAGTTAATCAACTCGGCTGTTTTGGCGGCCAACAATACCGAGCTTTCTCTTTTGGGTGTCAAGAGCGCCGACATCGTCATGACCGGCGGCGGCCCTGGCAGAACTTCAACACCCTACACCTTTACGATGCAAAACGTTGTAATGTTCTGAGGATCTATAGCTTCTCCCAAGGAGCAAGAAGCCGAATTCTTGCTCCGTCGAAGCGGCAGCTGCTCCGGCACAGGGACAGGAGCGCCTGACTGTATCCGCCTGACATACTGCACGATGTGCTTCACATCGTGCAGTTACAGGCCGCGCGACAAAAGTAAAAATAACTGAATATAAGCCGGGATGCTCACACCGGACGCTGCCGCAAAGCGGAAACGGAGCAGAGAGGCAGAGCGCGCAGCGCGACGCGGGAGAAATTACATCGGCGCAATGTCGGCAAAGCCGCGCGACACGAAACAAGCGCGCTGTTCTGAGGCAATGCAGTTAAGTCGCCTTAATGTTTCGGGAGCTCGTTACAAGGGATACGGACGCGGGTATGGGGCCCCTGAGAAGGCAATGCGGATCGGAGCCGCAAATGCGCCGGCCGCAAATCGGCGTCCTGAGCCGGCAAAAACATCAGTGCAAGAGATTTGTACAACTTCGGTGCGCCGCTTGATAAGCGCCGCGCGGACCAAACAGGAATACCTTATGGCCTCTACGCAGAACATACAATTGTCTTTTAACGATGGCATGATACAGTGCTCATGTACACTCTGCCTTGACGACAATGACAGCATAGTTTGTATCTTCGTCAAATTCTGGCAGCGCGATTTTCCCAAGGACATTTCGGACAATGTCTTTGTCTCCGACTACGGCACGACGGACTTAAACTTTTGCTATGAGAATAACTTCCGCATCCAGGGGAGCCTGCGCCTGATAAACATAGTCAACATCCAGGGCAGCAGGGTTTATGCCCTCTGGGCAGAGTTGTTTTCCGGCATGCAGAATGAGTATCACTTTGAAGGCGTGGCCGTTGAATTCGGAGCCTACAGCCTGGGTGAACTTTCCTCGCAGTGGCCGATTCCCCGTGATGGGACCAGCCTGGAGGCGGAAATAAATCAGGAAGTCAGGCAAGCGGAATCGGAATTGGCGGACGATCTTTCCGGCCCGCCAGGCGGACTTGGAAGCAGCGGCGACTGCGACGTTTTCCCCTACATTTTTGTGCGTCCTCTGCCGCCGGCCTCCAAGCGCGAGATTGTCCGGCACTTTGCCGGCTACAGTCCTTGCCCCTTAACGCCTGCTTTGGATACACTTTTCAAACGCCTGACGGAATCGACGGGGCTGCGCCGTTCCGAAGCAGAGGCGGCGGCGTGGGCCTATATCCGGGGCCGGAACGACCTTCAACCCCCTTTTGTACAGTCCCAGCTCCAACTTAAGGGCCCGGGCGCCGAATTTGCCGAGGTCATTGAAGCGCTGCGCAGTTGGGAAACATTCGACCCGACCGAGCTGAGCATCGAAATAGAGTCGGCCCTTGCCATGGGGCGAATGGAGATAGTGCGCTATCTGCAATCATACGAATACGGCTTTCTTAAAGAAAGAATCTGGCAAAGTTATTTTGCGCTCACGATCGTAGCGGACTATGATGCGGGGCTGCTCGATTTCTGCAGCAATACGCTGATAGCGATGCACCTGGTCGAAACACTTTTTACCGAGCCGGAGCGTTCCCTGTCGGAGGGCAGCGTTGAAGCGCTGGTTTTTGGCGGCATCCTGTTGCCGGAGCAACTATATCCGCTGCCGCCCGCCGAGACGTCGCCGCCGGCCGAACACAAGCCGGATTGCTGGATTCACCACTATGCCACCGGCGATTTACAGATGACGCGCTGCCGACTCTTGCGCTACGAAGCGGGTGAAGTGGCCCACATTGAAAACCTGATGCCGGGCGAACGCCGCAAGCACCGCAAGCGCACGCTGAGTCGTGTCGACGATGTGCACAGCCGCGAATCAATGGACCTGTCTTTGCAGAAAACCGGGACGCAGGAAGCGCAGTCATGGGCAATCTCCGAAACGCTCACATCGGTGACCGATTCTATTCTGAAGACTAGCTACGACAACTTCACAACAAGCTACGGCCCCTTGACGAGCGCAAAGCTCTCAGGCGGCTGGAGCAGCGAGCTAAGTCCGGGCAATGGAGGACCCGGGAAAAACAAGGGCAGCAGTTTCGCGCGTGACGTCCTGGCAAGGGCAACGCAGCATATCGGCAAAACGCTGCGTAAAACCCGCGCGATCAGCTCGAGGAACGAAGCAGAGAACGCAAGCGCAACGTTGCTGGACAACAGCGCCGGCAGCGGCAGCGTCCGGGCTGTGTATCGCTGGATTAACAAAGTCTACAGCGCCAGTGTAGTGAAGTACGGACGACGCCTGCTTGTAGAGCTGTGTATCAAAGACCCCGCTGCGCAGTTTCGGGCCCGCATGCAGAAGCAACTGGGCACCGGGCTCGCAGAACCCGTTCCGCCGGCCACGCTTGGCATACACTCCTACGAAGATATCCATCCCGATACCTACGCCGCATTCGCGGCCCGTTTCGATGCCATTGACATAAGCCCGGCTCCGGCGCAGACACGTACGGTATCCACCTCATTTCAGCACGCCGATTCGCGGCAACTCGCGATTCCCGACGGATATGTGGCAACCGAGGCCTTCCTCTCGCACATCTTTACGGAAGGCGCGAGCCATGCGATCCTTGAAGGTTTAATTGGCCGCAGCTCTTTTAGGATCAGCTATCCACAGTCGGCGACCGAACGATTCACGCTGCAGGAACAGGACGGTACCGTTGCCGTGGCAATCTTCGATACCGCTGCGGCCTCCTCGCCCCCGGCCGCCACTTTTCTGGCGACGGTCGAGATTAGCTGTTCGCTGTCCGCCCACAAACTGAATGAGTGGCAACTTCAAACCTACAATGCCATAGTGGAAGGTTACGAACGGCAGCGAGATCGCTACACACAACTAATGGGCGGCGAAAGTATCGATTCCGGGCAGGCAGAGTTGGCCAACCGGCGCATTGAGAAACACGAGCTGCGGCGCAGCTCCATCCGAATGCTCATGCAGCGCGGAGAGCAGCTGCGCGGCGGCCCTGCCCGCGAAGCTGTCTCACCTCCATGCGAGCCGATCGACGCCATTCGCTTCCGTCAGTTTATCAGCGACTCGTTTGAGTGGAACGAAATGATGTACAGCTTTGAAGAGAACCTCATGCCGGCAGATCGCAGCGCCGGTCATGCGGCGCCCGCGGTCTACCCCGGCGGCGATTCCCTTTTCGCGACATTTTATCAGGCGGAAGCTGCCCGCGTCATTGTACCCGTCAGACCGGAATTTGCGCCGGCAACACTCTATTACCTGTCTACCGGCCTGGTATGGCCGGGTAAACTCGCCCTGGCTCCGGCAACGGCACAGGTCGCCGATGCAGCCCTTGCTGTAAAAGAACAGCCGTCCGCCCCCTCGGCAATTATTGAAGAAAGCGAAGCATGGGAATTTGTCATTCCGACTACCATGCAATACCTGCAGGATGGAGAAGAGCTGCCTGTATTGCTTTAACCATTCTCACGAGGGCATCGGCAAGGACCGCAGTCTTAACGGAAAGTATGTTTCACCTGGACTGTTGCGCCAAGGATGGTAGCAGATTGTTCCGATCTGATGATTGCGGCAGCCATCCGAGTGGGATTGAAACTGGCTCCGACAGAATTACGGTGGCCGATAGTAGCATGTTAACTGTTAATGAGCATTAAGACAAAATCTGAAAGGCCATTTATCTATCAGCATAAAAAACTTCTGACAATGCTCTTTCAACCAGGTTCTTAAGTGCTCACGCACGCTCTCGTTCCCGGGCTCCGTGAAGAGAAATGCAGGAACGCGACGCTCTGTGTCGAGTATTCATGCTGTATTGGCAGGACGCGGTGCCTGCTGCGGCATTCCTGCGCAATGCACAGGAATGAGAATCTTTAACAAACTGAATCAAAAAAACAGAGGAAATTATTATGAATCAAGTGATCCTAGTTGCGCATGGCGAAGGCGGACGCGGCACGTTCTCGATCCCCAAAGTAAAAACCATAACACGCGCAAACACAAATTTATCGTTTGAAGAAGCAAAAGACTATTTGCATTCAACTACGGCCTGGCCGGAATACAGTTCAACCAGCTTCGGCGAGTTTGGACCATTGAATGATGTTCATTGTAAAGAGCTTTTTAATAAAGTTCCGACAGGAAGCGGAATAGTATCTACAGGCCTCCGCAGAGGAGGTGACGTGGGTGGTGTTCCGATCTATGTTTTACGGGGACCTACTGACATTTACCGAGATGATATATCGAATTTCATAAGGGCTAAAAATATCACTTCGCTGGTGTTGTTGGCTTGCAGAGGCTAACGAATAGCAAGAACGATGGCAAAACCAAACAATTTCCATCTAAATGGCGCTTGTATGTTCGCCCGTGTTCACCTGCTGTAATCAGGCCTGCCGCATACAGCATTCCGGCAGAAAGGTTCTCAAGGCTGCTTGCAATGCCTGCTCTTCGCTTAATAAAGACGGTAAATCGCATGCCTTTCATTCTGTCTGTTGTTCTTAGGCCGAGCAGATGTATGCGCCAATAATATTCACGCAGTTAGTTAATGAGGTGTTTTATGCTCTTGCCGCAGTTTCCAATGCCGCCTGGCGGTCCGGCTCAATTGCCGGTCCTACCGGTCGGATGCGTCCTGACCTTTGCCGGTCAAATCAGCAGCGGCAAGGCTGGTGAATATGAAACGCAGATCGAAGCATTCGGCTGGATGATCTGCGACGGCCGGATGCTGGAAGTCGGGCAGTACCCCGAACTGTTCGGTGTACTGGGGTACCTCTACGGCGGAAGCGACGGCAGGTTTAAACTACCGGACTACCGCGGCTACTTCTTGCGCGGTCTCGCACATCCCCAGTCGTCGCCGCCCGACAGCATTGCAAAGGGAGCTCTTGAAAACCGCGTTGCGGCTCAAGGCGGCCAAAACAACGGTATCGGCTCCACGCAGCTTGACGCCCTGCAGACTCATCGGCACAGTTATACAATGCCCGACAATCCCGAAGGGAGCGGCGGTGACGGTCCCCCCGTTATCAACTCATCCACCCCGAATTCGGCTACGGGCAATCCGGAAATTACACCGGCGCAAAAGCTCAGCGAATACGAAACACGGCCCTGCAATGTATTTGTCCATTACATTATCAGGTATACCTATCATGTGCTTCCCTTCATACCGTCATAAACAACAGGCTTGGGCTCATGAACCGGCAAACGATGCTCTGCCGGAAACTCTGCCGATGATTTCCTGTATTATGCCCACCAAAGGCCGGCCGCTCTTTGTTAAACAGGCTCTGCGCTATTTCATGCGCCAGGATTATCCCGCCCGGGAGCTTGTAATTGTCTATGACAGGGAGAGCGACCTGCCCGAAGTGCCGGACGGACAGAACATCAGGATAATAAAGACGCCGGAGGGCAGCAGTATCGGCGCAAAACGCAACGCCGCTGTTGCTGCAGCCCAAGGTGCAATCATCGCGCATTGGGACGACGATGACTGGTACGGCCCCCGGCGATTAAGCGTCCAGGCAGCGCCCCTGCTGGCCGGCCATTCGGAAATAAGCGCATTGCGTGATTCAATTATTTTCGATCTGGACATGTGGCGTTTCTGGCGCTGCGACCGTGAACTCCACCAGCGTATGTATGTCGGCGATGTTCACGGCGGTACACTGGTATATCGCCGCGAAGCCTGGGACCACCTGGCGCGCTACTCCGATACCTGGCTGCGCGAAGACACAGACTTTATGACCGCTGCCATGGACAAAGGCGCACGCCTGGCGCCTGTTCCGGCCGACGAGCACTTCCTGTATCTGCGGCATGGCGCAAACAGTTGGATTTTCACGAGCGGCGAATTTATCGATGTAAATGGCTGGGTACAAATCGATGAGCCGCCCCTGCCCGCAGAAGACCGAACCTTCTATGCGACGCTATGCGGCGCAGCGGCGGAGCCTGACAATAACAAGCATGTGAGAATTAGGGAAGCGGCGACAGGCCGCGCGCCCCTGGCAACCTGCATAATGCCGACAGCCGACCGACCCGAATTCATTCAACGCGCCGTCGCCTTGTTTTTACAGTCGGATTACGCTGAACGAGAACTGGTAATAATAGACGATGGCCTCGCGCCGGTGGAGGCGCTCCTGCCGGATGCTCCCTGCATACGGTATTTTCGACTGGAGCAAAGTTCCAGCCTCGGCGCAAAGCGCAACCGCGCCTGTGCCGAGGCTCGCGGCAATATCATCCTGCATTGGGATGACGATGACTGGTATGCTCCCGGGTGGATCGGACAGCAGGTTGCGACCATATGTGCGAATGATGTGGACATCTGCGGCCTGGATACCGTTTTGTTTTACGACCCCGAACTGCACAGGGCCTGGCGCTATACCTACCCTGCCGACCAAAAACCCTGGGCCGCAGGCGCCACCTTGTGTTATACGAAGGACTATTGGCGTAATAAGCCTTTCGCCCCAATCAATGTTGGTGAAGACAACTCATTTGTGTGGAGCGCGACTCCCGACCGTCTGGCTGTCAGCAATGCCCGCCAAATGTTCGTTGCAACGATTCACGCCGGTAATACCAGCCCCAAGTATACAGCCGATCGGCGCTGGCAGCCGATTGAGGTAGAGGTTGTTGAAAACATCATTCGATCCAACGCTACACAAAGTATGGAACAGATCTGTACGCCCCGGGAACGCCCGTAGTTTAATTAAATTCTTTCACGCTGATTCGCAGAAAAATCCGGGGCAGCTCTGCTGCTGGACATCGCATTCATTTTCCTTATTTCTTAAACCTTGCGTATCACTCACAGCCCGAGAATATACGCGTTTAAGTCCGCCTCGGGCGGCAGCTTGAGCTTCTTGCGAATACGATAGCGGTAGGCCTGGATCGTGCGCGGCGAAACATTGAGCATTCGGCTCAGGTCCTTGGTGGTGGTGTTAACGCGAATGAGCGCGCAGACGCGGCGTTCGGCGCTGGTTAAGGCAGGAAAATCGCGGGATAGGCGCAGCATGAAGTCATCGTCCTGTTCGCGCGCTTCTTCCTCGAATTCCTGCCAGCTATCGTCGCCGGCGGCGGCCTCGATTTCGCCGAGAGCCCGGCGCACGATGGAATCGTTTGCCAGCGTGCTTTGCCGCAAAGAATTCGCAACCCTGTTTAACACGGTCATCAGATGCGTCGTGTGCGCAGTCTTCGTATCGAGCAGCCGCTGTAAGGCGGCGTTGTTTTCTTCCGCCGTCCGGAGCCTGTCTCGCAGCAACTGCAGCTCTTCTTTGCGCTGCTCGGATTCCGCCTCCCCGTGAAGGCGCTCGAGTTCTTGTTGCATCTGCGGCCTAATGGTCTGATCGCGGAGCGCCTGGCCGCTGCGCCGCTGCTCTTGAGCCTTTTCCGCCGCCCCACGCTCTTCGTAGAGTTGTTCCAGGCGCCGGTGCACATGGCGTTCAGTGTCCGTCCGGCCGGAGCTGCGAGCGAGTTCAAGGGCTTCTAGCAGTTGTTCCACCGCCGTGTCGGCATCGCCGTTGACAGCGAGAATGCCGCCCAGCCGCAAGCGAATATCGCACTGATATTGCACATGCTTAATCTTGAGCGTCCGTTCCAGGGCCGCGCCCAGCAGGGCGCAGGCGGATTGCGCCTGGCCTTCATGGGCTTCCAACACCGCCAGGCACTGTTGCAACAGGAAGTAGCGCCGATTGTCCGAGCGATGGGGAAAATCCGCTGCCAGTGAGCGCAGGAATTTCAGATAATGCGCCGGCCGGGGAAGTGATCGATTGTGCATGGCCATCGTCAGAATTCCGATACACAAGGGGGTCACGCCGGGGCTGCGGCTGCTGTTGTCGGTCTGCGCGAACAGGTCCCGGGCGTCGTCAAAGTACGTGTCGGCGATCCCGTCCAGGCCGATGCTCGCGAATATCGACCCGATCTTTGCCAGGCACATTGCGACTCCGTCTAGCGACTGGATGCGTTCGTACAGGAGTTTGCTCCGCAGCGTACTGTGGTAGGCCTCCAGGTACTCCGCACAATCCAGGTGCAGATCCGCCAGCACTTCCCGGTAACTGGCTTCGGCAACTTCCAGTCGGGCTTTTTGCGCCACTGCAACCCATTCGTCCAGGATAGCGACCGCCTTGCGCGTTTGGCCGGTGGCGGCGGTCATCCGCGCGTAATTCCAGGCGTGGTTGACGACGGCCGCCGCCTCGATGTCCCTGGAGCGTTGCATGAGCTCCAGAGTTTGTCCATACTGTTCCAAGGCCTTCGCCGGCCTGCCGATGTGTTCGTAAAGCGTGCACAGGTGGTACATTGTGATTATTTCGTTCCTGGTATCCGCCAATTCGCGGAAGAGCTCGAGGGCCCCTTCAAATTCGCCTTCGGCCTCTTCGTGACGCTCCAGCGCCAGATCGAGGGTGCCCATGTCGTGTAGTACAGCCGCTTCGTGAGCGTGATCGCCCAACTGCCGCGCCACATCAATCAGGTATTCCAGCTGGGCGCGCGCCTCTGAAAAGCGCGAAATCTGGCGCAGAAGCGCAACACGCAGGAAGTAGGTCTGAACGAGCTCGGTGAAATTATCGCCCTTGCGCAGCAGCTCGACAGCTTCGTCGAGCAGGACGAGCGCCTCTTCTTCCTGCGTCGAATTAAACAAAACGTATGCCTTGCTGCTCAATATGCCGGCCAGAGCATCTTCGTAGGGGCTACTGTCCTTGCCGCGCTCCCCTGCCCGCTGCAACAGATCGCGCGCGCGGCGAATGACATCATCGGCGAGCGCCAGCGCTTCGAGGTTGTCGTCCTGCACCATGAGCCTCACCAGCTCAGCCTCGGCGCGTATCTTACGCAGGCCGCGGTAGGACTCGACTTTCCGGCGCTGTTTGACGATGCTGTCGTTGCTCAAAACTGTCCGATCGGGATTGTGAGGCGATCGTTTCGACTTGGACGAGAATTTACAAAAATATGACTATCGAGTCGAATGCGCGCTCATCCGGGTCACAGCTGTCCTGACCTTGTGTTTCGAGAAGGAACTTTACTGCCTTGCGCAGCATGCTTGATCTGGTAATAACGGTCGCCGATGGTGAATTCCGGCCGTCTGCAGAAACTGGCAATCTTTCAAATAAGTTTTTCAGCACTCTCTTCCCCTTGAGAAAAAGGGAAGGTTGGGAGGAATTCTGAACTCTCTAGGTCTTTCTAACTCCCCTGGCCCCTCTTTCAAAAAGGGGGACTAGAATAAACTTATTTGAAAAAACACTGGAACATCGTGACATGTGAATCGATGCTTCAGGACCAAAGAGCGTGATCTTCCTCCACGAGAAGCGTGTGGACAAGGGTTAAGCAACCCCTGGACATTCCGGCGACAGCGATTGCGATCTTTGTCGTACTAAAAGTGCCCGGAGCCGCAGTGCCGCGCGACCCCGGGCAGCTTATCTTCAGGGCTGCAGCGCAACCGGCAGAGCAATTCGTCGAGTCCGCTCACCATCGCCGTTCAGTTCTTCCAGCAGCAGCAGATAGCTGCCGGCGGCCAGACGCGCGCCGCTTTCTACCTGTGCCCGCCAGCGCAGCGAATGCCGTCCGGCGCCGAACTCGCCTTCATCGATCGTTTGCAGCACCCGGCCATTCACATCGGCTATCGCGATGCGCAAGAGGGTCGCAGAAGAAAGATTAAAATCAATCCTTGCTTCATCCACAAGCGGATTGGGATAGAGCGCCAACTCCGTGACTGCTGTTTCTTCCCCTGCGGCAGCGGGTGTGCTGCGTGAAGTAGAGGAAAAATTCAGCGCCGATTTGGGCGGGACAATATTCAGCTGGATCGTTGCCGTCGACGTGCCGCCGTGGCCGTCATCTATCGTATAGCTGAAGCTGTCCGGGCCCGAAACAGCGCCCGCGTCATAGTCGATCGTTGTGCCGCCTCCGGTGATCGTAGTCGTACCGAGCGTGCCGTTGGCTGTCGTGCTGATCGTTATGGAATGGCCGTCGGGATCACTGTCGTTGCTCAGCGGGGATATGACAAGAGTGGCGCTGGGGGCGACACTCCCCGCCGCATCGTCCTGCGCCTCGGGAGCGCGATTGCGGAACAGTACCGCCACGGCATTGTCGCGGTAACCCGCGCTGTACACATGTTTACTTGAAGGGTCGAGCAGGAGAGCCGTCGTCTGGTCGAGACCATCGACGCCGCCCTCGCCATCTTTGGCGCGCTCGAGCCAGCCTAACTCGCCTGTTGACGCATCGCGTTCGAAAAGGGCGACGGCATCGTCCAGGGAACCGGCGACCCAGACGTGACGACCGTCGGGGCTGACCGCGACATTGCAGGCGCCGTTAAGCCCGTCGACGCCGCCGACGCCGTCTTTGTAGCGTGCGACAAAGCTCAGGCTGCCGGTAGTCGCGTTAACTGCAAACAGCGTCACGGCACGATCTGATTTGCCCGTTGCATAGAGATGTCCCGCGTCGGGGCTGAGCGCGACGGATGAAGCGCCTCCCAGACCGTCGACACCGCCCGAACCGTCGCGTTTGCGCTCTACAAAGCTCAGCGTACCATTGCTTGCGTTGCGGTTAAACAGGGCAATGGCATTATCGGCCATTCCGGCCGCGAGAACTCTTTTGCCGTCATTGCTGACGGCGACATCCATCACCCGCGCCAGACCGTCGACGCCACCGAGACCGTCTTTGTGTCGTTCGATATAATCGATACGTCCGTTTTCGGTATTGCGCTTAAACACGGCAATCGCGTTCGAGACATAGCCGCCGACATAGACATTGGCACCGTCGGGACTGATTGCCAGACTGCGCGGCCGCGACAGGCCGTCGATCGTTAAACCGTTGTCGACTTCGCCCTGCCGGTGACGACGGACAAAGGTTAAGCCGCCGTCATCTTCGATGGCGAAGCTCAACAGCGCATTGGCGCCATATCCAAGAGCATAGAGATTGTTACCGTCAGGACTGATTGCCAGATCATTGGGATATTTAAGGCCGCTGACGCCATTCCTGTTATTGCGCACCCGACCGGTATAAGTTAAACTGCCCGTTGTTGCATTGCGGGCAAAGATGGCAATCGAATGATCGCTGCGCCCGGCCGCGTAGACGAATGCGCCGTCAGGGCTCAGGGCCACCGCCGCGGCCCTGCGCAATCCGCGTACGCCGCCGCTGCGATCTTTGCGGCGTTCAACAAATTCGATGTTAACCATACCGTTTTCATTCGAGGCGACCACAGCGACGATCGTTCCTGCGGCCGTACAACCGGATGCGTCTTCGATGCTGTAGCCGAAGATGTCGACGCCCGCAAAACCCGCATCGGCCTGATAGCTCAGGATGCCGTTCGTGACCGAAGCCGTACCATTGAAGGGCTGTCCGAGTGCTGTCACTGTCAGGCCGCTGCCGCTGTCATTGCTTAACAGGGCCGTGGTGACGCTCGCGCTGGTTGTGACGGACAGAAAATCAAGGGTCGCCTGAATGCCGCTGCCCGGTCCGCTCAGCCAGATCTCCTGTGCGCCGTTGTTAGCGACGATCGCATCCAGGTCGCCGTCGCCATCAAGGTCGCCAAGGGCCACATCCCGACTGACACCGCTGCCGAAGGAGCTGCTGCTGAAACTCCCGTCGCCGTTGTTAATCCAAATTTCCTGTGTGCCGTTGTTGGCGATAATCGCATCCAGGTCGCCGTCGCCGTCAAGATCGCCGAGATCCAGGCCCTCGCTGTTGCCGGAACCGAAGGTCACAACCGTAAAGCTGCCGTTGCCATTGTTGATATGGATCTCATTGGCGGCGTTTTTGCTGACGATCGCATCCAGGCTGCCGTCGCCGTCAAGATCGCCCAGCGCGATATCGTTGCCGGGTACCGTACCAAAGCCACCGTCATCACCGAAACCTGCGCTGCCGTCATTCAGGTGAACCGAAAGGGAGTACGAGGCACTGGTGGAGAAAAGCAGGTCGATGTCGCCGTCTTTATCGATATCACCGAAGGCTACCTTCGCTTTAGTGCCGCCCCCGAATGCAGAGCTGACAAACGTGCCGTCGCCATTGTTCAGCCACAGCTCATCCGAGGCTTGCTGCTGCGTTGCAAAGACGGCATCCAGGTCACCGTCGCCGTCAAGGTCGGCCAGGTCGACACCGGTTTGTATCCGGGCGGCATTGCCGAAGACGCTGCTCGCAAAGCTGCCGTCGCCATTGTTGAGCCAGATATGCTGGGCTTCGCCGTTGCCATTGGCGAAGACGGCATCCAGGTCGCCGTCGCCGTCAAGGTCGCCGACTTCGACGTCGAAGGTCCTGCCGCTGCCGAAGCTGCTGCTCGTAAAACTGCCGTCGCCGCGGCCGAGCCAGATTTCATTGGCCTGGTTGTAGTTGGCAATGATGGCGTCGAGGTCGCCGTCGCCATCCAGGTCGCCCAGCGCCAGGGCTTCGCTATTACCGGAACCAAAGGGGCTGGAGGCATAAGCGGGCGGGCAGCCCTCCGCCGCCGCGCGAAAACTGTAGACGGTGGCGCGCGTCAGCGCTATCCCGGCCTTGATGGCCGCGCCGGTGACGATGACGGTAATCTCTTCGCCCGGCTTGAAATCCGCCGCCGGATCGATGACGACCTGTGTGTTGCCGTTGGTATACTGCAGCGTGGCCCGGCGCGTAAGATGTCCGCTTTGACTGCCGTAAACGATCAGGTTGGCAGCCGTCGTATTGGCAGAAGTTGTCAGGCTGCCGCGATCCATCTCTGCATCAAATCCGATCTCGATATTGCTGTTGCGCGCTACGGCAATGGCGTTCGTCGCCGGGCTGAGCGATACGATCTGCGGTGCCGGCGGGTCGATATTCAGCCAGATTTCCTGCGGATATGCGCTGGGTATACCTGAGCTGGCAATGACGGCGTCGAGGTCGCCGTCGCCATCCAGATCGCCCAGGGCCACGTCGCGGCTCCAGTTGGTGGCACCGAACAGGCTGCTGGTGAAGCTGCCGTCGCCGTTATTCAGCCAGATTTCCTGCCCTTGGAAGGCATTCGCGACAATCGCGTCCAGATCACAGTCACCGTCGAGGTCGCCCAGAGCGATGCCGCCGCCCTGCCAGCTGCCGAAGGTGCTGCTGCTGAATGTTGCGTCGCCGTTGTTCAGCCAGATTTCCTGCGCATCGTTACTGCTGGCCGCGACGACGACATCCAGATCGCCGTCGCCATCAAGATCGCCGATGTCGACGCCGTTGTCGCCCCGGCTGCCAAAGGCGCTGCTGGTGAAACTGCCGTCGCCGTTGTTCAGCCATAATTCCTGCGGCTGGTTGTAATTGCCGATCACCGCATCCAGATCGCCGTCGCCGTCAAGGTCGCCAAGAGCGACATCCGCGCTTTGGCCCGATCCAAAGGTCGTACTGCTGAAGGTCGCGTCGCCGTTGTTGAACCAGATGTGCTGCGGCGTGTTGGCATCGCTGGACATGACGGCATCCAGATCGCCGTCGCCGTCAAGGTCGCCGAAGGCTATGTCGGTGCTGCGTCCGGAGCCGAAGGTGCTGCTGCTGAAAGTGCCGTCGCCGTTGCCGATCCAGATCTCGTTGTGATTATTGCCGGAGGAAACCACGACCGCATCCAGATCGCCGTCGCCGTCAAGATCGCCGAGCTCCAGGCCCTGACTCCTGCTGGTTGCCTCACCGAAAGCGCTGCTGCTAAACGTGCCATCGCCATTATTCAGCCAAACTTCCTGGGGAGCGACGTTGTTGGCGATCACCGCATCCAGGTCGCCGTCGCCGTCAAGATCGCCGAGCGCGACGTCCTGGCTATTGCCGGAGCCGAAGGTGCTGCTGCTGAACGTGCCCGTACCGCCCTGCGCCGCAGCGCGAAAGCTATAGACAGTGGCGCCGGTCAGGAACTGACCGCCGGAACTCTGAGCCCCGGTGACCGTTACGCTGATCAATTCGCCCGCTTTGAAGTCATCGTCGGGATTGAACACCCGCGCCGGGTTGCCGCTGAAAACGCCGCTGGTGCTCAGGAAGCCGCTCTGCCCGCCGTAGATGCGAATGTTCGCCGCCGTGATCGTGGCGAGGTTCATCGTCGTCGAAAAACTGATGCCGATATCGCTCGCTCGCGCGGCGACGACGGAATTGGCTGTGGGAGCCACGTTTGTAATCACCGGCGTTTGAGCGGAAAGAGTGCTGAAGCCGGAGAGGGCAAACACAAGGGAAGCGAAGCCCGTGCCAAAGCCCCGTCCGCCTGCGGAATACAACAAGCGGGTCAGTTTGCTCAGGCGTTTGAGCAGACGCAAGCCTCGCGACGTGCCCGCATTCTTTTGCCGGGGTGAAAGCCGCAGCCGCGCCAGCCGGCGGAAGGTTTTGCGCCACTGTCGCAGATACCTTGCAAACGAAGAATTGATACGTATTCGCATGGGCTAATCCTCGGGAATCACTGTATGTTGATCGAAACTGTAGTCGAGAGATCGAATCGTTGAAAGATTGCGGGCTCGTCTCGCGCGCGCCGAGAACAATCGGCTGGTCCGAATTGCCCGCCTGCGATAAAGCGCGAAAATCGCTTCACCTCAAAACTAGGTGCGGAATTCTGTCATCGTGCTACGACAAAGGTACAACAGGTATTATTATTCCGACACAAAGAGATTATCGCAGCGACGCTAAAGCTCAGCCAACGGCGTCGCCCGACACAGCCGGAAAAAAGACCGGCAGCCCGTTCGTCTTCGCCCGTTTGCCGGCATAGCGAAGCGCATAACTGGGCTGCCGAATCTGTTTGGATCTCCGCAGAAATTTGCGACTATCGGCGTTTTCGCGCCTGTCTCTGCTTCGCAATGAGAATTGGTCCAGCCTGCACCGCCCGCAGGATTCTCCATTGAGAACCCTTCGAATCCGCCGATCATCCGGCGCCTGCCTATTGAATTTGATTGTCTAATGTGCGGCGCATCGAAAGTTGTCACTTTCGACTCGAGCCCCCGGGGCATCAAGGGAGACAGCGCAATCCTGCGCTTGAGAATCTCCGCAACCCTGGCTGCGCGTGTTAGCTCCTGATCCCGATTTCCGGCGGGTCGATCGAATGACCGCAAAGGGCGCGTCATCCCCCTCAGGTCGTCGTCACTTTCCCCAAGGAGCCGCCCTTTCGAATTGACTATGCGACAATTTACGCCGGGGTATTTGTCACTATGCTACGACAAAGATGCAACAGAGTAGCGGCCGAAGAGCATCAAAGGTCGATGGCGGCCACGCTGCTGCAAATCTTGCGGCGATACGGCACTGCTGGTGAGGGTCTTGATCAAGGGCAATACGGAGAGGGCGCTACCATCTCGCAGTGCAGATGATGAATCTAAGAGCTCGCATAATCAGATTTGCTGAATAAAGCGCGGAAAATCAAGGTCCGGCGCTATTCCCATCTTCTTGCGAATGCGGCTGCGATAGACCTGAACCGACCGCGGGCTGATATCGAGAAAGCGCGACAATTCCTTTCCGCTGATATTTATTCGTACAAGAGCACAGAAGCGACATTCCACATCTGTCAGGCTGGGACAACGCGCTCTGAGTCGCGCCTGAAAGCCATCTTCACTTGTCTGCTTGTGCGATAGTCCGATCTCCCTCTCGAATGCAGCTACACAATCGTCGATACTTTGTTGCACTTTCGCGTCGCCCGCTGGTGCAGTCGCCGCCAGGCTGGTGCTTATGTCGTGCCATCGTTCCATCAGTTGCGAATCGCGGGTAGCAAGCCGGTGAACGGCGGCGCGCAGTTGCTCGCGCAAAGTGTGTTGACCCTCAATTTCTTCCCTGACCCTGCTGATTTCCGCCCGTGTCTGTTCCAGTTCGTTAAGGATGTGCAGGCGCTCGGTCAACCGCATCGAGTTGGCAAGCTCATTGCTGTTTTCAATATTCGACATTGCCTTGAAGTGTTTAAGCGCTGCCCGATAGTCCTGCGTTCTCGCATATTCATCCGCCAGCGCCTTCTCGATGTTTTGCCGAATCTTCCATTCCGGGCATCGCCTGGCATGCTCCAAGGCTTGTTGCAGCAGCGGAAGCGTTTGTTCCGCCTGGCCTTGTTTTTGTTTAATCAATCCGAGCTGATAGTTTACCCTGGCATGAATGCAGCGATGCGTGAAGTTTTGCGCCAGGCTGCGGGCCTTTTCATATTCCGCTGACGCTGCCGCCAGATTTTCAGACTTCTCGTAGGCAATTCCCAGGAGGATCGCATTGTTAACAGGCCAGGTCATTCCCGGCGGCATGGACTCGTCTCGCAGACTCTCGAGCATAGCGATCAGACGGTCACTCGGGCAAGTCTCTAACTGATGCCTGATCAGGATTTCCAGCACGATAATATGAGATTGGCTGCTGCCGAGCTGCAGCAAAAGCGCTCCGGCCTCATTCAGATAGCGCTTGCCGGACAGTACATCGCCGATCTTGACACACAAGTCTCCGAGCATCGCCGTAATTAACAGCAGATCGCTTTGTGTCTCCAAGGATAGCGCGATATTCAGGGCTTCCGTCAGGACGACGTGAGCTCTGACATAGTCCCCGAGGCGCAAATAGATGCGGGCCGTTTTACTGAGAATCCGGGGGAGATAGCGATCAAAGTGATGTTCGCGGGCGATGCGGGCACATTCTTTATAGCTGCTGAGTGCCCCTTGATAGTCGTTGAGCGCCGTGTAATTCGTAGCGGCATTATGCAGCAGAACCATGTAATTGTATGCATCGTCGCCCTGTCGCGACAACACGGCGCTCTGCTCGTACCATTCGGCCGCCAGGCGATACTCTCCCGCGTCCTGATAAAATCGTGCGATCGTTGTCATCAAGGGCAGGCGTTCCCTGCGAACTGTTAAGCTATCCAGCTTTGTTCTGCTGATACGCATTTCAGCAGCGGCCTCCTCGACTCTGCCGACTTCCTGCAATTTGGCGGCCTTCCAGGCATGCAATCTGGCAAGGAAGCTGGATCTGCCGATGTGCTCGGAGATAGCGATGGCATGGTCGATCTGCGCCAGGTAGGCCTCGTAGTCACCCGTTCCTTCATGGATGGCATCCAGAATTTCCAGCGCGTTCAGCAACCCCGACCAATCTTCGAGCTCTTTAAACAGCTCGATCGCTTCGGATATAGCGGCCTTGGCCTGCGACAGCTCCCGTTTCATCAAAAGGCATGCGCCGCGACTGCACAAAGCCCTTGCCAGAGAGCGACGATACAATTCGTAGCGCCTGTTTTCAGGCCTGACGTGCTTCATTAAGCTTTGGATCCGGCTTAAGGCTTCCTGCGCATGGATATCCGCCTGCACGATGTCGGATGTGTGAATCGCCAGCGCCAATTTCGAAAGGACGTTAACCCGCCGTAGGCCACGCGCATAATTGAGTTGTTTGCGCAAACGGACGACGGCCGCATTCTCCGACATTCAGGCTCCTTAACGAATACATGGGTTGGTACAACGGCGGACTGGCTCTAGCGCCCGTGCCCGGGGATCTTTTGCCCTCGTCTGCCGGTCTGTTTCCCTCGTTGACTACAGTTGTTTAATAAAAGCGTCAAGATCTTCTTCCGGGCCGATACCGAATTTGCGCCGAATGCGATGGCGGTAGGTCTGCATGGAGCGCTGCGAAATGTGAAGCGTCTCCGCCAGCTTTTTCCCGGCAATGCCGATACGCAGGAGTGAGCAAAATCTCCGCTCCGACTTTGTTAAGCTCGGATAGCTTTCCAGCAGCAGTTCGATAAACTCCTGAGCCATACTCTCCTGCGCATCTGTGACCGCGCCCGGGTCATCTGTCTGCGCCAGAGCTTCAATCTGTCGCAGCGTTGATTGAAGGCGCAGCGCAAGCCCGGCATCTACGGAAGCTGATTGCTCCCGCAAGATGGCTTGCAGCGAAGCAAGCGCCGTCAGACTCGTCGCGCTTCGGTCCCGATAGAATTGCTGCGTTGCGCGGAGCGATTCATTCTCGTGTTGTTCGATTCGCAGCCTTTCGCGTAAGCCCGCGAGCTCTGCGCGGAGCGTCTCCAGTTCATACTCCCTCCGATAGCCTTCGATGCGTCGGCGGGACTGTTCCTGGCGGCGATTGCTCAGCAGCGCATAGACCTTGCGATGACAGTCCAGGGCGGAACGATGCTCGCCCGCATCTTCATACAAGCGCGCGCGCTTTAACAGCAGGCGCCGCAGCAAAAGCCAATCAGGACTATCGGCGGCAGTATCACAGGCAGCGCTCAGATGCCTAAGTGCGTCATCACTTTCGCCACGCAGCTCCGACAATTCCGCCTGATGTATGTGAAAAGCAGGCAAAAGAGAAAACAGCTTGTGTAAATCGATCAGCGCCCGGACCTGCGCCAGTTCCTGCTGCGCTTTTTCAAACTGCGAGCCTCGCATCAAGACAGCCGATCGCGCCAGCCGGATGCGAATCCCGGTCGACGGCGGCTCCATTTCGGGCACTGCCCCTTTCATTGTGTTCAGGATGTCCAGCAGATCAATAGATGCACTCAGCGCGGGAGCGTAGCAGAGGAGTATTTCAACCGAATCGGGATCGGCAGGCCCTGTTTCACCATTGCGGAACAAGGTCAAACATTCGCGGATTTGTTTATTGCCCAATTCCCGATCGCCGACTTCGAAATTGATGCGCGCGGACTCGGCGGTCGCCTGCAGTGTGCCGGTCAGGTCGGCTTTGTGACGGTAGAGCTCGAGCGAGCGCGCAATGGCGACCGATGCCGGATCGGTTTCGCCGCGACGGATTTCCAGGCGGCAGCGCAGCAACTGCAAGTGCGCTTCATCGGCAGCTTCGATCTTGCTGTCGATAGCGCTCTGGGTCAAACGACACGCTTCGGTCGGGTCGATATAGGCCAAGTAGTTAACGAGCGCAGCCACATCTTGCGGAGCTGATTCCGCTTGCGAAACTCTACGACGCAATTCGATGAGAGCAGGTGATTCCGCCATGGCATTTCGGGAGACCTGGAGCAGGAAAAAGTACTGGCGCACTCCTGAACACTTTTACTACTGACCGGAATATAGTGAAATCTCTGAATGTGAGCGGCAAGCGCCCTGCTGGGTGACGTGAAGTGATGATAAAGAACTCTTCGGAAAATGATACGAATAATCGCCTGATGAAAATCTCATCAGCCAAAAAGGGCTTAATCGAAGAGAAAACAATTGCCGCGATTGTATTGTCGATGCGTTCACGCTCCATCGCTGCACCTGCAAGATCATCGACGTTGCCCGCGTTATTCTTCAATAAGGCCGGAGCTGCTATCTTCAAAGACTTGACAGAAATACGTATTAATTACGGACAGATATTTCACACACTTTCTCCGGATCAGAGATACAATCCCGGCGACGGAAGGCGTGGGCATAAAAGATCCAGCAGTCGGCCCGGCTCCGTGCCTGGTTAACCGCAATCTGAGGCAGCCAGACGCCCTAACGTAGAGACAATGCAATACTAAGGGATGTCAGTTGCTCGCATACTAGGATAGTGTGTCGACATGGTCGGGCGGGAGTGAAAAAACGGCTGCCGACCCCCGTATTTCTGCTGCGCCGCGCCCCTGGAGGGAGAGCAGGATAGGAATATGCCTGGATTGACTACAGGTCCGCAAGGAAGGCGTTAAGATCCTTTTCTGCATCCAACAGCACTTTCTTGCGGATGCGATAACGATAGGTTTCGACGGTGCGCGGGGCAACATTCAAAACCTGGCAAATCTCTTTGCTGCCTAATCCGGACCGAATGAAAGTGCAGACCTTGAGCTCGGTTTGCGACAAATCCGGAAAGCGTTCTCGCAGCACGTGCAGAAAGTGGGCATCGTCATCATCCAGCGTTGTCATTAGCTGCGTTTCGTCGGCAGACTCGAGCGTTGCTTCGATCGCGACGATCAACGAACGCAGGTCGGCAGCGTCAGGCCCGCCTGCGCCCGCCAGCATAGCGCGCAGGGAATCGCGCCAGGTGCGAGCGGCATTGTTAAATCGTTCGATGCGCAGCGCATCTTCGCGTTGTTCCCGGCGGAGCGCGGCGGAATGCTCTTTCCAGTGTTCGACGGCGCGCAACGCTTCTTCACGTTCATTGCGAATGCGTTTGAATTCGTGCTGCAACACGGACCTGCCGACAATTTCCTGGTTGCGCCGCGTATGGCGTTTCTGTTCGAGTTCGTACAGACGGCGCAAAAACAGCAAGGCTTGCTCCGGCTGGCCGGCTGCTTCGTGCAGCTCCTGCAGCAGCGCGAGAATTTTGAACTGACTCTTTTCATAGTTGCGCTCCTCCGCGAGTGCCAGCGCTTCGTGCAGAAGCTTGATTGCCTCGCGATGCCTGCCGAGCCCCGCATACAGGTTGCCAAGGAGGAAGAGCGAAGAAGAAATGCGATTGTTCGTTTTGCCGAGCCGGCTATTCTCCAGGGCTACAAGAAGATGCTCTTCCGCCTGTTCAGACAGGCCGAGCTTTGCATAAACTCTGCCAAGCGCCTGGTTGCAATCGATAATGAAACCGGCCCAGGTTTGGGCCTCATGCAGTTCGCGCGCCCGCAGCAAAAAATCGAGCACTTCGCGCCAGCCCTCCGTATTCAGCGTTATCTTATCGAGCAGCGTGCCCAATGTAATGACCAGTTTATGCTCTGGCGTGAGCCCGAGTATCGTGCGCAGACTGCGCCGCAGGGCGCGTTCGCCATTGCGGCGGTCGCCGAACTCCAGAAAGGTATGGCCGAGGAAGGAATGGCTCATGACCCAGCCGACTTCATCGCCGATTTCTTCGAAGATGCGTTCGGAGCGGCGGAAATAATCGAGGGCAGCCGCAAAATTGCCGAAATACTGGGAATGGGTGCCCAGCTCCACCAATATGTCGGCTTCGGATTTCTTCAGCCGGCCCTTCTCTGCCTGCTTCTGACCCTCCAGCAGCGCTTCATAGCGCTTGTCGTGTTCCTCCGTATAAAGGTAAATTAACGCAAGCTGCCAGTACAGAACCGCTGCCGCCCGATGATCCTTCAACTGCAGCGCATAGGGCAGCGCTTTGCGATACCAGGAAATTCCCGGTTTCCACTCTTGCAGATTGAAATAGACTTCGCCCAGCGCAGCTTTAGTCTGTAGTAGTTCTTCGGCGCCGGCGCTGCGATTATCTGCCTGCAAGGCCTGTTCGATCGCGTCTCTGGCGCCCTGCTCATTGCCTTGACGGATGTAGACGGACGCGCGGCCCGCATAGAGGCGGGCAAGATACTGCGGCATATCCTGGTCCCGCGCAATGAACAATGCCCGATCGATCGTCGTCAACACCTCCGTCAGTTTGCCGAGCTGGCGGTACAGCAGCGCCAGCTTGTCGAGCACGACAAGGAGCATTTTCCAGTCGGACGCGCTTTCCAGCAAAGTCGCGGCTTCTACAAACTGCCGGGCGGCGGCATCGTATTCGGAGGCCGCATGGAGGCAGCCGGCATTCGACATCAACGCATTGGCCAGCGCCTGCCGATACAGCAGCAGTTTCGGCGAATCGGCGCCCTTTTTGGCCAGCAGAACCCGCGCGCGTTCCACGTTATCCCGGGCGAGCGAACGCGCCTCATCCGGATGCTGCTGCGAAAGGTGGTCGGCCAGCTCCGCCACCGCCAGAACCTGCCGGCGGCCGTTGGTGTAGGCTACCTTCTTGCGCAATTGGGCGATGGAGGGGGTGCGTGTCATTTGCAACTGTACGATCTGTGCCGGCATTTCTGTGTCGTGACGGAAAATTAGCTAAAAAAACCGACACCGAATGATTATTGGCGCCGGCTTCCTTAGGCTCTCGTGCGGAGGATCAGCTCCGTCATAGCACAATAAATCTACCGAAACGAGCACTAGCAGGCATGGCCGGGTCTGACCGGCGGCGATGTCAATGCACCAATTTGATTCGCTTCAGTACCTGAGGGTGCCACCCATCCTGATGAAAAACAACAGTGCCGACTGATTAATACGCTGAGTGGAAAACCTGGTCGCGGAGGAGAATCGGGAGTTCAATTCAATCCCCGGAAGCGAAGCTATATTCGGATCGCAAAGTGTGGCGATTATGCGTAGATTTGCGCCCGGAAACATTATTCCTATGAACGATACATTAGCTAATATTGCGGCGCTAGACTGGCAGACGACCAGAGATCACATCCACGAGTCGGGATACGTTCTTCTGCCCGGAATTTTGCCCGGCGACGAATGCCGAAACTTGATTGCGGGCTTCGACGACACGCTAGGTTTCCGCAAGACGGTTATCATGGAACGGCACCGTTACGGACAGGGTGAATACAAGTATTACAGCTACCCGCTTCCAGATATTGTCGACCGTTTACGCAGCGCCATCTACCCGCAGCTTGCCCCCCTGGCCAACAACTGGATGGACATGCTCAGCCTGGATCAGCGCTATCCGTCCGGATTCACGGAGTTTCAGATGCTCTGTCACGCACAGGAACAAAAGCTGCCGACAGCACTGATCCTGAAATACGGCCCCGGCGGTTTTAACACGCTGCACCAGGATCTCTACGGCGACATTTTCTTCCCGCTCCAGGCGGCGCTCTTTTTGAATGAACCCGAAGCAGACTACACGGGCGGCGAGTTTGTCCTTACACAGCAAAACCCGCGGGCGCAATCCGAAGCGATTGTGCTGCAGCCGCGCAAGGGTGACATGCTCATTTTCGCGACCAGTTTCCGGCCGGCGCCGGGTAGCCGGGGTTATCACCGATTAAACATGAAACACGGCGTCAGCAGGGTCCACAGCGGCGAGCGCCATACCCTGGGGATTATTTTTCACGATGCCAAGAGTTGAAGCTTTGCCGCGTTGCATTACATTCGACTAAAGACAGGTTGCACCTAAAGAGAAACTTCCTATCAACCGTCCGCCATAGTTTGGCTATTTTTGGGTGAACCACACCGGTTCCTCTCTCCACTGCATTTTTGACTTCGCCGCAAAAATTATAATGTTCAGGTCTGGTGCTTACATGGCCAACTTTCCACAATCACGTTCTATTACCAAATGCGCTCTGGTGGAATTCGCTCAGGCAGCAGTGTGAAAAATTTCGTCAGCAGTTTAAATGGACCTTGGCTTTGCAAGTCTGTCGACAGTAGCATGTAACTGATAGCATGCCGGCCGGCCCGCTTCCTTTCGAGACCTGAATTGAAGCTCCTAGGTTGCCGTTGCGAAGTTCTGGTATTCGAATTCAATAGCCTGCCTGTACAGCCGCTGTGCTTTATTTTCGTCAATGACATGGTGCTGGCAATAGTGCTCTAAAAAATTACCCATCGCAAATGCGCCGTTCGGATCATTATTCCCTCTTATCCAGGGAGCATAGAGATTCCTTTCGCTAGCAA
Source organism: Candidatus Kapaibacterium sp. (assembly GCA_028284775.1). Taxonomy (GTDB): domain Bacteria; phylum Bacteroidota; class Ignavibacteria; order Kapaibacteriales; family UBA7675; genus JANQRB01. The sequence goes on along the minus strand of JANQRB010000132.1, from coordinate 54,899 downwards.
AGGAGCTCAATTCCTTCCCCAGCCAGGCCCATAAATATTCACAGGGGATCATGCTGATTAAACAATAAATCGCTTCTTCAGTCGATGCCACGCGAGACTCAAATTCCGAATAGCGTTGGCAGGTTTCACCCGGCACGATTCCACTGGCATCTTTAATGTGCCACTGCGCGGGGAATGTCTCATTGTATTTTTGATAGCCACTGTACTTTCTCTGCAGGAAAGCTTTCAAGGTCGGGTCGTCGGCCTTACTCGCCGCCCGTACATAATCCTGCGCGGCGTGAAAACAGTAATAAGCGTCCAGTACGTTGAAACCGCCATAAACCAACGGAGAAAGATCGCCGTTTCTGATTCCCTGCAGAAAGCGGGTGTTAAGTGTGTTGTGCGCCGTATCCAGGCAAGCATCCCACATTCTCCAAAACAGGGTGTTGTCCGAGGGCCGCTGCGTGGATATGCCGTGTCGGGCAATAAAATTCGCGTCGACATTGATGCTTCGGTTGTTTTTCATTGTGTATCAGCCAAAGTGATTAGGCCTCTGCCGGCGGGCTGTAAGTCTTCAACATCCGGCTGGCTAAGTTACAAAAACATTGTGTTCTCGAAACATGCTATGAGACTGCACCCGCCGTCATCGTTTGTCAGGCGATATTCGGCCCCTGAAGCATTAATATAATTCCAAACGAGCCTCAAACAGGTGTGAATTCCCCATCGAGCTAAAGTGCTGCACGTGAAATTGTCTCCCTGCACACAAGGCAGGCGGCGGCCTGCTGGCATCGCGCAAATAGATTGTTTCAACAATGTGTGAGCCTGGACGGCGATCTCACCCTGTGCTTCTGCGCGTTTTCTCCTTACATTGCCTGGTATGCTTCGCAGTCATATTTGAACGAATAGCAGATCGGTCCTCCTAAAAAACAGCGCCGAAGAAATTGCATCCCATCGGCGCTGCTCTGCCTTCCTCAGATCATTTCTTCATCATTTCAGAAGCACGAAGGGTAAACTCAGCCGCTGAGACTCCCCATCATCGCTCCATTCTTCCACAAGCAGCAGGTAGCTGCCGGCTGCCAGCCGCGCACCGCTTTCCAATCCGGCCTGCCAGAGCAGCGAATGCCGTCCGGCGCTGAATTCGCGCTCTTCGATGGTCGTTAGGAGCCGACCGTGCACATCGGCGATGGCGATGCGCAGCTCGACGGCGCGCGACAGGCTTAATTCAATCCGCCCCTGCTTAACTACCGGGTTGGGCCGCAACGCCAGGTCCGTGATAGCGGAACCGGCTGTTACGAGTGATGTCCAATTCAATGGCGCTGTCCCTTGCTTCGGCAACACGAGACTAATACTGACGGTCGCCGTCGACTCGCCGCCGTGGCCGTCGCTGATCGTATAATCGATACTCTCTACACCCGTTGCCGCGCCTGCCGAATAGCTGATCTCCGCACCACCGCCCGCGATCGTCGCCGTCCCGAGAGTCGCCCCGCTGACCTGCGTAATTGTTAAGATGTGCTCGTCGGGGTCCGTATCGTTGTCCAGCGCAGCGATCGTTGCCGTCGCGTTAACTGCAATGTTGCCTTCATTGTCGCTGACGGCAACCGGAACACGGTTACGGAACAGCGTCGCCACCGCATAGTCCCGATAGGCCGCGCCAAGGATCCATTCGCTTAAAGGATCGCTCGCCAGGGCGATGACCTGATTCAGGCCCTCCACTCCATCGACGCCGTCCCGGACCATCTCTCTCCAGCTCAGTTCACCCGACGCCGGATCGCGATCGAAGAGCGCCACCGCATTGTCATCCGTCCCGGCCGCCCAGACGTGTCGGCCGTCGGGACAAACCAGCAGGTTTCGTACGCCATTCAGGCCGTCCACTCCACTCACGCCGTCCTTGTATCGCTTCACATAACTCAGCGTGCCCGTACTGACATCGCGCTTAAACAAGGCCAGCGCGTCGTCGGACTTGCCGGCCGCATACACATGGCGACCGTCAGGACTGATGGCTACGGCGATCGCCCCGGCAAGTCCGTCGATGCCCCCGCTGCCTTCTTTGTAGCGCTCTTCGTAGCGCAGCCGACCGTCGACGAGACTGCGGCTGAACAGGACCAGCGCGTGATCACCGTAGCCCGTAGTGTAAACGGAAGTGCCGTCGGGGCTGACCGCCACATCGATCGCGCTTCTGAGGCCGTCGACGCCATCGACGCCGTCTTTGAAATGCTCGAGAAAGAGCAGGCGTCCATTCGTCAGGCGTTGGAAGACAGCCAGCGAATGACCGGAGTAGGCGTTAACATAGACGTTGCGGCCGTCCGGGCTGATCGTCAGTGCGCGTGGCCGCGTCAGGCCGTCGACCGTCTCTCCTCCGAGCGTCTGCCCCTGTTTAATAGATTCCAGGAAGCTCAGCGCGCCAGTGGAACTGTTAATGGCAAAGACCGCTACGGCATTGTCGCCATATCCCGCCGCATAGAGGTGACGGCCGTCCGGGCTGATGGCCAGATCCATGACATATTTAATTCCCTTGACCCCGCCGGCGTTATTCTGCGCGCGCCCCTGATACTCCAGCGATGCCGTCGTGAGCTTGCGCTCAAAGATCGCGATCGAGTGATCGCTGCGTCCGGCCACATAAGCAAAGCGGCCGTCGGGTGCGACTGCAACGGCATAGGCCCCACGCAGGCCGCGCACGCCGTCGACGCGATCTTTCACCATGCCGAGATATTCGGTGTTAACCGGCGCATAAGCGCCTTCGACGGCAATGACAACAGCGCCGGTGGAACGGCAGGCGTCGCTGTCGACGATATAGGGAAGGATCTCCAGGCCGGCGAAGCCTTCGTCTTCCTCATAGCGTAGCTCGCCGTCGACAATCGAGGCCGTGCCGCCGTAGGGCTGCCCGACCGATTGCAGCGTCAGGGCGGGGCCGAGATCGTTGTCGGCGACCGGTAGATTCGCGGCGGTCGCGTGGTAGTAGTCCATCAGGGCGATGAGCTCCTTGGATGTGAAATTGATCAGCGTCGAAGAACTGCAGCCAACGAGTGGCGTCCTTACAACCGTAAGCGAAGCGCTTGTATTCTGCTCCCAGACGACCTGCACGCTGCCGCTGCCCTGGCCGCTGATAATCGTACCGCCGCTGACAGTCCAGTCGTGGCTTGCTGTCGGCTCGCCAGGTTCCGCCGTGTATGTTAAAGGAATATTAGGGCAGGCACAGGTGGCGCCCGTGATGCGCAATGTTACCGGCAGGACGTTAAGGGTGAAATTCGTGGAATGGCTGGATTCGGCATCCGACACTGTCAATGCCACTTCCGTCATTCCGCTCCGCCCGCATTCCGGAATGAGGGTCAAACTCATCGTTGCAGCAGTGGCGCTTAAACTAATTCCACCATTGTCGAGCAGGGATGGATCGGCCGAATTGGCGGTGATCTGCAATTGCACAACAGGTGTATCGATATCGCTCAGGCTGAGGGAAAGACTGGTAGCGCCATTCTCGTTGCAGTGGACCAGATTGTTTGCCACCCTTATCAGCGGCGGATCGTCCACCGGATTAATCTTCACCGTAAAAGTGGTCGAGCTTGTCGAGATCCCGTCATCAACCGTCACTGTAATGTCCGCCTGTCCATTGGCGTCGGCCGACGGGTCGATAAAGAGGCTCGTCGTCGCCCCGGTCGCTCCAAGACTCAAACCGCTGTCGGCAATCAGGGACGGATCGCTCGATGTCGCGCTTAACAACAGATTTGCGAAGGGCGTGTCGATATCGTCCAGGACAAAAGTCAGCACGACAGGAGTGTCTTCGTCAGTACTGACGGCCGTATTGTTCGTGCTGATTAGCGGCGGATCATTAACCGGATTAACCGTCAGGTTAAAACTCGTCGAGCGAAGGAATTCACCATCGTTGACAAATACTGTAATCGGGGCTGTACCGTTAGCATTGGTCGCCGGATCGACAAACAGAGTCGTCGTTGCGCCCGTCGCGCCGAAGCTGAGCCCGGCATTCGGCAGGAGCGATTGATTGGCCGACGTTGCCGTTAAAATTAGATTCGCAAAGGGCGTATCGATATCGGCCAGCGCAAAAGGCAGGGCGACAGGCGTATCTTCCTGCGTAGTGACTGCCGTATTGCTCGTAGCTATCGTCGGCGGATCGTTGACCGGATCCACCACGATGCTGATGCTCGTCGAGCTTTCGAGCTCGCCGTCGCTGACTCGGAATGTCAGATCGACGCTGCCATTGACATTTGTCACCGGAACGATGCGGAATTCGGTCGTCGCCGCGGTCGCGGAGATTTGTGTAATCGAAGCGATTGTCGTTAAATCCGCCGCCGGCGGTATCACAGTCAGGCCGTCAATGCCCGGCGAGGCATCGCCCAAAGAAAGTCGCAGGATCCGCGACTGATCTTCCGCGATGCTAATCTGACTCTGCGTTGTGGTAATGACAGGCCGGTCATTCAGCACGGTCAGGCTCGTGCTGGTCGAACCGGCCGGCGTCGTGACCGTGAGCGTCAGGGTACCGCGCGTCGCCAATGCGCCGGCAGGCAAATCGGCGGTAAAGCTGCTCAGCGATTCCTCGGTAACCGGCACAGCAATGGACCCGCTCGTTACGCCGAATTCATCGAGCGTTGACAGTTGAACATCGAGCGCTCCCAGCTCGGCGCCCCGGACTTCGATAGTGGCCGGCGCCAGACTGGCGGTCGTGCTGTTAGGCGAGACCGCGCTGATAAGCGGCGGCGCCAGGTTAAACCATAGCGCCGTCGTATTACTATCGTCGAACAGAACGAGATCGAGATCGCCGTCGCCATCGAGATCGCCCATTTCGGCAATCGTACTGCTGACAGAGTCGTAGCTGCTGCTGCTGAAGCTGCCGTCGCCATTATTCAGCCAGAGCTGGTTGCTCTCGCCATAAAAAATGCCATACTGGTTGGCAGTCATAAAATCGAGATCGCCATCGGCATCCAGATCACCAACCGCAATAGCAGTATTGATACCTGAGACAAAGCTGCTGCTGCTGAAACTGCCGTCGCCATTATTGAACCAGAGTGCGTCCGGGCCGTTCTCGTCGACAGTAACAAGATCCAGGTCGCCGTCGCCGTCAAAGTCGCCCATATCCAGGTCATTCGGACTTGCCGACGCGAGACTGCTGTGCTGGAAACTTGCGTCGCCGTTGTTGAAGAAGAGCGCCTGCGGTCCATTGTAGACTGCGACGACAAGATCGAGATCGCCGTCATTGTCAAGATCGCCGATCTCGTGACCGCCAAAACCGGCCACAGCAGGCGTAATAGCGCTGGTGCAGAAGAAGCCGTCGCCCTTGTTAAGCAGAAGCGTTATCTTATTATTTAAATCGGAGCTGGCAATTGCATCGAGGTCGCCGTCACCGTCCAGGTCGCCAAGTTCGATATCCGTAATGAATGAAGGCGCCTTGTAGCCCACCAGCGCAAAGCTGCCGTCACCATTATTCAGCAATACCTCCACGTTCAGGTTGTCGATTAACTTGTTACCGGAAGCGATGATATCCAGCTTGCCGTCGCCGTTAAGATCACCGGCAGCCACATTTGTCCAGGTGTTGAATGTCTGGAGCTGGGGCGTAAAACTTCCATCGCCATAATTAAGAAAGACGCGTGATTCGCTGGCCGTATAGGAGGAAGTGACAAAATCCAGATCGCCGTCGCCGTCAAAGTCGCCAAACGCTATATCGTTTGTATTAGTGCCTAGCGCAAGCGGCCGCGGGGCAAAGAGGGCCGAACCGGCATCGACCGCTGCGCGAAAACTGTGAACAACAGGCGCCGGAATCGGCAGGCCGGCCAATTCATTCCGGACGTCCCTGATCGTCAGTGCAATCTCTTCGCCCGCACGAAAATCTTCGGCCGGATCGATGATCACGCGGGTGTTGCCGTTGCTGAGCGTGATGCTCGCCGAGGTCGTGATATGTCCGGTCTGTGAAGCGAAGAGGATCAAATTGGCGTTGGTCGTAATCGTGGCGCCTGTTACCGTGGACGCGTCCACGGCATCGTTAAATTCAATGACGACATCCCCGTCGCGCGGCGCGGCATTTGCATTGGTAGAGGGACTCAGGTTAGTGATCTGCAGCGTGGGATGATTAAACCAGAGCTCCATTGGCGAACCGAATCTGTTAACCACTAGCGCGTCCAGGTCGCCGTCGCCGTCCACATCGCCCATTGTAAGGCCTACGCTCTGACCCGTTCCGATGGTAGTGCTCGTAAAAGTCGCGTCGCCATTATTAAGCCAGAGCTCCTGCGCCTGATTTTTGTTGGCTACGATGACATCGAGATCGCCGTCGCCGTCCACATCGCCGAAATCGGCGCCCTGGCTGTCGCTGCCGACATCTCCGAAAAGGCTTGAGGCAAAAGTCGCGTCGCCGTTGTTCAGCCAGAGCTCCTGGGCTTGATTTTTATTGGCTACGACAAAGTCGAGATCACCGTCGCTGTCAAGATCGCCCAGGGCAATGTCCAGTCCGCCGATCGGGCCGAAGCTTGCGTCGTTAAAGATTCCGTCGCCGTTGTTTAATAATAGCTGATGCGCTTCATATTTGTTGACAATGACGAGGTCGAGGTCGCCGTCCTTATCCAGGTCGCCCACGGCCGCGTCCAGGCTTGCGCCGTCGCCGCCGACATAGCGTTGCGTGAAGTTCAGGTTACCTTCATTGAGCCAGATTTCCGTCCCGCCGTTATAGGGCCCCCCACCATAGTTTGCCACGACTACATCCAGATCGCCGTCGCTGTCAAGGTCGCCGAATTCCACGCCGCGTCTGTCCAGTCTGCCGCCGATCTCGCTTTCGCTGAAAGAGCCGCTTCCGTCGTTCACATACAGCAAGGCCGGTTCGCCATAGCCACTGACAATGAGGGCATCCAGATCGCCGTCGCCGTCCAAATCGCCCAGCGCGACATCCGTGCCGAACATTTTATAAGTATTGGCTACCGTGACAAAACTACCGTCGCCATTATTAAGCAGGACATTCGAGGGTTCATAACTGTTATTGGCGAGAAAGATGTCCAGGTCGCCGTCGCCGTCCAGGTCGCCGAAGCGCGCCGCCACCGGGAAGTCACCGCCGCTGAGCGCGACAAGGTTAAATGTAGCCGGACCGCCATCGACTGCGGCGCGAAAGCCGAAGCTGACGGGATCTTTCATCAGCCCGCCGCCGGGCCAGCCGGTGATGTCTTTGATCGTAACATCGATTTGTTCACCGGGATAAAACTCAGCGGCAGGATCGATGATGATGCGGGTATCACCATTGGTGGATGAGATACTTGCCGTAGTGTTCAGGTAGCCCGACTGCATGCCGTAAACGATCAAGCTGGCCTGGGTTGGAATACTTGCGCTCGTCAATGCGGCGCTGTCGACCGCCGTGCTGAAGTCAATCACAATGTCGGCGTCCCGTGCAACGGCAATGGCATGCGTCGAAGGACTGAAGGCCGTAACACGCGGTTGGGCCGCGGAAAACCAGATATCATTCCGATTGTCGCCGCCATTGGCCACAATGATATCGAGCACGCCGTCGCCGTCCAGATCGCCGATGGCCAACGCAGTGCTTGCCGCGGCGCTGCCGAAACTAGAACTGCTGAAGCTACCGTCGCCATTATTGGTCCAGATCTCCTCCGCGGCATTGTGCTTGGCAATTATCGCATCCAGATCGCCATCGCCGTCGAGATCGCCGAGCCTGACATCGCGGCTGCCGCTCGCGCCGAAACTGCTGCTCGTAAAGCTGCCGTCGCCATTATTCAACCAAATCTCGTCGGCCTGATTGTCATTCGCGACAATGGCATCCAGATCACCGTCACCGTCCAGGTCGCCGAGAGCAAGGCCCCGACTGAATCCGCCGCCCAGGGTCTCCTTAACAAAACTCGCATCGCCCTGGTTGAACCAGATTTCCTGGGCTTGCCCGAAATTCTTGGCAAAAACGGCATCCAGGTCACCGTCACCGTCCAGGTCGCCAAGGGCCAGATCAAGGGCGAGGGCATCGAAGGCGTCCGAAGTACTGAAGCTCGCATCGCCGTTGTTTAACCACAGTTCGCTGTCGAGGTTGTTGCCGTTGGCGATAGCGACATCCAGATCGCCGTCGCCGTCCAGATCGCCCAGGGCCACGCCGGTACTGCTGCCCGAAGCAAGGGTGGAGCTGCTGAAAGTCGCGTCACCATTATTCAGCCAGATTTCCTGGGCCTGGTTGACATAATTGGCAACGACAGCATCCAGATCACCATCACCGTCGAGATCGCCAAGTGCGATGTCCCGGCTGTTGCCGGCACCGAAGCTGTCAGTGGTAAAACAGCCCCTGCCTTCATTGAGCCAGATTTCCTGAGCCTGATCGGCATCGTTCGCGATAACGGCGTCCAGGTCGCCGTCGCCGTCGAGGTCACCGACCGCCACGCCCTGACTCTGGCTGCCGCTGAATGTAGAGCTTGAGAAGTCGCCTACGCGGCTCTGCGCGGCGGCGCGAAAAGCAAAAACATAGGCATTGGCAAGCGGCGCATTGATCGCGCTCTGCGCGCCGGTGACCGTCACCATGATTTCTTCACCGGGCTTAAAGCTTTCCGCCGGATCGATGACAACGATCGTATTGCCACTGGCATACGAGATGGTCGCCTGGGTCGTGATCTGACCGCTCTGCGCACTGTAAACAAAGAGATTGGCCTTTGTGCTGGCAGTCGAGCTGCGCAGGGTGGCCGTGTCCATCGGCACGCTGAATTCGATTTCAATATTGGCGCCGGTCGATGCGGCAACGGCGTTGATCTGCGGATCGACGTCGACAATCAGCGGGGTCGGCTGACCGAGGAGAATATCCGATGTGCTGAAATAGTTCGCCAGCACCAGGTCGAGGACGCCGTCGCCGTTGAGATCGCCGAGATCCAGATCACGTGTGCGGCGAGAAGAAGAAACACTGCGCTGCACGAAGGCTCCCGCGCCGATATTCAGCAAGGCAATCGGTTCACCCAGGTTGGCGCCGAGAATCGCATCGAGATCGCCGTCGCCATCGATATCACCCAGTTTGACCGCGTTCATAAAGTCGCTGCCGGGCAGGGTCGAAATGCTGAAGCTCGCATCGCCATTATTGGAATGGAGAACAGCGCCATCGGCCGAAAATTTGGCGAAGATCATATCGAGATCGCCATCGCCGTCAAGGTCGCCAATGGCGACGTCTCTGTTATCGTCAGAGCCCAGGGTGCTGCTCGCAAAGCTTGCGTCGCCATTGTTCAGCCAGAGCTCATTGGGAAAATCCGCATCGGCCAGGACGAAGTCCAGATCGCCGTCGCCATCGAGGTCGCCGATTTCGACCGCTTCGGCCCTGGTCGAAAATTCGCTGCTGCTGAAACTGGCATCGCCATTATTCAGCCAGAGCTCATTGCCGGCACTATTGGTGCCGGACAGAACAATTACATCGAGAAAACCGTCGCCGTCGAGATCGCCAAGCGCGACATCAGCGCTGGGATCTGTTTGGCCGAACTCGGAGGTCACAAAACTTGCATCGCCATTATTCAGCCAGATTGTGCTGCGATTAAAACTTTCATTGGCAACCACGGCATCCAGATCGCCGTCGCCATCGAGGTCGCCAAGGGCCGCAGCTACACCGCGCGAAGTACCGACGGCATTGCTTGCGAAAGTTCCGTCACCGTTGTTAAGCCAGATGTCCTGTGAAAAAGAGTTAACGACAAAGGCATCCAGGTCGCCGTCGCCGTCAAGGTCGCCGAAATCGACATCCTGATTACCGCCGCTGAAGGTCGGTCCGGCAAAGAAGCCGGAGGCCGGTGCAGTGGCGGCGCGAAATGAGGACAGGGACTTTGGGAGGGCTAATTCCTCAACGGAGACGATGCCACTGAGCGTTAGAGTGATAAGCTCGCCCGGCTTGAAAGCGCCGGCAAGGTCGATGTTAACACGGGAATGGTTGTCCGTGGCGCTCAGGACGGCATTGGTCGAGATATTGCCGCTCTGGCTGCCGTGGACCAGGATAGTTGCGTCAGCCGGATCGACGGCAGTGACCACGGTCGTGCTCTGCATCCATTCGCTGAAGACGATGTCGATATCGCTTTCACTCACCGCCGAATTGCTGTTGGTCGTCGGGTTGAGGCTGATAATTCGCGGCGCTTCGCGGTTGATCCAGATTTCATCTTCGTGGGGATTCGAGCCGACGTGATTAGTGATGATGGCATCCAGATCGCCGTCGCCGTCAAGATCGCCCAGGGCGAGGCCAGTACTGCTGCCCGTGCTGTTGCCCCCGCTGCTACTCGTGAAGGTGGCATCACCGTTGTTGAACCAGATGGACTGGGGTTCATTGCTATTGGCCAGGATGACATCGAGATCCTTGTCATCATCGAGATCGCCAAAGGCGACACTGACCGCGTTTGCGATATGATAGGAGCTCGATGCAAAGCTCGCGTCGCCGTTATTCAGCCAGATTTCCTGCCCGCTGAGGCCGTCGCTGTTGGTGACGACCGCGTCGAGGTCGCCGTCGCCGTCAAGGTCGCCAAGCGCAACGCCTTTACTGTTGCCTCCACCGAAGGTCGAGCTGGTGAAGCTGCGGTCGCCGTTGTTCAGCCAGATTTCCTGCGCCTGATCATCGCCGTTGGCAATAATCGCGTCGAGGTCGCCATCGCTGTCAAGGTCGCCCAGGGCGACGTCATTACTGGAATGCGTGCCGAAGACGGCGGTGTTGAAGCTGCCATCGCCATTGTTGTACCAGATAAGCTGCTGTTTATTGCTCTGACTGGCGAAAATGACATCCAGGTGACCGTCGCCATCCAGGTCGCCGAGCGCAAGGCCGCGAGTATTGCTGTTGCTGCCGATAGAAGCTGTTGAGAATGTCGCATCGCCGTTGTTCCAGAATACGAGATTTGTGAATCCGCCGCCCTGGCTCACGACGGCATCGAGGTCGCCGTCCGCGTCAAGATCGCCGAGAGCGGCGTTCTGCGCAAAGGTAACCAGTTGTAATGTCGAGCTGGCAAAGCTGCCGTCGCCATTATTCAGCCAGAGGTGCATGTGATTATTGTCATGGCGCTGAACGATTAAAGCATCAAGGTCGCCGTCGCCGTCGAGGTCGCCCAGAGCAACGTCCCGGCTGCCGTCCGTGTGAAAGGCCCGCTCCAGGAACTCACCCGATCCGCCGTCGACCGCCGCGCGAAAACCGAAGGAATAGGGCGCCGGCATTGTCTCGCCCTTCGTATTAGGAGCGTCTTTAACGGTGACTGTAATTTCCTCGCCGGGACGAAATGACGTGGCCGCCTCGAATCGTACTTTTGTGTCGCCGCTGAAAAAAGTAAAATCGTCGCCCGGATCGAAAAAGCCGCTTTGCCGGCCGTAGACTATCACATCGCCGTCTGCCGGCGGTGTATCGGCCGCAAAGTTGGCCGCGTCGAGCGCCTTGTCAAAGTTGAGCGTGATGGATGCGTTATGCGCCACATCGATATCATTTTCGCTCGGCAGTGTCGAGACCAGCTTCGGCGGCGATTGGTTAAACCAGATATCGGCCGGCTGCTTGGTCTCGCCCGAAACGTTTTCATGGGCAATGACGACATCCAGGTCGCCGTCGCCATCCAGATCGCCGATGTCAAGTCCGTCGGTTCGACCCGAGCCGAGAGTGCGCACAGCAAAACTGGCATCACCATTGTTCAACCAGATTTCCTGAGGATTATCCCGATTGGAGATGACGGCGTCCAGGTCGCCGTCGCCGTCGAGATCGCCCAGCTCCACTCCCCGGCTGTCATAGCTTCCGGCGGAGCTGCTGCTAAAGCTTGCGTCACCGTTGTTTATCCAGATCCCCTGCCCCGTCGCCAGAGCAGTAAGGGCGTCCAGATCGCCGTCGCCGTCAAGGTCGCCCAGGACGATTTCTCTTAGTATGCCGCCGTCGGCGAAGGTGGCGATGCTAAAACTCGCGTCGCCGTTATTCAACCAGATTTCATGTGCTTCGCCGGATTTGCTGCCGATTAACGCATCAAGATCGCCGTCGCCGTCAAGGTCACCGATGGCCACAGCCTGGCTGATGCCTGTGTGGAAGGATGATGTGGCAAAGCTGCCATCGCCGTTGTTTAACCACATCTCGTTGCCAAAACTGTTGCTCTGATTGGCAAAGAGCACATCGAGATCGCCGTCGCCGTCAAGGTCGCCCAGGTCAAAGTCCTTGGTATTGGAATTGCCGCCGAACCGCGAACTGCTAAAGGTGGCGTCGCCGTTATTGAGCCAGATAGCATTGGTGTTGCTGAGATACGCGATCTGGATGACATCGAGATCGCCGTCGCCGTCAAGATCGCCCAGCTCGGCGCGGCGATATTGTCCGTTGCCGAATGCAGAGCTCGTGAAGCTGCCGTCGCCGTTATTCAGCCAGATATGGTGCTCGTGGCTATCGGAGGTGAGGACAGCATCGAGATCGCCGTCGCCGTCAAGATCGCCCAGGGTGACATCCGACATGGCGGCAATATCAAAGGTCGATTCGCTAAAAACACCCGAGCCGCCTTCCACCGTGGCCCGGAAGCTGAAAATTTCCGTTTCAAGCTGCGGCGCGCAGAGCGAGTTACGAGCTTCCTTGACGCTGACGGTAATTTTTTCACCGGGATAAAAGTCGGCGGCGGGATTGATGGTGACGCTCTTGCCGCCGTAGCTTATCACGGCATCGCCCGAACGATAACCGCTTTGCCGGCCGCGCACAATCAGGTTGCCATCCCAGGGGAGGGTCGCCGTCGTCAGCGTGCTATTGTCCATGCTGTCGTCGAATTCGATGACGATGTCGGCGTTACGAGGCGCGGCGCTAGCGTTCGCGGCCGGGTCGACATTAACAACTTCCGGCATATCGGAGAAATTCAGCCAGAGACTGCCCTGCGATTGCGAAGAGGTCGAGTAGTTGGCCAGGAAAACATCCAGGTCGCCGTCGCCGTCCAGATCGGCGATGTCGACACCACGGGACTTGCCACCGCCGAAATCCCGGCTGGAAAAGGCAGCTTCGCCGTCATTGATCCAGATCTCCTGGGCTTCATTGTAATTGGCAATCACGGCATCGAGATCACCGTCGGCATCCAGGTCACCCAGGGCGACGTCTTCGCTTTTGCCCGCCCCGAAGGTAAAACTCTGAAAACTGGCATTGCCGTTGTTTAACCAGACTTCCTGCGCCTCGTTGTAATTGGCGATGATTGCATCCAGATCGCCGTCATCATCCAGGTCGCCTAAAGCGACGCGCCGACTGTTGCCGCCGCCGAAGCTGCTGCTCGTAAATGTGCCGTCGCCGTTGTTCAACCATATTTCCTGGGCGTTATTGCTGTTGCCGCGATTGCTGATAATGACATCGAGGTCTTGATCGCCGTCAAGATCGCCGATGGCTACGCCCCTGCTTTTCCCCCCACCGAAGCTGCTGATGCTAAAGCTGCCGTCGCCGTTGTTTAACCAGATTTTCTGGCTTTGATCATCGTCATTGGCGATAACCACATCCTGATCGCCATCGCCGTCGAGGTCGCCCGAAGCAACGCCAAAGCTGTCCGAGCCGCCAATGGCTGAGGTCGCAAAGGTACCGTCGCCATTGCCCAGCCAAATCTCCTGCAAACCGATGTTTTCATTGGCGATCACGGCATCCAGCGCGCCGTCGCCGTTAAAGTCGTCCAGCACGATATCGCGGCTGTGGCGTCCGCCAAGGGAAGTCGAGCTGAAGCTTGCATCGCCATTGTTTAATAAAATCTCCTGAGTGTTACTGGATTCACGCGCCGCAATGGCGTCGATATCACCGTCGCCGTCAAGATCGCCCAGGGCAATAGCGCTGCGCCTGATGGCCGTTAACGATACTTCCTTAAACAGCCCCGAGCCGCGTTCCACGCCCGCGCGGAAGCGCCAGACCTCGGGAGCGGCCAGATTATCGCCACCGGAACTTTCAGCATCGGTCGTTACTGTGATGGAAATTGTTTCATTCGCTTTAAAGTCGACATCGGGATCAAAGACGCGCAGGCTGTTGCCGCTGAATACGCCGCTCGCACTCAGGAATCCGCTCTGCGAGCCGTAAATACGTATCGTGGACCCGGTAATCGACGAGGACTTCATTGTGGTGTTAAACACGACCTGGATATTGGCCGTGCTGACAACGCTCGGATCATTGGCTTGGGGACCTACGCTGGAGATTATCGGCGTCTGGGCCTGCAGCGCCTGGTGAGTTCCCAGCCAGAGAGCAAGGGCGGGGAGGGTCAACTGGAGCGGTCGCCTGAGAGGATTGAGCCTGGAAGTCAGTTTAGCGAGACGTTTTTTCAGACGCGCAATGGCACGGATGATCGTTTGACGCCCGTTTGCCGCAAAGCAATAACGCGCCAGGCGCCGGATGGTTTTCCGCAAACGGCGCAGGAGACGGGCATGGATTTGATGTTTATTAAACTTCATAGTCATTCACCTTAATTCTGTAGCTGGATCGCTTAACATCCGCGTATTGGAGCAGCTGCAGGATCCCAGAGATTTCCAGACTCGCACTTTTTCAAATAAGTTGTTTTCAGCTTCCCTTCTTTTTGAAAGAGGAGTTAGGGGAATTAGGAAGTCATTAAATACTCATAATCCCTCCTCGTTCGGCGCTCAGCCACGACCCACACCCTTACCTCAAGGGGAGAAAAACATGTAAGAAACTTTGTTAAAAAAGCTTATGGTCATTCAAGTTGATTCCTTTCAGATTCCCCTCGTTTTGAAAGAGAGGTTAGGGGTGTTAACAAGCCCTTAAATTCTCATAAGCCTTCCTCGTTCGGCGCTCAGTCCGCGCCTCACCCCTTGCCCCAAAGGGAGGAGCAGAAACTTATTATTTGTCTAAAAAGCACCAGCAGTGAGCCCGGCCATTTGCTGAAGACAAGCGGATAGCCGCGGCGCGAGGTCTGTGACGCCGGCCGAAAGGGTACGCGGGTTTGTTAATGAGAATTATTCCGGGAGCCTGGAACTCCCGCCCTTAGGATCGCGAGAGAAAGGAAACCCGGCAGAAGGTTCGAAAGCACCGGGATGATCCGTGCCGGTATGATCAGCGCCGTGCCATCGGAGCCTATCTGCCGAGTTTCAGTTGTCTTTAAGTATCCGCAAAGCTAGATCATCCTCGATGTAACACTGTCACGACAAATGGACTGTAGTTTGATAAGGAATGCAAGTCCGTCAACGAAACGGACGTCACTCAGGCTGCGCGCGTCGCCCCTTACGCTATGATCTGAGCGGAGTCCGTTCGTAGAATTTCATTTTCCGCTGCGAGCGCCGCAGAGCCCGGGCCCGACAATACGGCGGGGCTGACCGTTGCATTAAGAGCCCGGCCAAAGAGCCGGCAAAGTGCAAGGAGCAAGGGAAATCCCGCAGCGCGACGCAGGAGGCGACGGCCGGTTAAGACCTTCCACTCGAGAATACATGAAGAATATTCCTGTTGCACCGCCCGGCCTTTGACCAGACAACAAGGATGCGGAAGAGGTTCGGACACCGTTGCCGAATTCGGCTTCAGCTACCGTAACAAGTCCACCGGGTTCCTGAATACAAAACTATGATGCAATGGCCGTAACATTGCTACGACAAAACGTCTGAAGCATACTGGTGGAGCTTTCAGGTTGCGCACTTTGTACATCGGAATCGGCGCATGTTGCAGCGGGACTGCGTCAGATCGCCAGAATTGCAGCATTCAGATCTTCATCCGGCGGCAAATTCATTTTCCTGCGAATGCGATAACGGTAGTCCTGCACCGTTCGTGTCGAGACGTTTAACATTTGGCTCAGATTCCGCGTGGTAGTGTTAATACGAATCAGAGCGCAAACACGCTGCTCCGCGCTGGTAAGCTTGGGATACTTCTGTAACAGACGCTGCATAAAGGCTTCATCGTGGTCGCGAACTTCTTCTTCGAATTCCTGCCAGCTTTCGTCGGCTGTCGCCGCTTCGATATCGGCAATGAGCGGACGGAAGGTCGAGTCTTTGTCACGCTGGCGCAAGGCGGCGGCAACCTTGCCGAGTACTTTTTTCAGGTGCGCCGTATGCTCGTTTTTCGAATCGAGCAGGCGCTGCCGGGCAGCGGCGTTTTCCTGCGCACTCGCGAGCTCTGTCCTTAAGTGCTGCATGTCGTGCCTGTTGCGTTCCAGCTCCGCTTCGCAGTGAAGTAGTTTGAGCTGCAGGCGCACCTGCGGACTATAGGTCTGATCCATCAGCGATTGTTCGCTTTGTCGGTGCTGCCGCGCCTTATCTGTGTCGCCGCTCTTTGCATATAATTGCCCTAAACGCCGGTGGATGTGTCGTTCCGTGTCCCTGCGACCGGAGCGCTGCGCCAGCTTCAAGGCCTCCTCCAGATGTGTGGCCGCCTTGTCGATGTCGCCGCGATCGGCAAGAAGACAGCCCAGGTGGTAACGATTGTCGCATTGAAATTCAACGTAACCGAGCCTGATGCTCATTTCAATGACCTTTTCCAGCTCAGCGCAGGCAGAGTCGGCGTCGCCCTTCAGGGCTCGCAACAGGCCGACGCATTGCCGAAGGAGAATATCTTTGCGTTTATCAGCCTGAAGGGAATAGTTGTCGATTTTTTCACTCAAAAGCGACAGGTATCTGTCAACATCAATATGATGGCTCGCAAAGTGCGCCAGGGTCGACAACGAAGTACAGAGCATGCTCATGTCTTCGCCACGGTGACGCGCATAAATGTCATCGAAGAGTGTGATGCCGGCAGAAAAATAGATATCCGCGATATCCTCTTCGCCGCAGCTGGCGTAAATTCTGCCGATTGCAACCTGAGTCATCGCTATGCCCCCCTCATTGCCAATCCCCTCGTAAAGGCTACGCGCCCGGGCCGCGCTCCGGTATGCTTTAACATAGCGGCCGGTGCTTATGCACAGCTTTGATGTCAGCTCCAGAAAGCTTGCCTCCGGATACACCAGGGTTGCCTGCCGGGACACTGCTCCCCATTCCTCCAGTATTTCCAGGGCCTGCGTCGTTTCGCCAAGGCTGATGCGGGCTCCGGCGTACATCCAGGTCATGTGCAGCAGTACCAAAAGGAGATCGGCTTCCGGATGCTTCTTGCCCAACTCGAGCGCCTTCTCGTAGTGGGCAATGGCTTTGTTCAATTCGCCTGTACACTCGAAAACATAGCCAAGGTGATAAATAACGGTAACTTCCGAATGCCAGTTTCGCTCCTTCTGAACGCGAAAACGCTCCAGCGCCTGCTCAAACTGCTCCCGCGCGGTAGCGTAATTTTCCAGAAAATGATTGATTGTTCCCAGGTCGCCCAGTATTTCAGCTTCTTCCCAGTCCATACCAAGCTGGCGCCCAAGTTCGAGTGCGTATTCCAGCTCGCTCCGCGCCGCGGGAAGCTTTTTCCTGTCGCGAAACAGAACGTGTTTGAACAGATGCGAATGGAACAACTCGCGCTCTTCGCCGGTCCTGCGAAACAGAAGCATCGCCTCATCCAAGACTTGCAGGCTATCTTCAATACGGGAATTGTTCCTCAAGGCCTGCGCTTTGGCGCGCAAAATCCATGCCAGGGCGCTTTCGTATTGTCCGGTTGCCATAGCGCGCTCCTGCGCCCGCTTCAAAAGGCCGCGCGCGCGTTCAATGGATTGCTCCGCGATTGCCAGAGCTTCGGCATTGCTGTCATCTACCAGCAGCTTCACCAGCTCCGCTTCAGCGCGTATCTTTCGCAGGCCGCGATAGGTTTCAACCTTTCGGCGTTGTTTGGCGATCAGTTCCCTGGACACTGGTAATTCACGATGTGCAGTTAGTAATCGATTGCAATCACTACCGGCGAATCTAATGAAATATTTGCTGAGTTCAGGATTCGGCACATACTGATTCGCCCCAGCGCGCTGAGGCTTGAGCGCAGCCGATTACCAAACCTGTTCCGCAACTCTGAAGGTTGAGCGCAGCCGATTACAAATCCTGTTCCGCTTACCAAACCTGTTCCGCAACTCTGAAGGTTGAGCGCAGCCGAAACCCGTTCCCCCGCCTCTCATCATCGTCCACCCAACACATCTAGCCAACAACAGCACATGACATCTTCACCGGGACTTCACGCCGACGCGTACCGGCAGGCTTCGTACCAGAGAATCGATGCGGCAAATTCTCACTGCGTCAGCGCAGGTCCGTGGCGTCGTAAAACGAGGTGACAGCGAGGATCAGACCCTTCGCCGATTGCACCCAGTCGCAACAGGCAAGCACGCGGCCCGATGTCGTCATTTTATACCAGATGACTGCATCGCCGTCCCTGCCCATGACCTTCACAATTTCGAGAGATGTCACGTTCGCAGCCGCCAGCGGCTTGACCCACTCGAGGTATGTCTCGCGTCCCGTGACCACACCGAAGGGACTTGAGTGCGTGAAATCAGGCGCAAGCGGTATGTCGTCCGGTTTTCCGGCATTCCAGCCATCGATCCAGGCCCGGGCAAGTTGCTCGGCTTCATTTTGGAGAGTCATACCATCAAACTCCTTGGGTATTAGTTTGCCAAACGATAAGTGACGCAGTATTTATTTAATCTTCCAATCAAACCCGGACTGCGGCCGCTGCGATGAACTAAAGACCGCTTTTGATCAGTCGCGGCCCAGGCCTGCTCATAGGTCTCGGCAGTGCTTGTTCATTTAGTATTTTTTCAAATCCTTTTATTGCCGTAGAAGGGCTTTGGGGGACAGATCAAATCCGGCAGGTCTGTTACTTCCACTGCGCTACTGGCCCGAGCTGTCACGGAAAGATCCGCCGCCAATTTCGATTGGACGCGACCAACCCGGATCGTCGCCGTCGAAATGCCTCCCCGGTCATCATCAGCCGTACACTCGAAACTTACAGCTCCTGTCGCGGCAGCGGCAGCGTTTCGCCGTCGAACTTTTGACGCCGGAATTTGCTAATTTGCCGCTAATCAAGAGAAGACCAATGCAGCCACAAGAAAAACTCGATAAACTCCGCAATAAAGTTGGCTATTTGAACGGGCGCCGCAAGGTACTGGCAATGGCCGAGCTGGCGGAATACATCGTCAACATCAATCCGGCCGAGGCACGCAGCATGGCCGCCGACGCCGCTGAGCGTGCGCGCAGCCTGATGCACAAGCTGCCCGAAGGAGCCGGCAATCGCAGGGAATACGTCAAAACGCTGGCCTATGCGCTTGCAGCGTACGCCAACTGTATGCAAGTCAAGATTGACTCCGAGCAGGACTGGCAGTTATTTGAGGAGGCGGCCGAACTGCTCGAAGAAATCGGCGATTGGGACAAACTCTTCGAAACACTCGACAGGCTGGCGCTCAACCACCGCCAGTACGCCCGGCTGCCGGAATCTCTGGCGGTCGTGGAACGTGCGCTCGCGCTGGCCGAGACGCTTAAACTGCCGGCGCAGCGCTGCCGCCTGCATGCAGCACGGGCTACGGTTCATACGCGTATGGGAAATACTGATGCCGCCGCGGCGGATACCGACGCGGCCCTCGATCTGCTGGACGATTGCCGCAGTAATGCCGAGCGCATAAGCGCCTATGCATTGTTGGCGGAGCGCTTCTATCAGGCACGGATGTTTGATATGGCCATCGACTTCTACAATAAGGTGATTGCGTTGGCCGCCGTCGACAAAAATTATCGCTTGCAGGCCACGATCCACTGGCAGTTAAACTTTTGCTACCGCTTAACGGAACAACGCGATAAACTGCTTCCGACGCTGCAGGACGGCTACCGCCACGCCAGGGAATCCGGAGTAACCTGGCTGGAAGCCGCCTTTACGCAGGAACTTGGCGGTTACATGAAATACATAGGCAATTTTGCGCGTGCTTTGGAATACCTGCATCGCTGCGAGGAACTCTACGAACAAATGGGCGATCACCCGGGTCACATCTGCGCAATCGAACAGACCGGTCTTTTGCATCTCGACTTCGAGGACAGCGATCGCGGCCGGCAGGTGCTGCGCCGAGCCTTCAAGCTTGCCATGCGACAGGATCCTGATCCCCTGATCTTTGTTTCGCTTAGCAGTATGCTGCGCGTGGATTGCTGGGATGAGGCCGATCTCGAAAATGCCATCGCCTATGCCTTGAAGGCCAGGGATATGGCCGATCAATTTCCGGGAAGCGATTTCCTGACCAACGTCTCTATGAGCCTTGGGTCAGCCTATATGAAACTGGGGCGGAGGGCGGAAGCCCGGTCTGTTTTGGACGAGGGCCTCGCCACGGCGCGCGAACGCAGGATGGACTATTTAACGATTCGCGTCCTCCTGATGCTTGCCGAATTGCTCCTGACGGAACATAAAACGGAAGAAGCGCTCGAATTTGCGCAGGAGGCCGAGGGCCTGTTTAAACAGGGTGTTAACGCCAGCAATTACAAACGTATTGCCGAATCTATGCTGCGAATTCATGAACAGCGCGGTGACTACCGGCAGGCATTTCGTTATCTTCAAAAACTTCAGCAGGTCCAGCAATCACGATTTACGCGGCGCAACCATGATATCGTGGCCGGCTCTTTTCAGGAAATCGAGTTTAAGCGGCTGCGCCTCGAGCGCAATGAAGCGCGCCGAGAGCTGGAAACGCTGCAGCAGGAACATGAGAAACTGAAGAATGCCGCGCATGCCAATGCCCTTCAACTGGAATACCTCCGCAACCTTGCCCGCGAATGGCGTGAGGAGCTGCGTCATAATCAGTACAAGACGTCGAACCTGAACGACAACGTAAATCGCAAACTGCAGAACAGCATTAATGAAGCCCTATCCGCAAAAACCGGCGATCATCTGGACACAGAGCTCAGTGGTCAGGAAGATTTCAACCGACGTCTGGCAGAGACCTATCCGGCGCTTTCGCAGACGGAACGCAAAGTCTGTGCCCTGATCAAGGCCGGTGCCGGCAGCAAGGATATCTGCAAAATTCTGCACGTTTCGCCTCGCACCATCGAGACCTATCGCTATCGCATCCGCCGTAAAATGCAACTCGACGCCGATACCGACCTGATCCTGTTCATTGTTAACCTTTTTTAAGTCGACGCCGGCAAGCGCTTTCATCATCAGAGATTCGTTGATTCACAGCCCTTCGCCGCAGTTAAGCAGAGCGAGACGTGATTAGATCGAAGAAGGGAGAGAGTTGAGGGCATGCAGGGCCTTTCTGCTTCCGCCGGCTGCGCATTCCAACTCCCATTTCCGCTGCGATTTCCCCTTGTCGTGGATTTGTCGTGTTGCCCGGACTCTGACAGGATAATAGTTTACACTCGAACAACCCCGGCAGCGCGGCCGGCGGCTTCAATCGCCGGCTCGAATCCACGGAGCCGGGCCGTCTGCCGGGAGTTGCTCGTTTCAATCCGTCATAATTAAAAAATTTAGTATACAAGCTTGAGGTACGTAGTGAAACTTCGAAGACCTTTGGGCATGGTATTGACTGCACTGCTGTTTGTCTGCACTCAGGCCTTGCCGCCCGCCACGACGGCGGCTATACGAACGGTGGACAAGCACGCCGACGACGGCAGTCCGGGAACCTTGCGCCACGAAATTGGCCAGTCACAGGACGGCGACATTATCGATATTACGACCGGCGCAACGATCGTATTGACGAAGGGCCAGATCAGTATCAGCACGATGCTCACGATCCGGGCGCAAAGCAACGCCACGGCAATTCTCGAAAGCGGTTTCGGCGCTCGCATTTTTGAGGTCGGCGCGGTGGCGGTTACCCTGGCGCGCCTGCAACTGCAGAACAGCTTCTTGCTGTTAGGAGGAGGTGGCGCCGTGCGCGGCATCAATTGCGATCTGGAGCTGGACAATTGCGTGATAAGAGATAATTTAACTCTTGAAGATGGCGGCGGGATACATATCACGGGCGGCACTCTGTCTATTCGCGGCTGCACGCTGACAGGCAACATCGGCCTTGGTTTCGGCGGAGGGTTGTATTTAGATGGCACGGATGTCGTTGTTACCTCCAGCACCTTCCGCTTCAACGGGGACTTCGACGAAACGCGGGGCGGCGCGATCTTTGGAGTCAACGGAGATTACCTGATTTCGCATTCGCTATTTACACGTAACGCGTCGAATGGCTCGGGCGGAGGGCTCCATTTAAGGGATGTTGCCGCAACCATTGCCAACTGCAACATCTGGGAAAATAAGGGTTTCGGCGGCGGCCGCGGTCTGTTCTTCGAGGCGGATAATACTACGGCATCGCTCGATATGACATATACGCGCGTCACCTCGCATACCGTTGGCAGCGGCAGTGCCGTGGAATTTAATGGTTACAGCGGCGCCCGCATCACTGCGAGCATCAGTTTTTGTGAGTTTGGTCAATCGGGCGCCGGCAACGGTGGCGAAGGCCTTGAATTCGATTCTCAAGGTCCGCAAGTCAGTGAGCTTATTGTGCAACAGTCCACCTTTGCAAATAATGCGGGAAGTGGAATCGACATCGTGTCCGATGGCGGACTTGTCCTGATCGAGGAGTGCGACGTCTACGATAATGAGGACGACGATGCAGGAGGTATACGGGTTGGTGCTGCAACGCCCGGTGCGGTCATCGACATCCTTAATACGAACATTTTTAACAACCGGGTCAATTCCAACGTAGGTGGTGGTGTTCGGGTAAACGGCTTCAACAATATCGTCAACATCCGCGGCTGTCTGATTGAAAACAACAGTGCAACGGCGAACGCCGGCGGCGGGATTGCCTACAACTCCGTTAAAAGCTCACTCGTTGAAAACTGTATCATCAGCAACAACCGCAGTCTCGATGAAGGCGGCGGCATTTTTGCCAGTGCAGTCGCGCAGAATGTGACCATCGCATCCTGCACAATAGCCAGCAATCGCTCGACTTCGCTGCATGGCGGGGGCATTTACAGCAGTGCCCCTCAACTGCTGATCACTTCTGCTACCATAACCGGCAACTCGGCGGCCAGCAACGGCGGAGCAATCTATCTGGCTGATGGGGTGTTGACCGCTGCGTCCTGCTCCTTCGTCGGCAATACGTCGGCTTCGAGCGGCGGGGTATTTTTTGTTAACCAGGGTACGCTGGATGCAATCGACTGCAGTATTCGCAAGAGCAAGGCGATTATCGGTAGCGTCGGGTATTTTAACGGCGGCGGTCCGTCTATTGTCAGATTTATCGATAGTGAGATAGTGACCAATGGTACGTGTTGCCGCGGCGGTGTATTCCATCTGCCGAATGCGAATATCAACCTGACGCTCGACGGCGTCCACATCGAAGACAATGCCACCAGCTCCGAGGGCGGCGCGATTTACATGGGCAACGGTATTTTGAACGTGACATCCTGTAGCTTTGTCAATAATCGCGCAGCCAGCGGCACCGAAGGCGGCGCGCTGTCCATGTGGGGCGGCACCGCGGAATTTCACAGCACTACCTTTGCAAATAATCGCTCCAACTTTAACGGCGGCGCGATCTTCAAACGCGGCGGCACCATGGACGTCGCGCATTGTTCCTTCCGAGGCAACGTGGCGCGGGACGGTCGCGGCGGCGGTATTCTACACTGGGGCGGCATCACGCGCGTAACGAGCTCGAGCTTTTCGGCCAACACGGCCAGCGACAATGGCGGCGGTTTTGCGGCCAACGCTATCTTTGCCGATCTGTTTAATTGCACTTTTTCCGGCAATGAAGCCGGCAACCTGGGCGGCGGCGTCTACAGCAGCGCGCCCGGTCTGGATATTGCCTTCTGCACGATCACCGGCAATATCGCCGACAGCGACAACAATGGTACAGGCGACGGCGGCGGCATCTGGGCCACGACGGATATCCTGTTCTCCAATCTAATCGCCGGCAATACCGACCGCGGCGGCGAATGCCCGGACGTCGGGGTGGTGAGCGGTTCGGACGGTTTTAACCTGATCGGCGACGTGGGACAGTTTAATTTCAGCTCGAACACGACCGGCGATCAGTACGGCGATCCCAACGGGGTGGTGACGCCGAATCCCGGAGCGCTGGAATCGGCCACGGTCATCGATGCCAAGCTCGAAGCGCTGGCCGACAACGGCGGCTTTGGCCAGACCCATGCCCTGCAACTGTGCAGTCCGGCCTTCGGCGCTTCGACCACCGCGGGCATCGCGCTCCTGGATCAGCGCGGCGAGCCGCGCCTCGATGTGCCCGATATCGGCGCTTTTGAGTTATCTGTGCCGCTGACCATCATTGCGCCAGCCTCGGTCTGCCTGGGAACACCCGCCAAGGTGACACTCGATACGCCGCTGCCGGGAGCGAGCTATAGCTGGTCCGTATTTAATGGCGAGGTCGCGAGTGGTCAGAATAGCACCTGTGCATCGGTAAAGATTCAGGCGCTGGCCGGCGGCGGCGTCACGCTGACCGAAACACTCTCGCTGGGCGGCGTTCGCTCGACGAGCATGAGCTTCGAGGCCGTAGTCTTCGCCGCAATGGACCACGCCAGCGTGAGCTCGGGCCAAATGGTCGAGATCGACGTTCTCGCCAACGATACCGGCGGTAGTCTGAGCCTGCTGGCGGCCGGGAATCCCACGATCGGCAGCGTAACGATTAGCTCGGCCGGCACGCTGCTGTATACCGCCGCGGCCAGCTCGGCCGGCTGTGAAAGTTTCAACTACAGCATCGAGAATAGCGACGGCTGCGTAGCAACGGGAGCCGTGATCGTCGCCGTCCAACCTGCAATTGTTAACTATGTCAACCTGGAGTTCATCGAACGCGAAAAAGACCGCAGGGGCGGGGTACGCGGGCTGCGACGCGTCAATGACGTGGCGGCGAGTCCCGACGGTAAACACGTTTATGCCGCCGGCTGGTCGGATAACTCGATTGCCATGTTTGAACGGACGGTCACGAGCGGTACCCTACGCTATATCGGCCGCGTACGGCATGGACGCAGGGGCGTAACGCGCATGCGCTATCCGGCGGCGCTCGCGCTCAGCCCGGACGGACGCCACCTCTATGCGGTCGCCTATCGAGACAATGCGATCGTGGTTTTCAGTCGCAATGCCAGCGACGGCACGCTGAGCTATGTTGATCATTTGCGTCACGGACAAAACGGCGTCCTGGGAATGCAGCGGCCGCGCGGGCTGGCGATCAGTCCCGACGGCAGCAATGTCTATGTAGCGGCCTTCAGCGGTGATGCCCTTGCCGTTTTCGGCCGCGATCTGTCGAGCGGCGCCTTACGTTTCATCGAACATTTCCAAGACAACAGTGGCAGCGTCGACGGATTGAACGGTGCCCTTGACGTCACGGTCAGTCTCGACGGACTCAGCGTCTTCGTCGCCGGCCATAGCGACGACGCACTGGCGCAGTTCGACCGCGCGCTGAGCGACGGCAGCCTGAGCTATCGGCAATGTTTCAAAGACGGCGCTAGCGGTATCGACGGCCTGGCAGGCGCCGCATCCGTAGTTGTCTCCCCGGACACGCGCTTTGTCTACGTGGCGGGCAGCAACGACAACGCCGTGGCGACCTTCCGGCGAACGGAATCCACGGGCAACCTCTCCTTCCTGCAACGCATACGCGACGGGGCGCCCGGCGTGAATGGGCTGGCGCGGGCGAGCGACCTAGCGATAAGCAAGGACGGCGCGAATCTCTACGTTGCGGGTGAAAGCGATAATGCGCTGACGGTATTCACCCGCGACCTCAACAGCGGCGAGCTGACCCCGGCCCATAAACTCCAAGACGGCCGGGACGGCGTCGACGGCCTCCGGCAGCTACGCGCCCTGACGGTAACGGACGATAGTAAACACATCTACGCCGCGGGCAGGGGCGATAATGCCCTGGCCGCCTTCGAACTGCTGATACTGCCGAATGGCGAATCAAAGACGGTAAGCCGCTTGCGGTCGGAGTCGACTATCTTCGTCACCGTCCAGTCGCAGTTTCCCGCCGATCTTCCCGTCACGCTGCAGGGGCAGACATCAGGCACATTCGGGAATGTGACGCTGTGGAATGAGCTGTCGCTCTCGCCGACTTCCAAGAGCTTCACGTTTAAGTACGACGTTGTCGTCAATGATTTTCCGGATGCCTTTAGCTACACGCTGGAGAATGCCAACGGCACGACGACACATACCATCAGAGTTGTTGAACAGCTGGTAAAATCAGCTATTCCGGGCACTGAAAATGCAGGCGATGTTCGACAAGCGTCTCCAGCCTCGATACCACTTGCGGTCAGCCCCAATCCGGCTCGCGAGCTTGTTAACATCGAATTCAACCTGCCCGAAGACGCGCAAGTCCGGATTCGTATGTATGACGCGCAGGGTCGTCTTGTCGGCGGACTCCCCGAGATGGAGCTGAAGGCCGGGGGACACAGGATTCCATGGAATGTGAGTACTGAATCGGGCGCGCGACTCAGCCAGGGCAGCTACGTGCTTCTGTTACAGGCATACAGCGCAGCCGATCCTACAAGGATTGGAAGTGTTCCGCTAAATATCCTGCGTTAGCTTTAATCTGTTGCTCGCTGAGGCCGACCGTCATTTGAGCACGCAAGGAGCAACTCAATCGATCGGCGGTGATACTTCGGTAACTGTCCCATGAAATCCGGCGAAGGCAGCATTCGCCGGATTCTTTTTATTTCTGCTGCGGCAAGGACGTGTTAATCGACGGCGTGGTTCGCCGTAGCGACGCAATGCATTCCTTCATCTCAATTCAAGGGAAAATCCGTTCCCGCGACCCGCTTGCCGATCAGTCTGCACATCGAGGTAATCTCCCCCTGGTGCTGAAACAGGTGCGTCATCGTTCGAACGACTACATGCGCCGGGACCAGGTGCCGCTCATTGTTGCCAAAGGTCATCATGGACCGTCTTGTATTCAGTTCGTCCGTTGAAGCGCTGCCGAGATACTCTTCCGTCACCCGGCAGACCTGTTCACGATATGCTTCCAGGGATTCGACCGTGGTAAATTCCGACTCGTTGTCTTCGACGGAGAAATTCGATCTCAAGACACCGATCCAATACTCTTCCGCCCCGATTTCGTGATGAAACTGCAGCCTCACCGTGGGATAACCGAATCCCGCGATCTCGCGATTCAGCTCCTCGGCGGTCAGACTGCGACAATGTGCGAGCAATTTTTTCAGTACGGCGTGCGTACGCGTATGCATATCTAACAAAGCTTCCTTTGTGTACATACCTCTACTCTCCGGGCTATTGGGTGAAAAAACAGTAGTACAAGCGATCGTACAGCCCGATGTGACGATGGCGCACATTCTTCATTGTGACGAGAATCTGCTGCTTAGTGATTTTTCTGCCTGTGCTTGCGGTGATTGATCGGCAGCGCATGAGCTCCGACGTACAGCTCGCTTTGCAGGCCGGGCAGGGGCTCCGGGCGCCTGAGCTAAGCGGCAACGCTCACGGAGCCCGTTCATTGATCCGACAACCGCCCGCGATTTCGGGCCGAAGAGCGTATCCGGTCATTGTCCCTGTAAATGCCCTTGTCCATAAAGAAGTCGCATCGTTCCGGGCATGCGGATTGATCTGCGTCGATGGCCGCCCCGTGTCCTGGCTTTTCAAGAGTACGTGGCTGCCGATCGCCGACGGCAAGTAAGTGAGGAAGGTCGGTCCGAATGATGAGCTATGGGGATCCGTAAATTTTGGCGAAAATGCTTAGATTGCGATATGCTTAGAATTTGTCTTTATTTTCTGCCGACAATTGCATCAATGTTTTAAGTTCAGTTTCCACTTTTGTCCTGTTGCGATCCGGATGAACCTGGAGCCAATTATATGAGCGGCATACATAGTAAAACGCTAAACAATATTCCCCCTCTGTTGCTGTATTCAACAATCGCACTGATTCTGGTTATTGCGGTTCTCAACGGTAATATTAAGGCAATCTGCGGCTTATTCCTGCTGTCCTTCCCTTGAATCTCCGATTGCGATACAAAGGTTAATGTCCTGCAGTGTTGATAGCAATCGTGTCAATTCCGCTGACGGGAAGCTAGAGCGAGGATCTTCATCAAAACTTTCTCAATCCGGATTCCGATTTGACCTGTCACTTGATTCTGCGACAATCATTCCTCTTCGATACTGAATCGATCAAGGGCAAGCCGTCGGCCTGGACAATGCTTCGTCTTCAATTGTTTCGATGCCCGGCGATTAACCCGGAGAGTACGCGACGACTCTGCCCGAAACCATCGAGCCTCACCTGCGATTGCCGCGTCAGCCCTGGATTCGCCCGTTGTCAGCGCGAAGAACAGGCCGCCGGTTTTGATACATTGTCTGTTTATCGCCATATTGCGCGCTTGATTGAAATTCAGCTATTACCCACACTTCCGAATGACAGTGTTACCAGACATTGATTTTCGGCCGCATCTTTTTCACGCGGAAAAGCACTTGGAGATTTCTGATGACCAGCGCGAATACGATCAATCTCAGCATAGACGCGACCGGGGCGGGGCTTCCTGCCGACACCAGGGTTTATATGTATATTGTCGGCCTCGTCAGTACCGACAGTGGCGATACCTATTACAGACTCGATACGAACGGCATCCCGCGCGTGATGGACGCGAGCGACAACAGCCAGCCCGCCAACAGTTTTCCGGATTCCAATGAACTCGACCCGGCCGCGGCCGATGCCGTCAAACCGAATTATCCCAATGCCTGGGCGGACTACAGCATCCCGGTCGCTCTCGATAAACCAAGCATCATCAACCTGGCGAATATCAACCCAGACAATTGCCCCGGGCTCGGAACCGGTACGGCGGCTTTCAGCGGGCGTATATACCTTTCGATCGGCATTCCGCGCCTGCCCTTTTCTCCCATCGGATCGCCCGCAACGGGCTACACCGCGCCGGTCTTCGACCATCCTCCCGGCCATCTTACGCTCTTCGACTGGATCGAATTCTCTTTCGATTCGGAAACAAACTTTAACGGCAATACGACGCAGGTCGATCAGTTCGGCTTTCCCCTGACACTCGACGGCACGCCCGGCGGCAGCCTGCAGGGCGCGCTGAACACCTCGCGTTCGGAGATTATGACTGCCTTCGGCGCTGGACTCAGCGGGCCGCTCGGTCAGGGGAGTTTACAGTTCGCGATTCCCGCCGCAGCCGCGCCGGCCTACCCTGCCGGAGTCGGTGACCTGCGAGTCATTTCGCCTAAAACCCTGACGGCGGCGCCCTACAGCGGCGAGCTTCTTTCTTTCTTTGACGACGAGATCAGCAAATGGTACAAAGTCTGGGAGACAACGCCGCTTGTCACCTACGATCAATCAACCGAATACTATACGGGCATTGTCCCTGTTTCCGGCAGCAACAAGGGCGAGCTGGTGTTTTATCAGGGCAATTACGCCACGCTTAATGAGTTAAAAGCCGCCGATCCGGCACTTGCATTCGTCCTGGGTAAAGTCACCAGTTATGATATCTGGCAGTGCACGGGAACGCTGGCCAACAGCAGCGACGGCGACCCGCAGTTAAACGTCGGCAAGATGATCGCGGCCGCCTTCAACCGCGGTGTTGTCAGCAATACGATGGATGACGCTACCTGTCAGGCAGACGCGGAAAATTTTTATCCGGAAGGCGGCACCTGGAATGAATGGTCGCAGATGTTTCACGACTACAGCATTAACAAACTGGCCTACGGATTTGCCTACGACGACGTCTGCGAACAGAATCCGTCCATCGGACTGACTGCCACAACTTCCGTCACAATTACGATCGGCAGTCTGGCTTAATGGAGCAAGATGTATGGAGACAAGCCTCACAAGTGATTGGATCCTGTGGGACAAATTGTCTTGGATAATCGACCCTAAGTTCCAATCTCACTGCGAACACGGGATAAGAAACGCTAGCGTGTAGTCTGTCACTTGGCAGGTAAGATTGCTTAACTCTTTCCGTAGATTCGTTTTGCTTGCTTATTCGGCCCAAGGACCATCCTTTGTTACACTAAAAAAGGATGTACCATTATAACGAAACAATCCACCCCAACCCCCAAGCCAGAATCGTCCTTCATTATCCTCAAAGATGCAAAGTATTCCATTGCTGTTAAGACCATCTTCTGTGTTGAAATTGGCAAATGATGTTCCGTTAAAGCGATAAACACCAAAGTTCTCTGCGGCAAACCAGATATTGCCGCTTTTATCTTCACAAAAACCACCGACTTCCTTTCCACTGATTACTCCGTTCTCGGTGAAATTGCTAAAAGACCTGCCATCGTATCGGCTTAGGCCTCCATACATAGTGCCGATCCAGATATTTCCCTGGGAATCTTCCATAAGGTCATGAATATTATTATCGCAAAGGCCGTCACTCTTTGTAAGATGAGTAAAGGACTTTCCATTGTATATGCAAATGCCGTAGCTATCCGTTCCAAACCAAAGGTTTCCCATTTTGTCTTCTATGATACACGAAACTCGTCTGTGTGACAATATTGGTTTTGGCTCCTTCACTTCAGCCTGTGGAATAGGAAAGGAAGTAAAGTCATTCCCATCGAATCGAATCACTCCTTCCAATGTGCCTAGCCACAATATTCCGTTTCTATCAATGATTAAACTCCAGATGTTATTATCAATCAGGCCATCTTGCACGACAAAATTTCTGAATGAATGACCATCGTACCTGGTTAACCCTCCGTAAGTACCGAACCAAACATTAGCATCCCTATCCTCCACAATTCCGGTTATCCGACCGCCGCCGAGTCCATCTTTTTCAGAAAAATATTCCAGCGTATCTCCATTGTATCGCATGAGATTATAGACATTAGTGCCAAACCAGAGATTTCCACTTTTATCTTGAAATATCCTGCGTACATGCTGGCATAGCTGTCCATCAATGAAGAAAAGACGATCGCTAGAAGGTTGCTTAATTTGTTGGCTTCTCTTTGCCGTTATATCGCCAGGTCTTATAAGTGAATCAAGCGCGTGGTCTTGCGGCGCATGAGTTTTGTCCTGACCATTACAAGCAGTAATGAAAATGAAAGAGAAAAGCAGAGAATAGTCTTTAAGGCGTGAATACATGTATCTCATTCTATTATCGATTCGTTTCTGCTTTGCCATTTGAATTCGTACTTTTAGAATCGTTATGACAGCTAAGGGTCATGTGAAGTGCGCACTGCAGTAAGGCATCACAACTTTGTGTGAGGCACAATGTCAGGCACAGTTTCTTACTTCCTTTAACACTTCGTGCAAGTGTTTTTCAGCCAGAAACCGATCAGGATTTTCTGTCATTTCTTTAATCGACATGTCAAACAAGCCTGATAAGTCATTGGCGAGCACGACCATATCTTCTTCGTCGCGTCCGAAAGTTATAATCTGTCCCTTCCGGCCCTTCTTGTCCGGGTCAAGGTCAATTCCGATGTAATTTCCGCCATAGTCTTGAAATATCGGAATCCACTTGTAGTTAAAATATTTTTTCTTAATCGCCGCTTCAGGACAAGAGGAAAAATCAAAATCCTCGTCCCAATTGAAATCGGCTCTTTCGACAGAATAGTCTCCATCATAGAAAAGGGTAAACTGTAAACTGTCCCAATTGTAAGATAGCCTCTCCATTTCATGAAGTTCTCTACTTAGTTTAAAGACTCTGTCTGAAAATTGCTTATCAAGTAGAGCGGTCTCACTGTCTCCATTTTCATAGTCAATAGTCAACCCGCTATATGATTCGGCTGAACATTCGAATTCTGCTTTTGCCCGTTTTTTGCTGAACAATCCGAAGCTCTTCTTAGCTGGAATCGACTTGAAGTACAGCTCAGCTATCTCGCCAAGCTTTCGATCGGAGGCTTCTTTATCTATCACTCTTCTTTCCGGCGGCTTTTTCAGGCTCAGTCCAAACTCCAATTGGCCAATTATTTCTTCTGTCGACATAAAGCCGTTTCCAAAGAATACTCCCCCGGATTCGCCAGTTTCGCCATTAACCTGGTGATAGACTTCCCTGAATTCCTCAGGCAGAGTCTCTTCAATCATCTCTTCAATGCTTGCAATGGTGGATCCGACATTCGCTCTCCTCAGATGATTTGTTTCCCGAGAGACATTCTTCATTGTCCATTCAGCAATACTTTCGAGTTTTTCGGTCAAGGTCATTGCTCATGCTCTGTTTGTGTCCAAAAAAATAAGATCTTAAATACCTTGATTTCCCGAGGG
The DNA here is from genome assembly GCA_028284775.1 of Candidatus Kapaibacterium sp. Taxonomy (GTDB): domain Bacteria; phylum Bacteroidota; class Ignavibacteria; order Kapaibacteriales; family UBA7675; genus JANQRB01. The sequence goes on along the minus strand of JANQRB010000132.1, from coordinate 23,061 downwards.
CGGCCTTGTGCTGGCTGCCGGGCCTATCTGAATGCAATGTCAACAATACGAAAATAAATGAATTGGTCACCATTGATGTGGATGTTTTTGCTCGGCGGCAAACGACGCCTTTCAAACACAAAAATGGAATTGCGCTTGCACTCTTGGTAGGTCTGACCAAACTCAGGCCAACTGTTCAACTATCGGTACATTTCGGTGAACTAGCGAGAAAACAAAAAAGATCAGATTATCCGGGAAGCAATGCTCGACAATTGAAGCGTTAACGGGCCTGAACCCGTACAGGTGAATTGTGTCTGCCCACCAATCAGCAATTCATCGAAGTTGTAACTCAATTTGCCGTTGCTGAATCTCTCGTCGGTATTCTATGGCGTTTAGTCCGCAGCAAGTTGGCGGGTGTGCAGCACATTCGGCGACTAATAATTGATTTGATGTCGTGGAAAATTGCGATGCTCCACGATGGCATCGATCTGCCGAACTATCGTTCGATCGCAGAGCTAATGGAGGATTGTTGCAATACTCTTAACTCGGCAACAAAAGATTAACAGCGCTTTCTCGGCTCTTGTCGCGAGTATTGTGTTCCCTATGCTGCTTGCACGTGGAAGTGTCCAAAATCCTGCTCCCGAGCTCCTGTCGGGGTACTCGGACGGATACAAATCGATGTCGGCCGCGACCAGATGTAATTCAATAATCCCGACGCGATTCGCTTTAGCACTGACGGTTAGTGCGCGCGTCGCCACGTATGGAGGTAGTGTGAAGAGTATAACAAATGGCATTATACTTACGGTCTGTCTGGTCCTGTTGGCACCGGCGTGGGGAATAGTCGGTGAGTTGTATGCAGGCATGAAGCCTGCCAAAACAACAGATGAGCTCCAACGGCAAGCCCAGGTATTTGACCTGCTGCCGAATTCGGTATCAAACGTTGCGTTTAGTGTTTCGAATTACGGCATACTCGGGCGCGACCTCGCAAGCTTCGACGGCGGCGTTTACTGGCCGCGTACCTCGGACAATCGCTACCTTTATGGAGCGGGACTCTGGTTCGGCGCTGTTAAGCGCATCGGGGCTGATGAAACACCAAGGCCGCTGGTCACGATTTCCTACAATCCTAACTCCGGTCTTTCCTGGCTTGCACCGGGCCGTATCGAAGACGGCGACAATGTTTTGCACGATCAGGAAGCCGTTGCCTACGCCCGCGTGTATAGTTCCAGCGCATACAACGCTGACGGCCAGCCGCAGAATCCGGTCGAAGATCCGGCATGGCCCTTGTGGTATAAGCAAGCGGACCGCTTGGCCCATCATGGCAGGTACTTCGGCTCTTATGTTGCCGACAAAGAGTCGCGAAGCACTGCAGACTGGCCCGAGGGCCCCGGCTTTATTTCGGACGAAGATTTCATCGCTTATTTTAAGGATACGGATCTTAGCCTGTATGAAGACAGCCCTGATGAACTTAAACAGCGAGGCCACCCCCTTCGCATGCAGTATGAACAGGCGGTCTACTCATGGGGCAGCGGTCCATTGCAGGATGTGATCATGGTCCGCTATAAGGTCAGCAATACTTCTTCGGATATACTGGAAAACTGCTGGCTGGCTCCGGTCTTTGACATCGATCATACGACGCGTGACATCGGACGCGATGGCTCCGACAATGACCGTGTTCGCTACTATTATGAAGACCCTCTGCTTAACCTCGCGCTTTCGTGGACTGAGGGTTTTCAGGGCGAATCAGGCAAAGGCTTCGGCTACATGGGCATCAGCATCCTCGAGTCACCGGCCGTCGATGCCACTGGTCGTCTTCGCGGCGACAAACAAGAATACGACCGTTCGGAACAACTGGGTCTGGCGGCGTTTCGCAACTGGCAGATTCAAAATGATCCGACGGACGATAGCGAGCGTTATCAATTCATGGCTGCCGCGCAGATGGATTCCGACTTCGGTGCGGGCGACAAACGCATGTTGCTGTCCTCTGGTCCGTTCGACCTGCAGCCCGGCGAATCGGCCAGCCTGGTCTATGCGCTTGTCTTCGCCGACGCCGCGACCGATGAGGGCAAAACCACCGTACCTACAGGTTCCAAAGACGATCTGCTTAACCTGGTCAACCTGGTCCGGACAGTGCAAGACTACTATGACGCGCGTTTAACCGGCGTAGCGATGCAGCGTGCCATGCTGCCCTCTCTTCAGCTCGAATTACGGCCTAATCCCGCGAGTGACGCGGCAACGCTGCATATCGGCAATTCGCCGGGCGGCTTCGCCCATATCACGCTTGTCGATGTACTCGGCCGCATCGTTCAGAGGATGACGCCCTCACCGCTCGATGCCGGCAACTCCGTTCTGCCACTGACGCTTGACGGACTGGCGCCCGGCATGTATCAACTGCGCGTGCAGCTCGGCGAGATTGAGACTGTGACAACATTGGCTGTGCAACGCTGAGCAGGAACGCTGCAAAGTCGATTTGCTGAGGCAAAAAATTCAACAAAGAGGTTCCACTTTAATCCAGTGGAGCCTCTTGAGTATTCATTCTTATTCTGAACAGCCGCGACGTCGCTGCCTTGTGTCGCGCTTCGTATTTATGCGCCATTCACGCATTGCTTGTGAAGCACTCATTATCTTCAAAGAACCGGCCTGAGTTTCAGGAACTTACTACCCAGGAAAAGTATTTCGGTGAAGGCCGTCCGGCCGGCATTCCGGAATCGATGCTCTTAGCCAGACTATTTTTGGCCGGTTTAAGCATATGAATCTATCCCGCAAGCCTTAGACCGTTGAAATTCAACACTTGCGCCTATTAATCCGTCCGGTCGGAGTTAACACGATCTCGGTATACCACTTGAATAGGTAGCGCCTTGATTTTACTCTCCGTCCAGATCAGAATTTCATTCAAGCCGGATAAATGCGCGCCCTCATTGTCACGCACGAAGCGCTCAAGCCGGTCCTTCAGCGCATGGTAGTGCATCCTGCGCTCATCGGCATCACGCGCTCTCAGCAGTTTACGCATTGTGGTCAGGACGCATTTTTCGTAGTCGAAGCGACCGGCGAGTTTGCTGAGGTAACGTTCCGTGGCGACACAGGCATTCTCGAGTACATCCCAGTCGTTCAGCTCGTAGTGAATGATCAAACGAAAAATGCGACTTGCCACCTGGATATCCTGTCGTGAAGTCACTTCATTCCGATTGATAATTCGATGCAACATCTCAAGCGCTCTGCCAAATTCACCGGATAAAAAATACAGGATTGCACAGTTGTGACAGAGCGTGATGAGCCGATTGGGACGCAGATCGGATTCGTAGGCAGGCAATTGCTTTTCGATGCCGCTTGCAATCTGAAGCCCCTCATCCAGACGACCACGGTTTAGTGCGTAGTACAACTCCAGAAAAGGAAGATTTTCGAAGCTTCGTATTTCCGCGGTACGTGAGGCCGCCGGCAATGCTTTTAACTTGGCAAGAGCCAGCTCGAACTCGGCAAACTTTTTGAGAATAATACAGCAGGTAAGGTAATTGTTGAGGTAGTCTTTATACCGATCCAGGTTATCATTGATGTAAGACTCATTTTGTTCCCACAAGCTTATTGCCTCATAATAATATGCGAAGGCTGCATCGTGATTGCCCATGATTTGCTGATAGAATCCGAGTGTTTCCAGTCGTGACACTTTCGCGACGAAGGTCGTGGCCCTGGCGGGGTCGTTAAGCAGATCATTGTTTACAAGCCTTTCGAGAGCATCGCGATCCTCTGCCTGATGTAACTTAAGAAAACGGGCGCAGCGTGTTTGGACTTTATCCAACAGTTCCAGATATGCTACTGTTGTCTTGACATTATGAATGCTTTCGCGAAAACCGCCATAAAAATCGGCAAGCTCCTCGGCGCCTGTTTTGCCCGACTCGCGCAGCAGGTACTTTCTTTCCCAGAAGAAGATCTCCGTCATAAACTCGAAGCGTTCATACTTTTCGGCCTTCCTTCGCGCTTTTTGTAGAAGTTTCCGGCATTGCGAATACAAGCGTTTGTTGTACAGGGCTTCGACGGATTGCAATGCGCTTCTGATGTCGCTGCTGATGGTCTTGCGAGCTCTGGCGACAACCAGGTTTTCCAGTATCAGAGCATAAAGACGATACTTGGCCGAGCTGACATTATCAACAATGCCGTGCTTTTCAACCAGCGCCTGAAGCCGGTCTTCACTGTATTGTTCCTGCTTGTCGATCAGGTCGAACAGCTTAATCGACTTATTAGCCTGTCCTTTGCCATAGGTTTTAACATTCAGCTTAAACTGACGCTTCTCCTGGGGCGTGAGCGATTTGATCAGGTCAAACAGATCTTGTGTTCCACGCATTGATTATGTACCGGAGATCTAATCTTAGGAAAGAAGAGACAGCACCTGCCCAAATTGCATCTACAGGTCAGATTAAAATAGCGTCACATATTACACCGGACAAACTAATCACAAATACTCGAGTTCGAGAGTTTCCAAATCCGCTTTTTTCGCACAAAAACAGCCCTTATGGATGAATAAGATAGTCTTCAAGCTTGCTTGAATTATCGATCAAATCAAAAAGCTGCACTTTTTACCGTTCGCGATCTGCATAACTTGCCGCCGTTCAAGATGGTATCTGTCAGCTATCAATTCTCTTTCAACAACGAGGTAGTCATGTCGAATATCAAGCCTCAGAATGTGACGGCGAAACGATCCGTCACCGAACCGCAGGGCAATGCGGTCTTAGACGAATATTACTTCGGAATTGATCCGATGATTTCGAGTATGTTTTACGCCACGGTTCGTTACGAGCAGGAAAGCGGTAAATACAACACTCAACTCTACCTGCTTGCGCACGGGAAACCTGAGTGGCAGCGTATTCTTTTGTTAAACGCCTGTCTGGACCTCGACGTACCCACGTCCGTCAATACCATTCCATTTAGCGATGACCTGGCAGCCTGCGATACGCCGCCGGACTGCGGACAGCTCCGCGCGACCCAGCCGGAATGCGAACGATTCAGAATTTCATCGATACCGAGTGCCGGCCTTTGTTTAACGCTCAGGTCTCCGCAGCAAGGTAGCAGCGAGATGACATTGCAGATTCAACAATACTTAACGACTCAGTGGACTATCGGCGAGGCCGATATCAGTATAATAGATCCCCAGTTTATGGCCTGTGAATCCACGTAGTCTCTGATCTTCTGCACTGGCTGTCCCGTCACAACACGGATTGCAGAAGCTCCAGCCTCGCATCTACGGTCATGAGGGGCAACTGACACAGGATTAGCCCGACATGGCTACCTCCCGCCGGTCGTTCAAAAGAACGACCGCTGGCTACCGCTTGTCCGTTTTTTCCTTTTGCCGATACTTTCGGGATCACCGAAAGGACGTCTAATGGTACCGGCAGCGGTAGCCGGGAGGCTTTGTCATGCCTATTAAGCTTTACCTGCCAAAGTTTAGTGAAGAATCCACGGACATGACCTAAGAGATCAGCGCGCGATGATATTGGAGCAATAATAATCGCATTCACGAATTCAGAAAAGGGCCGACTCTAAGGCCCTCATTGTTTAATACTATCATGGAAGGATTTGTAATGAGTAACATGTACCTGGCTTACAAAGGCAAAAGCAGCGATGATTTGTACACGGCGTATCTGGACCAAACAACCTGGTATGGCAACACAGCGATAAAGAAGCAGCCTGGAAGCATCAGTCCGAAATCTGATCGAACACCCGGCGCAGGCGTCTTAAACGGCCTCCTTTATCTCGTATACAAACGCGCCGGAGTTATTCACAATGAAGAATTGTATACCGCGGTGTTCGACGGCAACTCATGGACCGGTGACATTCCCATTAAGTCTCAGCCGGGCGGCATCAGTCCCGAGTCTATTTACGGACCCGGCGTGGCAGTGTACAGGGACAGCCTCTACATTGTCTACCGCTACTACGACGCCCAGAACCCCCAGTCAACCGATGTATACGTGGCCTGGTTCAAGGGCGGCAAGTGGTTTGGCAACATTCCGATTTCATTGCAAAATGGCGGCACCCCGCAATCCCAGGTTAATCCCGCCGTATGTGTGTTCAACGACAAGCTGTATATTGTCTACCCGGAAGCAAACTCCAGCTCGAACAACTTGTATACGGCCTGGTTCGACGGTAACGACTGGCAAGGCAACACGGCCATCCACAGTCAACCCGGTGGCATCGTTGCACAGTCTCAATACAGCCCGGGAATTGCGGTGTTTAAAGATCTGCTGTATCTGTCGTACAGAGACCCGATCGCAGCAGATCTGCGAACATGCAGCTATGACGGTCAGTCCTGGAAAGACTACGGAGCAATCAAACTACAGCCGGGTCAGATTGATCCTGTCTCCGACACGAATCCCGGCGTAGCAGTGTACAGGGATAGAATGTACCTCGTCTATGATTCCGTCGGGAGTGAAGAAATGTCCTCGGCTGAATTCGATGGCAACACCTGGGATGGCAATACGCTGATCAACAGCCAGGCCGGCAGTATCAACCCGGAATCGAACTACAATCCCAGTGTCGTAGTTTACTGATTGGGACGGATAGAGCTGTGAGGCAGGGTCGCGGCTTCCTCATCGAGGACGCCGCGATCCTGAGCGTAGAAATGGAATAGAAAGTCAAATATCGGCAGAATATCAAAGAATCTCTTTCATGTCCGACCTGGCGCAGCCCTTGCAAATGGCAGCCGCCAAAACGCCTGACATTTCCTTTTCAAGGTGTCAGTGCCTCTTACTAGGAACGCACACCTGGCTTCAGGCTGAAATCGAAAAAGCCCTGCCCCGCTGCTCGATGCTCCGATCACGGACCGCCTCTGCCGGACTGCCTAACGCTGTCCGCAATTTATTTTTTGTCACTCTGCGTCTTTTCGATTTCCCGGCAGTCTTAGCTCAAAAAAGCCTGAGCTTATGACAGAAAGAAAATCGACCAGAAGCCTGTTCGCGGGAGGCGCCGGAGCCGCCTTGTCAACAATGGGAACGGTGTGCGGCGCGGGATGCGCCGGTACCTGCGGTGCACTGTGCGCCGCGCCGCTTGCTTCCGTATTCGGCATTTCCTCCGCCGCCCTCGGCGCCTGGATGAACGGCGCGCTGCCGATATTAACCGCCCTGAGCGCGGCCGCCTTTACCGTCGGCTATTACTCGATCTATCGACAAAGCGGGACGCCTGCATGTTGTGACGGCGGGAGCGAGACAGCCGCCACCGAGGGCCAAGGTTCCGGCTTCAAACGAAGGGTCTATTGGCTGAGTCTCCTGCTCTCGGTGATAGTGTATGGCTATGCTATCATCGGCAATTTCAACAGCGCCGGCGCGGCGCCTGCCTGTTCGTCGGATACATGCGAACAAGGATCAATGCAGTCTTGCGATCCGGCGGGCTGTTCACCGGACAAAAATTCCTGTATTACGGAAGGAGTAGCTGACAATGATAAAGAGCATGAAAGAACACGTTAAACAGCAATATTCAAAAGTAGTCGAGCAAGCCGATGGTTGTTGCAGTGCTGCTTGCTGCGGTGAAGGCTTTAACCAGGATTACTCGGCGCTGAGCGGATATTATGCGCAGGCCGACTACGGCCTGGGCTGCGGACTGCCAACGGAAAGTGCGCGTATCAGACGAGGGCAGACCGTGCTCGATCTCGGGTCCGGCGCGGGTAATGACTGTTTTGTGGCGAGCGCGGAAGTCGGCGCAGAAGGTAAGGTCTACGGCCTGGATTTTACCGAACAAATGACGCTAAAAGCGCGGCACAACGCCGCCCAACTGGGATTGTCGAACGTCGAATTTATCACCGGCGATATCGAGGATATTCCGCTGCCGGCAGCGAGTGTCGACGTTGTCATCAGTAATTGCGTCCTCAACCTGGTTCCCGACAAAGCGCGCGTGTTTGCGCAGATCCGGCGGGTGCTTGCCGTCGGCGGACACATGAGCATCGCCGATGTGGTGACGGTCGGCGAAGCTCCTGCGGCCCTGCGCGGTGACGCCGGCTTTTTTGCCAGCTGCATCGCGGGGGCCATGCCCAAAGGCGACTACCTGCAGACGATCGCCGGAGCCGGTCTTGTCGACATCGAAATCCAAAAGGAGCGGCAGCTTGACTTACCGCAGTCCCTGCGAGCCGCCTACCTGCCGTCGGATGACTTTCAGATTTACAGCATTACGGTTTTTGCGCGGAAAGCGGCTTAGGTTGATGTTCTGATGCAAGTGCAACGCCAGTGGGACACGGGATCGGATTTATTGTGTTGTGAATTCCTTGCTCGCCTTTCAGTGCCGGGTCCGAAGCGGCCAGGTACAACTACACTATAGATGTTCGACATCAACTGCCATTGATGTTGTCTTAATGCCGAACTGAAGGGGAATCGCTTGTACAAGAGGTTGAACAGAACCCAAAAAGATATGCTGGCAGCGCAGCCGAAAAATTGAACAATACATTCGTGAAAACCTGGCGGCCTCGACCACCAGACTTCAGTTTTATGAATCATAACGAAGTTAAGTTGCAGCAGTTTTTTTAGGCCCAAATTCCCCCTGAGCCTTAATTTTCGACGGACGATAAAATTTCCCTTGCATGTTGTAACCAAGCATGTAATTTGGCAGCCATTGAGAGAACACAGCGATCAGGAACAAGGTCAGATCACGCATTTACGATTACTGCCATAGAGTAAGTGCTGGGGAGCCGCAACGGCGGACCAGTTGTTGAAGATCAGTTATTCTGTTGTTTTATCCTCATTTGAATGCGCGGACCTTCTGCCCGGCAACGAGGGCACTATACGAGACCGTATTCACATCGGGCTGCAAGGCCTGCTGCCACCGCGAGGAACCTGTAATTCCCGCGATATTGCGCAAGATCGCCGGTACGGTGAGAAGGCGCAGCATGGTTTTACATACGCTGTTTAATTTGAACCAGGCTCCTGGTACAATTATCTGAACGCATGTGAAACCGGTATAAGCGTGTACGCTTTATCAAACATTAACTCGACGGGTGAATCTTCAGCCGTGCAGCCTGCTGTTGCCCGACAATAATATTCGTGCCGCTGCAGATGACGAGACTCTTCTGCTTCAGAGACAAGCAGTTGGCCGTCAGCGCCCTTGCGGCGGAGCGCTGTCTGGAGTTTTACCGTACCTCAATTCGGAATCAATTATGGACTATATAACTATAGAAGGCACGCAGTCGCAACTCGAGGCTGCACTGTCGGTCCCCGACTTTAACATATTCAGAAGAAGTTCCCGCGAACTCCCGAATGGGAAGTTTGCCGTCGACGGACTTGCAACTGCAGACGCACAAACAGCTCTCAGCGCACTGGGCTTAATCGTTACGGCCGTCATACCCGAAACGGAGATTAATGCGCATGATGCCAAACTCGACGCAGAGATTGCGCTCGGAACCTCCTATGGCGATTCAGCTCAGTTGAATGCGGCGCTGGACAATCTAAAAACGACGTACAGCGCGACTCTCAGCCACGGCCCGGACGGCGATTTTGAAGTCTTCAAACTACCGAATAAAAGCAGCGGCGGCCCGCTTCCGATCGACAGTCCGAAAGACATTAAAGCCATACGCATCGGCACAGGCGACATTCCGGTCCTGATCGTCGCGGGTCTGCATGCCCGTGAACTGGCCCCCCCGGATGCCGTCATCGCCTTCGCGGAAAAGTTAATGGCCTGCTATGCAAGCTTCGGCGACACCATTGAAACCGAATTCGTCGACGGTCCGTTTACCAGCAAAGTCCACGACGAAGATTATGAGTATCAGGACATTTACTCCAAAAAAATCGATTACCAATCGATGGCGATCCCTCAGGATGAACTGAAGGCAATGGTTTCGAAGCTCAAAATATTCCTGGTTCCATGCGCCAACCCCGACGGCCGCGACTATAGTTTAAGTCAGCCCGATCGCAAGTATTGGCGCACGAACAGGAAAGTGATCAATAGTTACAACCCCTGCTCCAAAGGGCCTGAAGTGCCGATCGGCGTTGACATCAACCGCAATTTCCCCGTCGCATTTGACATGGACGCCTATTACAAGGCATCCGTCGTAAATCATGTCAAGAATCATACGGCGGATACTCCCTGCGATGATGACAAGTACTCTATCAGGTTCTGGAATAAACACCGCGTAAAGGGAATCAACTCCTACAAAGATCGCGATACATACCAGGGAGAGAATCCGCTGTCGGAGAACGAGTCCCTTAACATTCAGGGCCTGATAGACGAGCATAAGATTCGCTATTTTCTGGACATCCACTCAGCCATTCGAGTTATTATTCTGCCATGGGGCTTCAATCAGAATCAGCTCACTTTCGAATCGAGTACCGTATCCGACACCTGGCTAAACAAAACCCTGGATGTAGGCGGCGGTGGTGTGGGCCGAGACATTGGCGGAGTCGAAATCGGCGGCGCCATGGGTACCTATCGGGAATATTTTCCACATAAGCCGAATCATCACCTACTCTTAAAACATTACATGCTGGCGTCATTAATGTCATGGAACATATTCAAGGCCGCGGGCAGCGATGAACATGCCAAGAAGCGTGCCAAGTACAGGCTCGTCAATCCCGAGCAGAAAGGCGGGCTCTATCCCGCGACCGGCTCCGCAATGGATTATGCCCTGTCGACGCAATTGAAGTTGGCTGACGGCAGTTTGACGGACGCGGCGATTGTCGAAGATCGTTTTCCGGTCATCGCTCTGAGCGTCGAAGTAGGACATGCCAGCGACGGCCGATGGTTTCCGCTGAAAAACGACGACGACCGCAAACAATATCGTAAAGTCCAACGCGAGACCTTCGCCGCCATGCGCGGTTTTCTTTCCTACGCTTCGCGATGGAGCACCGACCTGGCCGAAGCCTTCTTCGGCGATTAACACGACCCCAATAACTTAAACTATAGATGAATAATGGCAGAAAAATCAGGAACTCTTGAAAGCATTGCCCGGGAGATCGGCAAGTCGCTGGCGCCGCTGAGAGCCTATCTGCAGGCCGGCCAGATTCGCGAACTCTTCCGCGAGCTGGGAATGGAATTTCCCGCCGAACTCGACACCGTTTCGGCCCTCAATGCGGCCCTCTCGACAACCTTCGACGCCGCCGACAATCTGCCAACAGATCTGACCGAATTGCTGAGCGCCGTGCAGAGCGAAGACATGGCGGCCATTGCCGCCGAAGTTTCCGACATGAGCGTCACGGTTCTGGCTGTTAAGAACGGTATCGACGACATCAAGACCCAGGTCGACAGTTTATCGGCCAGCACATTGAATCCCGGCAATGATCCCGACGGCATTCAGGCCGCCGACATCACGGCCTTTGGCACCAATCTTGCCAAGCGCCTGCTCGACTACACGGTCATCGTTTTTCTGGAGCGGCATCATCCGGTCAGCCTGAATCTGTTAACGCTGGCGGGAATTGTTGAATATACGGAACTCACCGGCGACGAAGATCTCGACAAGCTGCCTTCCTATCTCGAACGCAAATTGAACCTGGCGCGCTTGCCGGAATACCTGCAGGACCCGGGCGGCCTTTTTGAAGAAATCTACGATTGGGGGCAACCGACCTTTGACGGCGAACTCCTGATCGAACATATCTACGGCATTATGGCATCGATGGCGCTGCCGGCCCGGCATGTTCCGCCCGACGCGCCCAATCTGGCCTCGATTGAATTCCTCTACGGCAGCCTGTCCGCCATTAACGAAGTCATCGGCAGCGAGACTTACAACGGCCTGGTGCTCGAATTCAACGCAGAGATACCGTTGGGTGTTCACGGTACGCCCTTTGCATTCGACAAGTGGGACGTCACGCTGGATGTCGATACCGAATGGGCGGCCGGAACGAAGGTTTATATCCTTTCCGACCGCGGTATCGAGATTGATACGCCTCTGTTGGAAGTCTTCGGCGAGGTTGCGCTGGGCGTGATCCGCAAGCCCGGCGACGGCGAAGATACGGTTCTGATCGCCGGCCGCACCGGCAGCTCGCGGCTGGAAGCCGGTGAAATCAAGCTCAGCCTGCCGACAAGTTTTAACTGGGACTCGGGCAGCAATGTGGCTACGGGCGACTACGGCTTTCGGCTGGAAGTGAATCGCGGCTATGTGGTCATCGAAGCGTCGGAAGGCGACTCCTTCGTTTCATCGCTCCTGCCGCCCGATGGCATCCGCGCTTCCTTCGATTTGGTCGCGGGCTGGTCCTCGGAAAGCGGCTGGTTCTTCGGCGCCAGCGGATCGCTGGAAACATCGCTGGACCTGCACAAAAAGCTGGCGGGCATCGACCTGAAGAGTCTGCTGCTTAAACTCGGCACCAACACGGGCGGCAACGGCTCGCTGCTGCCTGAAATCGGACTTAACGCCGGCATCGAGTTGGGCGCGTTGGCGGGCGTGCTGGAAGGCATCGGCGTAAAACTGCCGATCACTTTTCCCAGCGGACAGGACGGCAATCTCGGTCCGATCGACATTTCGGCGCTCTTCCGTCCGCCGACAGGGCTGGGACTTTCGATCGACTCCGAAGGCTTCAAAGGCGGCGGCTATCTCAGCTTTGACAGGGACAAAGGCGAATACGCCGGTGCGCTGGAATTGATGCTCTTCGATAAGATTGCGCTCAAGGCCATCGGCATTCTTAACACCAAGCTGCCGGGCGGCGAGAAGGGATTTTCCCTGCTGATCATTATCACGGCAGAGTTCACGCCGATTCAGCTCGGCTTCGGCTTTACATTGAACGGTGTCGGCGGCCTGTTGGGGCTGCACCGCACGATGCGCCTGGAAAAGCTGCGCGATGGCGTACGCACGAACGCTATTGCAGGCATCCTCTTCCCCGAAGATCCCGTTGCGAATGCGCCCGCCATTATAAGCGACATGAAGGATTTCTTTCCGATTCAAAAGGGCCAGTTCGTCTTTGGTCCGATGTTAAAAATCGGCTGGGGCACCCCGACGCTGATCACGGTCGACTTCGGCCTGCTGATCGAGATACCCAACCCGGTCCGCATCGCTATCCTCGGCGTCGTCCGTGCCATTCTGCCCGATGAAGATGCCGCGATCCTCAAGCTTCAGATTAACTTCCTCGGCACGATCGATTTTGAGAAGAAGCTGATTACTTTTGATGCCAGTCTCTACGAATCCAAACTGCTGACGTTCGCGATTTCCGGCGATATGGCCTTCAGGCTGGCCTGGGGCGATAACCCGGCATTCGTACTGACTGTCGGCGGCTTCCACCCGGCATTCAAACCGCCGCCGCTGCAGCTACCCGCCCTGCGGCGCCTGACGTTGGCGATCATCGACAGCTCAAACCTGAAGTTGACTTTAACAAACTACTTTGCGCTGACTTCCAATACGGTTCAGATCGGCGCTCGTGTGGATCTGTACGCCTCGGCGGCCGGCTTCACTGTTATCGGCTATGTCGGCTTTGACGCGCTCTTCCAGTTTTCGCCCTTCTATTTCATCTTTTCCTTTGGCGCTATGCTGGCCCTGAAAAAAGGCAGCAAAACCCTGTTTTCCGTCTTCGTCGACGGCGAAGTTCAGGGACCGACGCCCTGGAAAGTCAAGGCCAGCGCCGGCTTTAAAATTTTGTTTGTTAAAATCAAATTCCGCTTCGACAAAACATTCGGCGAACAGCAATCGATCGAATATACGCCGATCGATGTCTACGTTAAGGTTGTCGAACCGGCCTTCCAGGAAGCCGGGCACTATGAAACCGAACTGGCGGGCAATGCCCAGCGCCTGGTCGCGCTCCGTGAGGTGGACAGTGAGGATTTGGTTCTGGAAGCTTCCGGCAGTCTCAGCTTTCGTCAGAAAGCGGTGCCGCTTAACATGCAACTTCAGAAGTACGGTCACCGATCGGTATCGGGCGCTAAAAAATTTACGATTACAGCCGTACATATCGGTTCCAGCAGCTTCAGCGGATCAAGTCTGACGCGCGAGCGCGACTACTTCGCCGTCAGCGAATACAAAAAGCTCAGCGACGCCAAAAAACTTTCGGCGCCTTCCTTCGAACTGTTTGAAAACGGCGTTACCGTGAAACCCGGTAACACGGGCTTCGCCTTTAACGACTACATAGCGCGCCGCGAGATCGTGTTCGACGAGGTCCGGCTGGACTATAATCCGGTCCTGACCTTCAAGCAGTTTATCAATTCCGATCACAGCCTCTTCACCATGGTCGCCGGCGAGCCGGACGACGACCAGTTATTCCGGGGCTGGCTGGCCGACTCTTCCGCCGCGCAGTCGCCCTTATCGGCTGCATCCAATCCGCATCGCCTGGACGAGAGCGAACGGGTAAAGGTGGCGCAGGAGCGCTGGGTGCTCGTTAACAGCGACAAGCTGACGGCCTATGACGCCGACTCGACGGCCTTTACCCAAACCGAGGCGGAGGAATACATGGAGCAGGTCACTCAGCAGGACCGATCGCTGCAGGGGCGGCTGCTGGTGGTGCCGGAGTATTGCTGCGCGGTATAGTAGTGCGAAGGCCGACGAATGTGGGAGAGTTTACAAGCTTATCGTAATAAGCGCACAATAATTAGAGTATAACCGATTAACAATACAGCATTATGACTATCGATGTTTTAGCCAATTATTCCTTCCTGCCCTGGTTTAAGGAGGGACTGTCGCTCAGCATGCTCAGCGTGGACAATTCAGACACGGACGGACTGAGCAGTGTTATGGAGCGCGGCAGCCTCAATGTCAGCATCGATCTGCAGAAGGACGGCAGCGGCCCGGTCACGAATTTCGGTCACACGGTGCAGCTTCTGGGTCCCGGCGACGTGCTCGGCATCAACCCCAAGGCCATCATCCGGGTGGAGCCGCCGCGCGGATCGAATGACCTCGAGCCGAACTACCTGCCCTTCATCGAATTCTATGATGAAGATTTTCCCTGGCGCTTTACGCCGGCCTTGGCCAAAACCACCGGCGGTATGGACGGCAACCGGCTGCGTCCCTGGATCTTTCTGGCGATCCTGAAGGATGACGGCACGGAGTTCAGCTATAGCGCCAACCCCGACGGACCGCTGCCCTATGTGGACATTAACGACGCGGGGGAGCTCTTCGGCGACCCGCTCAAGATCTGGGCCTGGGCGCACGTGCATGTTAACGACAAGCTGGATGAGGACGGCGATCCCGCCCTGCGCCTTGAGGGCATTCGCGCCGACAATCCCGACAATGTGATCGCGCGTTTGCTTGGACCGCGGCGGCTGGAGCCAACCACGAAGTACCGCGCCTTTGTCATTCCCAGCTTCGAGACCGGACGAGTCGCCGGCCTGGGTGAAAAAGACTCCGCCGTCTTCGCAGCCATTGACGCCACGCAGCCTTCCTGGGAAAACGGAGCCGCCGGTAGCGTGCGCTTTCCGGTCTACTACGAGTGGTTCTTCAGCACCGACGAACGCGGCGATTTCGAGTACCTGGTTAACAAGCTGGTGCCGCGAGTGTTGGATGAACATGTTGGCTCACGCAAGCTGGATGTGCGTCACCCGAGCGATGTGATCAATCAAACGGAAACCGGCTATACGACCAACTTCATCGGGATGGGCGGCGCGTTGCGAACGCCGCAGACTATTAACTACGACTGGATAACCGGCGACGACACGCTGGTAGCCAATGCGCTGACAAGTGAGGTGAATCGGGCCAAAACCCTGATGACCAGCGGCGGCGGCACGCAGGATCCGGTAATTGCCGCTCCTCTCTATGGCCGCTGGCACGCTATGGTCGACCAGCTGAACGGCGCGGAGCCGCCCTGGGTGAAGGACGCAAATACCAATCCCGCTCATCGCGCCACCTGCGGCCTGGGTTCGGAGGTGATTCGCCGCAACCAGGAAAAGTTTATGGAGTTTGCCTGGGGCAAGGTTGAAGGCATTGTGGAAGCCAACCAGCGCATCCGCGAGCTGCACCTGGCCCGTCTGGCGGCAGCGCGCCTCCATGCGCGTCATGCGCTCAAATTCGATAACGACCGCTTTATCGCCGTCTCCGGCGCGGTCCACGATCGCACGCTGATCCCGACCGTGGATCTGATGGATCAGGAGACGGTCAGCCTGAGAGTGGCCAACAGCAATCTGCCACGTGCGGCAGCGCAGCCGACTTTACGCAAAGCGGCGCGTCCGGCCGCAGGCGTCGGCCGTCATCTGAGCGAAGAGGCGGTAGTGAGCGGTCCGGGTTTTCAACAGAGCTTAATCAGCAACCTCAACAATGTGTCCGAGGTTGCGATCACGGCCGCCGAACCTAAGGCGGATTCGATCTACTACTTTGATGCCGAAAACAACCTGGCTCCGGTGTCCGACTATGTCAGCGACATCGAAGCGACGGCCGTGTACAATCCGAGCTACACCAGCGACACCGGCACTTATCCCGATGTTCATTACAACGCCTTTGCCGAGCTCGATACCTGGTTCGGCGACCTGACGGAGGCACCCGCAGCCGACGGCATCGATATCGCCGACATTGCGGGTAAGCTGACCACAAAACTGAATCCGGACACGGCGATGACGGGTCGTCTGGGCTCGCTGATATCGATTAACGGCCTCGCACCGACGATCGAGGCTCCGATCCTGGCGGCGCCGCAATTCCCCTATGCTATGTATGAACATCTGCGGGATATGTCGCAGGACTACATTATTCCGAATGTCGACCTCGTGGCGAATGAGTCGATCACCCTGCTGGAAACCAATCCCGAGTTTATCGACGCCTATATGCTGGGGTTGAATCATGAAATGTCGCGGGAACTGCTCTGGCGCGAGTATCCGACCGACCAGCGCGGCACGTATTTTAAGCAATTCTGGAATGTACGCGACTACGGCAACCCGGACTACATTGCGGCCAATGAGCTGACCAATCTGCTGTATGACATTAAACAAATTGATCTCTGGCCAGACAGTTCCGCCCTGGGATCGCTCGACCATCGCAATGCCGGCTCCACGAGCTCGCAGGTAGTCCTGCTGATACGCGGCTCGCTGCTGCGCAAATTTCCCAATGCAATAATTTACGCCCAGGCCGCGGCCGCAAGACCCGACCCGGACCCCAATCCGCGCGAGCCGCGGGCCTATGCCGATCCTGTGAAGTATAAAACGCCCATCTTTAAAGGTCGTATCGCGCCGGACATCACTTTCTTCGGTTTCGACATGTCGGCCGATACCGCCAGAGACGGCGAAGTCGGCGCACCCGGCGGCTATTACTTCGTAATTCAGGAGCGACCCGGCGAAGTGCGCTTCGGCCTGGACATTCTCGGCCAGGCTCCCGGTTCCGGCGTTGAGAAATGGGACGACCTCGCCTGGGAATACCTGGACAACGGTACCGATTTCTTTGATCCGGAAACTGCGCTCGACCCGCCGCCGGCGATTCCCCTTTGGAAAGATCCGGACGAGACTATCCCGAATTCGCCGGAAATGGATGTTAACTGGGGTGCCAATTCGGCCGATATGGCCTATATCATGTACCAGTTACCAGCCAGAGTTGCTGTGCACGCCGCCAAGATGCTGCCGGCCTGATAATTGCGTCCGCTATGTGATTCGCTTGAACAAAACGTTAACCAGAGAAATACAAGAATTATGCCAAGCAACGAACAACTACTCGATCAGATAAAACAAAAGCTGGCGACCTATGACGACGCCACGCCGATCCTGCTGTTGCCGGTCCGGATCGAGACACGCTTTATGACCATCAAATACACGCAGCCGAAGACCTGGACGCTCAGTTCGGACATGGTCACGTCCTTGCAGAACATCGAAACGACCGTGGGCCATACCGAGACGCTGTTTGACGGCGGCGAGCCCTCGCTGAGTTCCTATCCGATCGTCAGCAACACGCTCGTGCCGGCGATCAACCAGGTAGCTGAGGGGCTGACGGGCATTGCCCGCCTCGCGCCCGCCGAGTATGAAAAGCTCAGTTGTGAAACCGATCTCCTCTGTGCGCGCGCTTTGCGCTATGACGAACTCATGACCGAGCGGATCACGGCGGTCCAGACAACACACGACAATACCGGCGCTACCCATGCGAGCAGCGGCGACGAAATCAGCAGGCTGGAAAACTTAGTAGCGGATCTGGGCAACCGGGTGGGCGAGCCGGCGCCGGAGCAGGAAGGATTTCACATTCAACAGTTGATGCCGCGCATCCAGGCGGAAATCACGAAGGTGAATGACAAGCAAGAGCCCGATGCGCCGGAAACACTGCGCGATACGGTGGATACGCACTTCAGTATCTGCGAGTTAAACAAAACGCTCGACTCGCTTACGACGCTGGACGACAGCCTGATGGCCCTGATCAGCCAGACGAAGGATGCGATTGTTGAAGCTCATGGTACCTTGCAGCAGACGGCGGCCGGCAAAATAAGCGAAACGCTGGCCGAACTGCAAACGGCACAGCCCGCGCAGAGCAGTCTTCAGAACGCCATCGCCGGCGTTCAGAGCGCCATGACAAACCTGTCAGCCGTTGTTGTCGGTGAAGAAGAGCTGCACGAGAACGATATCCCGACCGGCACCCGGCCGGGTCATATCGTCTGGGCCGACCCGGTTACGCCGCCTGATGCGCATGAACTCTGGCTGCGCATTTACCCGGATGACATTGCCGTTACCCAGCACGAAGAGCTACTCAGCGCCCCTGAAGAAAGCTGGGGTCACAAATTCTGGAATGCCGTCTGGGACAGTCCCGGCGACAGCGCAGTGTTAAAAGCGGCCTGGGATGATCTGCTCGCCGTGACGGACGCGCCGCGCGCGGCCTACATTAAACAACAGACGACACCCACTAATGTCGCGAGCTGGGAGGCGGGCAGCCCCGGTCCCATCAGTTTTCCCACGCTGACGCTGCGCAGCGAAACCTGGCTCACGCCGGCGACAACCCGCGTTATGCCCGATCGTTTTGTCGTTATCGCCTGGGCCCGCAACATGTCGCTGGTGCAGCACGTCGGCAACCCGGTCGACAGCGAGTTACAGGTCGGTTTTAATCCCGCGCTGACCGACCCCGGCGCTTATACCCAGGACGGCGACAATGAGCTGGTGATGGATGCCGACATCGAATGGATGAGCGATTTCAGCCAGGCGGTGGCCAAAGGCATGGGCATTCGCATCCCGCTGGAAAACGGCCAACAGAATGTCGGTTTTGCCCGCATACTGGTGCTGGGTCTGCGTCTGAGCGAAGCTGCCGGCACGGCCGCCTCTGTCGGTCAAAGCGACCTGGAAGCACTGTTAAACACACATCATTATGCCGTAGACGGAATGAGTCTGCTGCCCCAGGGAACGCCCACGAATAATACGAGTGAAGCGCGCGCCGGCTATAAACAGCCGGATGACGACAATGCCATTTCCTTTGCCACAGAATGTTCCGGCGACTTATTCGTGCCGCAGCCGCTCAGCAATCCCGACTACTGCCTGATGCGCGACGGCCAGTGGTTTGCCGATGCCCTCGGTATCGACTACAGCGTCATGCAACACATTCTTCACGCCGACGGCCTGGACATGCGCGACGGTATTGTCATGAACCAGGCGCTCTGGCCGGCCACCTTTGGCCATTACCTGGAGACGCTGCTGAATGACCTGTTTCTGGACGCCGACATGACAAGCATCAATCGTCTGCGCGACTTCTTCACCATGCACGTCAGCGGCCGCGGTTTTATTCCCGCTCTGCGTGTCGGTGATCAACCCTACGGCGTTGTACCGGTGACGGCCTGGACACGCTGGCAATGGAACAGCAATGACAGCGCTTCCAACTCCTACCGGGGCTTTCTGGAAAACTATACCTGCTATGTGGAAAACCTTTACAAGTGGTGGCAGAATTTTGTTAACACTGGCAAGGTGATGCACATCGACCTGGCGCCCGATCCGGGGCTGTCGGCTGAGCAGAAGCTTAAGTTTTCGCAGCAGAAATTTCTGAATATCATGGGCCTGAATCCCACGTCGATCGACTACTTTATGCGCAACTCCGTGGGGCAGGGCGCTACCGGTAATATCATCGATTTCATGTATACGGCCGAGAACGAGTTGGGCGAAGTGGAGTCGCTGACGGAAGGCGACTACGCCAAGCTGGGCAAGGATATCCTTTTCGACATTAAAAACTCCTTCCCCTACCTTTCGCGCGATTCGAACATCCTGAAGTCGGTCTTCGTCGGTAAGAATATTCACTTAACCGGACCCAGCATCGAAGTGCTGCCCGATTCCGAGCTGCACACGCTGGCGGAAGGCAGCGACAATCAGAATTACATCGAACGCCTCTGCGCCGCCACGGTGCCGGGCATTCGCGGCGAGATTTATCCGGGCTTGTTTACCAGGGAAACCTCGCTGCTCTATCTCCTGCTGCGCCAGGCGCTGGTGTTTCAGAATTATGACAGCACCATGACGCTGCTTGACGAGATCGCCGTTCTCGACAACAATCAGGAGGAATCGGCGGCGGCTTTTACTACGCTGCCGGACAATCCTGACGAAGGCCACCTGGATCGTGTACGGATTAACTTTTCCACGCAGGATGCCGCGTCCTACACGGAAGGTTCGCTCATACGCATCAGCGGCGCCTCCGAGGCTGCCTACAATGGCGTGTTCCCGATTGTAAACGTACAGGACGCCGGCGGCGATCTCGTGGAAGTCGATATTGTTAATGAAAGCGCCAGCAGCGAGTTCGACGGGCAGGCGCTGGGCGCCGGTCTCGCGATCACAGCCGACTATGGCTACGGTACGGCAGCCCGCAAATCGGTCGGTAGACTGGCCGCGCACAACCTGGATCAACATGAAGTGCAAGCCGGCGTAAGCGCTCCCGGCGCCTGGGAATTCATGTTGAAGCCGGTGAAGGGCTTCGAAGAATTCGGCGATCTTTCGATTTCACCGACCGCTTACTTCCTGCACCACCTTGAGAGTCACACTTATGCCAACGCCAAAAAGTACCTGCGCGAAGTTAAAAAAGCCATGGGCATACTGGCGGACCTCCCCACCGCGAAGTTGGAGAGGCTCTTCGCCGAGCACCTCGACCTCTGCTCCTATCGGATCGACGCCTGGAAGATGGGGATGGTACATAAACGTTTGCGCCGGCAGCGCGGCGACCAGCGGACGGGCATTTATCTCGGCGCCTACGCCTGGGTTGAAAACCTGCTGCCCGGTACCCGCGACGCAGTGCCCGTCGAACGGATACCCAAGGGCTATGAGAATGACGATACGCTGGCCTATGATTCCAAGAACCAGGGTTTCATTCACGGTCCCAGCGTACCGCACGCCGTGGCCGGGGCTATTCTGCGCAGCGGCTACCATGCCAATGCCGAAAACACGCCGGACAAGGAAAACCTGCTGGCGGTTAACATCAGCTCTGAGCGGGTGCGAATTGCCTTAAACTACATCGAGGGTATTCGCGGCGGCCAATCCATGAACGCCTTGCTGGGCTACCAGTTCGAGCGCGGCCTGCACGATCGCATGCAGGAGATGGACAGCTACATTCACTTGATTCGCGCCAAATATCCGCTCGTGGCGGATGTCATCGATCCCAACGCAACCGGCGCGGTGGAAACACTGGAAGCGAACAATGTAGTCGATGGCATGAAGTTGCTCAATGCCGGCCCCTTTCCCTATGGTATAACGGCCTTAAATAGTATTCCCCCCGCCAAAAAGACGATTATTCAAGAAGAGGTGCAGCGGATGGCCGATGCGATGGACGCCGTCGCCGACCTGGGCGTAGCGGAATCCGTCTATGCCACAGCCCTGGGCAATCAGGAGCGCGCGCGCGCCGTCGGTGACGCGCTCAGCAAAGGCGGCAACCCGCCCAGCCCGGAACTGCTGGAGACGCCGCGCAGCGGTCAGAATATCACGCAGCGCGTGGCTATGCTCATGAAACCCATTACCGAATCGTCCGGTCTGGGGCCGCGCGCCAGCGCCGAACCAACGCTGAATAATTTCCTGCTGGAACTGATCGATTCACTCGAAAATGTTAAGTGCATGGTGTATTACGGTCCGTCGGAATCACAGACGGAAGTCGAAGTGAGTTTCAACAATCTGATTCTGCCTGGCACCAGTCCTTATTCGGCGCCGATCGACCACCTGGACTTGCTCTACCTGGTCAATGACGAGCTCAACAATGATGCGACGCAGCTTTCCGAGCTGCTGGGCTTTTATGTGCGGGTGGAAGAGGATTTGCCGGACAGCGAATCAATCGAAGTTCGCTATAAGGAACGCGACCCCGGCTGGTCGAATGAGGACATGACGGTCTACGAGCTTGCGGCATTGCTGCGTCCGCTCTTTGCGATTATTAACGGATCGCGCGCGCTGGATGCCCGTGATTTTGTCCCCCCGCTGGTTGAGGATGTCGACGATGACAATCCTCTCAGCCAGACTGAGCCGGGCGTGGACCTGGCCAATGTTGCCGGGCGTATCAACGATGCCTTCTGCGAGGGCGGCGGTCCCTGTACTAATGGCTTGAGCTGGTTGATCGATCACCTGCAGGACCAGCGCGACGGCTTCGCCGCTCAGACGGAAGACGGTCCGTTTACGCAGCAACTGTTTATCGACCTGCGCCAGGCGCTTCTCGATAGCGGCCGTTACGGCATTGTTAACGCGACGCCGGTTTCGGCTATTGATGAGGATTCGGCAGCCTATTCGAGCTTGTTGGCTCAGGCCGATTCGGTGTTAAAAGAACTAAATGCGCGTAAAGCCGCGACGGAGAAAATCCTCGCCAAGATTAACGGCGGCGGCCTGAGCGATGCCAAGACCCTGCAGCTCTGGCATGAAGCGGCCAAAGGCATCTTCGGCAAAAGCTTCACGCTTATTCCGCTGTTCTCCATGGGCGATTTCCCGACCGGTGGATCGGTGCAAAGCCTGATGAACGACGCCATCGATCATAGCGACAACTTTCTGGCGCACGGCGATATCGCCGACTTTGCGATGGAAGACTGGGTCCACGGTCTGGCGCGTGTTCGTCCCCGCATGCGCAATTACGAATCCTTCCGCCTGCTCGCCGAGAACTTTGCGATGCCGCGTCTCAGCCCCGCCCCCTGGAAGCTGGAACACACGCCGCTGCAGCTGCCCTTTGACGCGGGCAGCCCCCCGGCGCGCTGGATGGGCCTGCCCTATCCGAACGGCTACTCGGATCCGGGCAACAAGATCTGTTTCGTGCTCCAGCACTACGGCAACCTGGCCGTCTCCCCGGATCCCTACCTCAGCGGGAGCCTTCAGGCCGGCATCCTGGTAGAT
>JANQRB010000113.1 GCA_028284775.1 Candidatus Kapaibacterium sp. | reverse complement strand
CGACTTGGAAAGTTTTCCCTTTCATGGGACCGACCCGGCAGCAACGCCGGCAATCGTCTGCGCGACTGGCTCGATCCTATCGGCAGCGATCAGACCAGTCTTGATGCCGTCGCGTCGCCAACCTTCATTCGCAACACGAGCTTTGGCATGGGGCCTCCCCATACGCTCAATGCCGCGGAATTCCTTGATTTTGCCGGCAACCAGCCCGATCCGACAATCCCGCCCGATCAGCCCTTGATTGTTGCCGACGGCGCCGTGCTCACGGCTCAGGCCGGGCGCAGGATAGTATTTCGGCCGGGCGTATGCGTCAAAAACGGGGCCCGGCTTCACGCCTATATCAATGAAGTAGAGTGCTGGGAAGGCTTTGCGGCCGGTAATTTTAAATCGGGCGGGACGGAGGATGTGACTCCTGTTTTTCCACGGCAAGAAGCACTTCCGACAGCAAGCGCTTTCTCACTTCGTGTCGATCCGAATCCCGTTGAGGAAAATGCGACCATCACTTTTAATCTGCCGACCGCGGGGTCCGTCGAAATTCGCTTGCGCGACATCTTCGGCACCACGCTCGCCATACCTGTCAATGCTGAAGAGCTCGGCGCGGGTATTCATCAAATAGCGCTTGTTACTCGAGCCTTGCCGGCTGGAACCTACTTCTGCACAATGCGTGCAGTCGGACGCATGGCCACGGTCAAAATAATACTGCGCCGCTGAGCTCGCGGGCCTGGATACGGTCGACTGAGGGTAACAGGGTTGCCGCGTCCACATCGCATGCCTTCAGGTTTAGCGCAGTCGGTCGTGGTTATCGCGATGTATCGACGGACAAGGGATTCGGAATCAAGCGCCGGCGGTCTGCCTGATGGCCGTCGGCGCTAACAGGAAACAAGGCCCGGGCGCAGCGTGACACCTATCAGGATGGTAGACAACAAAGGTCGGACAATGGCGTCGTTTGCGGGCATTTGACCTTGTTCACCTCTCCGAAGATGAGATTGCGGGAGCTCAACATCGATTTTCTGAAGGCGACAATCAGCGCGAAGCTTCCTGAAGATGACATCCGGCGTGTAGTAAAACGGCTGTGTTTGCAATGGCGCCGGCGGCGAATCCGGCCGGGCCGGTCAGCACTGGAATGGGAGTCGGCAGACGAGACGGCAGGCGCAATCACCGTCGAATCGGCCGGGCTCCAGGAAGCGAGCCGAGCGAACCAGGCGTGGTCTTAGCGGCCTATGCCGGCTTCGTACCTGACTTGATGCTGCTGCGCTGTTTAATAACCTCGGCAATGCTGACACCCTGAATCCTGGCGTCGACCCAGGCGGTGAAGTCAAAGTAGTTAAGTGTCTGCGCTTCCTGCGGATCGCTGATGATCGCTTCCAGCTCGGCCTTCAGCTTGCGGAAAAAGGACAATTCCTCTTCGCGATCGCTCAGGCCGCCTACTTTGGCGCATGCTTTCAGAAAGCAGACTTCTACTTGCGGTACGGCATCCTGTTTGCGGAGCTGCCGCCGCAGCGAGCGAATACTACTGTCCGCCACGTCGAAATTACGGAGCTCCTGGTGAATCAGTATCATGATGATCCGCACCGAGAATATAAGCGGACCATGCAGCTTGTCATCGTCCAGCAAACGATGCGCGTAGTCGAGTGCCGCCTCGTAATCCTGCAGGGCAAACAGGTGCTTAACCACTTGATGAAACAATTGTAGGTACATCTGGGCTTCGATAGCAGCGCCCTGCTCGGCGAACACAGCTTCTATCTGCGGCAGAATCTCGTAGACAGCCTCCACCTCGCCCAGGGCCCAGTACCGATGTAGCTCGTGGATGTACAATGACTCGAATTTGACTTTGCGCATCCGCCGGTCGTTGTCGGGCGCCGGTAAAGCGCGCAGTTTCCGGATGGTCGCGTAGTGATCGTCCCACTCATCGGCATTGATACAGCAGTTCGCAAAATTGTGCAGCAGGCGGCCATAAAACACAGGGTTCTTTTCAACGACCTCCGGCTTGCTCTCATAGGCTTCCACGCAGAGCCGAAAGTGATGATGGGATTGAGCATAATCGCCGAGGGCATGAAAGCAGCGGCTGCGAATGTTGTGGAACATCTGTTGGTGAATAAGCGTCTTGAGCTGACTCTGATCGCGGAGCACCGGCTGATCGAGCAGATTCCACAGTTCGTTTCGTTCCTCGTCGCTGCGGGCGGTGCCGATCTGTTTCAACAGGGCGTGCGACAGACCGTGCAGATAGGAGAGATCGATATCCGTCCGCAGCATCGCCAGCAATTCCTGCTGCTCATCGTAAAGGCGTCTGTGCTCTTCGGGATTATTATCCCGAACACTGCTGAAGCGGTTGATGCTCTCCACCCGTACGACGTGCAGGAGGGCGGCGACATTCTCGCTCCCGGTGGCGATGCTGCGCGCCGACTTGATCAGCTTGTCCCGCAGGCTGAAGAGCCCTTTCTCGTCCATCAGCTTTGCGGCGTGCAGCTTTTCAAAGACATCGATATCGCGATGTTTGGCGGGATAAAAGGAGCATAGCGACTTGATAATACTCTCAGTCAGGTACTTCTTCACCATCGAAAAATTTCGCGTGAATTTCTGCCCCTTATGTTGCGCGAGCAGGGCCGCTTCGTCATAGTGCTCCTGCTCATCGATGGCGTCGAACAGCTTGTGGTAACTGTTGGCGGGCTCTCCCTCGCGATGGGCCGTAACGACCTTGAAGTAGCGCTTTTCCGAAGGTGACAGCGATCTGATCAGGCGGAACAACTCATCGGATGGCTTTTTCATAAGAATCAGGCTTTGCCGGTTATCCGATCAAAAAGCTTTGGCAAACACTTTCCTTCGCGTGAAAAGCGGAAGCAGGGTCGGAGCGCCGGAAGGCCCTGCGACCCCGCCGGGAAGTTACGGGTTCTGCGCCGGCAGCCCGGGAGCTCGGGCTTGAGCTGAACCGTTCCGGGAAGTCTGCGCACAAAAGTATGCCTTACAGACTATTGGGAGCAAGGCGCATCACGTCTTTTTGTCCTGACCCTGGCTTGCATCCTGCCGCCCTTTGATGACTTCGGCCATACTGACGCCCTGAATTCTGGCGTCGATCCAGACGATGACGTCGAAATAGCTCAGGGCCTGCGCCTCCTGCGGATCGGCAACAATCACTTCCAGTTCCGTTTTCAGCTTGCGAAAGAAACGCTGTTCTTCTTCGCGGCTGCCCAACTTGCCGATTTTGAGGCATGCGCTCAGCAAACGGCTCTCGAACTGCGGCAGGTCATTCTGTTTGCGGAGTTGCCGCCGCAGCGAACGGACACCGTTATCGGCCACATCGAAATTATGCTGCTCCAGATGAATCAGAATCACAATGATCCGGACCCACTTTGCGAGCGGGCCCTGCAGCTTTTCATCCGAGAGTAAACGATTTGCATAGTCGAGCGCCGCATCGTAATCCTGAAGCGCAAACAGATGCATCAGCACCAGATAAAACAGGTAAAGATACATGAGCGCTTCGATGTTATCGCCCAGCTCGGCAAATTCCGCTTCGATCTGGGGCAGCAATTCATAAACGACCTCCACCTTGCCCAGCGCCCAGTTGCGACGCAATTCATGCGAATGGAGCGATTCGAATTTGATCTTCCGCATGCGCAGGTCGTTGTCCGGCAGGGAACGCAGGGTCTGGACGGCGGCATAATGGTCCTTCCATTCCTGCGCGGCCAGACAGTACTGGGCAAAATTACTCAGCAGACGGGCGTAAAACAGGGGATTGCTCTCCACAACGCCGGGCCGGCCGGCGTAGGACTCGACACTGATCTTGTAATGGTAATACGACTGCTTATAGTCGCCGAGCGTCTGGTAGCAACGGCTGCGAATGTTGTGGAACATTTGCTTGTGAATCAAGGTCTTGAGCCTTCCTTCATCGTTGAGTACGGGATGTTTGAGCAGCTCCCGCACTCTGCCGCGATCCGCTGCGCTGCGCGCCGCGCCGATCTGATAGGCCAGCGCGTGCGACAGGCTGTGCAGATAGGAAAGGTCGATATCGGTTCTGAGCATCTCCAGCAGATCCTGCTGCTCTTCGTAGAGCTGTTGAAGCTCGGCCTGATTTTCTTCCTTCAGATTGCGGCCGCAGTACATGCTCTCCATCCGCACGACATGCAACAGGGCGGTGGTGTTTTCGGCCTTGGTGGCGATACCGCGGGCGGACCTGATCAGCTTGCCGCGAATCGCAAGCAGTCCTTTTTCATCCATCAGCTTGGCGGTATGCAGCTTTTCAAAGACGTC
The DNA here is from genome assembly GCA_028284775.1 of Candidatus Kapaibacterium sp. Lineage (GTDB taxonomy): Bacteria > Bacteroidota > Ignavibacteria > Kapaibacteriales > UBA7675 > JANQRB01. The sequence continues at coordinate 35,034 of JANQRB010000113.1, read as the reverse complement.
GATATCGCCGTGTTTGGCGGGGTGAAAGGAACACAACGACTTGTGGATGCTCTCCATCAGATATTTTTTCGCCATCGGCAGATTACGGACAAATTTCTGCCCTTTGTATTTGGACAGCAGCAGCCCTTCGTCGTAGGATTCCTGTTCATCGATGGCGTCGAACAATTTGTGATAGTTGTTCGACTTATTCCCTTCGCCACTGGCTGTAATGACTTTGAAGTAGCGCTTTTCCGAAGGTGAAAGCGACTTTATCAGGCGAAAGAGATCTTCGGAAGGTTTTTTCATTGCCGCCGGTCTGCACAGGATATCTGAACGCTCACTACTTCGCTTGCCAGGCCTGACGCTTGCTTGCGACATCAAGCGCCGCGCCGCCTTCGGGCAGGTTTCACGGTCCCAAAGCTACGCAATCACCGCCGGAAGTCAATCCACCGGCCTCTGCTCCCCGCTCAACGGTCGGGCCTGCCGCTTCTGAAGCTCGGCGATCGTGATGCCCTGGATCTTACTTTCCGCCCAGGCAAGCAGATCGAAATAGCCCAGGATACGTGCCTCGTCCGGATCATCGGCGATAGCGCTCAGCTCCTGACGCAATTGGCTGTACAACTCGATTTCCTCACGGCGATCGCTCAGCTTACCGGCTCTGGCGAGTGCGCGCAGCACCGCTTCTTCCATTTTGAACAGGCGCTCGCGTTTTCTCAGATAGCGTCGCAGAGAGCGGATCGCGCTGTCGACAATCTCGAAACGCGCCAGTTCGAGATGGATAATGATAAGGATCAAACGCACATAGGCCGATTGATCGGGCAGCAGTTCTTCCTCCGCCAGAATTCGTTCGGCGTAATCGAAAGCTCTTTCGAATTCACCCAGGGCAACGAGATGAACGAGAATGTTGTAAAATAGCATCAGGTATTGGTAGGGAGTCAGCACCGCTTGCAGCGCCGCGAAATCTTCATCGATACGGGGCAGAATCTTCATAAGCCGGGTGACGTCGCCCACAGCCCAATTGTAGGCGAGCTGGTGTGAATACAATGACTCGAACTTGAACTTGCGCATGCGAAGGTCCTTGTCCGGCAGGCTGCGCAATTTGTCGACCGTTTGCCGATGATCTTGCCATTGACCGGCGCCCGCGCAGCGACTGGCGAAGTTGTGCAGCAAACGGGCATAGGCCATTGTAGTGATCCCGCCCCGGCCGCGAAGCTGCTCGATGGCCACGATGGACTGCTTGGCATGGAAATAGGCCTCTTCGTCTTCGCCGAGAATATGATGACAACGGCTGAGAATATTGTGATAAGTCAGGCGAAGTTTCTCGGTGTCGAAACGCTTTTCGTCGCGCATCAGCGGATGGCTGATGATCTCCCTCAACAGGGCGCGGTCCGACGCCGCTCTGGCATAATGGACGTGCATAAAGCGTACATGAGTCAGGCTCTGCAGACGAGCGAGCTCGACTTCCAGGCGCAATCGTTCGATCAGCCTGACCTGTTCGTCGTACATCGATTCAATCTGATTTTCGTTGTCCTTGTCACTGTTGTTGTGACGAAAGCTACCCTGAAAACGAAGGATGCGCAGTAGTTCGATCGTGTCTTCGTTTTTCATCGCATTCTGTTTCGCGCTCTGCATCAGTTTGTCGCGTATATCAGCCAGTCCCTTGTCGTGGAGAATCGCGGCGCCCTGTACTTTTTCCTGCAGTTCGATATCATTCCGACGGGAGACATGATAGGAGGACAGCGCGCGCAGGATGCTTTCCATCAGATACTTTTTCGCCATCGGCAGATTGTTGACGAACTTCTGTCCCTGATACTTCGCTTTCAAAGCGTCCTCGTCATAGACGCGCTGGCCGTCGATGGCATCGAAGAGCTTGTGATAGGCGCTGGTCTTGTTTCCGTCGCGCTGCGACCGCACGACTTTGAAATAGCGCTTTTCGGACGGTGAAAGCGATTTAATGAGACGGAAGAGATCGTCGGAGGGTTTTTTCATCGCGATACCAGGGGCTGCGCTGCTGTGATCAACGGACACGTTCTCATCACGCGCTGATATGTCCGAAGGGACGAAGTCCATCGGCCCGGCGACCGAAGCGGCGAGGCTCAACGACGGCAATCGCCCTACCGGATTCGGCGCTATCCTAAGATACGCAAGCGAGCCGCAATTACAATCGGCGCGAGGGCGGCATTCCGAAGCCGCCAAAACCTTTCGTCACTCCTCTGAACTACCTGGCGGCGCGACCTTTCCTCACCAGCGGCTTGCAGGCCTCATACGCCTCGGCGCGTCGACAGCTGGGATGTAATGAGCGATGATTAGCTGACCGCGGTTTTCCCGTCGATACAGTTATGTTTAATATGTCCCGCTGATGTTTAAATGCGCTACAGCTATACAAAAGCGCTTGAGATACCTACCCGAAAATACTATCATGCACCGAGACACAAAACGCTATCATGCACGCGTTTGAATAAAAGCAGGTTCACAAACTGCCGCCTGCTGTTGCCCTAATTTTTCCCGGCAAGCGTATCCTTCGCCTCGAAGATCGACGCAAGACTTTGTCTGACGCATCCCGGATATTCCGGGCGGAGGCAAATGGCAAGCCGGGAACGGGCAGCCATCATAATTCTCAACAGGTCAATGACTACCGCCGGTCCGCTGCGGCGAAAATTTGTTAAAATCGACATCATAAACAGGATAGTCGTTTAGCTGCTCACTTTTCGACTTGCGCTTGTTTTTTTACTGCGCAGCCTCGGTTCCGTAAAACCCGCGCCGCCGCAAAGCTCGCGGCCCGGCTACAGGCCGTGCATTGTTCAATCGATGTATTTTCTGTTTAAGCCTGCCGGCCGATTGGGGGCGGCTCTTCATTAATGCCCGGTTTACAAGACGTTTTCCGACTGGCGCTTGACGCAGCGGGTTGACAGAACGTTCTTTATCGTACCAGCGGTCATACGCCTGCCGCACAATGGCGATGCCTGCTGACAAGCGACTGATCGCAGCGGCAGTCGACAGCCGATCCCGGCCGGCGGCGGCGCCTCCATACACCCGGAGTTATCGCTTCCCAACGCTCCGCCGCATTTGCGGCGGCCGGCGATTAACTACTAATTTCCAAACATCAAGCTGAAGAAGTAACACTTATGTACTACGATGTAAACAGGTTCATCAAATCAATGCTACTGAGCGCGATTGCGATGTCGATGGCAAGCATCGGCACGCTCTCTGCGCAGTCCTTAACCAAAGAGGTCACTTATGGCGATTCGGACGAAGAATATGGTGTTAACGCCGCCACAACAATGGATGGCGGCGTGGTGCAAATCGGCTATACCGAATCGGGCACCAGCGACCAGCTCTACGTTGTGCGTTCGGACGTCGAAGGCAAGAGAGTGTGGGAAAAAATTTACGACATCACCTACATCGAGAACCAGGGCGCGATCCGCGAAGCCGCGAACGGCGATCTGATCTGGACTGCCACGGTTAAGAAAACGCCGACGTCCAAATGGGATATCATGGTTTGCCGAACTGATCCGGACGGCGTTATCCAGTGGATGAAGCTGGTGGGCGAAAACAACAATGCCTTTGACTTCGGCGCCTCGATTATCGAAGCCGCCAATGGAGACATCATCGTCTGCGGCACGACTGACCTCTTTGGCCAGGACAAAACGGTGGTGGTTCGCCTGGAAGACGACGGGACTTTAAAGTGGAGCTATTTCTACGGCAGTACGCTGCAGGATGAGTGGGCCAGCGACCTACTGGAGCTTCCCAGCGGCGACATCGTCGTGGCCGGTACGACCGGCCTGGGCTTTTCGTCGGACGGATTGCTGTACAGCATCAGCGACGACGGCCTGGTGATCAACTGGTCGCAAAGCTACGGCGACGCCGACGCGCTCCAGAGTTTCTCATCGATCACGACCAACAGCAACGGCGAGCTCTATGCTTGCGGAAGCTGGTATTACAACTCTCGCGACAGCCGCATTTACATCGTGGCCGCCGATCCTTCATCCGGCGCACTATCGTTTTCGAGCAACTACTCCTACCAAGCCGACCACCGCATCGCCGGCCATTCCATCAGTCGCAGCGCCACTACGGACTACCTGGTGTTGACGGGCTCGATCGAAGACGCCTTCGATGCTTCCTCGCGACCGATGTATTTTCTGGAAGTCGACGATGCCCTGACAATTCAACAATTCAGACTGTATGGCATCGACGGCGTCAGTGTCGGCACGGCGATCGAATACACGCCGGGCGATCCGGGAGTGACCGAGCCGGGCTACTGGATTAGCGGTCATAGCTCGGCTTTCAGCGGCAGCTTCGATTATTACCAGGTCCGCAGCAATCTGACGGGCTACACCTTATGTGCGCGGGACGACGGTCTGGAGCAACAGGAGAGTGGCGAGGAGCTTAACTTTCCACTGATCATGGACGTCTATAGCGGCACCACGAACTACATCCCCGGCGATAATAAAGTCGAGACCGATGAGCTTGTCTGCCCGGAAGATTGGGTCGACCCCTGGCATCAGAAACAAGGTCTGGTTCACAACGATCCGTCCGACGTCCTGCAAGCCACGGCGATTACACAACTGCAGCTCTACCCAAATCCCGCTCTCGCTGAGAATGAAGTCAAGCTGCAAATCACCGTACCTCACAATACGGATGTGCTGGTGACCTTGCGCGATATTCACGGCAAACCAGTATTGAGAGAACAGCGCAGACTTGTCGCCGGCGATACGACCCTTAAACTCGACACAGACGATCTGAGCGCGGGCGTTTACCTGCTGCAGGTCAGCAATGCGGGCTTTCACCGCACGCTGCAGTTAACAGTGCAGAGATAAACTTCCTGACGGCCGGCTTGTTCCGGACCACCCTGCAAACTGCGCTATCGCTTCACTATTATCCAACAAACAACCTGAGGAGTTGCAGGTTGTTTAACTCTTAACTGTATATTCAAAAGGCAAGGAGAATGATGCAGTACAATTTCAGCGCCTTCGTCAAATCAACAGTGTTGGCTGCGGTGGTAATGACATTCGCAAGCATCGGCACACTCTATTCGCTGTCCATTACCAAAGAAGTCACATACGGCGAATCGGATGAAGACTACGGCATTAACGCCGCGAGGACCGCGGATGGCGGCGTGGTACAAATCGGCTATAGCGGATCGGGCACCGACGACATGCTCTATGTTGTGCGTTCCGATGACGAGGCCAATCGCGTTTGGGAAAAGAAGTACGAAATTACCTATATCGAGAACAAGGGCGCGATCCTCGAAGCCGCCAACGGTGATCTTGTCTGGACGGCTACGGTTCAGAAAACGCCAACTTCCGATGCCGACATTATGGTCTGCCGGACCGATGCCAATGGCGTTATCCAGTGGATGAGATTGATCGGGGAAAACAACGCGGCCGACGACTACGGCACGTCCTTAATCGAAGCCGCCAACGGCGACATCGTGGTTTGCGGATGGACCACGCTCCTCGGGCAGGACAAAGCCGTTGTTGTTCGTTTGAACAGCGCCGGAGCTTACTCGTGGGGATTTTTCTACGGAAGTTCGAGTACGCTGCACCGCGATCAGGCCTACGACCTGGTTGAGCTATCCGGCGGCGATCTCGCTCTCTGCGGCGCGACCTTTGGGGCCGGGCTGTCGGCGAACGGATGGATCTTCAGCATCGGCGGCGGTAGCGGCCTGGTTAACTGGTCGAATACCTATGGCAGCGACGATGCGCTGCAGGAGTTTTATTCGATCATAACCAACAGCAACGGCGACCTCTATGCCTGTGGCAGTTGGTTTAATCGCTTCAACGACAGTCGCATTTTTGCTGCCTTTGTCGATCCCGCAAGCGGTACCGCCAATGCCTTGCGAACTTTCGGCTATATGGACAACCATCGCATTACAGCCCTGAGCATCAATCGCAGCGCCACGCCGGACGAACTCGTACTGACCGGCTCCATCGAAGATGCGGGCGGCAGTGCTTCGCGGCCGGCCTTTTTTCTGGAGGTCGACGCTGGTCTGGGTCTGATTCGCTTCAAGGTCTATGGCGTCGACGGCATCAGTGTCGGCAACGCGATCGAACACTCGCCGGCGTCGGCCAACACGGACGCCGGCTACTGGATTTGCGGTCACTCAACTGCCTTCAGCGGCAGCTACGATTTTTATCAGATTCGCAGCAACCTGACAGGTTATACCGAATGCGCGCGCGATGAATCCGTGAACGAAAAAGACGAAGGCGTGGAGGAAGACTTTCCCTTGATCCGGGATGCCTACGGCAGCACGACCGTCATCAATCCGCCCGATGAAGAGCCCGTAACACATGAAGAAGTCTGCCCGGAGAAATGGGTCGATCCCTGGTTCGGCAAACGGAGCTTTGTTCCGAACAGCCCGCTTTCCGGCGGAGAATCGATCCTAATCACCGATCTGCGCCTGGCCCCCAACCCTGCTGTTGTCGGCAATGAATTCAGGCTGGAAGTAAATGCGATTCAGAATGTCGAGGTGACATTAACGCTACGCGACGTTCACGGCAGGGCTGTAATTCGGAAGCAGCATACACTTACGTCCGGCCGCAATGCTTTCAGGCTTGACACGGAAGGATTAAGCGCGGGCGTGTATTATCTGCATGTCGGGGCATCGGAATTCAGTCGGGCGTTGCAACTGACTCTACTACGCTAAACAAACTATCGTTTTCTCACTGCCCGGCGGGGACAGGTATCATTGTTCCCGGCCGGGCCAGCTTCGATGTGGGTTATCACTTCACAAGGGCTCTGTCCAGCGCTTAGTGGAAGCTTGGACTATTTAACTCATGACCGATTTTAACAGGAGAAGAATTATGCACTACGATTTCAAAACATTACTGAAAGCTGTGGCACTGGGCGCAGTTTTGATAACATTCGCATGTATCGGCACGCTCCATGCGCAGTCCTTAACCAAAGAAGTTACCTATGGCGATGCCGATGAGGATTTCGGTTTTCACGCCGCCACGACCGCTGATGGCGGCGTGGTGCAAATCGGCCAAAGCGGATCGGGAGCCAACAATAAACTCTATGTTGTGCGATCGGACGCCGAAGGCAATCGAGTATGGGAAAGGATTTATGACATCACCTACATCGAAAACCTGGGCGCGATCCGCGAGGCCGTCAACGGCGATCTGATTTGGACCGCCACGGTTGAGATTTCGCCCGGCTCGGAGTGGGACATTATGGTCTGCCGGACAGATGCCGATGGAAATATCCTGTGGATGAAACTGATCGGCGAAAATAACAACGCTTACGATTTCGGCGCCTCGCTTATCGAAGCCGCCAACGGTGATATTATCGTCTGCGGAACGACCGATCTCTATGGTCAGAGCAAAACGGTGGTCGTGCGCCTGCAAAGCGATCTGACCTTTATTTGGAGCTATTTCTATGGCAGTTCCTTACAGGAAGAGTCGGCCGCCGATTTGCTTGAGCTGCCCAACGGCGACATTGTCGTAGCCGGATCCACCTGGCTGGGTTTATCAACGCAGGGCCTGATCTATAGCATCAACTTCAACGGACTAACGGTTAAGTGGTCGCGCATCTATGGCAACGCTGAGGCGCAGCAGGGTTTCGCATCGATTACGACCAACAGTAGCGGCGATCTTTATGCCTGCGGAAGCTGGTTCAACAGTTACCAGGACAGCCGCATCTTTGTCGTTTCCGCCGATGCGTCATCCGGTGTTGCCACAGATCTCAAAACCTACCAGTACAATAGCGACCACCGGATCGATGCAAGGTCCATTAGCCGAAGCGTTACGACCGACAATCTGGTGCTGACCGGCAGCATCGAAAACGTCAACGGCTCCGGCTCGCAGCCGGCCTACTTTCTGGAAATAGACAGGAGTCTGCGTTTGCAGCGCTTCAAGCTGTACGGCAGTCATGGCAACAGTGTCGGCAACGCAATCGAATACACGCCGGGCGACCCGGGCGTGACCGATCCGGGCTATTGGATATCGGGCCACTCCTCGGCCTTCAGCAGCAGCTTCGACTACTACCTTGTTCGCAGCAACCTGACGGGCTTCACGGACTGCTCGGTCGTTGCCAACCTGAGTGACAAAAAAGAAGGTGTGGACTTAAACTTCCCCCTGATTTTCGACAGCTTCAGCGGCACGTCGGACATTTCGCCAACCAATGACGTGGTCACGACCGATAGGCTTGTTTGCCGGGAAAAGTATGTTAATCCCTGGTTCGGCAAACAGGGGCTTGTTAAAGACGATCCGCCTGCCGGCGAGGCATCGTCCGTCATAAACCAGCTACGCCTCTATCCCAACCCCGCTGCGGCCGACAATGAAGTCAGGCTGCAAATCAGCGCGACGCAGAATACGACGGTGCTGTTAACGGTTCGGGATGTTCACGGCAAAACGGTACTACAAAAGCAGCAGGCACTTGCTTCCGGCGTCACGTCATTCAGGCTTGACGTCAGGGGCTTGAGCGCGGGCGTTTATTATTTGCACGTCAGCGCTTCGGAGTTCAGCCGCGCAATGCAAATGACCCTGCTGCGATAAGTCGCTCATAGCAGCTTCTCCCCTTGACGAAAGAATCTGTCGGATTCCGATTAGCAGTTCGCAATTCTGCTAGCTTCCGGGGCGCCGGCCGACACTCGCGCACAAACGCAGGCGCAAAGCCTGTATCGTCGCGGACTGGCCGGCGTCCTGATTTTTCCTGCTGAGCGCTCGCTTGAATGAATCGGTCAAATGCCTTGCAATGACGCCGCGCGTTCGGCTGCGACGCTGTTTACTTGTCGCCTGCGCCAAGCACCATCCGGGCGGCGGCGCGCCCTGAGAGATAGGCCCCTTCGATGCGACCCGGTCCGAAGAGATCACCCGCGAGAACGACCGTCGGCGTATTGTGCAGCACCATGCACGATGCCGGATAACGCGATTCCGCCTCCGCATAGCCCCAGTGAACTACTTCGTGCTCCAGGACCTCGGCGCCCAGCCACTCGTCGGCGACGGCGAGCAGGATGCCGGCCACAATTGTTTCGTTGCTGTCCCAATGACGATAACTCCAGGCGGGCTGCGCCAGCAGGGTGACCGTCGGAACTTCGCTGGAGACGCCCTTCTGCCCTTGATCGCAGATCGACGCCAGCGGACCTGTCGACAGGTTCAGCACTCCCGGGGGCGCGAGGGCGCTGGGACGGTCGAGGACAGCCAGGACGGCCAGGCAGCGGCTGTAGTCAACCGCATCCAGGTAGGCGCGCTGTTCGGAAGGCAGGGGAAACTCGCCCCGTTCAAACAGGTCCACCGCTTGCGGCGCCGGGCAGGTGACGATGACATCGGCGGCCCGCAAGACCGTGTCATCTGCTAATGTTAACACGCAGTAACCATCGCGGTGCAGTGTAAGAGCTTCGACCTGCGCATCGCAGCGTACGTCAATTGAATCCGCCATCGACTGCGGCAGAGCCTGCATTCCTTTGATTCCTACATGCACCCTGACTATTTCAGGATGCCGATCGAGTGTACTCGCTTCAGACCATTCCCGCAACAATCCGTCGGAATGCCATTTCCGTACTACCTCCTGAAACTCCGGGTCGATCGAATACACAAACTGAGCGCCCGCGTCAAAGACCGCCGTCCGACCGTTGTGCAGACGCCTCCTGTGGGTACTAACACGACCGCCGACCGATGCGGCGGATTCCAGCACCAGTACCGAACGGCCGGCGGCACTGAGCGTACGCGCTGCGCTCAGGCCGGCTATTCCCGCCCCTATGACGATACACTCTTTGTTAAGCTGCACATTCAACCCGACAAAACTGGTGGCCGGCAGTGCATGCTTTCAGTCCTGCCGACAACCGAAGCCTGACAAATCTTGTGTTTACGCTTTGTTCACTACAGATAGATCCGGCTGGCATTCCTCACTCCACTCTGATCGTTTCGGTCGCGGCCATCGCCGATTCACCGCCGTCGTCGGTCACTACTTTAATCGCGTAGCGGTACGTTACGCCTGCCGCGACTTCCGTGTCGATGAATTCCGTGACGCTGCCCGGCAGCGATTGCAGCAGTACCAGGCTGCCGTCGCCGATCGCTTTGTACACATAAAACTGGTGACTGCCGGCGCCGTAGCTCCAGCTCAGTATGATGCGGCCGTTTTCGGTATCGTAACGATAACTGAGATTGCCGACACGCTCCCTGATTCCGGAGTCGTAAACACGCGCCGTGATGATATTGGAAATCCCGGATGTCAGGCCGCTCTCGTCGCGGGCTTCAAGCGCATATTCGTAGAGCTGTGACTGCAGGGCGCTCTTGTCGGCATAAGATCGCTGTCCGGCTTCTTCGATCGTTACCAGCGTTTGCCATTCCTGCGCGCCGCTCGCACGCCGCAACAGCAAATGCGCGCTGACATCCTCGCTGGGACTGTTATGCCAGCTAAGCGTTACCGACGAGTCGCTGGTGATAACTTCCGTAATCAAAGGCGCAGCCGGCGGGACGATGTCCGGTTTTTTCAGCAGTAGCGACTTCCCCCAACCCGAGTGGTTGAAATTCCAGTCGAGCGCCACGACGCGATAGTAAATATCCTTCGACAAGGTCCGCAGCGTGAGCGAGTCGACAAACACGGTATCGAGGCCGATGTCCGTTGTTAACTGCTGGTATTCGTGGTCGTCCTGATGCGCGTAAAACACCCGGTAGCCCTGCAGATCCCGTTCGGTATTGGCGTTCCAGGTTAAGGTTACAAAGCCGCTGCTGTCGATCGTGCCGCGGAGTCCGGCGACCGTTGCCGGCGGAATGGAATCGGGAAAGATGCCGAGAATAGGCGCAGAGAGACGCGAGTTGGCGGCGGTGTCGAAAGCGCCCACCACATAGTAATGTTGCGCCAGATCAGCAACGCCTTCGTCGACGAAGCTCCGCGCGGAAGTCGGCAGCTCGGCGCTGATCGGCTCGAAAGGCCCTTCCGGGTCCAGGCTTTTTGCGACGAAGAAGCCGTCGAGATCAGGGTCGGGGTTGGCGCTGTCGATCGTCCAGTTTATCTTGATCGAGCCGCCGTCAACGATTTCGTACTGTTCCATCCGCGGCTGCTTGGGCGGCGTCTTGTCACGTCCCATGGCCTCGATGACGGCGCTGCTGTCCGATAGTTCGCCAAAGGCATTCAGCCCGCGAATCCTGTACCAGGCCGGCCGGTAATTCTCCTCCAGCTTAACGCGATAGGAATAGTAAGTGCCGCCATTCTCCACCGAGCCGTCGCCGAATGTTTCCGCGGGAATAAATGGCAGTGAATTTAAGCGGCGGAAACTGTTGCCGCCGTCGAGCGACTGTTCGATCACATAACCTGAAAAGGGGGCGTCCATATGCTCGAATTTGTCCCAGCGCAGCTCCACTTCCAGCTCCCGCTCCGAAACGTCGATATTTATAATTCCTGGCACCGGCTCGAAGGAATGGGCCGTCACCAGAGCCAGAGCGGTGTCGATCCTTGTGTTGGGATCGTCGGCGAGCGAACGAATCCGATACATATAGACCGCATCGGTTTTAACATTTTTGTCGGCATAACGCAAGGCCAGGCCGTCGGCAATATAAGGCTGAAAGTCGGCGAGCAGATGTGCGAAGCCATGCATGTTTGTCTGCTGCACATACATTTCATATATCGAGCCGAAGGGGTCGTCGGAGCTTACCACCGGACCTCCATGATAGGCCTGCACCGCCGCGGCCACCAGGGTATCATCGGCGGCATGGCGGGCGCGCCATTCGGACAGACTGAGCGGAATGAGCGGCTCGGGAGTGATAAGCTCCCAGGGCAGCGATTTCCGATCGGCATCAAACTCTTTCAGGGGCAAGCGCTCCAGCACAAAACCGGCGCGGCTGGCGATCTTCCAGGCGGCATGATCGACCACGCCCCAGCGCAGCACCACCGAATCGCCGTATGAGCGACCGACGAGACGCAGGTTCGGTCCCAACTGCTCTGTGGAGTCCGGCGCCTGCTGCTCTTCGCTTTCCTCCGTTTCACTATCCGCCGCCGCTTCCGCCCGCGTCGTTTCGTCCATTTCGATTTCGGCTGGATCGATTTGCGCACTCAGCCCGGCTGATAAGAGCGACAGGAGGCAGAAAAAAGTCAATAGTACTTTCATAGCGTGAATTTCAAAGTGTTAAATCGAAGAGTTCAATTTATCAGTCCGGCTGTCGACGCCTAGTCCAGCTTAAAGACAACTTCCTTATCAACGAGATATCCGCTGGCCGTTATTCTGACTTTCATCTTCGTGCTCTTGTGAAGGTTCATGTTCCAATAGTCGTAACCCTGGACTGCCAGATCCTGCGCCACCTGCGCGCTGGCATTGTATTTCATGAAGCTCCAGAACTGGGGAGTCTTCGCGAGCGTAGCCCCGTAGCGCTGCGTTAATTCATCTGCAATCTTCTTCCTGTCCCGCTTCAGGACATTGGCAACATCATAGAGTATTACCAGGGTATTGTGCTCGGCCTGGGCAAATTGATTCTGCGCCATCATCTGCGGATTCTTGGGTATAATCTTGCCGAGTTTGAAGACGGGTCCCTTTTTGGCCGGTCCCGGCGAGGGATTCATGTTAAAGTCCTTCCAGAAGACCGCATTGATTTCGGAATTCGTCAGTCTGCCTGTCAGGCCATTCCCTTCATAACGCAGGGCCACGGCGTATTGCGGGAAATGCACCTGCGAAAGATGCGTATTGTTCGTCACGCGGCTGCCGGGGGCATAGATAGTCTTCCCGGGATAAGTGCGATACATCCGCGGATTAGTGATATTCATACCCTTTTCACTTCCGATATACGTGCCGTTGATGTAATAGTCTTTCTGGCCGTACTTATAGTAGCGGTAGTGGAGGTACGACCAGTAGGGGTTGTTCTCCGTCGGACTGGACATGTCGATGGCTTTGAGGCGCACTGTCGGAGCCGTGTAGATATACTGGTCGTTTTTCTTGTACACGGTCTGGTACATATCATACCAGTCGAGCGGTTCATCGCCTTTGTATTTGGCATACACGCGATTATAATTAGCGCCATTGCCCCGCGTAACCGACTTCTTGTTAGACAGATACTTATCCATCTTCTTTTTGAACGAGTAATGCTTACTCGTCTTGAAGGCCATCTGATACACCAGGAACTCGTCATCGCCCAGCTTAAATCCGTCAAGACGCGTGCGGCGCACTTTCATCTTCTGCCCTGCGCCGAGATATTTGTATGTAGTGAATTTCTTGAAGTTGTCCTGGGGCGCCTGCTGTCCCTGCTTCAGCTTCTTCTTGCGAATGATCTTGGCGATATACAGCGTCTTGGGCTTCAGATCCGGCATGGTAAACCGCACGCCCTTGAAGTTGTTGGTGTTGGACCACCAGAGCCCGTAGGAGCCTCCGACTTGCTTGGCGCCGGCCTTAATCTCGAAGAAACGCGCGAAGTAAACGTACTTATAGCGGGAGTCTTCCGGCTTAAGCTGCGCTATGTGCGTTGGAAACTGGATCATGCGCACGGCGGCTTTTTGGCTTTCGGCCGGATGGAAATAGCGCTGCAGGCGGCGCGGCGTCGTTGAAATAACATCTTTCTGACGAAAGTGCTCCGGTGCCTCGCCCGTTTTGAATTCCTTGTCTTTTGGCTCGACATGATCCTGCGTACAGTTTTTACATTTCTTGATCCGCTTCCAGGATCCATTCACGAGCCGGTCGCCGTGGATGCGAACGCTGACAATGTATTCCGTTTTTTCGGGGAGCATCTCCTTGGGTTCGAAAATCGCGGACATCTTTTTGTTAACCATTCGCCAGGCGCCGGCAATCTTTGCATTGTTCGATTTTTTGCGGACCTCGAACTTTTTGATGCCGAAGCGAAACTTAATGACCGTCAGCTCATCGTTTTCATCGAGCGCCTCCACCGCGATTACCTTGTCTTTGCCGACCGGCAGGTTGAATGCCACCTGCGGAAAAGCGTAGACATCCACGTCGCCGCCGATAGGCTGCAGATCGGCAATAATTTTCAGACCGCCGAAGGGATCGCCTTCACTGACGTCACAGTATTCGCCCGTTTCGAAATGGAAGGTACAGGAGCCGGAAAGCAGGCCGTTCATGACGCTGTAGGTACCCTTGACGGCGCCTTTCAGCCAGGTGGGATTCGGCAGGCCGGCTTTCAATCCCGCATAGATGCCGACGTTAAAGAGCTCGACATCCGCTTTGGCGAACCAGAGGTTGAGTCTCATCCCCACCGACGCTTCGAGACCGGCGTAGACCTGCCCCTGGGCATACCAGCCGTTCAGCCCCATCTTGCCCGGTATCTTGTCGCAGACGGCGTCCAGATTCAGGATCGAAATATCATAGCCGAAAGAGATTGCAATTCGGGCATAGAATATCAGAAACGTCATTTCGCCGGTATTGATATTTAACTGTTGCCCGAAGGCGAAGCCGCTGCCGAGCTCGGTCGACGGCGATCGCGGATTTTTTTGATTGAATGTCGGGAAATGCGCCTTGAAGTTAATCGGTTCGGTCGGCAGGTCCGGCATCGGTCCCAGGCTGTTTTTGCCGATCATAAAGTAAGACTTGATTTCCAGCAGATCCAGCACATTCAGGGGCATGGGGCTGTCCGGCGTACCGAATTTGATAAACCACTTGCCCGAGCTGAAGTGCATAGCAACGTCGCCGCCGCCCTCGATGATCGTCTTGTTGCCGACCTTGATGTTGAAGTTGATGTCGATCAGGCCGTCGAAGGATTTAAGCTCATTCGAGTAGACGAATTCGGCCGTCGCCGTGATAATGGCGTCGTCGCCCGGTCTGTTCTGCGGATCCGGCACCGAGACGAAGTAGCCCGCCCCCGAGATTGCGATCATGTTAATGCCGCCGCCGTTGTTAAAGTTCATTTCCAGCGTCAGGTCGCCGTTGAAGGCTTTCGGACTCGGCATCGTCCCCATAATGATCGTCGCCTTGAAGCCGAAGGCGATGCCGGGATTCGGCTTATAGGTTACACCGGTCGATGATTGTCCGGGCGTATCCTGGTCGAAATTAGCCACCTGATCGGGATCGCCGTCGAGTGCCGCGGCATTCGGCATCGCCTTTGTCGGCTCCATGTGGTAGTAGGCGCCGCCGCCAAAGCCGTAGATGCCGAAGCCGGGATACACCATAATACCGGCATTCAACTTGGCCATGGCGTCGAAGTACCAATAGCGGTAGCGTTGATTGCCGTTGTTGTACTTCGTGCTGCCGAACTGCACGGTAGCCGACAATTCGATGAGCGGCCGGAATGTAACCTTCAGTGAACCCTTGAAGCCGTCCCCGAAGGTCGGATCACCGTTATAGAGGTTGATGCTGCCCTCGATTTCACAAGCGGCAATATTCGCCTTCAGGTAGATGGAGTTCAGCTCCGGCTTGGCCAGCTGCCAGGTTTGTTTACCGTTCTGCTCCTCCATCTGGCCCCAGATCGTGAAGGAAGTCCCGCCGCTGAGCGCGCTCTGACCGTTGCCGTCCAGACCGACGTGGAAGCCGAGCTGGATACCGGCCATTGTACCGTTATTCTTGAATTTGATGGTAATGCCGTCAGTCGGCTTGATCGAAACCGGGAAACCGGCGAAGGACTTCTGCGGACTGGAAAACTTAAAGTAGTCCGCGGAGAGATAAGGCTTTTTGTTCTGAATCTTAAAGTTCTGAAACTTGACATCGGGAATTTTCACCGCGACATTCTTGAGGCTTGCAAACTGCTTGTCGATCGTCAGATCGCCGCTGAGGATCGCCTTGACGGTAACGTCGTTGTTCACCGCCGTCACCGACACGCTGGAACCATTGTAAATGCTGAGCGACGCGCCCCACATCGGCACGTTGATGTCATCGAGATTACTGACCTCGAATGCCGTCTTCACGCCCTGGTTGGAGTTGCTGAGCAGACACTTGTAGCCGAGGCCTGTCTGGGCAACCGGTATTTTCAACTTGCCCTCGAACTTCCCTTCCGTCAACGAGTTGTTGACAAAGGCAAGCGCGAACTTGTCCATGGAAAAAGCCCAACCGCCCAGGTTGCCCTTGTCGAGATTAAACACCGGCTGTACCTTGACCTTGCCGGTGAATCCCATTTTATTGATGAGCGCATTGCTCATCGTAATCTTGATATTCTGTTTGTTCTGCTTCAAATAGTCCGGCAGCGTTACGTCGATCTGCTTAAAGTAAAAACCGCGCCAGTCATTGCCCTTGTTGCCGTTGTAGTTAACCGGGAAGCTCATTCCCTCCGCATTCTTGGAGTCCGAATAGTCCAGCACCACCTGGTTGAAGTCCATGCGCATGCCTTTGAATCCTTTCACCACAAAAGGATCCATGTCGATCGCACCGATCATTTCACCCCAGGCGGCGGCCGTGAACTTGAAACCGGCTTTCACGGGACCGTTGCCGTCGGCATTCTCCAACAGGCTCTCGGCGAAAATGAATTCGCCATGCAGCTGCATTTCCTTATATCCTTCGCAGTCCCACTTCACAAAGCAGCCGTTGTTGCCGTTGGCGGCTTTCAACTTCACCGTTACGTTCTGCCCCCAGTTAAAGGTCTTGTCGTTACCCAGCATCGTCAGCTTTTGCAGGCCGTCGACGCTCAGTCCGGTGGGATGGAAACAAACATTCTTTTGCGCAAAAGCGATGATTTTGTTGTTGGCTTCCGGAATCTGAAAATTGAGACAGGCATTGAGACGCGCACCGTCCGGCGCGAATTCGATCGCCACAATGTTGACCAGTTGCAGCTTAGAGTTGAACAGTTTATTCCAGGCGAAGGGGAGACCCTGCGCCTGGACATCGACGAAATTTTCGACATACTTCTGGTGCGTCTTGACATAGTCCGTCACCGTCTTCACTTTCTCTTCGGCGATATTGCCCAGGTTATTCGAGTAGTCTTTGAGCGCCTGATCCACCTGAGCGCCGGGATCATAAGCACCGATTGCCTTGCCCTGATACACCTTGTGAGCGGCATTCACTTTAAGATTCTGAAAGGTGGCCTTGAGTTTGGTGTTAAAGAGCGGTGCATCGATTTCGCCTTCGCCCGTCAACTTGTCGGAAGCGCCATTGGCAACTGAAGTCAGCTTCATGATAAAATAACCGACCTGCACTTCATCGCCTATCTTGTATTCCTTGCCGCTCGGCGGCCCCGAAGCAAGGGGCTGCGGCGCACAGTTGAGAATTTCGCATGGGTTGGCATAGTTTTCGTCCAAGTCGACATCTTCTTCCACGATCTGCTCTTGTTCTTCCTGCTCCTCATCGTCCGGTTCGTTCTGCTGTTGCTGCTGCTCCTGGCCATACTGAAACCAGCAGGCGACGCTGTGACCATTGTTTTTAAAATTGAGCTGGTTGCCGGCTGTAGCACGCGCCGTGACGCGCACAGCATAACGATGCCCCTCTTCAAGTTTCGTATCGGCAAGATTATAGAGGTAGGAATTGGTCTTGACGACTTTTTCAAAGAAGGGCGGATCGGTGGCCGCCAGTATTGCCTGTGTCGGATTGACGTCGTTGGGAAACATCTCGGCAATTTTCAGGACGTATTCCACTTTATTGGGCGGCGCCCCGGCGGGAATGGTCCAGGCGAACAGCAGGCTCTGGGGGTTCTGCGCATTCACGATCGCGTCGCATTCGGGTTGGGTGAGCTGCGGCGTTTCATAATGAGTAACCTCGAACTGCGCACAGCCCGACGGCGCCGGCTGCGACAGGGCCTCGTTGGAGTTATATGCGATCGCCCGCATGCAGAAACGGTAGTCGCCCTCGGGCAGACCGTTGCCCTGCACTACTTCCTGTTTCGAGATACCCTGAAAGGTCATGACATCGGGATTAATGTACTCCTTCAACTGCAGGCCCATGAGCAGTTTGCTCTGCAGCGGCGCCAGCTTGATCGGCTGCGCGGGTTTGAAGTCCATCGGTATCGCGATCTCGATGCCGTTATTCAAGCCCTCGAATGAACCAATGAGACGCAGGTCGAGATCCTGCTGCGTTGTATTGGTTAAGTTGACGATGATCTTGTTGTCGATGCCGACGTAATCGGAAAGATACGGCGAATACGGCGGCAGGACCGTTGTCGACACCTGGACGTCATTTTGAGCCCGCGCCGAGCTGAGGCTTAACACAATGACCAGGGCCAGGCGAAGAATCTGTGCCGGAATTTTAGAATGTGAATACATAGCCTGCTACTGCTGTATACTCTGAAAATGATTGATTGTCATTGCCGCTGTCCACGGAGCTCGTGGTCAGCGAAAAATTCAGATTGAAGTTGTGCTGTTCGGCCAGCACATAATTGCCGCCAAGGCCAAGACTGGTCGTAGAGCCGAAGTCCTGAAAGGCGGCCGACAAAGATGAATTGAGATTTAAAGTATTATCCATCAAAGCTTTCTCGGCGCCGAGCGAAAAGCCGCTATTGGTGAACTCGCCGCCGAAGTTGTTTAATCGCGCCACGGAGACGGAGGCGGAGAGGTTCAGGCTTTCCCGGACGAATGCCAGCGCATAAGAAAAATTCAGGTTGCTGTTGTCGTATTCCGAAAACTCGGATGTGAAACTATTGTTATCCACCAGCTCCTGGTACATAAGGGTCAGAAAGAAGGTGTGCGTCAGCGTGGTATCGATAATCACGTAACGCGGCGTGAGCGTAACCGTGGGGTTGCGCTGGTCCATCCGCAGCGTATCGTTCAGGCGCTGCGTACCGTCGGCCTGCGTAGTCAGCATATCGCCGACCTGCAGGTCGACGCCGAAGCTGGAATTCGGCGCAAAGGAAACATTCAGGCGCGGCGCGACACGCGTGGTCGTGGCGCGCTTTTTATCCTGCAGGTTATCATGCTGGTAGTTAAGCGCGGCGTTAATGCGCAGCTTGTAGTCCAGCAGGGCGATCGACGGCGCAATGTTAATCTGCTCGAGATCGTTCGCCATGTAATAAGCGCCCATCGATTGATAATCGGGATCGATCCGCGTATAGTCCGCTTTCAGGTTGAATTTATCGATGCGGGCATTAAAGCCGGTATTGAGGGCGCTGTATATCTGCGTTGAGGTCCGCGGCGTTATGATGCCGGAGAGCGCCGCGACCACATCGTTATCGTCGTCCAGGGGGTCGGATCTTATGTCGCGCGTGTAATCGCTGACGGCGGCATCCATAAAGACATTGAGCCCATCGATGATTTCGAAGCGAGCCTTCAGGCCCAGCACAAGATTTTCGCCGGGACGGATGCCGGATTCACTGCTCGGCCGCCGGATGGAATTCGTGTCGTCCACTGCTTTGAGGAAAAGGAGGTCGACGTGGTTTAGTTCGCTGCCGAAGCCGAGACGGCCGCCAAAACCGCTTCGCTCGTAAGCCGGTATCTGTAGATGCTCCGCCGTCGTATCCTGCTGCACGGCCCTGTTCAACTGTCCATACATAAGCGCCAGGCGAAAATGCCCCGGGTTAAGCTCGACGCCGGCACCGAACATCTGATGCCCGGCGAGCGTAAAGCGGGAGAGGTTGAGATTGCGAAAACCCAGGTGAGCGGTGATCCATTTGTAGCGTGGGCTGAGGCCAAACTGGTTGAAGGGCTGGCTGAAGCTGCGGTCCTGCTCGCTGAGGGTGTAGGAAAAGGGCAGTGCCAGCTCGTAGAAATTGGCGTTCAACGAACCGGAGAGCACATAAGAAAATGACTCGCGTCGATCGCTGAGATCATTGGCGCCGTAAAACACGGTTCGCAGTGAAACGGAACCGTTGAGCAGCAAGGGGCTGCGCTGGCCGATTGTCTCCAGGTTCTGCGCCATTAAACAAGCCGGACCGGCCAGAATGACAAGCAAGGACAACAGACATGGCAGACTGCGAACAAGGACAAGCATTGTATGAAGCGTAACGCGCATTGTTGTATCGTGCATAGTTGATAAGCACACGTTGCAACTTCACGCGGGAATGCCGGCATGCAAAACCATAATCTTCGTATAAGTAAAGTTTCTGAAACAGTCCCGACAGGATGTTTTCGCGGTGGAAAGGTGGTCGATGTTGCCCATCTCAGCCGGGGGCGGCACAAGCGCATCTGGGGCAAATTTAAGCAAGAGTCGTGCCGGGACGGCAATAAAGACAGCAACCTTTACATGTCGGTGGTCAACACGCAAAGGCTGCAGGTCGTCCCTCTACACCCCTAAGTCTTCAGATATCGCGGCGGACTTGTATTAACATCACAGCGCCGCCGCATTGCCGAGCGGGCCCTGTTTCATCCCTTCGGCCTTGATGGCAGGCGGGGCGGCTGTTTCGCTGCGCAGCGCCGCCGCGGCATGCACCAATGGCTGGCGGCCGGCCCCTCATTCCTCTTTATCTCCGCATGCCGGTGGTCCGGCCAACCTGCAGCCAGGACTCTTACGCCACATAGGGCTCATTGCGAATATCGGGCGCCTTCCTTATCAATACCGGAGGCTACATGCGACGCATCACCCGCAAGTCGAGCCAAAATGTCGCCTATCGCCCGGGCGGCAAAACCAAATTTCGGCAATAATAAAGTTTCTGGACCGAGGCTGGAAAAATCCCCAGCTTATCGCGAGATCAGCGTGACAATCCCGATCAGCAGGCGGCAAGGCCCGAAACCCCTACGCTCAGGCGGCAAGGCCCGCCGGAAAGAAGCAACCCCGGATTAGCGATCTAATCCGGGGTTTGGGTAAGGGAAGCCACGGGGCAATACGGCAGGCAGAGGATCGGTTTGCCCCTTGCCGGGTCGCTATTTGAGGACCGTCAGCAAGCGGGAGATGGAGTCGCCGCCGGATTGCAACACACAGAGATAAGCTCCCTCGGTCAAACTTGAAGCATCGATTGTGAGGCGATACTCGCCGGCTTCGTGCATGCGCCCCTCAAGCAAGCGCGCTACTTCCATTCCGAGCGAGTTTACGAGACGCAGGCTCAGGGGGCCCGCCTCCAGAACGCGATAGACAATCGTGCAGTTTTCTTCGACGGGATTCGGATAGGCATCAAGTGTCATAAGTTCGACGCCTCCAGCCACGGCGCCCGACTCATTGTCAATCACAGCGCTGACAAGCGAGCCGGGCGGATCGGGACAGCTGAAAATTCGCGCATGCACGAAGCTGTTGGTCCGGGCATGAAATCCGGGATTGAGGGTGATTCGCTGCCCGGCCCGGAAATGAACGATCGATCCGCGCAGCGCGCCATACTGGTTAAGTGTTTCGATCGTGTTGGCCGCGAAGTTATCGGCCATCCGAAACTCGGGAATCAGGATGTTATTGCGTACCAGGGCATTGGGCGTTGTGCGGTAACTTGCGACATCCTCGCCCGTTCGGCGGATGGCGCGTGCATTATTCGCATTCGCTGTTCCTGTTGGAGTACCCGCTACAAGGACATCAGGATTTGAGAAACGCGCAACGCGCGGTTGAGGATCGAACCAGGGCGACATGATAGTCCGATTCCCGTTAAACACGTGTCCATTCCCCCACGTATATGTCCATCCGTCTCCGGGACTATTGCCGGCACCTTGTAAATGACCGATTTCATGCATCATTGTAAATCGAGTAGTGCCTAGGCAATCGCGCCGCACGATGGCAAATGCATTGGGTTCATTATTTCCTCCGTCTACGTATTGAATTGCCTCGCCGCACCTGTTGTCCGGATGTGCTTCGTTGACTATTAGCACGCACATATCAGCCTGATAGTCATCACGCAATGTATGCACTTGTTCCATGTGAAGTCCTGGTTCGTTTTGCAATCGGAATCGCTCAAAATGATCGTCCCACCCACCGCTGGTCTCAGAGTAATCATCAAGGTGTATCGTCACGGCAATTACAGCATTAGTGACAATCAAGCTCTGGTCATAGGCCACATTGAGATTGTTGATTTCAGTTACAATGCGATCGCGCAGATCTTCGTGATCGAAATTCCAGATCTGACCGGCTTCTCTTGAGTATGCCACCAGGATGCGCCATTCGCATTCATCGTCGCCGGCCTGCTGCGCCGCCGCAAAGGGACTATCAAACATGGTACAGCACAGCAAAATGGACGCGCAAACTGTCAGCAGGATATTTTTGTTCATTTTATGTCCTTAGCTCTATAGATGATAAAGGTTGCCATAGCTTAACGATTCGTATTCCGTGCCGCCTGCAGCTTCGCGACC
This sequence comes from Candidatus Kapaibacterium sp., assembly GCA_028284775.1. Lineage (GTDB taxonomy): Bacteria > Bacteroidota > Ignavibacteria > Kapaibacteriales > UBA7675 > JANQRB01. Next base: position 13,071 of record JANQRB010000113.1, on the reverse strand, counting down.
TGTTGCTGCAGTTGTTGATTTTTGTCATTGAGTTCCAGGACATAAAGAGTCAGCTCTTCTACTTTTTGCAACAGCGTCACCTGCAAATCATTCAGGCTTACGCCATTGGCCGCTACTTCTTCTTCGCTGGGGACGCCGGGCAGATGGCCATTTTGCGCGATGCTGGCCTCGAGCTCGTTCAGCGGCATCAATTCATAATCTTCCTCGAAAACGAAGTCGGCCCATCCGTCGGCGACCACCACTACTTCCTGCGCCACGATCGTGCCCTGCACCGCCAGTTCCGGATCGGCAAAGTCGCCCAACGTATGACCGTCTTGCCCGATCACGACCCGACCGTCGACATGAAGATCGGTAACGGGGTTGTTGGTGCCGATACCGACATTGCCGTTAAAAAAAGAGTTGCCCTCCACGTGAAAACGCGCCAACGGCGTCCCGGTGCCGACGCCGACATTACCGTCCAGCGTGAAGGCCATAATCTGCCATTCCCAGGTTGTGCCGCCCCGGTTGTCATAGGCGGACAGCGACAGCACTTCTTCAAGCGCGTGTCCCGGGCCGTGTTTAAAGAAGCTGTAGCCGAAATTGCCGGCATTGTCTTCCATCGAGATCCAGGAGCCGGCATCGCCGCCATTTTGCCGCATGTGAAGTTTGGCGGCCGGAAATTCGACGCCCTGACCGATGTTGCCCCAGGGCGCGATGACGACTTCCGGATCGTCGAGGTCGGCATCTTCACCGAAGGCAAAGGAGAGGCGGTTCGGCATCATCTGATCCGACTGGTCCAGTCCGATCGTCCAGGCCTGACCGGCGTTGAGAATGTCGCCCAGGGGCGTACTGTTGTAAAAGCGAAGCACGCTGTTGCCGTCAGGGCTCGAGCCGTTTTTCACATCGATGACGGTATGCGAGTTAATGGCGTCGGTTATGGAAAAGACGCTCATTTTTTCCGTCGTGCCGTTCAGAACGTCGTTAAATCCATCACCCGTGATCAAACGAATCATACCGAAGTCATCATTGGCTTCCATGTGAGTAGAGGCCAGTACCAGGTTGCGGCCGCATTCCTGCAGATCGAACTCGCTCGGCAGCAGCGGAACACCATTGGCCCAGAGTATGAAGTCGCCTTCATTGCCCCCAGGGGCCATATTCCCGCCGGGGTGTAAAAACAATCGACCGGCGCCGGTGCAGTCTTCAGCGCCCTGCGAAAAACGAAGCATGACGGGAGCCTGGGGTCCCGCTGGAAAATCCTGATGAAGATGCAGCAGGCTGGCCGGTGTCCCGGTGCCGATGCCGACCGGAAAATTGTTTGCAAACATTCCGCCTGCGGGAGTCACCGTCCAGGTGGGGGGCTGCGCCTGTATTTCAAATACCGCTACTAAAACAACGATTGCCGGAATAATCGACTTACGAAAACTCATAATTACACCTTGAATAGCGTTAATACCTCATTTGCTTCAGGCGGCTGCGTTGAAATTCGAACAGTTCCCTGCGTAATATTAATCCGCAGTTGTCTGGTTAATAGCGGGCTTCGCAAAATGGTAACACAAGAAAATTGTGTTTAGCGGAAAATTCCTGCTTTTCGAACTGGGACATCCTTTGAAGGGCCATCACCCCGGCTCAAAACGCTGCTGAGAATTTCACTCCCTCGCGCGGCTAATCAGAGCTGGTAGTCCTGGAGGCCGCCCGATGACGGCCTGCTCGGAAACAACGGCACTGTCTCCATTTCCGCGCTGAGACAGGCATGAAGCCAGGATGGCAACCAGCTATAATGAAGCGTCGCAGACGGATCTCCCGAAGTGCGGCCTGACGACCGAAGAAAATCTCGCTTCGCGTCGGGCAGAATGGTCGGAGGAATGCCATCGGCTTTGTCACCCCAGTTGACGAAAACGCGGCATTTACGGCGGCAAAATTTTTTTGGGGAAAAATTATGGAATTTTTGATCTACCGCATTTTAGCTGGTAGTGAGCGATACCCGGCTCCGTCTGCACTGTAAAAATTGCGCTACCCCATTTCTCGACGCCAACATTTTTTTCGAAAGAGGTCTACGGAATCTTCGCTTCGCAATCAGCCGATAGAGAGTGATATCCGGCTCTGCGTGCACTGTAAAGTTTGCGCTACCCCCTTCCCATAGCTGTTTATCCATGCATCATCGCGTCGCCGCAGTTTAATGTCAACGACGCGATGCACTAATCTTATAACCTATTTGAAGAGGGTAGTCATGCGACTAAGCCTATCATTACTGTTCATGGCAGTACTCATTCACGGCGCATTGGCGGCCGGCGATGACCGGTCAGAGATCACGACATCCGATCCGCGGCTCGAAGCGGCGACGCCTCACGATCCGGCACGTAATATCTTCAACCCCGACGCTATCATGGTCGACGTCAACCCGCTCTCGGCAACATACCGGCAGAGCTATGCGCAGAAGTGGTACAGGCTGCGTCTCAGCTCCGAAGCTGCTTCGTCCGCCGCCATGCTGTCCGGCAGCTCCGACAACAGCAGCACGGTACAATTGCTGCGCCACCGGCTTGGCTCACTCAGCGACCGGTTTGGTTCCTTCGAGCTACAGGCGGTACAGCCCACACACAATGATCCATTATCGGAGGCGGGCCGCAGTTACAGGCTGCGTTTTGCTCACTATGTGGCGGCGCAGGCAGTGATTGCCGCCTTAAACGAGCTGGGAATTTTTGAGGCCTGCTATCTTGAGTCCTTCGCCGGACGCTTCATGAGCTATCCCACCGATCCCGCCTTCGCCAGGATAGATGCCGAGCTTAACGATTTTTACCAGGCACCGACGAGTGCGGAGTTTCCTAAACGTCACCGCCTGGGCTGGCAATGGCATTTACATCAGATGAAGGCGCCGATGGCCTGGGAGATCACGAAAGGCAAGCCGGAGATGGTGATCGGTATCGATGACACTTTCGACCCCGGTCATATTAACTTCAACAGCGCCCCCCAGCACCCTGATATCGTTCCGATTAACGGTTCCAGCGGTAACTTTCTCCAGATTAGCGCCGGCAATCAGGGCAACGGCAGCCTGACAAGTTCGCCCCTCTTCGACGACGGGCACGGATTTCAGAATTTGACGATAGCGGTCGGCCTGGAAAACTCCACGGGCATGATCGGGATGGCTCCCTCCTGTCGCGCCCTTTCCACCAATTGGGCAACGCTGGATTACGAGGATCTCGATACGGATGAGGACGCCATGAACGGCATTGTCACCCCCGTGGCAGTGATGAACTGCAGCTATGAAAGCAGTTCTCTTCAGGGGTCGAACGAACGCAGCCGTTTTCGCGCCACGATGGAGGCCGGCATCGTCGTTGTCGGCGGGCAAGGCAATTCCATCTACGACGAGGACAAGCAGCGCGCCGGCTTTGGTGAACGCTTTGCAAACAGCGAATGTGAAATTGACCCGGAGACCCAGGATCCGCGTAAAGTGATGTGGGGCCGCACGCTCTATCCTGCGGGTTTAGTGTATACGGATCCCGATCCCCGCAAGGACTTTAAGGTAATCTCCGTCGGCGTCTACAGCGATCGGCAACGGTATGTATTCAGTCAGGATTGCGAAAGTCCGACACATCAATTACAATACACATCCGACACCTATCCCAAAGACTGGAACTTTGCACCCAACTTTGAAAAATTTCCTGCGGCAGGCCTCAGCGAAAGCGAGCGACAGACCAGAAAGGAAGCTGCATTCGTGGACGTCGTCACACCGCACAATGAAATCGCGGGCGTGTCGCACGATACCGAAACCGGCGCAGCAATTCCACAAAAGTATGCCTTCTCTCAGGGAGGAGCCTCGCGATCGGTACCGGCCGTCTCCGGCATCGTGGCGCTCATGCGTTCCGTCGACTTTAACCTGGGGACCGCCGGTGGAGTTGATGTGCAGCGCCGCGCCTACGACATCATTACGTTTACGGCCGATAAAGTCCTGGATAACTCGGACAACTTTCCAAGCGATCCGGTATTCATTGATGCGTTCCTGGGCGGCGGATGGTATGATTACACCACGACCAATCCGGTGAAAAACGCCGGCGGCGAGTGCGTCGAGCTGCAGTTCGACTATAAACTGCAAACGAATGACCACCTGCAGCGCTGGTGGGCGCAGCGTGTCGGTTTCGGTCAGGTGAACGCTTTTCGTTGTCTGGCGCATGCCATTCCGCACAAAGGCGACTATGTGTATAACGCTACGCAGAGCCTTGCCTTCGATCCCGGCGTGACGAATGAAAACGGGATTCAACTGATGCACATGGGAAGCTGGAAAGCAGCGGGTATCGCGGTACTCGACGAAGGCGGCGTCAAGTACGACGGCGAGCCGGACTACAAGAACAATCACGGTGTGACAAAGATCAACGGCGCCGGCACGACCTTAAGCGTGGGCCCGAACAAGGTGCTGGCGATCGACGGTATTCTGACGAGTGATGATCCCACCGGCGGCGAAATACTTGCCGGCAATGATGCCAAAATTCTCATGACGGGATATCTGGACAATACAAAACTCGCGGGCAATATCCAGATCGGCGATTTGTTAATCAATGCCGATCCCGGCAGCCGGGCCTGGGTTAAGCCGGGCAGCGCGGGCCGCCTGGTGGAAGTTGCCGGCTACCTTCGTGTTCAGGGCGAGGGCGAAATACTGGCCGACGCGGGCACGCTGCGTCTGCAGCCCAGCGGCAGCATTTACCTTGGCGGCAGCAGTGATCTGCTGGTGGAAAACGGCGCAACACTTGAAATGAATGCGGGAACGGCGATTCTCGGCGATGAAGGTCGCAAGCTGATAGTTAAGTCCGGCGGGACGCTGATTGTGAAAGAAGATGCACGCAATGCGGCCTTCTACTGTGAAGTCGTTCTCGAAAACGGCGCTGCCATGATAGTGGAAGACGATGCATACCTGGTCCTCGGCCCTGTTGTAAGCGGCTTCTTTACCGGCGACAACAGCCTGCCGGTGGGCAATGGCACCATTGTGATTCACGACGGCGCAAGCCTCACTGTCGAAGGCGAGAGCGCAATCGTGGGCGGCAACCTCATCAACGGCGTCTACAACTACGATGGCGGCGAGATCACGGTAGAGAGCGGCGGCCAGCTTACGATTGCACAAAATGCCGATGCCGGAATTCAGGTGCCGGTCACAGTGCGGGCGCAGGCCACTATGTTGATCGACCGGAATGCCGCGCTGGCCATCCACCGATTTTACATTGCCAAGGATGCCGAGCTGTTTATTGAAGACGGCTGCCGGCTGGACCTGACAAACGACGATTTTACGGCCTACACGTCCCGCGGACGGATAGAATTCCGCGGTACCGTTGCCAATCGGATCGCCGTCACCGCGCGCCGGCACGGCGACTGCGACGACAGTCCCGCCTTTGCCCGCATTATCGCCTTCGGCTCGGCGACCGACCTGGAACAAGTACCGCCGGTCCTTTCTTCCTGGACCAAAATTCAATATAGCGACTTCAACAATGTGCAGATGGCAGTACGCGACAACTATGTGACGGATCCGATTGTCGACTGCGGCTTTTACGCCGACCACGATGAGACCAACGTAGTCTTAAACAGGCTGCTTGAGCTGAGTAACGGACGACTTGAGATTCCCTTCCATTCGCCGATCAATATCCCGGTGGTAGTCAACAACTGCCAGTTCGCCTATGCCGACGCGCGCGTTGTCGTGCCGGACGACCCGAATGTTTATCCTTATAAGGGCTTGTTCAGCAGAGGAATCAATGATCTGCAGATCAATTCGAGCCGCTTCGAGAATCTTCACTATGGCGTTTCGACGCTTGCCTGCGGCGATGTGCGCATTCAATCATCGCAATTCCGCAGCTGCGACATCGGCAATATTGACAGCTACTCAACAGTGGAGCTGTGTACAAATGTCTTCGAGATGGTGGAGTTCGCCTCCGTGTTCGAGGGGTCGATGTCGAGCGGTCACTACAACAACCAGTACATGACGGTCGAAAAAGCGGTGCAGTTACTCGGCGGACCGTTTCAGGGCTTTCGCAGCAATCTCTTCAGCGAGTATCATCAGGGCATAGTTGTCGATGAATCGCGAGCGGAATTAACAGGCTGGCGCAGCCCGGTGTTTAACGATCCCAATCGAACACTGATGGGACGCAACTCCTTCACGGTACTGCCCACGGCGCAGTCCGCCAATCCCTATATCGACCTTGCTCAAAGCAAGTACCTCAGCACCTGGACCGATGTCGCTTTAACGGACGTGGATGGCCAGGCGAATTTCCGCTGCGGCTGGAACGACATGGCCGAGCACAGCAGTCATCATATCCACAGCGCCGTGAACCGCATGAATGAGTCCATTGACGGCTCGATTAACTTCTGGCATGATCCCTTTCAGCCGGCGATCGGATTCATGCGCGCGTTTAACATCGGCACAAGCGGCGGGCCGCTTAACCAGTCCGACACCTACGGAGGTGACTGCGGCCTCGTTCTGACGGCTGAATGTCCGACGCCGATATTGTATAGCTGCGCGGGCGACGGCTATGTCAATGACGGTGTTTGGGCCGAGCTCGATCCCGCCGACAACTACCTAGACCTGGCGCGCGACAACGCTCGATCCATAATGATGAATACCGGTCTGCCCGCCAGCTGCCGTCGCGAGAAGGCCTACGACGCCTTTCAGGCCGCCTGGCTGGGCGACGAGCGTGCCACGGACCTGCCGACACTTAAACAAGAGTACGCTCAGATACGCGGCGAATTCGGCCTTGCGAAGATGCTGGCGATTACGGCATCCATGCTGATGGGGCAGATCGACGAGTACTTCGGCCAGACCGCAGCGGCCATCGGCAACTACAGTTCGGTGGTAGCGAACTATCCGAGCTCGCGCAGCGCACGCTATGCCGCCTGGCGCATCAGTTTCCTGACAGCCGAACAGACCGATCCGACGCTTGGCCCGCAATACGAGCAATTGCTGCAAAGCTACTACGGTCAGGTCGTCGCCGACCTGCGCGAGATCGATCAATTGCCGAAACAATCCTTGACCGGCGATACAAAGTCCGCGGACGGCAATCTGAGCTTGCATGCGAACCTGCCCAATCCCTTCAGCGATGAAACGGAGCTGCATTTCACACTGCAGCGGGCTGCGCAGGTACGCCTGCTCGTGACCGACATGATGGGTCGCGTAGTAAGCACGCTGACTGAGGGTTATCGGACAGCGGGCGATCACAGCCTTGTGTGGCGGGCCTGTAATATTCCGGCGGGCGTGTATTATTGCCGCCTTGAATCCGACAAAGAAAAGGTAATGCGGAAATTGATTCTGCGTCCTTGATGACTATACATGCCGAAGGCCGACAGAGGCGGGGGATACGAAAAAGTATCCCCTGCCTTGCGGCCGGCACATACCTCAAGTGAGATTGATACGTTTCGCAGCGGCACTCAATACCCGCCTGTCTTAATCTTTTTCAATCAATTCTGCGCCCTTCCCTCGGAAGAGAAGGTTACCCATCCTTGTACCTGTATGAAGCTAGACCGAGCTACCCGGACCGTCTCAATTTCCTAATAATAACCTTTAGCAAGGATGAAACGATGAATCGCAATTCCGGAATTCGACACAACAAGTCATCAGTTGTGTCAATGGCGCTGCTGCTCGTCTGCTTCTGTTGCAGCGAGTTAACAGCACAGTACAGCTTTGTTAAGACGATCAATCGAATGGCGGGATCTCAGAGTATGATCGATGGCGCGCAGTCGACAATCCAAACAAGCGACGGCGGGTTCTTATCAGTGGCTGAATCAGGCCCCGATCAGGCTAACAAGATCTTGTACATTATTAAGACAGACAATCAGGGATCAATTCAATGGTCGAAAGCGATTGCCGGCGGCTCCGAAACCGGCAAGATTATTGCCGCCGGAGGAGCTCACGCCCTGTTTCTTAACAACAGCCAGGCGTTTTCATGGGGCGCTAATAACAATCTGCAGCTAGGCAGAAATACACCAGCTGTTGATGATTATTCGGTAATGAGTACTCTGTCAGGCGCCCCTCTCCTGGCTCTCGCCGGCGGGCAAGGTCACAGTCTCGCAGTTACGAGTGACCTAAATGTTCTGTCATGGGGCGCCAATTTTTATGGGCAGCTTGGCAATGGCAGCAGCGGTCTGGGTACCAATTCGGTCACGCCGCAATTGGTACTCGATGAATTCAATATCATGTTGAGCGACATTATCTGTGTCGCTGCCGGCGGCATCCACGATGTTTATCCCACGCATGACGGTCATAGCCTTGCTTTGAGCAGGAGTGGTGTTGTTTATTCTTTCGGCAATGACCTCTCTGGCCAGCTTGGCGACAACGATGCGGGAGTGTTTCAACGGTCGTTGGCAAGAATCGTGCGCGCGCCGGGCAATCAGAAACTTACTGACATGGTGGCCATCGGCGCCGGCGCTTCGCACAGTCTCGCCGTCAAAGATGATGGCAGCGTATGGGCGTGGGGTGACAACTCTTTCGGACAGGTCTCTGGCGACGGCAGTACTTCGGTCGGAACACCGGGACAGGTTGCTCGTACAGTGACGGGTTTGGTCGAGGCTGTTGCCGTAGACGGCGGCGACAATCACAGTATAGCTTTGCTGCACAATGGCGTTGTCATGTACTGGGGCGCAAACTACGATCCTGTGACACCGGCCAATCTGCCGACCCTGCCTATGACCGGTATGCCGGATATCACGGCTATTGCGGCGGGTTCATTTCACAATGCGGCGCTCGACAAGGAAGGACGCATCTGGACCTGGGGCAATAACGAATCGTCCCAGCTGGGGCGAAGCCTTGGAACAGCAACCTACAGTTTTACACCTGACATGGTGCGCAAAACCGACGGCAGCATACTGGAAAACATCATAGCTATTTCCGCCGGTAACTTTTTTACTATGGCCCTCGACAAAGATGGTAACATCTTTACCTGGGGCGAACAGGATATCGGCAATGCCTTGCCATTTGCGACATTCAAGACTCATAGTGACATAAGCAGCTCGGAAATTTACGATGCCAAATTCAGAGTGAGTACAGTTCGCGAAGTAATCGACGCCCGCGGCGACAACGACGGTTATGCTATCCTTGCTTCGATCAGCGATGTGTATTCCCGATTCTCCGACTACTTCTTCGTCAAGATTCGAGAAGTTGGAGGAGATGTCGAGCTGGAGTGGAGCAGCAAATACGGCGGCGTGCTGCATGAGTTCGCCAAAGATTTCGAACAGGTATTCGACGCGAGCGGTGAGCCGGACGGATTTATCATCACCGGGCTTTCCGTTTCGGACCCGGGGACCTCGTCCGACACCTGGGCTAATCTGATTCGCGTAGACAATGAGGGCAGGCAAAGCTGGGCCCATCGGTATCAGATCGTCATCGCAAGCAGCGGCAGGCAGCGGCAGGCGGATGCATTCTCCGTTGAACAGGTGTTTGACGAATCGGATCGACCTGACGGTTTTATCCTGGGCGGCAGTGTCTTTTACAAAGGGCAGACATCCAATGAGCCCGATCCTTTGTTAATAAAGACGCGCAGCAATGGTGCGGTCGAGTGGTCGCAGGTATTCAGCTATCCCAGCAATTGTTATGAACCCAGCGTTCGGCAGACGCAGGACAAGGGGTTTGCTTTTTCGGGGCGTCTCGGATCGGTGCTGGAAGATGAGCAGATCATCCTGATGAAGACCGACAAGCTGGGACAATGGCAGTGGGACCGGCGCTTGAGAGCACTGCCGAACATACATGAATACGACCTGGGGCAGCAGGATCTTGTCGAAATCCGCGATGCCTCCGATGATCCCGGAGGCTATGCAATTGCCGGCAGACTATCGTTTGAAGGCGCCAGCTTTGAGTGCGCGCTCTACCGCTTTGACCTTGGAGGCAATTACCAGTGGACTCGACGCTACGAAGGTATTGCAGGCAATAGTTTACAGCAGACAGATGATCTGGGTTTCATCATTGGCGGCGGAACCGGCGGTTCAGCCCAAACAGCTGATGTCTTACTTGTTAAGACCGCTAATGACGGCACAGCGGGTGGCGGATGCTCCCATCTGGTGGAGCTACGCGAGGATGAGCTGCAACCGTCACCGGTGGCGCATTCGGCGGTTGCGGAGTACTGGTCCGGCGTAAGGAACTATCTGCCCGTCCTTACGAATCCGGTCGAAACAGAAGTATATCGCTGCGCGCCGCAGCCTATTAACAAGTCAGGCGTCGATTCAAAGAGCGTGGACCCCGATGGTGATCAGCTCAGTAGACATCAATCGCAAACGCTTCAAGTGCGGATTGTTAAGAATCCTATTTTGCACGGCGAGGTGATCGCAGCGCTCTGTATCGCTGCTCAACCCGGCCAATGCGATATCATACTGCAAGATGCGGCCGGCAGACGCATTTTACACGTAAAACAAGACGTCATAGCCGGCGAAAATGCTATCAACCTGAACGGCAATGAACTTTCGACGGGTGTCTATTTCCTCAGGATTCGAAGCGGGGCGGCACAAAGCGTCTTGCCTTTGGTGATATCGGATTAACACTCAGTGGCCCTATGATCAGAAAGAGACTGTCTTATACAAGGCAGTCTCTTTGTGTTCGGATAAGATTGTATGTGGAAAGGAAGTTACTTACTCCTCCTGATTACGACCGGTGAGATATGACATCGCCTATGATGTTGTGATAGCGGCAGTCTTGGGCCTGGGAATCGCGTTCAGGCCCTCATTAACATTGAGACGGGTTGTCTTAAGACAGCCTCGGTTTTACTCTCTCTTGTTGAATGGCATGTATGGATAGCATCAATTCATTATTTACCAGCAAGGTTGCATTGTATTGTACCTGGATCAATTGTAACGGATCTGGAGTCACGGACAATCCTGAGAGCGAAACACTGTTAAATCCGACACAGAGCGCGGCTTCGAACGATACTCCGTAGATGCGCCGATCAAGAGCAGGTGGTCTCCTGTAGGCCCGAAGTGCCCAGACTGTAGTCATGATGCCGGTTAAGCGTAGTCTCAGATACTGACTGCTTGTTTGAGGTTTGCGTGAAGTGAGGATGCTGATATACTGATTCTCTGATATTCGAGTTTTCTTTCTCATAACGCAGTGCCGCAGCCAATCGGATCGATTCCTCGCAGATTCGCCGATCATAATGCAGGTGTGCTCCGCTGCGCCCGACAATCTAAGCCAGCTGTTGTGAGTAAGGCGAAGGTATTTTCAGATCCATGCTGCTCTTTAGGAAAATTGGCGTACAATGAGTATTCCGGAATTCCTCCCCATCGTGCCGCCGCCGGTGCCTTTCGCTATGGGGAAAGAGCATCGCATTTCCACTCATTCGCATACATTCTAAAGATTCCACTGCGGAAAGCACGAATCTATGACCACTCATGGGCAAATCGTTTCCGCTTAGCATGATTTGCCTTGGAGTGCCCATGGTGATTAGATTGAGGATGTGTATAGTTGTTCCTGTTCTGTACGGAAATGACTTAAGCTTTTGTGAGTGTGATGTAGCGGGTGCGGGCGCCGGTAGTTTGCGGACAGCGGCGGAGGGTGCTTGTGTTTCGTTCGCAAATTAGTTCTTCGGAGGTGGTGGAGGGGAGGCACGCCTCCGGCGAATTACAAGCAGCCTGGGTCGTTGTGCTAACAACTAATTCCATTCATCCAACATAAAACTGAATTCTTGATCCAAAACGCCATTCAAATGGCTCTCCGTTTACCGAATCGCTACGCTGAGCTATTGTATCATTTAACATAGGCTATTACAATCCTTCATGAAACATTGCTCTTCTAGAATCCCCGTGCCTCCGAATTCGACGTGATCTTTTCCCGGATCACTGCGCACCGAAAATCATTAATCACCAAACGATCAACGAGTATCGCAGTATATCAGACTTGGCAAATTCCATTAGGCCAGAACGCAGAAGAGAGTGAAATCCTTAAGCAACAACACTTTTCTATTACAGTTAAGGGTCAGCGTTATGATTCTTGACAAAGAGCTCTGCGAGCTTCTGCAAAACAATCTGCTGTTACACAAAACTCGCGTCAATATTTTCTCCAGGTTCGTCTGGCTTATAAAAGCCCCAAGATTCAATTTCTCAGTACTAGCAGTCGTACCAATCAGCAACAGCAATATTGAGTCGAACTACTGGTGCACAAAACGTCCTTTACTAAGATTGAGCTCGATGGACGTATTTAAGGCAAGATTGCTTATGCTCTGAATCCTCAGCACTCTGTCCTGAAGACTTCACTGATCGCTGCGGGTGAAGATCCGGTGATCGGTGGATAGGGCCGGAATGCATTTACAAGAACTTACTTTCCCTGCTGTACTTCAATATTTCGGCCGGCGACGCAGCAAGACACGCGAGCGCAGCACGATATCAGTCGTGTGCTGAAAACACTGCACGCCAACACCACAAATGTACTATCGACCGACTTCGATTTTACCAACTAACACTGGCTTGATTGCCTGATTCAACTGGAGTGTTCTTTATGCATTCGCGTCTACATGAATATAATCGCTGCGCGGGGCAACAAAGGCATACCGTTTAATTCTCTGTCCGCCGATCAGACACTCTGAGTTGGCCATAATGTTTCACGATTTTGCGGAAGCCCGGCGGCAGCCAGGCTTCTCGCTGCCTCGAACTAATTAGTCCAAAATACAATTTAAGGCATTTTAAATATTGTATGCCGCCGGCTTATCTGCCGCCGCTCAGTTTCCTCCAAAAGCCTGAGCAATTAGCTTAGCCCGGAAACACTTGCTAGTTCAAAACGACTTTATAGATTTCCGTCAACAGGGTGTGCCCACATTCTGCAAGGAACTTTTCTTATCGCTTGATCTGAAATTCTAAACCAGAGTATTAATCAAACAGAGAATACTTGCTGCGCTGAAAACAAGTTCGAAGATCAATCCCTTAACTATCAGTTTATTTGGCTTTCCATCTAATCCGATACTGAGCAGCCTCCCTATCGCAAATCCGAGAAAAATCAAGGCAGCAACAACAAAAGAGGCAATGGTCAATGTAGGAATAATTGTCCCCAGCAAAATAATTAGTTGATCCTGAAAAAAGGATCTAACTGTCATAAAAACAAGGTTTCATCGGTCAATTGCCCTGGTTAGATTGCAAGAAGTTAGTCAGAGCGGC
>JANQRB010000112.1 GCA_028284775.1 Candidatus Kapaibacterium sp. | reverse complement strand
GCTGCGACCCGACATCGGTCTCCTGATGTATCGCAATCTGGCTCTCGGCCTGGGACAAAAACTGCTGCGCTCCGATCAGGCTCTGGCCGCCCGTCGCAGCGTCTGATGCCTCGACGGACAAAAGCCGAGCGCGACCGGCTCGGGCAGCGCTGTGGAATCCCGCAAAGCCCGCCTCCGCCGTCCTTCGGGATGAGCCCTGCCTGGCTTAACGGCTGAAGTATTGCAGAAAACACTCTTTTTTATGCTGGGAAATTTCGATTTCCATCCCGTCGCTCATAGTGACGCAGCCGCCGCGGCCGCGACGGTAGCGCCGGACATGCCGGACATTAAGCAGGTGCGAGCGATGCACGCGAACAAAATTCTGATCGCCTAATAACTTCTCGTACTCGCCGAGCGTCTTCGGCACCGTAATCTCGATCCCGCCGCTCATTACGATGATGGTATAATTCGAGCAGGCCTGCGCGCGAACTATCTCGGCGATTCTGACAATCTCGAATCCATCGTGTGTCGGCAGGGCGATGCGGTCCGGCTGTTCTTCCAGGAGTTGTTCGCGCAGGAGCGCGGCGCGGCTGCTCCCATCATAGCGTACATCAACCCGCGCAATTGCCGTCCGCAAATCTTCCGCCAGCACCGGTTTGAGGAGATAGTCAAGCGCGCTGCACTTGATGGCGCGCAAGGCATAGTGTTCATGCGCCGTCACGAAGATCAGGGCAAAATTTGCCCGGGGCAGATCCTTCAGCAGGTCGAAGCCGCTACCGTCCGGCATTTCCACATCCAGAAAGACCAGCTCCGGCTGCCGGCGAACGATCTCTTCCTGCGCCTGTAGTTTGCCGCCGGCCTCCGCCACCACTTCCAGTTGCGGACAGCAGCGCCGCAGCAAATGGCGCAGGGCAACGCGGCTTTGCTCTTCATCGTCGACAATTAAGGTGCGAATCATGGTCGCTCATCTCCATCCTGTTTTCGGCTATTGCGCAAAACGGCTCGCAAGCCACTCCTCCGAATTATACACGGCCGGAATCCGCAGCTCGACGCGTGTTCCGTCAATCCGGCCTTCGCTGTTCAGTACGTCGCTGACGCGAACAAAGATTTTTGCGCTGCGGTGTTCGTTGAGAATTTCCAGGCGCTGGCGCGTGAGACTCATACCGACCGGGCGATAGAGCCGACCGCGTTCCTGCCGCAGCTCTCGCGAACGCTGACGTCCGATGCCGTCGTCTTCGATGCGGCAGTGCAGGATGTCGTCCGCGAGCCTGATGTCCAGGGTGAGGCTGCCGCCGTCGGGCTTCGGCAGCAGGCCGTGATGGATCGCATTTTCCAGGTAGGGCTGGATCAGAAGCGGCGGAATACAGACCTCGTCGAGGACTTCCGCCGGCTCGATGTTGATACGATAGCTGAATTTACCCTTGAAACGCAGTGATTCGAGCTCCAGGTAACTGCGCAGCATGGCGATGTCCTCTGCCAGCGGAATCGTGTTGCATTTGGAGTGATCCAGCACCATACGGACCAGATGTCCGAATCTCGCCAGATAGTCCGACGCCGCCGTATTATCCTGCGAATCGATCAGTCCCCGAATCGAGTTAAGGGCATTGAAGATAAAATGGGGATTCATTCGCGCCTGCAGCGCCTGCAGACGCGATTCGACGATGTTGCGGTCGATGGCGAATTGGCGTCGCAGGGACCTGACCCTGAACAGATAGGCGATTACGAAAAGGACCGAGCTGCCGGCGACACCCGCGGCGACCCTGAAGACAGGCTCTTGCCAATAAGGGCGCTCGACAAAGATGTCGAGGCGAATACGAGAGGGACTGCCGGGTGCATAGCTGCTCCATGCCTCGCCGCGCAAGATGTAGCGTCCCGGCGCCAGCCCATTATAGGAGACAGTGCGGCGTGTGCCGGTGTTGCGCCATTCCTCTTCCCAGCCTTCCAGTTGAAACCGGTAGGAATAGCGCTGCGGATTGCGAAAGTCCAGGGCTGTAAATGTCAGTGTAATGTTGTTTTGTTCACGGCGCAGATGAAGTGCGTCATCATTGCCAAGCGTGTGACGGTACAGGCTGTCGTTTACATGAATGCCGCTCACTTCCAGCGGCGGCGGTTTGGGTATTTGCCTGCTGAGCTCGGCGGGTCGCAGGGCCGAAAGCCCTAGTGTTCCGCCGAAGTAAAACATGCCGTTCGCCGCCTTGTGAAAGGCTTTGTACAGGAGCAAGTCATCCTGAAGACCATTGTTTTTGCTGAAGCTGCCTAGAAATCGATTTGCATCCGGATCGTAGATGTGCAGCCCGACGTTGGAAGCGATCCACATGGCGCCGTCATCATCGGCGAGCACGCCTACCACGGCATTACTCGGCAGGCCCTCTTTGTGTGTCAGGTTGCTGAAACGATCGCGCGTCGGCGAGAGAATACTTATTCCCCCGCCAAAGGCCGTAATCCACAAGTTCCGTCGGGCGTCTTCATAGAGAGCCCAGATATTGTTGCCGCAGAGGCCGTCCTTCGTCAGAGGCTGGTGTAAAAAGCGCTGGAAACCCTCCCGTTCGGGCCGCCAGCGATTAAGGCCGATGTGCGTGCCGGCCCAGAGCTGGCCGGAGTGGTCCAGCAGAATGCTCCAGACGCGATTGTCGCTGAGTGACAGGCTGTCGAGAGGATCATGGCTGTAGTGGCGTATCTGCCGAAAGCCGGAATCGAATACATAAATGCCATGCGCTCTGGTCCCTATCCACCAGCTTCCGTCTTGCTGCCGGGCTATCGACCACACCGAGCGAAAATCCCCCGGCCGGTTGAGTGCAATTGAGCGTACGATGCGATCGCTGTCCGGATCATAGCAGTCGATGCCCTTATTGGTGCCGAAATACAGGCGTCCACTTTTGTCTTCATAGAAGACATTAACCTGATTGCTGCTCAGGCTGCCCCTACCGTCGGGACCGTCGAAATAATGCCGCCATCCCCCTAGTGACGAATCGTAGCGGTTGAGGCCCTTTTCCGTGCCGACCCACAGCTCTCCCCGACGATCCTGATGGACGGAACGGATACGGGGGTGGCTTAAGCTCGCGCTGTCTGCGCTGCTGTGGCCGTAGCGCCGTACCGCGCTGGGACTGATCATCACGACCCCACCGTTCGTGCCGGCCCAGGCGAGGCCGCTGCGAGACTTGAGGAAAGCAAACACAATTCCTTCGGCAATCTGCACCGGCTCGGCGTCCGGCGAATTATCGTCGAGATAATACAAACCGCTCCGTTGGCCCTGGAGGCCCATAACATTAATCCAGACGGCGCCTGATTCTTCCCGCTCGATGTATTCGAAATTGAGTCCCGCCGCCTTCAGATACCTTTCCCCGGGACCCGGCGGACGCTGGGCCGGCCTGGCGCGAAATTCTTCTGCGGCAATGAGACAGTTAGCGAGCTGTAAACAGGTATCGACGAATTTTCGCCAGTACGGTCTGCCGACGTATAGAGTTTGAACCCTGTCAATCTGGTTGTCCGCGCTGTGAAGTGCGAAGGAAGTGACGTTGCCGCTTGAAATCTCAATGAAAAACAGGCCATTGCGACTATAACCGGCCCAGATACTATTGCCGGAGTGCTTCAGAAAGTAGGAAAAATTTCTGTCGGTAAATGTTGAGATCTGCGCAAGCTCTATCTCGAAGCTCACGAAACCTGGAAGCGCCGGATCGTAATACTGTACGCTCTTATCGGTCAGGATCCAGATCCGATCGGTCGAATCCCGATACAGTGCCACGATGGTATTGCCGCTGATGGAATGAGGATCGGCATCGTCGGCATAAAAGCGCTGGACGCGGCCCGTGACACGGTTCAGACGATTCAGGCCGAAGCCATTGGTGCCGGCCCAGATGTTGCCGTCGGCATCGCCGGTAATCTGCGAAATTGAACTATACGAAAGGCTGCTGCTGTCATCGGCATCCGATCGAAAGACTTTGAATTCCTGACCGTCGTATCTGTTTAATCCATCATCGGATCCCAGCCAGATAAAGCCCTGTGCATCCTCGTAGACGGAGCAAATGGCGTCGTTGGACAGGCCGTCATCCTTCGTCAGTCGCCGTTGCCAGAATTGGCTTGACTCGGCCGTCATGGCCGGCGGCGCTCCCGACGAGTGACAATACACAAGGAGTATGACGTAAATGTAACGCCATGGAATTCCCGTTCGAACGGATCGATCGGTGCAGCTTAGCTTCGCCGCTCCCTCTTCCTTCATGACAAACCTACGCTTCCGAGACTCCACCATGGGGTGTGCCGTGATCTTCTGCGGACTTCTGCCTTTACTGACTGCTATTGCTTACTGTAATTCAATTCAGGGATATTGAGCTTGAATCTCCCGGGATGCATCTGCCGCGATGTTGCTTCGGCGGGCATGTGATCCGCACCTGGGTCCGATTCTGTGTTCTATTCGCATAGTGCGGGATCAAACTACGGCAACAAATGTAACGAAGCAAGGCCAAGGGTTGAGAAAACTGTAATCATTCTTGATTCGATACCGGTTTGCGGCGCTCATGCCGCATTGCCTGACCTCAATCAGCTGCGGTGCTGAGAGGCATCATTTTTGACGTAGAAGCAGCCGGGTAGTTTTGCCGCCGCCGCCTGTTGTATTCCGTCAAAAGGCAAGGAATGCAGCGCGGAGCCCGGCAGTACCGGCATTCGACTGAGATTGCAATAGCGTGAATGGCGATTCATTATGTATTTTTGTCGAACAGCTTTTGCGACGGAGAATGATGGAAGCCTGCAAACCGAAGTCTGCCGGCATCTGTCGAAGAGCTGATGATTCGGGAGATAGCCAAAACAGTATTTGTCGTAGTAAACGGACGGGCGGCCGCAACGAATCCCTGGCAACACAATGAGCGAACAAACATCGGCAGCTTCTGATGGCCCGGCGCCGGACGGCAGCGGCGTTCCGGCAGTTCCGGGTACTGAATCCTTTGATTTTGCCGGGTGGGGTAATGCGGAGCGCATCGATGACCTCGAAAGCGGCCCGGTCGAGGTGTCGCGTCTGGATCAGCCTCACAAACACAGCCTCGGCGTCTGGCGCTCAACGGCCATTTGCGGCAACGACATCAGCTCGAGCGTTTTGTATGTCTCTGCGCTTTGCGCCGCGCAGGCCGGCGTACTCGCGCCGGTAGTGCTTATCATCGTCGCCGCAGTTCTTTACCTGTTCCGCAAGGTCTACGCCGAAGTCGGCAGCGCCTTGCCGCTCAATGGCGGAACCTACACCGTTCTGCTCAATACAACCAACAAACAGCTGGCGGCGAGCGCCGCCGTACTCACGCTGCTTTCCTACATCGCTACCGCCGTGATCAGCGCCGGCGAAGCGATACACTACGCTCATAACCTGCTGCCGGTGCTGGACATCTTCTGGGCGACGATCGGCCTGCTCGGCTTTTTTGCGCTGTTGAACATTCTCGGCATCACCGAATCGGCCGTCGTGGCGCTGCTGATCTTTTTCTTTCATCTGCTTACCCTGACCGTACTGGCGCTGTCCGCGGGAGTTACGGTGATCCAGGATCCCACGCTCTTGCTGCAGAACTGGCGGATGCCCACCGCCGAAGGACTGGGTCACGCGCTCTTTTTCGGTTTCGCGGCCGCCATGCTCGGCATCAGTGGTTTCGAGAGTTCGGCCAATTTTATCGAAGAGCAAAAACGCGGTGTGTTTCCCAAAACGCTGAAAAATATGTGGATCGTCGTCGCGATCTTTAACCCTCTCATTTCGCTGCTTTCGCTGGGTCTGCTGCCCCTGGCGACGATTCAAACGGTGCCGGAAGATCTGCTGGCGCAGATGGGCAATAACTCCGCCGGCGTCTGGCTGGGCTGGTGGGTGAGCCTGGACGCCACGCTGGTGCTCTCGGGTGCCGTGCTGACAAGCTATGTGGGCGTTATCGGTCTTGTGCGGCGAATGAGCCTGGACCGCTGTCTGCCGGAGTTCTTGCTGCGCGAAAACCGCCTGCGCAATACCAATCACTGGATCATTGTCGGCTTTTTTGTGCTTTGCGCTTCGATTTATCTGGTCACCGAAGGCAAGATAACGACCTTGGCGGGGGTCTATACCATTTCCTTCCTGAGCGTGATGGCCCTCTTTGCTATCGGCAACATGCTGCTGAAGCGCACCCGCGAACGTCTGCCGCGTGAGACGCGCGCCTCCTGGCCTACCGTCACGGTGGCGCTCATCGCCGTGCTGATCGGATTACTTGGCAATGTGGTAGCGAGCCCGGAGAATTTTGAAATCTTCGGCGTGTATTTTCTGATCGCGCTGGCCGCGATTGCCGTGATGTTCCTGCGGATCGAGATCCTGAAGCTGGGTCTCTTTGTTTCGCGGAAGATCGTCGAGAAGGTTAAAAACTTCAATGAATGGGTGCGCTGCCGGCTGATCGAAAAAATTAATGAGATTAACAGCCAGACAGTTGTGTACTTCACGCGCGGCGACGACGTCAGCATCCTGAATCGGGCGGCGCTGTACGTACTGAAAAATGAACAGACCACACGCATGAAGGTCATTCACATGTACCAGAATGAAGAAGACATTCCCCCCGACCTGGCGCAGTCGCTTGAAACGATCGACCACCTCTATCCGCAATTGCGTATCGATTTCCTGCTGGTTAAAGGCTGCTTTGACCCCGAGACCATCGAACGCCTTTCGCGCCGTCTTAAGGTGCCGAAAAACTATATGTTCATCGGCACGCCCGGCGAGGGTTTTTCATATCGGATCGAGAACCTGGGCGGGATCAGGGTGATCGTGTAAATCGCGACTAAGTGTAAACGGAATCGGCCGCGGCGGGAATAGGTAACTGACCAAACTGTGGAACTCAAAGGCGCATTCACACAATGATCGGGCACGATCACACATCGAAGCTTAGTACTGAGATTTTTACATTTTGAATTTAACTTGTTAGACTTATATTGTCGCCGACTGACTAACTTAGCCCATCCTTCTTGTGCCTGGCAATCTGCCTGCCTTCGCATTTCAAGGCCCGGAAATCCCGGTCGTTGAAAATGCATTGTTCGTTCGTATCTCTTCATCCAAGGTGGTGACGATGCTCAAGAGCAGAGGCATTGCCTGAATGAAGTCGTTTCACATTTTTCAATTGCAGTCAACAGTATCTGCGATCACGAATTACTCATTGGATTCAATCTGCGATTTCCTGAACCAGGGGCCAAATCGCACCTTGCTCTGTTTTACTCACTTATAGGACCGTTTTAGCGGCTCATCTTGTGTGCAGGGCTGATTACGCTCTGTGCCGTTCTGCAATGTTAAAGTTTAAGGAGCGCATATGCCAATGCTACCCTTCGCTCCGAAAACCAGACATTGATGGCCTGCTCTTTGTCTGTTAACAATGTTTACGGGCAAAGAATGGTGGCTTGTGCGCGGGCATGCCAGTGAAATTCAATCTAAGTCTCTCATCCGGCTAATGCCCGGGCAGGTCTTTATTGCCCTAATTAACATACGTGTGTTTGCGACTCTTCGCGAGCACAATGCACGCTTCGTATGCCATGCGTAATTGTTGAAAATGTTGACTTATTAATGGAGCATTTCTTATGCAGGGAAATTATCGTCTCTTAATGCTGATCACGCTTTGTACATTAAGCTTGTTGTTCGGTCCGCTTCCGGATCTCGAGGCAGATTTTAATGACATTACCTTGCTGACGCCCGCGGAAGGAACTTGTGATATCGCCCTTTCGCCAGGCAAGATACTCTTGCGTGCCACCGACCCGATAGAAGTGACAACCCTCAAAACCGAGTCGCCGTATTGCAGCTCAACGAATGGATGTATTGCGTCGATTATCCTGTTGCCCCAGGACGTCTATCTGAATTCTTCAACGTCAGTTTGGAATGCCTTTGCGATACCCGGTACACTTGCGCTGGTAAACGCAACGGACATTGAATTCACGCTATCCACTATGTTTCCGCTCGAACACAACAAAAAGTACACGATTCTCATCCGCGATCTGGGCATTATTCTGCCGACATTTCAGGTCTTGCTCATTAACAAAGATATCAGTTTTGCCTTCAAAACAATCGGCCTGCCGCCGACGGTCTACCGCACGTCACTGGATTTTGATAACTCCGTTAGCTGCGACGAGCTGCTATTCATCAATTTTAGCAGTCCGCTGCAGTCACTGCAGACCGCCAATGGCGATATGATCACAATGAAAAAGTTAACAGGTCGTGCCTGGGTCGATCCGCTCCATACGCAATCGTCGTCTGCCTCGGTCACGATCGCAACCGTTCTCGATGGAGCAGGTACGATCGCCACGGTCATCAATCCCATGTCTTACGAGCCCGGCGAAGAATATGTGCTGGAGATTAATGCCGGCGATATTACGGGCAGCACAGATGACAATGTTAAGGTTCACTTTCTGGCGCGCGATGCGGCAGCGCTCAGCATTGACGCTCAGCCGGCCGACCCGATGGATGTCCTGCCCGGTGATGCCATGCCCTATACCGGCAGCGGGACCGTCAAGCTTCCGGTCAACGAAACCCTGGCATTGGAAACCCCGCGCTTCACAGCCGATGAGCAATTCTACTTTAAGCGCTGGATTTGCCCGCAGGACCCTGCCATCGATGGCCTTACTTCAAGTACGCTGGCGCTGAATTTCAGCTGTCTTGAACTCTACGATCGCAGCATCAGCGCCGAGTATGCCGACATGCCTGTGGACATCTTCCAGGTGTCGACATCAACGATGGGTGTCGTCTTTGCCTACAACTACACTGCGGACCTTGGCGGCGGCGACTATTCGCTGGATTGGGGCGACGACA
>JANQRB010000110.1 GCA_028284775.1 Candidatus Kapaibacterium sp. | reverse complement strand
ACGCTCATGTCAGCGCTTTAGTCTTTAAAAACTCGAAATATTTGATTTTTAGCGAAAATCACCGGTTGTATGTTGTTAAATATTTTGTCGTGTACAGTCATAGTAGTTACAAAGCTTGATTATGTCAAACAAAGGAGGGTGATTAAAGCTGGGTGGAATGGATAGTCTCTTCGAAAAATCCTCGAGCAGCTAGGCCAATGCAGATTGCAGAGGACGGCGCTAGAGTTGACTGCGGGGCATTAAGCGGATGAGGCTGTGGGATTGGTTGGAAGCTGGATGTATGGGTAGTCAGAACAATAATTAACAATACAACTATTGTTCTCAGTCGGGCTGGCCCGTTGGGCCCGCCCTCCGCCACCACCTGCCAATTTCTATCTACTGTCCAAACCACACGCAAATCTGCCAAAAACCTCAAGTCTTCAGCATATACTCGTCCTATAACGCTCTGTTGTTTCCTTCGATCCGCACGGAACACCACAACAATACGAATGTTTTGCGACATACAGTCTGCGGCTTTTTCACTCTGCGCCCAGTATCAATCAAACGTTCCGCTAAAGACATTTAACGGCCCTCATTTCGACTTTTGTGTTCCACGCGCACAGTGGATTTTGGCAGAAAGACATTAAACAACATTTAGTCATCAGTCGATGGCAGTTTCCTATGACAGGTCGGAACTCAGGCTCGCCCGAGCGCTATTCACAGCTTCCTTCTGCGTTGCCCAACAATCCAACTGAATACCGCCAACCACCAGTCGATCCATGGATGGAGCTGCCACAAACATGCAAATAGGCTAGCCAGATTCTTACTCAACAAAAGCTAGCATATATAGCAGTCGTCGCGCAAGGTCGGTTGGAATTTGTAAGATCACCCTAGGACTGAGCGTACATTGCCAAACTGAGATCTGGACAACTCTGGCCAGCGGATAGTGAAGCTGCTGTGCAAGTGTCAACCGACCCAGGCTGACAATCGCCAAGACGGACAGTTATTACTATTGGTAAATATTTCGAGCGCTGATGATTCGCGTGGGGCCTGAGCCTTAAGGAATCGATCTTGCGAGAAAGGACAAATCTACTATTCAGACCTACTCGCTCACACAATACTGAGAATCAAAATCAGGACTGCATAAAATATCAGACCGTAAAGCAGCCATCGCATGTAATCCTTAATGAGCGCCGTGGCTCCACGACTTGAGAAATAAAGGTAGATTACGAGAATACCCATCAATCCCGGCATCACAGGACATAAAAAGATCAGCACCTTCGCCCAGGTCGGTAGTCGCATGGAGGCGTACTTTTTCTTGCGATCGTCGTCCGCCTGTACGATAGCTTCCGCCGCGATGGTTTCTTCCTGCGAGAGACCGCGCCGGTCAATCTCAGCTCTTGCCGCCTGGACAGCCTCCGGAATCCAGTCTTCGGGATGTGCAACGACCGCGAAAAGATGAGCGTCACTGCGCTGACTCATTTCCTCGCGCAATTGTTCAAGTCGACTCATTGGCCTCCCTGCATCCTGTTCGGATAATTCTTAATGTACCTACATGTTGATGTAACAATACTGTCCCGGCTTGCTGCGCATCATTCGCAAGGCCTACTTACGGTCGATGCTGCAGAACATCAGCTTCAGGTAAAGACAGCTCCCCCAGCAACTCCCTGGCCTGCCGAAACAGATCGTGAATATGGGTGTACTCGAACAGCGCACTGCGCCCCAAGATATGCAGGTTGCGAAAACGCTGCAAATACTCCAGCAAGCGGGCGGATTTCGCATCGAAGTCAGTGGCGAGCACGGGATAGGCAAATGGAATGGCAAAGGCGGCGAAATCAATTATTTCATCAGCTTCAAGCAATGAATTGCGGAGCAGATGTTCTTCCACGATCGAACGCAGCTTTGCGGCATCGGCGCGCCAAATCTGGTCGTCACGAAAGCATGGCAGCTCAACGGCGATTGCTGTCTGTCCAGACGGCGCCAGGGCGGCACTGCGGTTGCGTGGTTCATAAATTCGGGTGAAGGGCACTTCCGCCGATGGAAAATACAGTGAGGCATTAGGACTAAACTGCTCCCGCTTGAGCATAAAGACGGCCAGGCGCAGATGACGAAAACGCAGCGAGTTCGCGATTGCGAGCAACTCATCCGGCGGCGCGGGACGCAGTATCTTCAGCATAAGGGTCAAAGGCAAACTTGAAACGAGTTCGTCGACGGCGATGGTCTCACGACCGTTAATCTCGATGTCGGCAATCCTGTTTCCGACAGCATGGAGCGCCGTAATCCGCGCTGTTTTGCGAATCGAAGCGCCGTCGAGCTTTTCCTCGATTCGTTGAAACAACTGGCCGATGCCGTACCGGGGGTAGTAAAAGCTGCCGTCCAGATGGGAAGTCTTGGCGCGTTTCCCCAGAAATGCTTCTTTGATAAGCGTACTGATCGTGAGCCCCTGAAGACGCTTACCGGCAATGCGCAAGGCAAGCTTATCACATGGCAACCCCCAGAGCTTTTCGGAATAGTTTAACAAAAACATCGACGCCAATTTAGCGCCATAGGTGTCAACGGCGCGCTCGTAGAAGTTTGTCGGCACCCGGTCTTTGTTTGGATGCCGTCCCAGGTTTTCTCGCGCAATTCGCAAGAACGTCGAGAAAGGTAAATTCCGTGCAATGTTAAGCGGCGAGAGCGGAAAATCGATCAATCGTCCTTCGTGAACGATCTGGCTGGGTGCGTCGACGGTCAGCAAATCATCCCCAAGTAAAGCGCGGAAAAGGGCGCTGGAGGCAGCGTCACGATCATGCAGACGGTGTGCGCCGGTATCGATGCCAAACGATCCGCAGCGCAGTGTACGGGCATTGCCGCCAAGTTCCGAAGCCGCCTCGAATAATCGGAAAGAATGCCCCGCCTGCCGGGCGTACCAGGCAAAAGCCAGTCCCGCCGGTCCGCCGCCCAGAATATGCATTCTCGCCTTCTCAGCCTTCTGCTCTGCTTCCATTACATCTTCTACTCTTTGTTGAAAGTGCCGACAATGAGTTGTTAACTCAAGGAATCATTCAAATTTTTGCAGAGCTATCTCAGCCCACATTCGGTTAACATAAGGATTATGGTAAAACACCCGACTTTCGACCGGCTCCGGCATTCTGCCGAGCTTTTGCCTGCCGATCACATACAATGGCCCGTCGCTCTTGCGCCAATGCGATAAATCGGGCGGCATGCCCGGAGCCACGCTGATGAAGCGGGCTTTGAGGCCCTGTGCTTCAAGATAATAACGCACCAGGTCAACACTTACAATGCTTGGGTTGGCAGAGTTCTGACTACGCAGATAGTTTAGGATCTGCGCAACGGCAGTCGGTTGTTTATGCTGCCGGACGAGTGTCGTCGTCACAATCGCGGTGCCGCCGACGAAAAGCACAAGGACTGCCGCAGCGGCAAGTTTATGATATTGCAGCAGGCCACGAGCACCATAGCCCAGCGCTATTATCAGCAATGGCAGCAATGGCAAAACATGCCTGCTTTTGTAGATGACATTCTGGAAAAAAAAGATCCAGCAGGCGTAAACGACGGCCGCCGCAAGCAGCAGGCCCAGGCGTTGTCTGTCCTTAACCGCAAGCGATGTAATTGCTTTGCCGGCGGCAGCTGCGAGTATAATCAGCCCGGCGGAGACGACGAGTGTCGGCAGCGCCCTTCCCGGCCAATACATTCCCATACCGTCAGCCAAGAGCGACTGGAACAAATGAAGCAGGCGCCGTCCCAGATCGGGTTCTGTAACGAGCGTTCCGCCGAATTCCTTAAAGTGGCCTTCCGTTTGCCGCAAGCCGGCCGCAAGCAGTTGCTCCCAGCCTGTCACAGCAATCAATGGAAGCAGCCAGACGAGTATTCCCAGTACAAGTGCCCCGGAGAGGGCTACGCGACGCGGACTCTTTGCAAGCACCCAGATTACCGGCAAAAGCAATAGCGGAAGGCAAGAAAGTCTCAGGCCTGCCAACAGTCCTACCAGCAGCATCCCAATGGCCTGACCACGCAGTCCGCGAACGCTGTCACACAGATATGACAACGCGGCTACGGCAAGCGCTGTGGCCGCGAGATCCGGCATATAGCGATTGCTCATCAGCCACAACAGGGGATTCAGAAACAGGAAGATCGCGATAAGGGCGCCGGCCGGCGAAGTTAACTTCACACCCGCCAGCCGCAGCGAAAATACGACAAGGAGATAAGTGGCGGCGGCTCCCATTACTGCAAATGCCAGCGCATACGAGTCAAGCAGCAGATACAACAGCCGACCGACGAAACAAAACAAAGGGTAGCCCGGAAAGTGCGGTTGCAGATTCGTTACGTCATAGTCAATGAGAGCAAGTGCGAATCGAAGGCTGTCCGTATCTTCAATATAGTAGATCGACGAGATCAGTCGCGACACCAGGCAGGCAAGGGCAAGCAGCAGGTGGGCTACAAGTACTTTACTGTCGGTCGGTCGAAAGTTAGCCGGCACTGACTTCCCCTGTTAAAGCAAAACAGCCGGCGGAGAATTGCTCTCCACCAGCTGCGCAAAACTCGTTTTGGCTATGGCGATGCTTACCAGGATTCCATGTTTGCATCGGAGAAGCCATAGGCTTGCTGCAGGACGGATTTAACCCGGCCATAGGCCTGCAAAAATCCCTGATATGCGCCGGTGTCGTTCGGGCTGACGGTCGGCGGTTTCATTGTCATAATTGCAGCCAGCTCGTTAAGCTGGGAATCGCTGATTTTTTTGAAGGGATTGTATTGCAATGCCATCGTAAATGCGCGCATTTCCGCCCAGTGCTTGTTTAAGTTCGTCTGGTTGGCTTCGGGCGAATCGACTTTAGCGACATCCGCCATTGTTTCATTTACGTAATGAACAACCGTTGCCGCGATTACATTTTCCCAGTTCTCGGCGAAAACGCGCCGGAATTCAGTGATATCAGCAACACTTCCCTGGTTGCTGATCGCCGTCCGGCCGCCGAGGATTGCATCGAATACCGTTTTGCTGAAGTCGACGCCGGTACCGCCGTTGTCCCGCTTACCTGCGTTGCGCGAGAAACCGAAATTATACTCCCACCTGAAGTCAATCAGATTATCGCCATTGGCGTCGCGGGCAAAGGGGGCAACCCCGCCCTGAATTTTGCCCGCGAGGTCATCGTCGGAGTACGAAGCATAATCGCGTGCCGCGCCATAGTAACCGAAGGCTTCGTCCCAGAAGTGCTCCATTGCCGTATAGGGATCGGCCTCCGCGCCGTCATTCTGCCGCGCCTGACTGTTGTCCTGATCCAGCAAGCCATTCAGATAAACACCTGTTCCCTGGTAGTAGGCAACGGCGCCCAGGAGGAGTTTGTTAACCATTTGGGTCATATCGACGTTGTCGTCATCCGTATAGACGGCGGCAGTCCCCAGCTTCTCGGAATCGGCAGAATTAGCCGCAATTTTGTTGAACCAGTCCCGTATCAAGGCGTCGGCCGTCATCCCGGTGCCGATAACCACCGCGTCGGAAATTTTACCAACCAGATTCTTGCCCCTTGCCATTTCGGAATACTGCGCTTCCGCAAGCGCTGCGTCGCCGACTGTTGTGAGTGTGCTCAGATTAAGGTCATCACTGTACTCGTAGAGATTAAGCAAATCCTGAACATTGATTGCCTGTGCACCTTCCTTGGCCAGGCCGTCGATCTTAATCTTCAGATCCTGGATCAGGAGGTTACGCACCGTTTGCCCCGGATAGGATACACTGCTCTGCCCTGTCTCAAATCGACTGTCAAAGCTATAGGCCGTCGGGACCTCGATATCGGGATTGGAATCGCCGGGATCGACCGGGTCGTCGTCGTCGCTGCAGGATATCAGCACGGTGCCGATTGCCAGGAGCAAAAAACTGCGAAGCTGCATCCGAACCGTCATTCTGAATGATCTAGGAGACTGTGCCACTGTAAAATTCCTTAATAATGATAGTTAACGCTGAGAGTTGCTTGTCGGCGCGAACCGACGAGAATACCGGAAGAGGCGGAAGCCTCGGGCTGCCGCGGCGAAGAGTGCAGCCGCGAAGCTATGTAAATTTCGTCGGCGACATTCTTGACAGCGAGTCCGAGCTGCCATGTGTCGTCAATCTTCCAGGCAGCCGTTGCATTGAGAATAGAATACGCTGGAATCGGGCCGGTATCGCCGCGATTGTTTGTTCTCAGAATGTTTTCAAAGTCGCTGAATGACCGTGTCTGATGCCGCAGGTCGCAGCGCAGCGACAGGCCGAAGTCGAATGAATAGCCGAGACCCAACGTGAGAGCATGTCTCGGCGCATACGGTAGCTCATTGCCGGCAATGTTTACATCGGCGCCGGCTATGACGGCGGATTCGATCGTGCCCTCTTTTACTTCGCTTTGCAGGTATGTATAGGAAAAATGCAGATCGGGCACAAAGTCCTGTAGGCGCGATAGAGCCAGCGTCCCGCCCGCTTCAAGGCCATAATTCTCAACGCGGCCCAGATTCTTGAATGCTGTACCGCGAGCTGCCGCAACCATATCTTCGATCGTCAAAAAGAAACCGGTTAGCTCAAAGGCGAAAAATTTGCCGGCGCCTCGGGCCCCTAACTCAACATTCCAGCTCTTCTCGGATTTCAGATCCAGGCCGCCGTCATCACTGTCTTCGCCGAAGTTAACAACCTTTAAGGTTCCGCTCGAGGGTGGCGTGTACCCCCGATGGACGCCGCCGTACAGGTTAAATTCACCGATCTGATAGTTAAGTCCCAGGCCCGGGAGAAAGGCAATGCTCGATTTATCCTGATAGCGAGCTCCGTTAAGTCGATCGATTCGCTCCTGTTCAAAAAGCTCCAAACGGGCGCCGAAGCGCAGTGTCAAGTCGCCAAATGCAAGCCGTTCCTGAGCAAAGAGGGACAGCGCCATCGTCTCGTAGTGATGACTCTGCCCAAGAATTGTCACTACCTCGGTGGTGTCGTCCATCTCTTTAACAAAGTATACGCCGGAGCGAGCATCGACAGCATTGCCTTGCTGGCGATCGTCGATAAAACGTTCGAAATGCAGACGTCCACCGAAATCTAAATTCGCCTCGGCGCTGAAGACATCGTGGTTGAAATCGTAGCTGTGCTCAACACCCAATGAATAAAATGTGCGCAGAATCCCGAAATTGTCGGTGTCGTTGCCGACGCGGATCAAATCGCCGACTTCAAAGTAGGGAACCGGTTCAACAGTTTGGCCGTCAAAATTTCCGGCTTTCACAAATACGTCGTATTCACGCCACCAACGGCGATCAAAGTAGGCAAAATAGCCCTTCGTCGTCGCAATTGCCCTGTCGCTGACCTGGTTGGTGTAGATGAGATCGAGCGACGTTCGGAACACCTTGAAGTTATCATCTTCTTTTGGATTGAAAGTCGGATCGGTCCGAAATGAATACTCCGTCAGGCCGGTATATGTCGCCTGGGAATTTTCGTAATTAACATTGGCTTTGACATAGAGCATCGAAGATTCGTCGGGCGTGACATTGAGTTTCAAAGTCGCATTGACCTGGTCAAACGAATTGTTGTCCCGAAAACCGTCGCCGCGTTTATACAGTAGTTGAATTTCGGGCCGCAGCGTCTTACTGCCCCAGCCACCCAATTCGCTGAAAATACTTGCATAGCCGTTTGTGCCGATACTTAACTTCGTGAAGCCTCCCAGTTCCGAGCGCGGCCGGCGAGTTACATAGTTAATGACGCCACCCATAGTTTGCGGTCCGTGTAAAATCGAGGCACTGCCTTTGATTATTTCAAGAGCATCGAGTCGTTCGACCGGCGGATTGTAATACATGTTTGGATACACATACATGGCCGGCTGAATGGGGATGCCGTCTTCCAGGAAAAGCACTCGCGAGCTGCGTCGCGGATTCAAGCCGCGGATGCCGATGCTGATACGCGAATTGCCGATTCCGTCGTCACCAAAACCGTGAACGCCGGGTACGTATTCCAGTATCTCCTGGGTGCCCACCGGACGAATGGCTTCAAGATTCTTTCGATCGATTTTTTGTGCCGCGCCGGTCAGCTCGCGGTATACCTCCGGCGAATCGCCGAGAATTTCCACCGGCCGGTGATAGTGAGGGGATGCCTGCAAGGCAATCTGCAGTGTAAGAGTCTCGTTCGCGCTGATAATAATGTCTTGCTGATGCGTTTCATAGCCGAGGTAGCGAACACGCAGGCGCACATGCCCTTCTTCGACTCGCGGGATATTAAAGTCGCCGCGCTTATCCGCAATGGCGCCGGTGACGATACTGCCCTCGCGCTCGACGATAATCGTAGCCCCTGAAAGCGCCTGCTGGCTTTCAACATCGATAACACGACCGCGAATGCCGCCACTGGCGAGCGGTGGCTCCGGCCCGGATGGACTGCCCGCGGCCAGCAAAAACATATCTGGACTTGATCCAAACATCAGAATAATCGACAGGAACAGGATTCGCTTCACGTGCATTGACTCGTCTGATTCGTCGCTAGTACACTTCCGGATTCTTAGCCTGTTGCCGGATGGTAGGAATTGAGGCCCCGGTGGTATCAAGATTGATAATGCCGTAACTGCCACCGCCATCGTCACTCTCTCGCGGCTCCAGTAGAGGATCGTCTTCACAGGAGAGAAGCACAAGCCCCGCACTTGCCCACAGCAAAAGCATCATAGTACGCAGAAATCTCGGCATTATCTTTATTTGGATTCAGTACAAATAAAATCCAACAAATATACACGTTGCAGAGGATTCGTAAAAGGCAAATTTGAGCTTTAACACGAATTTTACGGCGTGATAACAGCCTGATTGGTCATGTCATTTAAGCTGAGCCCTCCGACACAATGTAGCAGCGGCAAATCCGGCCGCTTACATTGCAATTGCCAGGAAGACTGCCGCGGTCTGGTGAACTATATAGTCCGTACATGTGCAATTGTGTTCAAGCAGCGTCACAGATCGGATGCAGCTATACTTGGAGCTCGGGTTCTCGCAGGAATGAGAATGGAACGCAACGCGCCCTACAGAGAGCTTTTGCATGAGATAAGCGACTCTCAGCGGCAGTGGGCCGCGAATATCAATCGAAAGCGATAAAGCTACACTTAGGCTCCCGCAGTCGGCTGGTCGGAGTCGCCGCTTTTGCTTGCATATTCGGGAAAGGGCAGAAACAACTGCTCGTATCGCAATCCCTGCGCGCGGCTATCGCTAAGGCCTGCCAGAGCGACGCCCAATAATCGCACGGTTCGAGCGCCGGCTTCGCTCTTTTGCAGCAGTTCGCGCAGCACCTCCATCATTGCCGAAGCATCATTTACGGCTCGCGGCAGCGTTTTACTGCGGGTAATCGTCTCGAAGTTAGCGTAACGCACTTTTAAGGTAATCGTTCGTCCGGCAATGTTTTTTTTGCGGCAGGATTGAGCCAGCTCATCAACCAGTTTCCGGATGGCGTCCATCATCTCTGCGGTAGTGCTCAGATCCACGCCGAAGGTACGTTCGTTACTGATCGACTTTCGCTCTCGCGATGACTTTACTCGTCGCTCGTCGATGCCGCGTGCAATGTTGTAGTACCATTGCCCTACCTTGCCGAAATACTTGTTCAGCTTCGGCAGCGGCCAGCTTTTCAGATCGGCGCCGCTGCGAATACCAAGTTTGATCATTTTCTGCTCGGTTACCTTGCCAACGCCGGGGAAACGACGTATCGGCAATTTCTCGATAAAGGCAACGGCATCTTCTGGCAGAATCACGGTCAGCCCGTCGGGTTTGTCAAAATCCGACGCCACCTTGGCGAGAAACTTTGTGTGGGCCACGCCGGCTGAAGCTGTCAGCTCGGTTTCCTGCTTGATGCGGCGGCGAATTTCGCGGGCGATCAGTGTTGCCGAACGAATGCCCTGTTTGTCTTCACTTACGTCCAGGAAGGCTTCATCGAGTGAGAGCGGTTCGACGAGGTCCGTAAACTCGTAAAATATCGCCCTGATCTGAGCCGAAACTTCGCGATAGACGAGAAAGCGGGATCTTGCAAAGATAGCATGGGGGCATAGGCGCACGGCGGTTTTTGCCGGCATCGCAGAATGAATACCGTACTTGCGGGCCTCGTAGCTGGCGGCGGCTACAACACCTCTGCCGGTCGGACTGCCGCCGACAACCAGCGGTTTGCCGCGATAGGCGGGATTGTCACGCTGTTCCACAGACGCGTAAAAGGCGTCCATGTCTACATGGATAATTTTGCGATACTCCCGGGTCACCTGCTCACCTATCACCGGCACTAATCGCCGCGCTTGCGCATCCAGCCGGCCGCCTTGCGTGATCCTTCGAGCAGATAGACGGTATTGTCATTAATCAGGCGATACATTTCGCGGCTGGCCTCCGGCACATTTTGCTGGATTAGCTCCACTTCGGATTCGTCAACGCGCGTAACGACGGCTACGTGCCCTAGGCCGGTATCCTGAAAAACAACAATATCATTTGGCTCGGGCGGTACGTTGCCGCCATTGTTGAACTGCAGCAGGCCACGCCGCTCATTGAACGCACCCTGTCTCAGGCGCCGGTCGAAAAAATCTTTAGCATGCCCCCATCCGTCGGGCATCCGGTGCCCCAGCGCGTCGGCGTAAAATCGCTTGACAAACTCGACACATTGCCATTTCTGGCCGTAATAGTAATCGTCGACATTATAATGCCGACCATGACTCTGCGATGACGGCGTACCGTTGTAGTAGACAGCCACGCCGCGGTAGGCATCCATCATTTCGCCCACCTCATAGCCTCCCTGAAGCAGAGAAACAAGTGCACGCAAAAGCGCGACCGCCACTAGGGCCACAACAATAGTTTTCAAGTAGCTTTTCATAGCCGATATTCCGCTGCCCGGCGACTCTCTCGGGAGGACCAGGCAGGCATCGCGTTTCTTCCTGTAAATACTGCGGGGTCAATATAAGATTTTCTTCAGATTGGTGCGGACGCAAAATGCCTGAATTCGCCAGGCCGGGTGAATCGTCGTCTGGAGGCAGCCGGTATACTCCATCTTTGATTCGGTACGGCAGTAACCTGTCACCTGAAATCCCGCGTTGTGTTTCCCAGCGTCCAAGCGAGGAATGAGTGAAGCCTATTCATTCGGCTGTTAAACTTTAACGGCACGCTACGCGCAGACTTTGCCCTGTAAATTCTGGATTGCTTCCTGGATTGAATTGGCTTTGGCGGTTCAAAACGGGAGTCGAGTCCGAGCTTTGGCGATCAAGATGCATGGAGTGAAGCGAGAGAAGTTATGGAGCAGCCAGGATAAGAGGAGGCGCAAATATAATTGCTGCAACAACCGTTCAAAGCGCACCTATTGTCCCTTCCGGCCCGGCCCCCTCCACCTCCAACCAAAAAATGCCTGCACAGCACCCCACGTCAATCGACCCGATCTCAACGATCGATTGACGCATCCTCATAGTTCTTTCTCTTCTGTCGTTTAGCCTGGTCCGTGCAGAACGACGCAAGGATACAAATCTTTTGTCACATTGACGGCACCTGCCGGCCTCAGAAATGCTGGTAAAGATTTAACGCACTGTTTTACACTCTCAGCGGTCAGCTGAGCTGCTTTTTCGAATTGCGGCAATTCCTCCGCTCCTTCAAGATCGGGTGAGTAGCAATAAATGGCTCAATCAGGAGAAGGCGCTGTCCAGTTTATCGGTCGCCATGTCGATAGCGTTGCGAACTTGGTCAGGTGTCACTCCGCAACACATTGCTGTGGACCATTCACGTCCCTTCCCCTCAGTTTCCCGACAATAAGGGGATGGTCGATCTCAAGCCTCCTGTGCAACATTAGGAAGATTCCGGCCCGCTTGTCGCTGTTCATGTCCGAAAGACAGGCGCGTGTTATCGGCCTGCGAATGAAGCGACCGGCGCCGCAGGGACTATCGTCACAGCTCTGTTCAGAATTATGTGTACATTCGCAGCATTCATCGAACTCGATCGCCTTTTTGTTTCATCTCAATATTCGGAAGCCCGATGTTCGTATCATTACGCACTATCATCTGTTGCAAGCTTTGTCTCTTTCTAAGCTGTGTCGCCATTGCAAAAACACCGAGCGCGACGCAGTTACTGCTTGACCTTCTCGGCGGATCATTCAGCAGCGCGCAGCAGGCCGCCGAGGACAGTTCATACTTTGACATTCGCCTGGAAATGGTCCGGATCTGGGAAGACCGCCAGGACGCGGGCTGGATGTATGTCGAGCAGGCCGTAGCTAGCAGCCTGAGCAAGCCATATCGGCAGCGGATTTACAGGATTACGGAACAGCCGGACGAAAGTCTGCACAGCGAAGTATATACCTTACCCGGCGATCCGCTGCGATTTGCGGGATGGTGGCGGGATCCGGCTGCATTCGATGCCATCGACCCGACTCAGCTGGAATTGCGCGAAGGCTGCACCGTCATTCTCCGTCATGGGGCTGACGGCAGCTTTGAAGGCAGTACACAAGGCAGTAGCTGTCGAAGTTCGCTTCGGGGAGCGGCATACGCTACTTCCTCGGTTCGCATCGAGGCTGATGAAATCATGTCATGGGATCGCGGTTTCGACGATCAGGATCAACAAGTCTGGGGAGCACAAAAAGGAGGTTACCGGTTTCGACGTGTCCGCTAGTTCATTCGGTCGAGCCGAACCGGATTGTTACACTGCCCGGAAACCGAGAGTGTTCACCGCGCTTTGGTGGACGCCTGGAGTCAATGCGAGCCGGAACATCGCAAGATTTTGGCATCGTTGCCGAGTAGACCGCACAAGTATCGAAAATCATGTCTCATCGCTGTGACGGCGCTCATTGCGCGCCTTAGCCCGATTGAAGTAAGCCAGAGCCACGTGCCGAATCTACTCTTTGGCCTCATCATCCCGACCGGCGCCGGCCTGAGAACGTAAGCTGCCTACTTCCTCAGTTACTGCGCTGGTTTCGACCGAAACTTCAGTAAGCAGACCAAGCTGCTTGGCACGGCGTTTCCATCGTTCGCGCGCCAGCGCCTGCATGTCATAAGTCCGATCGGTTTCATCCAAGATCTCAAGGCCCAGCAGCGTTTCAATAATGTCTTCCATCGTTACGATGCCCGCGAAGCCGCCGTACTCATCCACCACGAGGGCGATGTGTTCGTGCCGGTCGAGCAAATTGCCGAAAAGCTCCAGTAAGGTCATCGTGTCCGGGACGGGATAGATATCCAGGCGCAAATCTTCAAGTTTGCTGGTCTCTTTGTTCTCAGCCTGATTCTGTAAGAGCTCATCTTTGAGCACATAGCCGCTGATGTCGTCCAGACGCCCTTCATAGACCGGGATGCGAGAAAACGGCAGTTTGGGGTGTTCAGCCAATAACTCGTCAACGGTTTGTTGGGTATCATACGCGACGACAACGGTACGCGGCGTCATAATATCCGACACCCGCAGCGTGCGAAATCGCAGCAGGTTATGAATAATCTTGGACTCCTGCTCCTTAAATACTCCTTCGCTCTCGCCGATTTGCGTCAACGCCGTGAACTCCTCGATGCTCACTTGATTTTCCTGCGTTCCGCGCGAGACGATGGACGAAATCGCTTTGGAGAGCCAGACAAAGGGCAGCAGAACGATCACCAGCGCATTGATGGAATGGGCGACGACTTTAGCGAGCTCCCGCCAATACATAGCGCCAAGCGTCTTGGGAATGATCTCGGAAAAGACGAGTATCAGAAGTGTCAGAATCCCGGCCACTACCCCACCGGGAATATTATCGAATACAACGGCAGCCTGAATGCCGACACCGGTGGCACCCATGGTATTGGCAATCGTGTTTAAACTCAATATTGCCGCAAGCGGACGTGAAATATCCTCTCGCAGCCTGGTTAACAAGACGCTTGTTTTATGATCTTTGCTTTCGAGTGACTTAACAAAGGACGGACGAATGGACAGTAAGACGGATTCAAAGATCGAGCAAAGAAATGAAAAGACAAGAGCAATTAGTGCAAATACCAGCAGTAATACCATCGACAGGACGGTTTTTTATCCTCGTAGTGTTATACAATTTCGTCGGCGGAAGATAGTAAATCTTTCCCAATGTTGAAAACGATTTGCGCAGCGGCCGCTCTCAATATCCAAGGCTGAACTCAGGTCGTCACGCCCTTCAACTTACGGCCTTCAACATTGTGACGGCCCGGACGAGCGCTTCACTGGTAATGCCGAAATGCCGCCACACTTCCTCAAAACCATCCGACGGAGCCGTGCGCGGATCAACGATTCCGACGTGTTCGCTGTCGATGCCCCAGGAATGGGCCAGGCCCGCCACCAGGCCGGCAAAACCCCGCAAGCCCGTAGAACGTGTGCCGATTATGCCGTCTTCGATCGTCACCAGGCCGCCCCGATAGCGCTCGCAGCAAGCGTGCAGCTCCGACTCTGCCAGCGGAAGACCGTTAATGATGATCGCGTCCACCGGCAAGCCGCCCGCAGTAAGTTGATCCGCAGCTTCACCGGCGAGGCCGGCAGGCGCACCCATAGCCAGAATTGCATGTCGCGCGCCGGGATGGCGGCGCAGCGGCGTGACGGCCTGCCAGTCGGCAAATGGATCATAGACGGCGCTGCCGTCCTGCCCGCGCAAGACCGGTAGTTTGTCACGCGGAATTCCGATAATGTGTCCGCCGTAGTGGGCGGCCATGTCGCGGACGGCCGCAAAGGCCGACAGCGCATCGCAAGGCGCGTAAAATCGATGCAGATAGGGCAGATAGCCCAGCGCCAGCGTGATCCAATCGAGTCCCCAGCCGCTAAAGTGATCGCGACCGGTATTCGCGCCGACATGGGAAAGGTGAAAAGCAACATTCAGACCTTCATTGACTCCATTCAGATTGCGTTGATAACGCCAAAATTCGAAGCCCTCACGCGCGATGCCCTCGAAAAAGGCGGCAAATGTCGAGAACACCGTCAGTTGAGGTCGATGCGGCGTTGCGAGCGCCAGTCCATTGGCCATCAATGCCGCCGCCTGCTCTTCGATACTCATTTCAAATTGATGCCTCGGCGGCAAATAGCTCACTGCTTTGGCGAGTTTCGTCGAGACGTCCAGGTCGCAGGAGACGACAAACATCTGCTCCGGATAGGCGCGCGCCAGCGCCGCATAGGCTGCTTCCGTCCCGACTCGCGCAGATACCGCCGTACCGGCCTCGGGCAGCTGGATGTGTTCCAGCGCCTGCGAGCTCAGCAGGAGATTAGGCGAAGCAACGGCCGGACGAGCTCGCTGGATCTGCCGGCGCGGCGGCCGGGCTCGTAGCGAAGCCAATGCCTCGTGCTGCCCGCTACTCATCTGAAGCATCGGATTGTCTAATACTTCCCCGACCTTGCGTCCCTTCATATGGCCATCGTGATGACCGGCGCCGCCCGGCAGATCGTTGACCAAAAACAGGCATTCCAGCATTGGTACAGGGTCACGATAACTCATCAGCGACCCCGGCACCCAAAGTTTGGTATCGGACGCGACACCGTTAGCTGCCGCGAATCGCTTCGCTTCAGCGGCGATACCCAACCGCTCAGCCCATTGCTCCAATGACAGCCCTTCCTCACCTGTCGGGTAAATCATGGACGGTCGGCCTTCCCGGGCGAGGTCATAGGCCTGGCGATAGGCTTCGTACAGGCCGGGTAGATCGTGGAGGCTCGGCGTTTCGATAATCGTCACGCCCATCGCTTCCACCATTCCGCGCGGATCTTTATCCATAACGCTGCGAGTAGAGCCGGATAGTTGAATGCCGTTGCGATGCATTACGAAGGTGATCGGAGCATTGTGCAGGTCGGCGCCATTGAAACCGTTCAGCGCCTGACCGGCAATCCAGCCGGCATCGCCGCAATGCGCCAGGACCCACGCGCCAGCGCCCAGATTGGCCCGTAGCCCCAGGGCCTGTCCGACCGCGACCGGGATAATGACACCAAGACGTCCGCCGTTCAGCTGTGTACCGCCCGGCAGCCATGATACGTGACCGGTAATCTCAATGCCGCGGCGAAAGGACTCGACGACGCTGTCCGTCGGCACATAACCAAAAGCGGCCAGTGCCGCGAAATAGCCGATACTGGTATGGGCGTGTTCAATAGTGTACTGAACGCGCTCGCCGTCGCTTAAGGCCAGGCTGAGAGTCAGCGCGGGAATCAGTTCCAGGCCGCCGCCAAGATGATCCATTTCGCCAATCGTCGCCAGCGAGGCCAGCGACTCGATTGCTGTACGCGCCGCTTCGATTTGCAGAGCTTCCATTGCAAGTTGGCTTGCAGGGCTCAGCCCGGACCTTGCAGCAATATCAATGTGCAAAGGCAGCGTCGCGGAGTGGAGCTCCCGGCCCAATAAGGAAGCATTGTCCAGCAATGCCGCATTCCGCTCGCGTTGGGAGGCAAGGAAATATTGTTCGAAGCCGCTCATAACCGATGTTGATCCTCAGCTGTGAATAATGTTTGCAGCGAGCGGATGCCCGGCTCATCGCCTGCCTCAGACGGCCCAGAAAAATCCTTCGCCGGCTTTGATTTCATCGATCTGCATCCTCAGATCTTTGATCTCCCGGCGCCAGTAGTGTTCACTGCCCCAATCCGGCGCTACTCTTGCAAAGCCGCCATCAGCCACCTGAACGGCACACCAGGCGCAGTAATGGATGTAACGCATCGCCCGCAAGGGTTCAATCAGATCGAGCATGGAACGATTGAATGTTCGGAAGGTCTCGTAGCCCTCCAGGAACATCGATATCGGCATCAGGCAATCGCGGGCGTGACCGGGCAACAGCATCCAAAAGTCCTGTACCGCCGGGCCAAGCGCCATGTCGTCGAAATCTATCAGATAGAATTGACCGTCAAGTCGGTTGACGATATTGCCCTGGTGACAATCGCCATGGATGCGGATTCGCTCCTTGTCTTCAAAC
Source organism: Candidatus Kapaibacterium sp. (assembly GCA_028284775.1). Classification (GTDB taxonomy): domain Bacteria; phylum Bacteroidota; class Ignavibacteria; order Kapaibacteriales; family UBA7675; genus JANQRB01. Next base: position 18,795 of record JANQRB010000110.1, on the reverse strand, counting down.
ATCGGTGTAATCAATGCCAGCAAAGTGTCGGTGACGGCGCGGTATTCGTCGCACAGATCGGGTGGAATGAAATTCCCCTGCAAAATAAGGTCGCAGTTAGCACGCGTAGATGCCTCCGGCGCCATCGTGATACGATCACGCGGATTGGCACCGGCGCCGACATTATGGACCCGCGCCAAAAGACGTCCCAGCTGCATCCACTCCTCGTCGTTCGGCTCATCCAGCGGACGGCCCGCCCGCTTTGGGAACAACGTGAAATACATCCCCTGAAATTCTTCAAGCGTTGCGCCGTTGGCGAATGAGAGGGGCGCCACAACGGGCAGCTCATGCTCCGTCAGTTCCGCCAGAAAGTCATGTTCGTCCTGAAGAGCTTCGCGGCTCCAGCGCCCCGGTCGGTAGAATTTGACGACAATGCCGTCGCCGTCTTCACTCCTGAGCTCATAAACACGATTGATGTACGATGTCAATGACAAACAAAAATTTGTCAACTTTTTAGCGAGCGCTTTTTCGACCAGATTAATGACAAGATTGGGTGAGAGCGAATGAAAGTCCGGCAGATCGCCACCGCTTATCTGCGTTTCGCCGTTGGATGGCATAGACATAGTGGTTCATCCTTTGCACAGGTGCGAGCATTCAAAATCCAAGTTAACAAAAATCATTACAATCGAAAATGGCCGGAACTGCGCTGTCCGAGCGACATCACAAAAGGGCTAACAAGCACATTCAGCACCTGCAGCAACGGGAAGAGAGGAGACCTCCACCGTCAAAGCCTGGGCGGGTTTAGAGATCGACGATCTGTCGTAAGATAAACTTCCCGGAAGATTCCGATTCGAATACAAACTGTTTTTTCACATTATTACTGTAGGTCCAGACTTCCTGCAGCGGCTTATCGGGGTCCAGCATCCGTTCGGTGTCCGAGGGCGGGCCGTGTAATATGAATATCTTGCCCCGGTCTGTTCGGGCGCCATCCTGCTGTCCGAGCGTCTGGTAGTTGAAATAGGCGAAGTCAACTCGAGCAAAAAATTCGGCCATCGCTTCATTATAAGCCGTACCGGGTGAGGGATCGCGCTCTTGCCAGAAGCGCAGAAATTTTTTGCGTTGCAGCATTTTCGATCCGCTCGTCAGCTCTTCATATTCTTCATCGGTTGTCAGATAATACGTCAACTCGATAGCATAACGCAGGTTGCGCAAAGATAAGGGTTGGTTGAGCCAGCTTACCCTAAAGTCGCGCCGCAGCGTATCACGGCTTCCCTGCCGGTAAATCGCGAGGGTATATGCGCCGGGCTCCATCGTGGCACCTGATATAAAAAAATCCAGCAGCCCGGTCCCGGAATCATTCCCCTGATCATTCCTCCGGCCGCCTTCCCGGCCAAAAGGCAGCCCCGTCCCCTGTTCCTGTCCCGCGACAAAACGCTCCAGAACAATGCCCTTTGAGTTGCTGGAAGGGTCGATGCGCAGGTCCGTTTCCATCATCGCTTCGGCCTCGCCGACGATATCGACGAACTCGGAGAACAAGAGCTTATTTTTGTCGCTGTCGGTCGGAAGAACGCGCTGCAACTCGTAAGTAAATCGCGTGCCTGATTCTACACCCGAAACAGCTGCCAGCACGCGAAGATCGGAGGCAAAGGGCAAATCGCCTTTGAGCGCGAAGGGACGAACATATTCAGGCGCATCGTCGGATGGCGACTCGGCAAAAATAACATCAGCTATCTGGCCGGAGTGACGGAAATCGCGTCCCACGGCGCGCGGTATCTTTCGGCGGAGGCTGCGCGGTGTTTTCTGGTCGCCGACTTCCAGGCTGACACTGTAGGTGCCGGGCGACAGACTGCATTCCAGCACACCGAAGACGTACTCTTTTTTGGAGATCGTTGATTCATATGAGCCCGCCAGCACCGTATCGCGCCATTCCGTGCTGTGACGGATCACGCCAAGCGAGTCGGCAAACTCAACGTAAAGCACCGGCCTGGCCATAAAAAAGTCCTGCCGTAAACGCTGGTCGCTGACGGTCGTAAAAGCCAGCAGATCATGACGCAAACGAAAAAAGACCAGAAAGCGCGTCGAGTCATCAGCCCGCCCGGGAACATTGCTGACCTCGTAGTAAAACTTTTCGCCGTAATCGTAATAAAAGCTGCGGTCGATTTTTTCCGCCGGAAGCACGAGCGCTGCGGTACAGAGAAGCAGCATCGAGCAGCACAAGCCTTTCATAGCCTACCTGTCAGTTTTTTCCGAATTCGAATGCTTACAATCCGCAATAATTCCAAACGAGCAAGAGGATTGAAAGCCGCAAATATTTTCTCCGTTTACCACCGGGTCGACCGGAAAGACCTGGAATTCAGCTCAAGCCTTCCGTCTCGCTGCCGGAACTTTTTCCATCAGTTCTGCCAGGAATGGCCGCGGTCACAATGTAAACGCTTCGAAGGCATAAGGCGCCATCGATGAAAAAAGTTTCAGCTCATCCGATCTTTGTCGGTAGCAGATCATCCATTTTCTACCAGAAACTCGCGTAAGATCAACGCGGCCGCCACTTCATCTTTTCTGCCTTTTTTGTGGCTTTTTTTACGCGGCGTCTTCATTTCGTGCATCAATGACCATGCGCGGCGGGTGGAAAAAGATTCATCGATAGTGAAGATCGGTATGCCGACACGCTTTTGCAGCTCGGTGATGAAATTGTTGATTAGGTCGGTCATTCGATTCGCGCCGCCGTCAATCCGCAAGGGCATACCGACGACCAGAGCGGCTATATTCTCCTCCCCGACCCGATCTTTCAAGTGCTGGAACACAAGAGGAGTATTTTCCAGATAGCCGCGCGGCGTAACCGAAATGTGCAGTTCGTCACAGACCGCAAATCCGATTCGCCGTTCGCCGAAATCCAGTGCGCCGAGCCGTCTGCCTTTAAACATCTGTCCGATTTCCATGTCGTCTCCTCAGGACGTCTGCGTTTCGGCGGCGCGCCGTTCCGCCACCGTCTGCGTACCGATATTCGGCAGTTTGAAGCGGACCGCCGTACCTGAGCCCTTGTGGGACTCTACCTCCATTTCGCCGCCGTGCAATTCCATCACGTGCTGCATAATCATAGTGCCCATCCCGGTGCCGCCCTGGGTTTTGTATTTGGTGAAGAAAGGCTTCAGCATATTGCCCAGGGTTTCGTCATCCATTCCCGCGCCGGAATCTCTGACCTGAAAATACACATAGTTCTGGTCATGCCAGGAGGAAATCTCAACCTGGCCCTTCTGGCCATGCAAAGAGCGAATCCCGTTTTCGACGGCGTTGCGGAGTGCGCGGCTGAGCTTGGCCTTGTCGCAGGAAAGCAAGATGTGACGAGCCTGAACCTTCAGCTCGACATTGGCGAACAAAGACTCGTTAAACTCTTCGCGTACTTCGTGGCAGAGTGCGACGGCGTCAATCATAACCTTATCCAATGAATCGCTGCTGCCGATGGTGACCAGGTCACGCACCCTGTTAATGAGCAGGTTAACCTGAAAAAGAATGCGGCGTCCGATACTCGCGGCGGGATCGTGGGAAGTTTCGCTGATGGTCTCGGCGTTGAGCTTGATGATCGAAAGGTTGGTCTTCATATCATGCGCCAGCTGCGCCCAGTTGTTGAGGCGTTTCTTTTCCAGTTCTTCGGTTATGTCTCTGCCGGTAAGCAGCAAGCCACCGCGGTTGCCCAGAAATCCCCGGATAGGAATTGCGGAAAAGAGATAATCGTGACTGCGATCCTGCACCTCGAAGGTGATGCGCCTTGCAAGTTGCTGACGAAACCGCAGTGCTTCATCTACCAGAGTCATCATGCCTTCGGCATTAAGACCGGCGCAATAGAACTGAAAGACTCGACCGAGCGGGACGGTGCGCGGCAACTGTAGAAGGTGTCGGGCCGAGTCGTTTAAGCTCCGCAGACGGCCCTCTTTGTCCAACACGACAAATGGATCCGCTTCGGGCATTTCAAACAGGGTCCTTAATATTCGCTGCCGCTGATAGGACTGACGCGCCAGAAAGGCAAAGCCCACCACAATGACGGCCATCAGCAAATAGAGCCAGAGGTCCCGAAACAGCCGGTTCAGCCACCAGAACGAATTCGACCGTCGTTCAAAGATCCAGGATTTGTTTGCCTGTGTGGCCAGCAAACTGCCGCCGACTTTGTTTAAGCGTACAGGCTCGTCGCTTTCAAGGTTCAGCTTGAGAATGTCGACGGAAAGGAGCCGGCCGTCCTCGCTGAAGTTCGCCAGACCATTACGAAAAATGACGCCGGCGCCATCCGCCAGCTTCACGACGCCGGCCGGCTCTAACAGGCTGAGCGGAAATTCATCGATCGTCTCGGCGACCGGACTGCCGCTGATTTTGGGAATCTGCAGGTGGCGCCACAGATACCGTTCATTGAATTCGACATATCGCAGGTGGTAGGAACGGCTGTCTTCATCTCCAAAAACAATTGTGAACCATTTGCCGAAGACGACACTGCTGCTTGGACTATAGTTGCTGTCGGCAGGTACAATCATCAGCTTTGTGACATCGCCCGCCGCATTAAGAGCGGCGACGGCGCGCCCGTTGACGGGACGCAGGTAGACTGGCTTGCCGAAGTGAACTTCCTGTTGCCGCAGTTCCACGCCGTCACCATTGAGGAACATCAGGCGGTGCTGCATCCCTTCCACGCGCAGATAGGCAAAGGCGGGCCAAGTAGTGTCAGGCGCCATCAGCGCCGTGACGTCTTCAACGGGATAAGCTGTTTGTTTAACGACCGTCAGCGCCGAATCGCTGGTCCTAAAATTAAACAACTCGTGATTGACGAGCGCCATGCCGCTGCCGCCGGGAGCATCATAGCAGAGCGAAAAACGCGAATTGGGAAATATGGCATATTCCTGTTCGAAGTCCGTTTCACGCAGCACACGCAGCGCGGTGTCGATTTCGGCCAGGATCAGTTGCTCGGCCCGCTGAACAATGGCGACGATCGAAGTGGCGGATATCGGAACCGCAGCATGGAGCGAGGCGCCGCCAAGACTGCTCCCCTGCCATTGACGGCGGCGTGTCCGCTGCCACACCTGCACCACCTCGGCGTCATCCGACCAGGTAGGTTTGCGTTTAATAAGAAATGTATGGTAGGCATTGCTGTCGGCGGAGAGCTGATGAGTCGATATGAGCTGTCCGCCCAAGGCTTTGGCGCTGTAGGTGTAGCTGAAGGGATAAAATTCGCTGTGCTGCGCCGCTAGGGGCGTCAAAACCGCCAGCAGGAGGACCGTCACGGGCAGCCCCGCCAAGAACAGTCCCGAAATCCGCCTTGCCTTCACAACGATGTGTTCATTCCGGCCAGTTATGTTTTCTTTCCTTTGTCGGATTTCCCGGATCGCCCGGAATCCTTCCCGGACTTTGATTTTTTGCTCTTCCGTTTCCTGTCACTGGGCTTCTTGTCTCTCGACTTATCTCTCTTCTTTTTGGCTTTCTTTTTTCTCTCCGTCGTATCTGCATCAGGGTTGATTTGCTTATCCTCGCGCGCTGAGGCCGCTTCACCGGCAGCGGCGGCGACCGTTTCGTTCACCGCCCCTCCCTCAACGACGATCTTTTCGATGAGACAGACCGCATGCGCCTGCACGCCCTGACCTGCGCCGACGAATCCCAGCTGTTCACTGGTCGTCGCCTTGATGGAAACCCGTTGTGGCGCAAGCGTACAGACTTCGGCAATATTGTTGCGCATCGCCGCCTTATGAGCGGAAATACGCGGCTGTTCCAGGACGAGCGTCGCATCGATGTTGACAAGTGCATAACCTGACTCGCCGATCATGCGGCAAACGCTTCGCAGCAATTCGGTACTGTCAACGCCGAGGTAGGCCGGATCCGAATCCGGAAAATGCTCACCGATATCGCCCATGCCGGCAGCGCCCAGAATGGCGTCACAAACGGCGTGAAGCAATACATCCCCGTCACTATGCGCCACCGTCCCCCTTTCGTGCGGTATTGTCACGCCTCCAAGAGTCAATGTTTCTCCGTCCGCCAATTGGTGTACGTCGTAACCAAAACCTATCATACAGACCCTTACCGATACTAGTTGACATATTTCAGCTTAAATCGCTAAATTTACGAAAAATACGACCGCAATTAGTATGGAAAACCAAGTACTGAGTGTGAGCGAACTCACACGAAGAGTCAAACGAACACTGGAGGAGCACTACAACGGCCTCAGTGTGACTGGTGAAATCTCCAACTTCAAACACCATAGTTCCGGCCATCGCTATTTCACCTTGAAAGATGCCGGCGCCCAAATTTCCTGTGTACTGTGGAAATCGCGTGTAGTTCGATTCAGCCCAACCGACGGAATGCAGGTTCTCGCTTCCGGCCGCTTGACGGTCTGGCCGCCGCGCGGCAATTATCAGCTGGAATGCAGCAGTTTACGCCCGCTGGGTAAAGGCGACCTGCAACTGGCCTTCGAGGCGCTCAAGCAAAAATTGCACGCCGCCGGTTTGTTCGACGCGGAGCACAAAAAGGCGCTGCCGGAATTCCCCGAACGTGTTGGAGTCATTACTTCTGAAACCGGTGCTGCCGTCCGCGATATTCTCACGACCTTGCAACGGCGGATGCCCATGTGTGAAATTGTCATGCATCCGGCGCCTGTCCAGGGAGCCGAGGCGGCGCAAGCTATCGCAGCGGCCATCAGCCGGCTGGATTCGGCCGGTTGTGACCTGATGATCATCGGTCGCGGCGGCGGATCCATCGAAGATCTCTGGGCTTTTAACACGGAAGAAGTTGCACAGGCGCTGTTCGCCGCGCGAACTCCCGTCATTTCAGCCGTCGGCCATGAGGTGGACTACACCATCGCCGATTTCATTGCCGACGTACGGGCGGCAACCCCGACGGCGGCAGCCGAAATCGCCGTTCGCGACCGCCGTGACATCGACGCCTTTCTGATCGGTGCGCGCGAGCAGTTACATACGTCAATTCGACATTGCGTTGAACGCCGGCGCGATCAACTGGAACATCTCGAACAGCATCCGGGTTTGCGCCGCCTCCCTGAATACATTAGCCAAACGGAAATGACACTGGACCGCTGGCAGGACCAGCTCAACAATGCCGCCGATCGGACGCTGCGGCGTTCGGGCGAGCAACTGGCGGCATTGACGGCGCATTCCCAATCCTTACACCCTTTGGGTCCTCTGCGCCGTGGCTTCGCGCTGCTGCGCAGCGGCGGCGACCTCGTGGATAGCACAATGACATTACGCAATTGCAGTGATGTCGAGATACTGCGTCAGAACGAACGCGCGCTCGTCGGCATTCAGCATGTGCAGACAGCGGATACGATGGCGGATTTGACCAATGAACCGGAATAGCGAATTCTTATGGCCAAACAAAGTTTCGAACAAAAACTCAGGCGTCTGGAAGAGATCGTCGAGATCCTCGATCGTGGTGACCAAACACTCGACTCAATGATTAAGCTCTATGAAGAGGGAATGAAGCTGATTGCCGAATCGCGGAAAACACTCGGCAAAGCCGAGCAGCGGATCACGGTAATACGCGCCGCCCAGGAAAGTGCCGCAGCCGATGCTTAATCCAACATCCCTTTCACTAAGATGGTTGTGAAGACGCTTATGACGCCGATAAAGCTTCTTTTTATCAGCAAGCCGAACTGTCACCTGTGCGATGAAATGTGGAAAGAACTGATGGAGGCAAGCCATAATGTAGGGCTGCGAATCAAGACACATTCTCTTCAGCAAGGCGATAGTTTTTATGAGCAGTACTATGACAAGGTACCGGTATTACTGATTAACGGCGAGGAAGCCTTTCGCTATCGCGCCTCCGCTTCTGAAATCATCGAGGCGATTCGACGCAAAGAATGGTGAAGACTTTTGAGCCAGCGATTGAATGCCGGATTACCGGCCTGAATAAAACAGCAAAGCAGCACGCCCGAAAGGATTCGAACCTTTGACCTACGGATTAGAAGTCCGTTGCTCTATCCAACTGAGCTACGGGCGCTTCGTGCATCGACGGCGTTTTCAAGTGGATTGTCGCGCCGACAACCCTGGCAATGACAGACTCGCAATTTACGACTGCCCTGACCGAAACGCAAGCGAAGCCCTAAAAACAGCTTGCAGAAATATACGCTTCCTCGTATATTTGCCGGATATTTTGACAATTGAATCAAAGAAAAATTCTGAGGTCAAGTCTCCGTGCGACTGTGACTGACTCTAATCCGTCAGATTCGGAAGAAAGCAGCGGGGGGTTTGTTTGCAGGGTGTTGCGGTTCGGCTTGGCCTCTTTTTTTCTCTCATTTCGGTATCGACCGATGCCGGGAAGCTGTAGGATTAGTGGCGAAAATCGCTCTTGCCGCATCAAAATCAGTGTCTCATCCAGGATACCGGCGGCGAGCCTGATCCAAGACAGTGAATTCGCGAAGATACAGTGGTGACAGCCTACCGTCAACGCAGTCAATGAGACAAGGAAAATTTGCGCTTCGGCGTCTGCCGCATCTGCGGTCGAATCTGAATGTCTACCTCCATCACCATTGTCGCACAAACTGTCTCCGGCACAGCTTCCCAAGACCGCCTCATTTCCCTTCACCTTGTACTCGCGGTCTCGGGCGTAAGCCATTCAACGCCGCAATTCGCTGTGTTGAGCGGGTTTCTATTGGGCGCCGGCGTCGAAGCTGAGAGACAGATGACGACAAGTCCATGAAAAAGGAAATAATCATCAATTCCACGCTTGACGAAATCCGTGTCGCCATTACGGAGAGCGGACGTCTTGTCGAGCTATTGTGGGAACTGCCCGACAATGAACGCCATATCGGCAATATCTATCTTGGCCGCGTCAAACGCATCGTCCAGGGAATGAATGCCGCCTTTATCGACATCGGAATGAAGCAGGATGCCTTCCTGCACTTTTCCGATGTCAGTGAGTCACTGGAAGAACATCTCGATGATCTCGATGAAGACGATGACGCCGGCGACGTACAATACAACGGCGTTCCCGAGCCTACGATGGATTTGTCGGACGATATCCTTGTAGCGCTGCGATTAAAAAAACGCTCAGGTCGCGACATCAATACGCTGCCGACCTTCTCGACGAAACGCTCCGGCGAAGTAACGATCAGCCTGGAAGAAGGACAGCACGTCATCGTCCAGGCTATCCGCGAAGCCTACGACCGCAAGGGGCTTCGCATCACCACGAAAATTACGGTTCCCGGACGCTATCTTGTGCTCTCCCCTTTCAGCCCGGTCATCGGTGTGTCGAAAAAAATATTTCAGATCAAGGAGCGGCGCAGGCTGCGACGCATCGTTAAGTCCATGCTGCCGCCCGAGCTCGGTTGCATCATCCGCACCGAAGCCGAAGATCAGGACGAGATCGGCCTGCGCAAGGACCTGCAGCACCTGCTGGATACCTGGCGCGACATCGAACACCGGGTTAAATCGAAGAAGCCCCCGGTGCTGCTCTACACCGATGCCAACCTGGTACGCAGTCTGATTCGCGATCAGCTGACCGCCGATATCAAACGCGTTGTTGTCGACTCCAAAAAACTGTATCACGAGATTAAGGAATATCTCGACTGGGCAGCACCTGATCTGGCCGGGTCGATCGAATTCTACAAGGGCAGCGAACCGATATTCGACGGCTGCGGCGTGGCCAAAGACGTCGAGGGGACCTATGCTCGGCAGGCCAAGCTGCCCAGCGGCGGATCCGTCGTCTTTGATCATACCGAAGCAATGGTAATCATCGATGTTAACAGCGGCCGCTATGCCGAGGAACGCGAACAGGAGCTCAATTCGCTGCGCACTAATCTGGAAGCCCTGAAAGAAATTGCCCGTCAGATACGATTGCGGGACATCGGCGGTATGATCGTCATCGATTTTATCGATCAACTGGAGGAGCGCAACAAGAAACGCATCTTCGAAGAGATGAAAAAAGAATTACGCAAGGATCGCGCCAAATCGGTTGTCTTTCCATTGACCCAACTCGGCTTACTGCAGATTACCCGTCAGCGCGTGCGCAACAATATTCTTCAGGTCATGACCGAACCCTGTCCCACCTGTAAAGGAGCCGGCAACGTTAAATCAAAGTACGTCATTATCAATTCGATCGAACACTGGCTAACGCGCTTCCGGGCCAATGAGCGTGAATTCAGCTTGCGCCTCACCGTCCATCCCATTATCGCCTACCAGCTGGTGGAAGGCCGCTTCTCGAAATTAACTCGTCTTATGATTAAGTATTTTGTCCGGATTCGTCTGGAGCCGAATGAAAACCTGGCCTATGATGAGTTCCGTTTTTATTCCGTCAAGCGGCAGAAAGAAATTACGCGCAAATTCCTCTAACAGCGTCCGCGGACGTCCCGCCCTATGACTAGTGCAAGCGATCAAAAAACCATTTCTATTCTTGGCTCCACCGGCTCGATCGGCCGTCAAACACTGGACGTCCTGACAGGTTTGGACCGACCGATGCGTTTGGGCTACATCAGCAGCAATACCAGGATCGATTTGTTGGAAGATCAGACGCGGCGCTTCCGTCCTTACGGCGTCGTAGTTCGCAATGAAGAAGCGTTTCGACAATTCCGCGCTACGACTTCCTTCAGCGGCCCTATCCTCTGCGGCGACGAGGGCCTGCAGGAAGCCGCCGCCTGGGAAGGCAACGATATGATAATGTCGTCGCTGGTTGGCTTCGCGGGCGTTCTGCCGACGCTCGCCGCCCTGCAGCGCGGTACAACAGTTGCGCTGGCCAACAAAGAAACGCTGGTGAGCGCTGGCAATGTCATAACGGCCGCCGCCCGGCGGCATGGCGCAGTCATATTACCGGTCGACAGCGAGCACAGCGCGATTATGCAATGTCTGGCGGGCGAAGCCAGCACGGCCATCGACAAAATGATCCTCACCGCCTCGGGCGGACCCTTCCGCGAAACACCGGCGGCTGAGCTGCGTAGCGTTACCCGCGCGCAGGCGCTCCGTCATCCCAATTGGTCGATGGGCGCCAAAATCACGATCGATTCGGCTACGCTGATGAACAAGGGTTTTGAACTTATCGAAGCGCGCTGGCTCTTCGACATCCCGGTCGAAAAAATCGACGTGGTGGTGCATCCGCAGAGTATCATCCATTCCATGGTCGAATTTTGTGACGGCTCGGTCAAAGCACAGCTTGGACTGCCGGATATGAAGGTACCGATACTTTATGCCCTCAGCTATCCCGAGCGCGTCCGCAGCGATTTTGAACGGCTGGATCTCGCGGCGATCGGGAGCCTGACGTTTTATCCGCCCGATTACGAACGCTTCCCCTGCCTGCGCCTGGCATTCGAAGCGATTCAGACCGGCGGAACGGCGCCGGCGGTGGTCAATGCCGCGAACGAGCTGGCCGTATCGGCCTTCCTCGCCGAAAAAATTGCTTTCTACGATATCCCGCGCTGTATCGAAGAAGCTTTGCGTAAAATTGATAATGTCGTTGATCCGTCATTGGACGATATTCTCGCCGTTGACGCGGAGACACGCGGTTTCGTTTCTGCCATGGTGAACTGAGGCGCGGCCCGGAGCGATGAATCACCGGAACGACGCGCTACTGTTTCGAATGTATAAGCTGGATCATTAGAATGGACTTTGTCGATATTGTCAATGCTGTCGTAATGTTTATCATCCTGATCGGAATCCTGGTCACGATCCATGAGTTCGGTCATTTTATTGCTGCGCGAATGACGGGAATGCGCGTCGATATCTTCTCGATCGGGATGGGCAAGCGCCTCTTTGGTTTTAACAGCCGTAACGGCTTCACCTACGGCGACCTGCCCGACGACTGGGAAGGCGACGGCATCACGGATTATCGCATAGCAGTGCTGCCGATCGGCGGTTATGTGAAAATCGCCGGCATGATCGACGAGAGCATGGATACCGAACATCTTGCCAGTGAACCGCAGCCCTGGGAATTTCGATCAAAAGGCAGCCTGGCCAAGTTTTTGACCATTAGCGCCGGCGTCATACTCAACTGGTTTTTGGCGGTGGTCGTCTTTGCGGCAATCGCCTTTTTCCCCGGTATCGAAGTCAATCCCACGTCTACAATCGGTTATGTTACGCCGGGCTCGGTGGCGGAAAAGGCGGGCTTGCGGACGGGCGACGAAATCCGGACGGTTAACGATGAAAGGCCGGAAACCTGGAAAGACGTCGAAGAGCTGATTTTTATCCGTGGCATCGGCGACGACAAAAAAGTTGAATTGATTCGTGACGGACAACGTTTGGTGCTCGACCTCGATGGCGCCACGCTGGCGGGCTTTGTGGAACGCAAACAGGCACCGGGAATTCTGCCGGATAATTTGCGGGTGGTGGTGAATGAAGTCGTCAGCGATCGCGCGCAGCAGCTGGGGCTGGCCGCCGGCGACACGATAATTCAGGCAGGGCCGATCCGGATTTATTCCACGGTTCAGCTTTCGGACTATGTGACGTCACGGCCGGGCGAAACGATCACACTGGTCTGGAAGACCGGCGGCGAAACCAAAAGCGGCCAGGTACTTCTCGACGAAAACGGCCACATCGGCATTAAGATGAGCGGATACTTTGACGGTCGGCAGGAAACATATTCCTTTTTCGCGTCCCTGGCGTACGGCTGGGAACAGACGGTGGGCACCTGCGTGAGTTTTGTCGATCAGATCGGCCAGATATTCAAAGGCAAGCTGCGGGCCCAGGATTCCCTCGGCGGTCCGATCGAGATTGCCAAGATGGCCGGTCAAAGTTTTCAGGTCGGCGGATTTTGGTCATTTCTTAACTTTCTTGCAATGTTGTCGGTCATCCTTGCCATTATCAACATATTGCCGATTCCCGCACTTGACGGCGGCCACCTTGTTTTCATCATCGTCGAAGCGGTCATGCGCCGCGAAGTGCCGACCAAACTGAAAATGTCTATTCAGTATGTTGGAATGGTGCTTTTGCTCGGACTGATGGCCGTGGTCTTTGGCTTCGACATAATGCGCAATTTCTTCAACTAAGCTTATTTGTTGCCCTGCGAGCGCTACAAGAATGAGAATTCTGGTTACGAATGACGACGGGATCGATTCAGAAGGAATTTATGCGCTCGTCCGGGAGCTGCGTGCGCTCGGCGAGGTAACGGTCGTAGCCCCCGACCGGCAGCAGAGTGCGGTAGGTCACGCCCTGACAGTGTCGTCACCGCTGCGCATCACGCCCTTTCATCGCGACGGATCTATGTTCGGATTTGCCGTCAACGGCACACCTGCCGATTGTGTTAAGCTTGCACTGACCACGCTGCTCGATTTCAAGCCCGACCTGATCGTGTCGGGTATTAACCACGGCGCCAACACCGCAGTTAACGTCGTCTATTCCGGCACCGTCTCGGCAGCCACCGAAGGCATGATAATGGGCTGCCGCGCAATGGCCGTCTCGCTCACGACCTTCGACCCCGCTGCCGACTGCCGGGCTGCAGCAAGCTTCGCCGCCCGGATTGCTCGCCGGATACCATCGATGGACCTGCCCGGCGATACGATGTTAAATGTTAATGTTCCCGATCTGCCGCGCGAACGAATCCTTGGCGTTAAAGTTGTCCCGCTATCCACAGGCTACTGGGATGACCGCTACGATAAACGTCAGGATCCCATGGGCCGCGACTACTATTGGCTGCATGGCGTTTATCATTCGCCGGGCGACGATCAGGAAAGCGACGACGCGGCTTTGCAGCAGGGTTACGTTTCCATTACGCCTATCAAATTTCAACTGACCAATAGAGAATGGGTCGCGCGCCTGAAACCGCTGTTCGACTGAAGTTCCGCGGGCCTGCGGTCATCCCGGCAAACAGGCATTCTGTCGTCCTGCCCTACAAGCAGGGACAACAACAATTGCGGAAGCGGGACTAGCTGCCCGGCGCCCCGACCTTCCTGATATCCTGAAGCCTCGATTCATCCTTGCTTGCAAAGAAAGTAGATTGACCTTGTCCTGCTGTCATCCCGGGCAGATCTGTTCCGCCCTAAATCTGTGCGCAATCACAGGGATTTTCATAAATTACGATCTATGCGGGACTGTGACTGAACCCGGCGATCTGCGACAATAGGGTGCAAACATGCAGCGGATACGAGTTACACTGGCAATGGCGACATTGGCGGGGGTGGTGGCAGCCCTTGCCTGTACCTGTGTCCATGCCCAGGAGTGGAGGCTCGGCGGTAAGTTGACGGACGGTCGGCATCTCTTTGCCGCCCATCCGATCGGTCCGGATCGGATTCTTGTACTAGGAGGCTGGGGCGGATCCGTCCAGCCGGGCAGCGGCACACCGCTTGCTTCCTGCGAAATTATCGACCTGAGCCGCAGTAGCGTGTTTCCTGCCGCGGCTATGAACGAAGCACGGGCCGACTTTGTCGCCACAGTCACCAACGATTCGAATGTCGTGGCGATCGCGGGCGTTACGAGTGTCGACGGCCGCTTAAGCGATGCGGTTGAACTGTACGATCGCAACAGCGATACCTGGCGGATCGTGGGCCGCCTGATCGAAGCCCGCTTTGCGTTTATGGCCACGGCAATCTCAGCCACCGAGATTGTGGTCGCCGGGGGCAAACGCAATGCCTCAACCGTGCTGTCTACGGCGGAAATTTTCGACCTGACGACGGGAACAAGCAGACAAATTGCGTCGCTGCCGGGGCCCATACACTCGGGCGCCGCCGCTATCGCCAGCGATGGCAGCATACTTGTCTTTGGCGGCCGCAGCGGCGGCGCCGACAGCCCGCGTTCACCCGATGTCCTGCGCTACGAATCTTCATCAAATGAGTGGAAGGTGGTTTCCGCGCTGCCGAATCCCGGTATGTTTGCCCCGCAGGTCCTGACCTTGTGGGACGGCAGCCTGGCTGTCAGTGGCGGCGGACTGAACGAGGATCCCCAATTTCACGATGATGTCCTGATTGCCGGGGGCGGTATTTTCAACCGGATTGCCCGTCTCAACGAGCCGCGCATTACACACGCAATGGCGCAATGGGACGAAACGAGTTTCCTGGTACTGGCGGGTATCGACGAAACGGGTAGCCGCCTCAACTCGAGCGAGCGACTGGTCAATGACGGCGGCTGGCGACGTGAAGATGGACCGGCACTCATCGAACGCCGTCACCATGCACGCGCAGTCTCGCTCCCGCGTCGCGACGACGATGGCGCGATTGTCGAGAGCTGCGTCGCCCTTATCTCCGGCTTTCAACTCGTCGGCAACACAACGTCCATTGAGGTGCTGCGCAGCAGCAGCGCCTCCCTGCCCTTCATTCACGACATCGAAGAGAGTTGCACCAACATCTCCTTCACGGTCAGCGATCCCGACGATCTGGTTACCTTCCTGGCGCTCATTGACCCCGATAACGTCGAATTCACGGCGGAACCGGACATTTTTCCGGCCAGTGAAGTACGGGTGACAATTAATCTGATCGACCCCTGGATCCCCAGTACTTTCAGACTCGACATCGGTAATGGGGCCGGTGAAACACTCTCATTCAGCGATTTGATCAGCAACCGCATCGAGCCGCCACCGCGAATCCTTGCCGACAAGCTCGGCCTCTGCGATGGTGAAGTCGCGACCCTGCGTCTTGACGGCTCGTATGACTCCTACCTCTGGTCAAATGGCGCAACGACGCCAAGCATAACAACCGGCATCGTCGGCGCCTACTCGGTGCGTGTCACCGCCGCCAACGGCTGTGTCGCGCAGAGCAGCACTGTTAACATCACTATTTCAGAGCGGCCGTTAGCACCGTCGCTGCAAGCGCTGGTTCCCAGCAGCAGCCGCTGCGAGGGCGATGTTATTCCACTCGATGCCGGTGAAGGATTCCAGCAATATCGCTGGTATCGCGACGGTGTCCTGCTGGCGACAACGCAGACTATCGATGCGAGCAGCTCCGGTGACTACCACGTGGAAGTTGCGCTCGGACCGGGCTGTTTCGCCAGCTCCGATACGGTGACGCTGGCCTTCAACCCGGATGCCATCGAGGTTCTTGAGCTCGACGGCCGGCGTTTCGATATGAACTGCGGCAATGCCACCGCCCTCCATTGTGTCGAAATTCCGATGCGCAACAGCGGCGCTACCAGACTCGATCTCTTTCGCGGTTCCTCCTTCTGGCTCTTCAATAATACGGAGTATTCTCTGCCGGCATCGCAGTTTGCGGCCCTGAAAAATATCCAGCCTGGCGACACCTTCCGATTGAAAGTCTGTTATGCACCCCGACACCTGCGCGTTGCCAGCGATGAATTGACAATCAATCTCAACTGCCGCGTTCAGCGGATTCTCCTGCAATGCAACGGCATGCAGCGCAATGACTTCCAATCCGAGCCCGAACACAATTGTCAGCTGGCACTGCGCGCACGAACCGTGGGTTTCGACAATGTTATCCTGGGGTCGGCCATCGTACAGCCGAATCCCGCATCTGACCGGACTGAGCTGAGCTTCGAGTTACCCTGCAATCCCGACAGCCTTGACCTTGCTCCCCTTTGTCGCGTGTATGATATCTTTGGCCGGGTGGTCGCGCTTGGCTCGCTGCGTTTTCGTGAGGACGAAATACAGGCGCATGGCGCCTTACGCTGGGTCAGCTACGACATGGATGTAAGTCACGTACCGCAAGGTTTGTACTATGCGCTTGTCACCGGCAATCGAGGCAGCTTCAGCGTTCCACTGGCTGTTCAACGCTGAATTTCGCCCCGAGAGAATCCCTTTCATCACAATCGCAAAAATGCTAACTTCGCCGGGCGTACAAACACTAGGCTAGGTCGGTGGCGAATCAGTCCGTCCACCGCCAACATTCGAGCTATTGAACGACCACGATTCTCCGTCTCAACTCCTGCGACTTTTCGAATCGTACGTATGTCTCATTAATAAGTGAAACTTTAAATGCTGCGACATAAACTTTGTTTCGGTCTGCTGCTCAGCTTTTTTGCCGCTTCCATCCTCGAAGCCCAACCGGAATGGCGCGAATTCGGGCGAATGGAATCAGCGCGATCCTTTCCCGGCGTAGTAGCGCTGGACGGCGGACGCGTGCTTGTTATGGGCGGTTCGCCCGATGGCAACAGACCGACGGCGTCGGTAGAGTTACTGGACCTCGACGCAGAGTCGATAAGTACACTCAGCCCGATGAATACGGCGCGCTCCGAATTTGTGGCCCTGGTCGCGTCCGACGGCAGCGTCATCGTGGTCAGCGGCGCGGCGGCCGGCGCAATCGGTACCACGACGGTCTGCGAACGTTATGATCCCGGCGCGGACACCTGGACGGAAATCGGCAATCTGAACGTCGGACGGCGCCAGTTTCAGGCGCAGTTTATCAGCGATAGCGAGATACTGGTCATCGGTGGCGACGGCGAGGATCTCATCGCCCGCGACGCCGTAGAAATATTCGACATCAACAGCGGTACCTCGACAAATGTCACGAGTTATCCCTTTCGAATTAATGAACATGTCAGCGGCTTTTCGCGCGCCAATACGCTGCTGGTAGCCGGCGGACGAACGGGCGGCATCGACAGTCGCCGCTTTACCGATGTGTACACGTACAATCGCAGCTCGGATTCCTGGCTCAAAGTCAGCGATCTGCCGGAAGTAAGCAACGCCTGCGCCCTCCTGAAACTGTGGAGCGGCAATTTGATGATCAGCGGCGGCACACTAGCCGAACGCGAACTGGAAGTGCACGACCTGATTTTTCACGAAAATAATAACGAGTTCCGCACCGTCGGCCGGATGCAGCATCCCCGCTACTGGCACGGAATGGCGCAGTGGAATAAAGACTCCGTCCTGATTTCGGGCGGCTTCGATACCGACAATGACGCAAGCGCCTCAACGGACTGGCTCCACACGCGCAGCTTTCGCGTCAGTCCCGGACCGGATATGGCGGTAGGTCGCGCCCAGTTCGCAACGATCGCGGTGCCCGATCGCGATTTCAAGGGCAATGTCCGCAAGAAACGACTGCTGGCGATCGGCGGCATCAGCGATGACGGGCAGCCGAGCGATCTGGTCGAAATCATCGACGAAGACGAAGCACCCGTGGAAGTACGGCCGATCGTCATTAATCGCTACACGGCGGTGACGAAGTTGCAATCCTGCCCTTCCATCTTAACGGTTGACAACCCTTCGGGATTTCGCGCCGGTGATAAAGTCCTGCTGATTCAAAGCCAGGGCGCTGAAATTAACGACGCAAACAGCAGTCAATATGGCTCGGTTATCAACGCCAACCATATCGGCAACTACGAGTTTAATCGTATTGCGGACATACAACGCAAAGTGATCGTTTTGCAAAACGCGCTGCTCAACAGCTATTCGGCCGAACACGGCCTGCAATTGGTCAGCGTTCCTGAATTCGATGACTACGTCGTCGGCGACCCCCTGGCCGCCAAAGCCTGGGACGGCAGCAGCGGCGGCGTAATTGCCCTGGCCGCTCGCGGAACGGTTACCATGCATTTCGATATCGACGCCAGCGGCGCAGGCTATCGCGGCGGCGAGCTGCTGCCTTCGGCCGAGCCGGCGCCGCAATCCGTCAGCGACTACCGCGGCGAACGGCTGCCGGGATCTTTCGCGGCTCGCGGGGAAGGCATCGCCGGCTTCGGCATCGCTCCCAACCTCTATGGACGCGGCGCGGCGGCCAATGGCGGCGGAGGCGGCAACAATCACAATGCCGGCGGCGGAGGCGGCAGCAATAAGAGTTGCGGCGGCCGCGGCGGAGGCGGCGATCTGTCGGGCGCCTTCCCGGGCGATCCTCATTCCGCCGCAGGAATCGGCGGCCACAGCCAGGCGAGCTCCCCCTTTGCACTTCTGCTCGGCGGCGGCGGCGGCGCAGGTCATCAAAATGATGACGGCGGCTCTGCAGGTGCCGCTGGCGGCGGGATCGTCATCATCCAGGCCAAT
>JANQRB010000109.1 GCA_028284775.1 Candidatus Kapaibacterium sp. | reverse complement strand
TGGTCGCCCGCAGGAGATAGGTCTGCGAGCGCTCCGCCAGCAACCAGGTAGCCGTTGACGAAGGGTCGGACAAGCCGACCGGCGGCGACCATTCGAATTCGACGCCGTCCGCATCCGTCGTTTGCGCTTCGAGCAGGACGCTGTCGCCGCGACAGACGAAGACGGAGGCATCCAGTTCCAGCTGCGGGACCGGCAAGAGTGTGACATCGAGGCTGTCCTCCGTCGTGCCGCAGAGCGTAACATAGCGCACCCGGTACCTGGTGCTTTGCAGCGGACGGGCCAGTGGCGCGCGCTGAAGGGAGTCGTCCAGTCCTTCGGCCGGCGACCAGACGTAGCGTCCTTCGGGGCCGGCAGCGTTCAGCCTGACCTGCACGCCGGGACAGATGATGGTATCGCTGCTGGCAATCACCTGTTCCACCGGCCGCTCTTCCGGAATGATCGGGGGGCCGGTATACTGATTGACAATGCCCAGACGGTTGCGCGCACCGCCGCTGAATCGTAGTTGCCGTTCAACGAAGTCGGCGCCCGCGCCAGCGCGATCTGGCTGATGTATGACGCCCATGTCAAAGGCGTCCGACAGGACGACATAGATTTTACCGTCGGGGCCGAGCTGCAGCCCTCCGATCTGGCTACGTACCCTCGACAGAGAATAGACTGAATTGCGAATGTCCTCAATTGAACCCGCCGTCAGATCGAACTGTGCCAGTTTGAAGTTGATGCCCGCGGCTAGTGCGCTGCCGACATACAGCTTGGAGTTATCGGGCGAAAACTCGAGCCCATAAGCCAATACGATACTGCGCAGACGGCCGGGGTTGGAAATCACGCCGCTGGCATTATCGAAGTCGAAGATCTCGACGACATTGGTATTGTAGGTGGCCATGGCGAGCCGCCGGCCATCGTGCGAAGCTTTCAAGGCGCCGATCGTGCTGAAGCCTTCCGCGCCGATATTCACGCCAACTTTGGACACGACGGGATCGTCGATACCCTCACTGTCGACTTTCCAGGCGTAGAAGGTGTTATTGTTGATGCCGTGCGCGATTATCCAGAAATCCCGTCCATTGGCGTGGATGGCCGCCGTCAGTTTCTCCGCCGTCGGAGCCTGCAGCAGGACGTTTTTGACATCCGTCACGTCGCCGAAGCCATTATCGAGATTCATATCCACAATCGAATAATTGACGCCCCAATCATCTTCGGAGGCATAAGAGCCGGCATCGACTGTGAAGACGTAGAAGGTGTTGCAGGTACGCGGCATTATCAGGGCGCTTTGGGTGGAGCTGCCGTTGCCGCGCAATTCCCTGCCATTGGACATCAGTTGATGGCGGGCATTCCAGATACGGACGCCGTCAGTGTACATTAGCAACTCGCCCGTCAGAGGATTCGAGTACGCCGCAGCGCCTTCAAAGGTCGACAGCGCCGGACTCGCAATCTGAACAGCTGTGCCGTCGGCAAAACTTAAGCCGACATTTGCGCCGAAAAACCAGTTGTTGTTGGCTTTGCTCTGGCCCGCTGCGTACTCGGGCCAGGCCAACCAGATAAGAAGCGTCGGAAGAAGTGAATACAAAAGCTTGCTGCGATCGATAGACATGGCAATCGTCCGGCTGCTGGTAAACAATAGTATTTCTACGATAAGTCGCCTAGGGAAGGGAGGGCTGACGCTAAGGTTGACACGCTAATGAGCCGATAGTCACCGACGATTCCGGCGGCAGCCTTCAGAGTTCCGGGGCCGGGCGTTGCGCTGCCTTAAAGTTTTCGGCTCGCGGCAAGTACGCCGGCAATCCTGCGCTAGGCTTTGTCCCTGCGCAGCGCTCTCAAATTCCGGCTCGATCCAAGGGGCGAAGCAAGGGCTGTATTTGGCCGGCAATTGCCAGCCTACCCTGTCAGGAGCCTGAATCCGGGATCAAAGGCAGCGGCGCACAATCAGAATTAATAATGGCAACTCTCGTCGGCCTGGAACCATCTTCAGGATTTGGGGATTTGCAAGAGAGCTGAGTGTGCAGCGCAGAGTCCAGCCCGGCATTTCCCGGTTTCAGGCGGGGCGCTGCGCAATTGCACAGTGTCCCCTTCCGGCCGATTTCTTCATTTTGCGATTGCGTGAGCTTTGACTTGCATGGAGACCGCCGCCGGCGCTAATTTTGCGGGCGCATTTGAACCCGATCAAACCCATCGATACTATGCTTCGATTATCCCGGATTCTCCTTGGCAGCAGCCTGCTGTTTTGTTTGACCTTAGCCCTGTCCGCCGCAAATAAAACCGGTGCGGACGACGCCATCCAGCGCGCGGAACAGGAGGGGCATAAATGCGGCTTTGTCGAGCGCATGCAGCGCGACCTGCCGCGAATTCTGATGGGCGAACAAATCCAGATGCGTCCCGATCTGACCTTTACCTATCTTTCACCTGCCGATCAGTTTGCCGTTCATTACGATACCGACGGTATCAATGCGGTGTCGACCGAGGATGACAACAACAATGGAATACCGGATTTTGTCGAAGCGGTCGGCTTTTATTTCGATGAAGCCTATCGCGTGGAGGTTGAAGAAATGGGCTATCCGAAGCCGCCTACCGACGGTACGGACGGTGGCTCGGAACACTATGACGTCTATCTGCTTGACCTCGGCCGTTCGCGCGTCTATGGCTATACCGCCTTCGATCGCCCGGCAGGCACCGGGCGCGTTATCTCGCATATCGTCATAGACAATAATTTCAGTCCGCTCGATTCGGCCGGAACGAGCAGGGCATACTTCACGACGGGGATCGACGCCGTGAAAATTACGGCCGCTCATGAATATCACCATGCCATTCAGGTCGGCGGCTATGGACAGTTCGGCAGCGAGCCGATGTTTTTCGAGATGACCAGCACCTGGATGGAGTACCGGCTGTATCCCGACATCCCGGATTATTTTCAATACCTGCCATCGCTGATGTCGGGACTGGAAACGCATACTTTTGGCGATGCCGGCGATGCGACTTCCGGCTATCGCTATGGTATCGCCGGTCAATTTTTTTACAATCGTTATGGTGACGAACTTATCAAGCGGATGTGGGAGTTGCGGCGTTCCGCTTCTGTTTCGCGATTTCACAAGGCGCTGGACAGCGCGCTGGAGGAACGCGGTTCGGATCTGGCAACGGAATGGTGCGAGTTCGGCACCTGGCTCTATCATACCGGGAATCGCGCGGTGGCCGGCAGGTATTTTGACGAAGCGCCGCGTTTTCCGCGTCCCGCATTCAATCCCGCCACGGAGTATTCGCAGCCGTCTGTCACTCTTTCCGGCACCCTGCGTCCGCTGGAAACGCGTTTTGTGCAAATCGTGCTGCCTGGCGCTGATTTCGATGCGGTGCCCGACACCATCGATATCGGCCTGGTCAACCGGGATGTCGCCGCGGCTATCAGAGGCCAGCAAGTGCAGCGCGAGTACACGATTATCTGCACTGAAGGTCAGCAGAGCGATCACGCCCGGCGCATCAACGGTACGGAGTATTTCCTGGAGCTGCAGCAGCCCGAAGGCAATCTTTGCGAAATTCTGTATGTCCGCTCCCGATATGCTGATATCGACATCGCCTACCCGAATCCTTTTCGACCGGAGATCGACGGCTCGCTTAACCTGCCGGTGCCGGCAGCGGCCCGCGAGGACTATGTTTTCGTTACGATTCACAATGCGGCAATGGAAGTCGTGTATTCCGCAGAAGTGGAAGCAGCCTTCGTTGACGGCAATCGGGTTGCACTGTGGAACGGCATGGCCAGTAACGGCGAGCCGGTTTCACAAGGCGTCTATCTCTACGTGGTCGGCAGCGGAGATGAATATACCAGGGGCAAGTTCGCGATAATCTCAGCCCAATAATGAGCGG
>JANQRB010000003.1 GCA_028284775.1 Candidatus Kapaibacterium sp. | reverse complement strand
CGATTATCATCAAATCCGGTAATCGCGAGCGTGAAAAGCCGGCTTAGGCTTTCATATTTAGATATTTTTGTCGTAATATTGTCGATTGCACAATACCGCCGTATGGTTCGAATTGAGACAAGATCAACAGGCAATACCAATCCAGGATACAGGAACGAAATTTTTTTCAATTGTCAATTATGGAGCGAAGAATGCTAAAAAGAGTGACTCTCTTATCCTTAGTACTTTGCTTGGCGTTTGCGACGAGTGCCTACTCGAATAAGCGCGTCAACCAAGACTTCAACTTTTCGTCGACATTCGACGTCCGTCCGGAATCGGCGATGGTAGTTCCTACCGATCAAGCGCATTTGTATCTCAGCTCGGGCGGAGCGATCAGCCCTGTTGAATCAGCCTACCAGAAGAATAAAATGCCCGACGTTATTATGGCGGCGCCCATCCAGGAAACAATGCTGATGAGCACGCGTTTTGATCCGCCGGAAACACGCACCTTTACGCTGCCTAACCGCGAAGAGCCGGATAATCCGGATGCGCCGCCGGTCTTCATTACCCTGGCCGATCGCCCCCAGTGGAGTGAAGAAACAGCGAAGCAGGCCAACCTTAACCTTGGCTTCATGCCGATCGGACACGTCCAGTTTGTTCCTGCGGCCAACTCGAAAGATCCGAATTCAACAATCAGACTCGACAGCATGGCCTTCACGATGCTGCGCCCCGGCGATGCCGATGCCGAGCCCCTGAAGCACGACTGGTGGTTCATTCCCATGTATTTCAACGACAACAACAAGAATGTCAATATTTTCGAATCCGATCGCGGCACGGTCCGCCAGATGGAATGGGACTTTGAGCTCGACCTCGTCACAACCGAAGCTAACGGCGGCGCCGGCTTCTATACGATTTCACAGGAAGAAATCAATGACGCCCTGGAATTCGATGCCCGCGGCGAATTGGTTGCCATCAACTCGATCGTTCTTGATTTCACGAATGGCGGCGAAGGCAGCGACCTGATCCTTCCCGGCGACCGGCCCCTGGTTTTTGTCTTCGTGCCGGAAAACTTTACGGATGATGACGCGCACAATGAAGGCGAGACCAATCGTATCCTCGCTGCCTGGGAATTCGTCTTCCAGGAAACACCGCACTGGTCCCTCGGCGGCTGGTTCAAGCGCAGCATCGACGTCAATGCGCCTGGCATCCAGTATCTTCCCAATACCGAGCGCGTTGAAAAAGTCTGGCCGACCCTGTCCTGGGCGCTGGATGCCGATTTGTATCCCGAGGTTGCAGGTCGTGATATCCGTCAGAACTATGACATTAATTTCGCCGGTGAATACCAGGGCGAAGATAATGTGGACCGTTGGCCTTGGGGCGGAAGCATCCTCGAGCCGAATCGCCTTTCCGACGTAGGCGTCCGTCCCGATGAATCCGGCCAGGTCAGCGGCTTTGCCGTCGGCGCAAGCTATCCGAATCCGGCCGGCGGAGTTGCCAACATTCCTTTCTCGATCGACCGTCCCGGCGCCGTGACGCTGCGCGTCAGCAATATGCTCGGCGAAGTCGTCTTCGAGACGCGCGAGCCGATGATGGATGCCGGTTCCTATGTCTGGGATGTCGACACAAAGGGCATTGCTGAAGGATCGTATATCTTTACGATGAGCTCCGGCGATAAGACCGTCAGCAACAAAATGATGGTGACGCGCTGATTCACGCGTGCACAAACTAAGACGCTAAAGAACCGAAGCGCGCCGCAATCGAGCGGCGCGCTTCTTTATTTTAAAGCAACTACAATGGGATAGGAAGCTTGCAATCCAGCAAGGGCTGCTGTTTTGATCGCGGCAGGGCATACAGGCCAAAGCATGTTCCGAATTGGCCCTTATAAAAAGCGGCCTCTGCGAAATTGAATTCGCAGAGGCCGTTTGACTATCCACGCCTTGCAAGACGTTGGCGGGCTACAATGAATCAGGTGCCTGCATTGTAGTCGCTGATGTAACTCAGCTGTTCCGCCGTCAGCTTGTCGATCTTGCTGCCGAGGGTTTGCAGCTTAGTAGTTGCGATAAACTGATCCTGTTCTTCCGGAATATCGAGTACTTCGATCGCCAGTTGCTCGCCCTTCTTGTGGGCTTCGGCCAGGCGCAGGTGCGACATGAACTGATTGGCGAAGGACATATCCATTACTTCGGAAGGATGGCCTTCGGCAGCGGCCAGGTTGACCAGACGTCCTTCGGCAAGGATATAGATCTTTCTGCCGTTCTGCAGCGTGTACTCTTCGCAGTTCTGACGAATCGTGCGCTTGCTGGTCGCCACTTCTCCCAGCTCCACGAGGTTGATTTCAGCATCGTAATGGCCGGTATTACAGACGATCGCGCCTTCCTTCATCGAGAGGAAGTGCTTCTTGCGGATCACATCTTTGACACCGGTGGCCGTACAGAATATGTCGCCTACTTTGGCTGCTTTATCCATCGGCATGATCTCGTGGCCTTCGAGAACGGCTTTGAGCGCGGCGGTCGCTTTGACCTCGGTGCAGATAATGTTGGCCCCGAGACCTTTGGCGCGTTTGGCGACGCCTGAGCCGCAATGGCCGTGCCCGGCGACGACGAAGTTTTTACCGGCAATCATCACGGACGTAGCGCGGATAATGCCGTCGATCGTGGACTGGCCGGTGCCGTAGACGTTGTCGAAATCCCATTTGGTTTCGGCATCGTTGACGGCAATCACCGGGTATAGCAGTTGGCCTGCCTCAGCGCGCGCGCGCAGCCGCTGGATCCCTGTCGTCGTTTCTTCGGTACCGCCGATCACCTGCCCGGACTCCACAATGTGCTGATACTTCTCGTGCACCGTATTGATCAGATCGCAGCCGTCATCCAGCGTCAGATGCGGCTTCTGATCGATCGTGCGCTCGATGCACCAGTAAAAGTCTTCGTGGTTGCCGTACCAGGCATAGATCGAAATGCCGTCGTCGGCCAGCGCTGCGGCAACGGCGTCGTGCGTCGAAAGGGGATTGCAACCCGACCAGGTCACTTTGGCGCCCGCCGCAGCCAGCGTGCGAATCAGGACCGCCGTTTCCTTGGTAACGTGCAAACAGCCGGCAATCGTATAGCCTTTGAGCGGCTTTGTTTTGCTGTACTTCTCGCGCAGCTTCATCAGTACCGGCATATGGGATTCGGCCCAATCGATCAGCTTATGCCCTTCTTCGGCCAATTTCATGTCACGCACGCAGTAGCGGCCTTTGACTTCACTGAAGCGTCCGCGCGCTTTTTTAGCGGGAATCTTGGCTGCCGCTGTCGTTTTTTTGGCGGTAGTTCTTTTCCGTCCCGCTTTCTTGGTTGTCGCGGTGCCGTTCATTCGCGCCGCTTTACTTACCGTGGCAAGCGCGGACTCTGCCTCTGATGCTTGCTTTGCCTTTCTCCTAGCCATTGCACTCTCGCAATTGTTTATGAAAAGTAATGCTTAATCTTCAACCGCTGTATTTAATTCGCTTATTGCAGCAAGCCATTCTTGAATTCGTTAACCAGGTTCACTTGTTCCCACGGAAACTGATCACGTCCAAAATGGCCATAGGCTGCCGTGGCCCGATAAATAGGCCGGCGTAAGTCCAGGCGCTCGATAATGCCCTTCGGTGTCAGATCGATATTGGCGCGAATAAATTCGCTGATGGCCGAATCGCTCACTCTGCCTGTGCCATGGGTATCGCAAAAGACGGAAACAGGCTGCGCCACCCCGATGGCATAGGAAAGTTGAATAGTACATTGATCTGCGATATCAGCGGCAACGACATTCTTGGCGAGATGCCGGGCGGCGTAGGCGGCCGACCGGTCTACTTTCGTTGGATCTTTGCCCGAAAACGCTCCTCCGCCGTGCGGCGCTTTGCCGCCATAGGTATCCACGATTATTTTACGTCCTGTGAGCCCCGTATCGCCGTGCGGTCCGCCCACTTCGAACTTGCCGGTGGGATTGACGTGGAAAGTCGTCTGCTCATCGAGCAGGTCGGCCGGGATCACCTTGCGGACAACATGGTCGATAACGTCGGATTTGATTTGCGCCTGCGCCACGTCGGAATCGTGCTGCGTGGAAACCACGACGGTATCTACACGCTTGATGGCGCCGTCGTCGTCATATTGGATCGTCACCTGCGACTTTGAGTCGGGACGCAGATAGGGCATCGGTCCGTTTTCCTGCTTGCGGATGGCGGCAAGTTCCTCGACGATGCGGTGAGCGAACATCAAGGCCGCCGGCATCAATTCCTTCGTCTCCCGACAGGCGTAACCGAACATCATACCCTGGTCGCCGGCACCACCCGTATCCACGCCCATGGCGATATCGGCCGACTGCCGGTTGATGACATTGATGACGGTGCACGACTCGTTGTCAAAGCGGTATTCCGCCTTTGTATAGCCAATGTCGGCAACCACCTGGCGGACCAGGTCCGGCACTTCTACGTAGGTGTTGGTCGTAATCTCGCCACCGACGATGATCAGTCCCGTTGTTGCAAAACACTCACAGGCAACGCGGCCATGAGGATCATTCTTCAAGACAGCGTCGAGAACGGCATCGGAAACCTGATCGCAGATTTTGTCGGGATGCCCCTCGGAAACGGATTCGGAAGTAAAGTAGTATGCCATGCAATTGTTTCAATCAGTACATGAAAATCCAGACTATGAAGAATTTCACTCTAACACGTGAAATCGATTGCACTTGAGTCGCCGATGTTAACGCGGCTGAATTTGCCGGAAACGGTGGCTTTGCTGCCGATGATCGAATCTTCGAGCAGCGAACTTTTAACAACCGCCTGGCTGCCGACAATCGAATTCCGAATAATACTGCCCTCGATTTCAGCACCGTCGGCAACAGTCGCATACGGACCGATTATCGAGTCGCGGATTATGGCGTCGGGTGCAACGTAGGAAGGCTGCACAATCGTACCCTGCCCTTGTGGCGCATTGACCTCGGCTTTTCCGAGCAGGTGCCGGTTCGTTGCCAGCAGGGTCTCGGCCTTGCCGCAGTCATACCAGCCATCGACCGGAAAGGTCGTGATTTCTTCCTGTCGGTCCAACATCAATTGCAATGCGTCGGTAAGCTGATACTCACCACGTGTGCGGAGGTCGTTTTCTATCAGGTGTTCAAGGGTCGACGCAAGAATCTGCGGGTTTTTGATGTAATAGAGGCCGACCAGCGCCAGGTTTGTCTCGGGTTGTTCCGGCTTTTCGATAAGCTTGCTTACAAAGCCGCGGTCGTTGACGTGCGCCACGCCGAAACGGCGCGGGTCTTCGACAGCTTTAACACCCAGCGAGCTGTGCTGCGAGTTAAGGATGGGCCGCAGATCGACATCGAAGATGGTATCGCCGAGTATGATAAGAAGGGGCTCGTTGTTGAAAGTCTCGCGCGCCATCCAGATCGAATGTCCAAGGCCGAGACGCCGTTCCTGATGGATGAAAGTCACGTCGAAATCGTAGTGCGTCCGTACATACTCTTCCACCAGCTCGCGCATGTAGCCCACGACGATCGTACACCGCGTGATATTCTGCTGCATCAGCTCATCGAGAATGTGGCCGAGAATCGGCTTGCCTGCCACGTTAAGCAGAACTTTGGGCTGTGTATGTGTGTGGGGCCGCAGCCTTGTTCCAACGCCCGCTACCGGTATGACTGCTCTCATTGGCAGAAGGAAAAATGCGCCATGGAAGAATAGTGTCGAGTCATAAATCTTCAATATACGAAATCCCCGTCACATAGCGAAACGGGGATTGTAAGGTCTCGGGCAGCGACGCCCGCGCTTCCGGGGCAGCGGCGATGCGCAAACACGCTTAGCTGTACCTGGCGCGGGCCCGGACACGACGCCGGTGGACAAAGCGTTTAAAGCGCAGGCGAATAGTATACTGAATGAAGTACATCGACGGTACCACGAACAAGGTCAACAGAGTTGAAAAGCCCAGACCGAAGATGATGGCCGACGCCATCGGCTTCCAGAAAGCCACATTGTCACCGCCCAGGTAGACTTTGGGATCGAGCTCCGCAAAAAGCGAACCGAAGTTGATGTTGAGGCCGACAACCAGCGGCACCAGACCCAACATCGTTGTTATGGCTGTCAGAAGGACCGGCGTGAAGCGAATCGCGCCGCCTTCGATTATAGCCCGTCGGGTACGGCTGCCTGTTCGTCGCAGCAGGTCGGTAAAGTCGATCAGGAGAATCCCGTTGTTAACAACAATTCCGGCCAGCGACACTATACCCACCCCGGTCATTACCGTCGAAATTGTCAGGTTGTTAATGACAAAGCCGAGAAGAACGCCGATTGTACTGAACAAGACAGTCGACATAATGATAAAGGGCTTGATCGACGAGTTAAACTGCGTGACCATCACAAAAAAGACCAGGAGTATGGAGAACAGAAAGGCGACGCCGAGGAACTCCGAAGTCTCTTGCTGGTCTTCCTGCTCGCCGCCCAATGCGATTTCATAACCTGCCGGCAGGGGAAAATCCTGTAGCGACTCTATGATCTTCTGGTTGATTTCAAAAGGATTGTAACCGGTCAAGACATTGGACGACAGTATCACAATGCGTTTGAGGTTTTTGCGATTAATGCCGCCAAAGGTGTTCGAAAAATAGATGTCCGCGACCGAGGAAATCGGAACCTGCCGAAAATCGGGGCCGTCCTGGTAGGAAATCTTGAGATTCAGCAGGGCGTTTAAGTCGTGACGATACTTCTCCGACAGACGCAGTTGAATCGGGTATTCGTCTTCGCCGTCGCGATATTGCGATATTTCATCGCCGTAGAGAGCGGTCCGGAGGGCATTGCCGATTTTGAAGCTGGACAAGCCCTCCTCCAAGGCTTTCTCGCGCTTGATATCGACAATTATCTCGGGTTTGTTAACCACCAGATCGGACTTCAACTCCTCGATGCCCGCGATGCGCATCGAATCGACGATAAAACTCTTGATCTCGGATTCGAGCCGGATTAACTCGGCGAAATCATCGCCCTTGATTTCCACCTGGATCGGTTTGCCGGTCGGGGGACCGTTCTGCTCTTTGTCCACCGTCACTTTAGCGCCCGGTACATCGCTGATCTGGGCGCGGATTTCATCGAGGTATGATTGCGTCGACACGCCCTTGCGATATTCGAACTCGACAAAGTCGACCGTAATACGTCCTTTATGCGGCGTCTCGTTGCGGTCGGGGTTGTTCGGTTCGCCTGCATTGATGCCGACATTGGAGATAATCGACTTGACCAGCGGATTGTCTTCGCCTACAATTTCGAACACCCGATCCTCAATCTCGCGCGTCACCGAATCGGTTACCGCGGCGCGGGTGCCGTCCGGCATCTGGATGTAAACAAAAATCTGATTGGGATCCGACTCCGGGAATAGCACAACCGGCGGCGGAAAGATCGCAAAAATGAAAAAGGTCGCGACAAGGAGCAGGACGGTTGCTAAAAGAGTAAGATAAGGATTGATGCCGCGCACAACAACGCTGAGGCAGCGGCGATAGACATTGAGCAGCCAGGGAATAACCTTCGACTGAAAATTGGCGATCAGGATCGGTGTGATGAAAATCTTATTGAGGAAGCCGACAATCACGGCAAAAATAATCAGGTTGCTGATTCCGGGCGAATCGGCGAGACGGAACAACAGCGCTACACTCAGCGCCACGACCGAAACGGGCACAAAGACATCCCAGCGTCGGCGGGTATCCTCCGGCTTCCGCATAAAACTGACGGCGAAGACCGGGTTGATGACAAAGGCGACAAACAGGGACGCTGAGAGTGTTATGATAAGAACGATCGGCATATATACCATAAACTCGCCGATAATACCCGGCCAGAAGAGCAGGGGAAAGAAGGGAGCCAGGGTCGTCAGCGTCCCGGCCAGCACCGGCGTGAATACTTCACCGGCCGCGAGTTTGGCCGCGCTCTTGATTTCCATTCGTTCCTTCGAATAAAGCCGGTAAGTATTTTCGATGACGACAATTGCGTTGTCCACGATGATACCGAGCGCCAGCAGGAAGGAAAAGGTCACAACGATGTTAAAGGAAAAGTCGAGGACCGGCATCAGCAGAAATGACAGGGCCGAAGAGAGCGGCACCGCAAGGCCGACAAAGATGGCATTGCGTATACCCATAAAAAACATCAGGACGACCACAACAAGGATGAAGCCGATCAAAACGCTGTTAAGCAGCTCTTCGAGATTCTTGCGCGTGCGAACCGACTGATCGTTGGTGACGGATATAATGAGATCGCCCGGCAAACGACTCGCCTGCAGGTCCGCCATGATTACGTCGATTTTTTCTGCTGCGGCGATCAGATTCTCGCCGCTCTTTTTGATCACCGACAGTGAAATAACGGGCTGCCGATCCATGCGCGCGTAACTGATCGCTTCTTCGTTGGTATAGACTACTTCGGCGATATCGCGCAGATACACGGTATTGCCGCGTTCGCTCTTTACGACAATGTCTTCGATTTGCGCCGGGTCGGTGAACTCCCCGATCACGCGTAGCGTGCGGTTAAGTTCGTTCATCTTGACGTCGCCGCCGGAGAGATTGACGTTTTCGAAGTTAACGGCATCCCGAATATCCTGGAAGGCTACCGAAGCCGCCTGCATCTTATAAACATCGGCGTTGATCTGTACCTCGCGTTCCGGCGCGCCGATAATATCAACACGCGTGATTTCGGTTAATGCTTCGATCGGATCCTGGATGTCTTCCGCGAACTTTTTCAGTGCATTGGGGTCGTAGTTGCCGGAGACATTGATCGTCATAATTGGAAACTCCGAGAAGTCGACTTCCTGGACGATCGGCTCCTGGTCGAGGTCGCTCGGCAGTTCGGATCTGGACTTGTCGACGGCATCCTGTACGCGCTGTTTAGCTATCGCGGGCTCCACATCCGTCGTAAATTCGACTGTAATGATGGAAACATCCTGCAGCGACGAGGAGTTGATTTTTTTGACACCCGAAATGGACTTTAACTCTTTTTCGATCGGCCGCGTGATGAGATTTTCGATATCCGTCGGCGACGTTCCCTGATACACGGCGTTAATATAAACGGTCGGGATGACGATATCGGGGAATTGCGCTTTGGGCAGCGCATTGTAGGTAATGATGCCGGCGAGCGTAATGATAACTGTCATTACGAATACACTGACGCGATTCTCCACAGCCCAGGTAGTCGGTTTGAACTCGCGAATCTTCATTGTGTCAATCCGGTAAAAGAGATGAGATAATTCAAAGATGTCGATTGCATCATGATGCCTTTCTCAGGCTATTGCGGAAGCACGGGCTTGCCGTCGGCCAAATCCTGGAATCCAACGGTTACCAATTGGTCACCGGGCTCCAGGCCTTTGACGATCTCGATCTGCGAGCGATAAGTAAGGCCGGTTTCCACAACACGGCGGCGGGCGACAAGCCCCTCGCTGTCTTGCGCGACAACGTAAACAAACTGCTCGTTGTTAAATCGCTGGACGGTATTGACCGGCGCAACGAGAATATCCTCTTTCGTTACGTCGTTCAGCATAACGGTGCACAGCATATTCGGACGAATGTCGGACTGGCTTGCGGGAATGTTAACAAAGACGGTGAAGCTGCGGTTGACGGCATCAATCGATTCGCTTATTGCCGCAATGCGCGCTTTAATAGTGTCGATGCCGAGGTTCGGAAAGATTACCTTGACCTTGTCGCCGCGTTTAATGTTGGCGCGATACGACTCGGACACCTCAACGGCGACTTTCAGGCGTTTGTTGCTGACAACGCGAAAAGCGCCGACGCCGGGCTGGACCGCCTCGCCGACTTTCGGTATCACGTCGTCCACAATTCCGGCAAAGGGAGCGCGAATCTGCATGTCATCGATTTGCTGATTAATCGTGCTGATGCGCCGCTCGAGCGTTTCCACGTCGTTTTTTGCCTTCAGGTATTCGAACTCCGAACCCACTTTCTGTTCCCAGACGCGCTGTCGCCTTTCGAAGATCGTTTTGGCGAATTCCAACTGAGTCTGGCTTTCTTCCAGTTGCCGGCGGAACAGATTGTCGTCGAGTTGGGCAAGGATGGCACCCTGCGCGACACGATCGCCTTCGCGAACAAACAGTTTAGTGACGACGCCCGCCTGCCGAGGGCTTACCAGGGCGTTGCGTTCCGACTCCACCGTACCCTGTATCTCGATGTAGTGCTCGAATTGCAGGGGCTCGAGGGTCGTCATTCGCACGGGAACGGCTTTCACCTGACCCGCTTCATCTTCGACGCGCAAAATGCGCTGCAATTCCGCAATGCGGGCATCGGCGGCATCGCGTTCGGCCAGGAGCTTGTCCAGCTCCTGCTGCATACTGCTTTCATTGTCGGAGCTTGCATCCGAGCATGAGATAAGAATCACACTCAGTACCGCAGCAAGCATGAGGGGAAGCATCTGCTTGATGGTTCGCATATTCATCCGGAATCGTAGATGGTTGAGAAATGTGCTTTCACTATATATGTTCATTGTCAATGTCCGCTTGTTTAAAGCTGGCAACGAGGCCGCGCACAATATCGCACGCCAGTTGCTCCGGATTTAACTTGGGAAGAAAGTCCATGTTTTCTTCGCTTTTGCAATGCATCATAGCGCCGCTGATAGACCACCAGATCATAATCATCGCATAGCCCGGGTCCAGATCATCGCGGAAGAGACCTTCATCGATACCCTGCCGTACCAGGCTCACGGCGTGCGTAAACTCGATTTTTTCCAGCCGCTTAAGTCGCGCCAGTTTGTCGGGATCGACTTTACTGCGTACGTCGCGCAAATCACCGGCGTTGATCGAGGTGAAAATGTTGAAAAAGTCTTCGTGTTCCTGCGAAAAACGATAATAGGCTCTCGTCATCGCCAGAAGCTTGTTCTCGACACCGGTGGCGGCGCCGATGTACTTCTGCATCAGCGCGGAGAGAATCTTGAGACCGTCTTCGATCAGGGAAATATAAAGCTCTTCCTTGGTTTTGAAGTACAGGTACAGGGTGCCCTTCGCCAACTGACTGCTTTCGGCGATTTTTTCCATAGACGTGTGTTTGAATCCGTAGCTGAAAAAGACCTTTTTGGCGGCGTCGAGAATGTCGCGCCGTCGCTGTTCTTTTTCGCGCTGTCTGCGTTCTTTTGTACCCATAACTCCGTGCCGCGAGGCTTACTGCCGCGGAACAATTTCGAGATAGCGTTGTTCGAGACTGCCGCGCAGCTCCTGAAGCTCGGCGGCGGCGATGAGAAAATCGTAGTTGGCGCGAATGCGGTTTAACTTCGCCTGCCGCAAGGCAAAGTCCGAATCATTGATCTCGGTCTGACTGCCAAGGCCTTCGCTGTAGCGCACACGCGCAATGTCATAACCACGCTGGGCGCGCTGCACGGTCCGCTCCTGTGCTTCGACGCGTTTAAGTGCCGTATTGATGCGACTCATAACATCCGCTACCTGCGTATGGGCTTGCTTTACGGCCCGCTGATACTGCTCGTCGGAAATCGTATAATCCAGCTCTGATTTCTGGACCCGCGCCTTGCTTTGAAAACCGTTAAACAGGGAGAAGTTAAGCTCCAGGCCGATTTGCGAGGCGCTGAATGTATTAAAATCCGAAAAGGTCTCCGACTGTCCGCTAATCGCGTAGTTGCCGAACAATTCCAGGGTCGGCAGAAACTCGGACTGATAAATGTCGATTAACTGCTGGTTGACTTTCATTTGCAGCTCGAGGGCGCGAACATTGTGATTGCTGTTGGCGACGCTTTCCATTTCTTGTGCGACGGCTGTGGTCGGCACATCGCCCGGCTCGAAATCAAGCTTGCCGACGACGTCGATGTCTCGGGCGGCATCCAGACCCAGGGCGACCTTCAGTATGTTTTTTGCATTCGCCAGAACGTTTTCGTTGGCAATCAGCTCGGGGCGAATGTTTTCCATACGTACTTCCGCGCTGATCGCGTCATACTCCGCTACGAAGCCTTCCTTGAACAGTACCGCCACTTCCCGGTAGTTGTCTTCGGCATTTTTGAAGCTCGATTGGGTCACCTGAAATATCTCCTTCGCCAAGAGAACATTGTAGAAAGATTTCTTAACGCCGAGGATCGTGCTGGTGAGTGTAGCCCGCAGGAGCGCGCGCGAAATGTCAGAATACACTCTGGCTGTGCCGACGCCGCTGAAAACGGCCGAATTAAACAATGTCTGCCGCAAATTAAGTCGTGTTTGAAAGGCATTGGCCTGCTCAGTCCGAATTGGGATCAGGGGAGCCTGGGCGATGGTAATGTCCGGATCTTCAAGTGCAAGTTCGAGATCCGGAAAGAAAAACGACTGCTCTTTGAGGCTGCGGGTATAGCTGGCGTTCAGATCGAGGGTCGGCAAGGCCAGGCCAAAAGCTTCCTTGACGTCGGCGTCGGCCCGATCGACTTGCATCACGGCGGCCTTGACATCATGGTTGTTCGTCACGGCCATTTCGATTGCATCGTCCAATGAAAGTCGCAGTGTTTGTCCGAAGACGTCAACTGCGCCGGAGAGGACCAAAGGAGCCAGAGCGAAAACTAGACGGAAACTCATATCGCTAACTCACGATGAGAGATGAAGGATAAAAATTATGACCGGCGGTCATCAAATAACCGCGGGACAACTTGTTACCGGTAGTCATTGTTTTGCCTGGCACGACGCTTTACGCAGGATCACGTTCTAGCAGACGAAACTCACCGGTACATTGAATCAGATTGACAAAGTGCTGGTTGGCGTTTACGGTTTGATGATTGGATCTCGGACCTCAGCCGGCGCCGAAATTTGCATCAGAAAGGCACAAAGACAAAAATCGCCGTCCATGACGGGACATCGCTTACGAAAGTGTAGGATATAGGTTTAATTTTTTTTTCAGAAGGGTGGTGACAGTCGCAGATCCAGACGAGGAAAAGCGGAACGGTCAGTACGCCAGGCGGCTCCGATACGCCAGACAGCATTGCGGCCGCCGAGTGCTGCACCAAGGCTCAGCTTCCATTCCCGCAGATCCGCCGGCAGCAATTCACTGAGCAACGATTTCTCCGGCCCGGCGGTTTGAAGGTACCCGGCATCGGCGAAGACTATCAGGCCGATGTTTGCCAGCAGGTCGTGCTTTCCGGGACGGGCAGGACGCCAAACAAGCTCCAGACCAAGAAGCGCCAAGCGATTGCCGCTGAACTCATTACGTTGAAAGGCGGGCAGGCTCCCCCTGCCTCCCAGCGTCAACAACTGGGGAAATCCCGCCGAGCCGGTGATCGCCGCCAGGCGCGTGCGCGCATTGAGACTGAAGGCCGCCACGGGAGAGTACCAGGCTGCTTCGATCAGATAACGATTGCTTGCCGGGCGGTCAAGGCTGAATTCAGCCAGGCCTTGGAGGCGCAGTCCCGAGCGATAACCGATAAGATCGTCGATCTTTGTAAGCGCAAAAGCCAGGCTGAAAGTCTTGCGATGTTGCGTCCAGTTATGAGCGTTCGAATCGTTCGCGAGCCCGGGATTGGCGCTGAATGCATCACGTCCGCCGAACAGTGACCAGCGTACGCTGCGCGGCAGACCACTCAACTGCTCGCTGCCATACGCGAGGATCAGGCGAAGATCCTGCCAGGGAAGCAGCTCCCCGTGTAGCGACCAACCACTGCGCCGCAGATAATCGGCTGCGTCGTCGCCGGCGAGCAATGCGTACAGCGAATTCTCGTTGTCGGGTACTTTCCAGGCATCTCTGCTGTCGCTGATATGATAAGCTTCGACGCCGACGTTGAAAGTAAAGGATTCGGCCGGCAGCAGCAGGTCCGCCCCGCCAAAGGCCTGCCAGTAATGAGCGCCAAAAGCATAGCCGAATCCGCCGTGCAGCAGTATGTTTTCCGGGAGCGGCGTCACTGCTATACGCTTGCGGCTGCCGAGGCCAAGGAATAGACCATCGACGCGATTGTAGCTCACCGGGCTATACCGGCGCCGATCGCCGGGAAAGACTTCGAATGCCGGCAGGCTGCCCGGGCCGCTGGTCCTTTGATTGACATCATCGGATTTTAACAGCAAGGCATTGAGGCGTTCGAACTCATGCTCGGTATTGCGCCAAAGGAGTGAATCACGCGTCTCGTCGGCGCAAAGGAGGATGGGAGACACAACAGCCGCGAACCAGACAATTAAGCGATACGAAGGACGGTAGGGCATAGGCCGGCCCTTCAGGGGTAGAGCGATTCAATAAGCCGGTCTACTTCGGCCCAGGAGCCTGCAACGGCATCCGCTCGGGTGGAAGTCTGCTCGGGATAATCGACCCAGGGATTGCGGTCGCCGCGGAACAAGATGGCCTGCATGCCAAAATCTTTGGCTCCGGCGATATCTGTCCGTTCCAGGTCGCCGATGTGAAGACTGCATTCCGGTGCAACATCAAAGGAATTGACGGCCTGCGCAAAGGCTCGCGGGTGCGGTTTGGAAAAGCCCGTTTCATCGCTGAAAGAGAAGGCTTGAAAATATTGACCGGCACCGGACTCATCCATCACCTGTTTCAGAATATGACCGGGCGAAAATGCGGTATCCGAAATCAGCGCCAGCAGTCGGCGCTCCGCCAAACGACGTACGACGTCCAGCGCGTCCGGCAGGAGTGCAGGAGGATAGCGCAGTATTCCCTCGGCAAAGGACTGCGCAACGCTGTCGATGGCCTGCGCATCTGCCCGGACGCCGATATATTCCATGAAATATTGCACCATATAGCGGGTGTCGGGGGTTTTGTGCTCCCGCTCCCAGACCTCGTTAAAATGCTGCCAGGTAGCTTTGTTGCCTTGCTTCAGGGTTTCAGCGGCTACCGTGACCTTCAATCGCTTGAGTTCGCGCAGGATTACCTGCATTCGGTCCTGTGTTCGCGCTTCGCTGTTGCTTGCATCGTACAGGGTGTTCCAGAAATCGATTGTGATGAGCTCGATGGGCTTCGTCATGGTTCCTCAGTCTTGCCTTCTGTTGCTGACGCGGATATCAATGGATGCGGAATGGGAAGACGGCGAAGCGGAAGATGCGGGCAGTGATGCAATCGGCTCTGCTTTGCCTGTCGCCTCCTGTCTATCGCCGGCGGCCTTCGAATTGGGCACAAAAACATCGATAGATCGTATTCCTGATCCGCAATAAATGGGGGAATGATGCTGCGGGTGCTTCTTCTTGCCTACCCGCAGGCCGCCTGCCTGCGGCTCAGCAGCCTGCGCTTCCGCTGCCAGCCTTTCCACCACCGAATGCAGAATCTCCAATACAGTCCTGACGGCTTCCGGCGCTTCGGAACCGTGATACAGGGTAATCGATCGAACGCCCTCGGGGTGCCGGCGCGTCAAGCGCCTAAATTGTGGATCACGGCTGCTGTTGTAGCTCTGCTCCCATTCGAGCGCGGGCAATCCGGCCTTGATTTGCTGAGTTTCCGCAGCCGTCAACGCACCGGCAATCGTATCGCGAAAGGTATACAATTCCAGGCTTCCATCCGGGCGCAAAATCAGGTTGCGCGCGCCAACGCCAGGGCGGGACGATTCATAATAATCAAAGGTTGAATGGGCTTCCAGTACGCCACTTTTATTGTCGCAGTACACCAGCAGCAAACTGCTGAAACCGAACAAGCACAGCAGAATTGTCAGCGATCGATTCATCAGGCCAGTAGTTCGAAACATAAGTATTTTCAGAAATCCGGTTTTACATCTGTGAATGTTGTAGTCTCGCGTAAGCAGGCAGGGCGTCAAACTCTCCGAATCCTTACACGGGATGGTCCGCTCGCGACCGGCCTCTCTCCGTCAAAAGGGGATGGCCGTCGTGTCGGCGACTTCATCGCCCTGCCGAATCGCATTCAGCGCGCGTCCGTATTCTTCCGGAAGCGCCTGCTGCCAGAATTGGTCTTCCACAGCAGCGAAGGCTTCCAATTCATCGGACTGACCGAGCTTGCGCAAGTAGATCAGACAGCGGGCCGCCTCGGCATACAATCGGTATTCGCCTTCGATGTCGGGAAGGTCGCCGAAGGAATCTTTGTGATTCTGATAATCCTGCTGCGCATTAAGCAATTCAATATCCAATGCCAGGGCTATCAAACTATCGCGGCGCAAAGGCGTCACAGGCGCAACAACATGGATTGAATCGAGGTATTGCACCGCTTCGGCTCGCGAAAGCTCAAAGGGCCAGAACTCCTGGAAGTTAAATACCGCCGGAATGTCGTCCCCGGGCAGCGGCACGATCTGCGGGGCGCCGCTTTCGAACAGGAGTAATTCCTCAATGGCATTGTCACTCCAGGTCAGCACGTGCATACCCAGGCTTGAAATGTCGCTGTTGCCGCCGCTGTGAAGCTGGACGATCAGTTCTTCCGCACCGTCGATGTTGAGATCACGGAGCTGTATGGCCCGGCCAAAATAGTAGTCGCGTTCATACTGAAGAAAAAACCTGTCGGCAGCCGGACTGTAAACATACAATTCCAGCCGTTGAAAGCCGAGGCCCTGTTCGAGGCTGTCGCGGGAAGCAAGCATCAGGATGGCATCGTCGAACCGGTCGCCGTTGAAGTCGTGTCGTTCAAGCGAAAAAGGGCGTCCGCTATGTTGTTCAGGCAGGCTGAAGGCCGCTCGGCCGCCAATTGCGGAATCGCCGTCGTCCTTCTGAGGCGCGGCCGCGTCACGGGCTTCGGTATTGCAGCCCGTCGCAACTACCGACAGCAGCGCCAGCGCGACGTACAACTTTTTCCGGATGCGCTTCGGAACCATCATAAGCCGATACTATTAAGTGCCCATTTGTGCTGACGAAGTCTGACTGCCTCGTGAACCGCCAATGTCGCCCTTATCAATTTAGTGAATTTTGGCTCACAAACCGCAGGACTCACGTGTCGTTCTCCGGCCCGGCATCCTCGGAGCGGGTAAAGCCGGCCCTTCGATGCCACAGCGACGAGCGCTGCCGAATTTTGATCGCAAATGCTTAAGTTACGACTGAGATCGATAGAAGGTCGTCCGTCAAAACAGGCGGCTCGACGCTCTCTGAGGCCGGTGCGACGCTGCCAGGCATTTCGGTCGTTTCCGACTGTCGGTCCGCGATTTCTTCCTATGTTTGCTTAACCCACACATGCCACAATCAACGGTTCTTTCGAATGAGTTAATTCGAAGGCGAGCGCCGTTTGTCCGGTCATTAGGCAACAAATCTTGCCGGAACATTCGGCGGATGTGCCCAATACGCGAACTGCAGGATTCTTGCGGTGCGCATATTCTGCAATCGGCGGCCCGGCGATCGATTGCCAAAATTGTTATTTTTGTCGTTTGCGTCTAGAGCGGCCAGGTATCGGCCAGATTGTGAGAGCAAGCGGCAAGATTGTCGTCGGTTGCTTAACACATAAATAGGTGTCGTCAGGGAACAGCGGGTCACAATCGCCAGGGCTTTGATGATGACAGAGAGCAATACACGAAAATAAGCCAATGGTGGCAATGATTAACTTCCAGCAGTCCGGGCGGCGACTCCCACTATTGTGTTTTTTGGGGCTGCTTGTTGCAAATGGCGTTTTTGCTCAAATCGAGCAGAGTGAATGGAGCCGTCCGATCAATCTGTTGTCGCTCAACACGGCGGCGGATGATTTTGCGCCGTCGTGGTCGCCGGACGGCCGTCTGTTCTTCAACTCGGATGTCAGCGGTTATTCTCTTTTCTACCGGGCTGCCTACCAGGGCGGGATGCAGTTCGCCGGGCCGGAACTCATCGAGGGCGAGCTGAATAACATGCGCGCCAACCACCAGTCGTTTATTGCCTTTGCCGCCAGTGGCGAGATTTACTTTTGCACCTATCGCCAGACAGCCAGCCGGCCTTTCATGAATATTTTTGCTATCGCGCGGCAGGGTGAATTCTGGGGCCGGCCCGGTCTGGTGCCCGCGATTAATCTGGACAGTTTCAGCGCACACCCGAGTTTTTCTCCCAGCGGACGCCAGCTCGTTTTTGCGTCGGATCGTCAGCCCTCGCAGGGGGGGACGGACCTTTGGTTCACCAGCCGGCGCGGCAACGGCGCCTGGAGCGAACCGATTAATCTCGGGCCCCGCCAGAATTCAGATGGCAATGAGATTACACCATTTTTTGCCGCCGATGATTCGCTCTTTTTCGCCTCCGACGGTTTCGGCGGGCAGGGCGGCTACGAGATCTTTTTAGCGCTGCGCGACGGAGGCGCCTGGCAGGCACCCGTTCCCGTGGTAGAGCTGAACTCCGCCGGCGATGACTCCGACCTGACACTGCTGCCGGACGGCCTGGCCCTGTTCAGCTCCAACCGGGCAGGCGGGAAGGGTGGTCTGGATCTCTATGCGGCGCGGTTCACGGCCCGGACATCGGCGGGAGCGCCGGCAGTCCGTTACAGTGTCTCGGCCAATTATCAAGCCATCAAAATTGAAGAAATCGCGGTTAACGTATCTTTTGATCTGCTGCCCTACATTTTTTTCGATCAGGCGGCGGCCGATATATCAGATGATTTGAACTCATTGGATGCCGATGCTGCCGGCTCTTTTCGTCCGGGCGCCATTCGGGCGACGGCAGAGTCCGTTTATCGAAATACTCTTAACATCATCGGCAGCCGAATGCAAGCGTATCCAGGCGCTTCGCTGACTCTTACCGGCTGCGCCGACATGCGTTCAGACGGCGAATCCAAGGACCTGGGACTGCAACGCGCACGCCGTCTGCGCAGCTATCTGCAGGATGTGTGGAATATTGCCGAAGAACGGATTGTCGTGACGGGCAGGGGCCTGCCGGAGTTTCCGTCCAATTCCGAGCTTGCCGAAGGGCGTGCCGAAAACAGGCGCGTCGAGATCAGCAGCGCGGATCGGCGCATACTGGCGCCGCTGCGCCTCGCAAACAAAAGCAGCGAGGTTGCGCAGGGTGCTTTAGTCTTCGGCCTCGATGCACGTCCGCGCGATATCGTGCAACACTGGACTCTGGAAGTAAGCAGTGGCGCGCGCGTGGAGCTTCTGCGGCGTCAGGGCGACAGCCTGCCGGTGCGGATTCCATTGCCCTCCGTCGCAACTGCGATTGATTCGCTCGGATCATCGGTCACCGTTCGCCTCAATGGCGTGGACACGCTCGATCGGCCGGGCGGCAGCGCAATTACCTTGCCGGTTAATCGCGTGCGATCCACCGTGAGCGATGTGCTCGATTCGCTGGGCCGCAAACGCCTGGAGCGCTATCAATTACCGCCGTTCAGCTATGACCAATCGCATCTTAATGCCGAGCAGGAACGCATGATTGCCGATATCGCCGGGTCCATCCTTGCCGATGATCGTGTGCTTGTCGTCGGCTTTACCGACATACTGGGTAGTGACATCCGCAATGAACGTCTTGCCAATGACCGCGCCGTCACCGTTTCGCAGCATTTGCAGGAACTGCTCCCCGCAGTTGATGTACTGATCGAAGCACGCAGCGGCAGCAAGCTCTTTGACAACAGTACGCCATTCGGCCGCTTTTTTTCGCGTACCGTACACATTGTCGTTGAGAAAGTAGCGGGAGGATGAGACCCGGGAAGGATTATTACGGGAGCGGCGCGAGGTGAACACGCCGGCCACGGAGGAGAAAGAGGCAGCGAACCACGGATCGCCAAACAGGAGGCGGGCACTTCTGTGAACAGTGCCGTCTACAAGCGCAGACCATACTGTTACAACGTATTCGCCCTTGCTGCTCAGGATCCGTGGTTCACGCACAACCTACTTACTGAACCGAATAATCGACCAACACCTGCAACTCACCGCTTAGACGAGTGATGTCCACGCGATCGACGATGCCCGGATCGGCAAAGAGGTGAACTGGTTCCTGCCGGTACTGAACGAGGCCGACCTTATCGGCAAACCACAAACGAACCACGACGTTGCCCTGCAGAGGCAAATCGTTGTTAAGGATTCTGCCGGTCAGCTGCGGATCGATCGTAATCGTGAATTCCTGCGCTTCCACTTCTTCGGCTTTGTTGGCGATCGTAATCTTTTGTACCTCGCCTTTTTTGACTGTTGCTACAAGTTTGCCGCTGATGGTCGCTTCCAGCGTGCCGAGATCCGTGGGAATGGGCAGGGTGAAGCTGGGTATGTCGCGAGAATCGAGTTCCCATTCGTCGCCGACTTCTTTGCTGTCGTCGGCAATCAGGTACCAGCCTTTGGGCAGCGGAATATCGGGGAATCCCGGAATCTCGAGATCGTCGACCGGGAAGAGATTCAGATACTGATAGACGCGTTCCAGATCGTCGGTCGAGTTAATATTCGTATCGAGCATGGATTCGTCGTCCGTCGGCCGAAATTCGATGATCGAAGCCAGGCGCTCCTCGATGGTCTCCTGTGCTACAACGGTGGCGCGTTGTTCGTGTTTGCTATCCGCCTTCAGCTCGCCGCTCACCGAATCGATGTCCGTTACTTCATAGAGCCACCAGTTGTCAACCGCCAGCGGCAGGAATTGTTTGGGATCCGGATCCGGCGTCACCGGATCATCATCATCGGAGCAGGCGACAAGTGCGAGCGCCAACAGACAAAGCATCCCACCTGATTTGAGCAGCCACAAAGATTTTCGCATATCTACCTCAATAGTTGTTGGATTATCAAATTCGCCGATTCTTGTCCATTACGCAGGTCTTTGTGCTTGATTGCACAGACACCATATCGCACAGAACAGTCTCTGGTGTTCTGTAGAGCTTCAGATAAACTATCCCGGTGTACTAGGCAGGTTACAAAGAAGCGGAGGGTGAGGGACTCGAACCCCCACAGGCTTGCGCCCGGCGGTTTTCAAGACCGCTGCAATACCATTATGCGAACCCTCCGTTTGCAAAGCAATATCGCAGTCGAAGATTACAAATATGCTTTCTGTCAATGTCATTTTCAAATCAAAAATGGCCGCTAATTATTCCACACCGGCAAATTGAATGTCGCAAAGATTTTTGTAGATGCCCCCCAGGCTGATCAGCTCGTCATGGCGGCCGCGTTCGGCAATCCGGCCGGCGCTGAACACCAGAATTTCGTCCGCGTCGATGATCGTGGACAAGCGGTGCGCGATGATGACAGCCGTGCGATTTTTGAGCACGCGGTTCATCGCTTCCTGCACCAGCTTTTCCGATTCCGAATCGAGCGCCGAGGTCGCCTCGTCGAAGATAAGCACCTCGGGATCGCGCAGGAGGGCGCGCGCTATTGCGATCCGCTGTTTCTGCCCGCCCGAAAGCAGAACGCCGCGATCGCCGATCGTCGTCTCGTAGCCTTCGCTCATTCCGACAATAAAAGAGTGCGCGTTGGCAATCTCCGCCGCCCGCTGCACTTCATCCTGCGAAGCGGCGGGCCGGCCGTAGCGGATGTTATTCGCCACGCTATCATTAAAAAGGACAGGCTCCTGCGACACGACGCCGAAAAGACGGCGATAAGAGTCGAGATCGTAGTCGCGGATGTCTCTGTCATCGAGCAGCAGGGCCCCGCGCTGCGGATCATAAAAGCGGATCAGCAGGTCGGCCATTGTCGACTTGCCACCGCCACTGGGACCAACGAAGGCAATTTTTTTATGTCGGGTCAGGCTGAAATTTATATCACGCAGCACCTCTTGTTCCTGATAGGCAAAGCTCAGCCCGCGTACCTCGATGCCACGCTTCATCCCGCTGACACGCGCAGGGCCGGATTTGACCGCCGGCTCCGTATCCAGGGCCGCAAAAACTCGCTCGGCAGCCACAAGCCCTCGCTGAATACGCGTCGGTAGTTGCACGATGCGGGTAATCGGCGACATAATGGCAAAGAGCAGGAAGAGAAAAGTAATCAGGTCGCGAGACTTCATCGCTCCGCTGAACACTTCGCCGCCGCCGACATAGAGGACGGCGCAGAGTGCCGCAATGGCAAACATTTCGTTGACGCCCGGCACTAGCGCAATGACTTTACGGTGTTTAATCGCCGAGTCGACGTAGCGTCGCGTTTGCGTGAAGAAGCGCTTAACGGCGCTCTCTTCCAGTCCGAAGGCTTTGATGATCTTAATGCCCGACACGGTCTCCTGCAGCACGGTGGTAAAATCCGCCATTGCATTTTGCATGCGCGCGGCATAGCGGCGCAGGTACTTGGTTGCAATCTGAATCAACAGGAGACTGATGACGCTCGTGCTG
Source organism: Candidatus Kapaibacterium sp. (assembly GCA_028284775.1). Lineage (GTDB taxonomy): Bacteria > Bacteroidota > Ignavibacteria > Kapaibacteriales > UBA7675 > JANQRB01. The sequence continues at coordinate 1,855 of JANQRB010000003.1, read as the reverse complement.
AAGGCAATCAAGGTCAGTTTCACCGAGTGCCCCAGAAGGAGCAGGAGCAGAAAGATTATTTCGATCGGCTCCCGCGTCAGCGACATTATCGTCGGCGTCAGACTCCGATTGACCTGGGAAATGTCATTGGTCACGAGCGAGATTAAGGTGCCGGTTTTGCTGTTGGTGAAGTAACTCATCGAAAGTCTGCTCAACTTGCCGAATACCTGATCCCGGATTGATTTGATAATGCCTTCTTCAAGACGCACATTGATAAGAGCCGCCAGGTACTTAAAAAGATTCTTCGCAAAAAAGACGGCCAGAATCAGCAGGCTGAGCTTGAGAAGCACAATGTACGGATCATCGGAACGAACGATGGCAAACATATAATCGTAGAAGTCATCGACGAGGTGATGCAGGCCGCTGTCGGCTGCCGCTCCGGCCGGATTTGCCGGCAGCCCCGGCAGCAGCGAAGCCGCAGGCGCTGAATCCTGGTTCCCGCCGGCTTCTGCCGTGTTGTCGGCTTCGAGCTCGAAAACTCGCATCACGAGGTTGATCAGCGCAATCGACCCCGACGTCGTGAGCGAATAAAAGCCGTTAACCGCAATGGCTACCAGCAGGAGGCCTTTGAAGGGCCCGACAAAACCGCAAACACGCCAGAATGTCTTCAAATTCGGTCAGAAGTGAATGAGGAAAAATGAGTCTGCAGCAGTGATGTCAGGGCCGCCGCCGCATCGGCAACGGGAATAGACGAAATCTCAGGCGATTCTGTTGTGAGGGCTATATGCGGCGAGCGATAGGGCGTCCACGGCAGCAGGGATCGGTTAACATGCACGAAGAGCGCTGCCAGCGGCGTCTGCCAGGCCGCGGCGAGGTGTACCACCGATGTGTCGGGAGTAAACAGCAGATCGCAGGTATGCAGCAGCGCTGCAAATTCGTGAAAACTGTGAACCGTGGGCGCCGGTTTGGCATCGGTGGCCCGGCAGATCGCGGCCAATTCATCCCTGTAATCGGGCGCCGCGAAGACGCGAATATCGAGCTCGGGGTAGCGCTGCGCGATCTCCCGGATAAGGGCAATGAAGTTGTCGCGACCCCAATAGCGTGTTCGGCTGTGACCGGAAATGTTAACGCCCAGGCGCAGCGCCACCTCGGATCCTCCCATAGCGGCTTCGGCGCGCTGCTTCTCTTCCCTTGTTAGTGGGTATTCGAGCATCAGATCTTCCTGGCTGGGGTCGATGCCGAAGGGCAGCAATAGCTGCGCTATGCGTTCCACGATATGAACGGAGCTGCGGTCGGGCAGGGGCACCAGATGCGTGTAGACCTCCGCATTTTCACCGGCCAGACCGATGGCGATCGGCGGCTTAAGAATGCGAAGCAAGAGCGCCGAAGTCGTGGAAGGATTATCCATCAGGTCCACGACAACATCGTAGCGGCGGCGGCGCAGTGCTGCCAGTAGTCGTATGATGTCAAATGGTCGCTTGCTGTAGCGCCAGCAGCGTCCGGCGTAGCGTCGCAGGGCCGGCTCCAGCGCGAAGTTCTTGCTGCCGAGAACTACGTCGACCTTCGCCTCGGGCAGATACCGTCGCAGCGTACGAATTACGGGGATCGACACCAGGACATCGCCGATTTTATCCTGCCTGAGCAAAAGAATCGAGGCGTCTTCAGCGATGCCCGTCAGTCGCAGCGGCCCGTCGACCTGCCGGCAGACTCTTGAACGCCCCGGCAGCCTTCGCAGAAGCTTGCGCAGCCGGATTTCGACTTGTTTGGACCTGCTATTTTTGCCGCCGCTTTTCATGGATGCTGAGAGGCCGCGTCGATTCATTGCGGCCTTTCTCGTGGTATCAGCCTGGAATGAGTAGTATGAGCATCCCGCCTC
>JANQRB010000031.1 GCA_028284775.1 Candidatus Kapaibacterium sp. | reverse complement strand
AGAAAGACTGCATGCCCGCCGACCGGCCGGACGTGCGGGATCCGGCGCTCCGCCAGCTTGTCGCCCAGATAGTTGACCGTCGCGTGCCGATAGACCTGGTAGTTGTAGTCCAGCGCTTCGCGCAGGCCGACGGCGATCGCCTCAAGATCGCGACCGGCAAGGCCGCCGTAGGTGGGGAATCCTTCGCGCAGAATAAGGGCATTGCGAAAATCTTCCGCCCAGCGCTCGTCATTGCAAATCAGAAAGCCGCCGATATTCGCGAGGCCGTCTTTCTTACAACTCATGGTGGCGGCATCGGCATAAGAGAACATTTCCTGGGCGATGGCGAGCAGCGACTTATCCTGGTATCCCTCTTCGTGCTCGTGAATAAAGTAGGCGTTTTCCGCAAAGCGGCAGGCATCGATGACCAGCGGAATGCCGTGACGCGACAACAGTTCTTTCACCGCGCGGATATTCGCCATCGATACGGGCTGGCCGCCGCCCGTGTTGTTGGTAACCGTTATCATGCCGAAAGGAATCCTGGCGGGTCCGTGTTGTGCAATGCAGGCTTCGAGCTGCGCCAGGTCCATATTGCCCTTGAACGGTGCTTCCAGACTGGTATCCAGCCCCTCTTCGCAGAGCAGGTTAAGGGCCCGCGCGCCGACAAATTCGATGTTGGCGCGCGTGGTATCGAAGTGGCTGTTGTTGGGCACGATGTCGCCCTTGTTTAATCGTGTCTGAGCCAGAATACCTTCGGCGGCGCGCCCCTGGTGTGTGGGGAAGACGAAGTTGCAGCCGGCAATCAGTTTAACCGTTTCCTCGAATTTATGCCAGGAGCGGCTGCCCGCGTAGCTCTCATCGCCCATCATCAGCGCCGCCCACTGCGCGGTGGACATAGCGCCCGTGCCGCTATCTGTTAACAGGTCGATCGCACATTCGTCGGCATCGAGCAAAAATACATTGTGCCGGGCACGTTCGAGAGCGGCCACCCGCTCTTCTCGCGAGATGATGGTGATCGGCTCGGTCATCTTTATGCGAAAGGGTTCCATAATCGTACGCATCTGCATTCCCGTAAATTTCGTTCTGTAAAAGTGTTAAGCGTGATTGGAGAAACAAGGGGCCGGCAAGCGGGCTGGTATCTCCGCTGCAACAGTAGAAAACCGGCCCGCAATCTAGCGAAATTGCCGTTTCGCTACGAACCGCGTTCAAAGCGCGCCTGGAAGAATCGCAGATAGCGCGGCTCGAATATCATTCGCAGGCCGCCGATCGATTCGCGCTTCCGGAACACGGCATTGACGGAGGCCGCGACGACATCCATGTGCGCCTGTGTATAGGCCCGGCGTGGAATCGTCAGACGTAACAGCTCCAGGCGGGGATAATTGTGTGCGCCGGTTTTTTTGTTGCGACCGGCGGAGACGATACCGCGTTCCATTGCCCTGACGCCGGAGTCCAGGTAAATTTCTGCGGCCAGAGTCTGGGCGGGGAATTCGTCCTGCTGCAAATGAGGCAGGAACCTGGCGGCATCGATAAACACGCCGTGGCCGCCGATCGGCTGCACGACAGGAATACCGGCCTTCATCAGCTGTTCACCGAGATACTGGACCTGGCCTACCCGGGCTCTGATGTGATCTTCGTCTATCGATTCGCCGATACCCACCGCCAGCGCCGCCATATCACGTCCCGCCATGCCGCCGTAGGTATGCAGTCCTTCGTAAACTACCACCAGGTTGCGCGCTTCTTCGAAAATCTCTTCGTTGTTAACGGCCAGGAAGCCGCCGATGTTAACCAGGGCGTCTTTTTTGGCGCTCATGGTCGCGCCGTCGGTGAGCGAGCAGATTTCCAGCACGATGTCGCTGATGGCGGCATCGCGATAGCCCTCTTCGCGGACCTTGATAAAGTAGGCGTTCTCGGCTACTCGTGTCATGTCGTGAATAATCGGGATGCCGTATTTCGCTGTCAGCTCGCGCAGCTCCCGCAGATTGGCGAGTGAAATCGGCTGCCCGCCCGCCATGTTAACAGAGGTGGCGATTGAAACGTAGGGAATCCGTTCGGCGCCGTAGCGATCGATAAGTCCTTGCAGCTTGTCCAGGTCGACGTTGCCTTTGAAGGGAAACTCGCTGTCAGGATCATGCGCTTCGTCAACGATGACGTCAATGAATTGTCCGCCTGCCAGCTCCTGGTGCAGCCTGGTTGTGGTGAAATACATATTGCCCGGAATGATGTCACCTTCTTTGATCATAATGCGGGAGATGATGTGTTCGGCGGCGCGTCCCTGATGCGTCGGAACCACATAGCGATAGCCGTAGGCGCTGCGGATGGCCTCTTCGAGCTGATAAAAATTTTCACTGCCGGCATAAGCTTCATCACCCGTCATCATGGCGGCCCACTGCTGATCGCTCATCGCCGAAGTGCCGCTGTCGGTTAACAGATCGATATATACATCGCCGGAACGGAGCAGGAAGGTGTTAAAGCCGGCCTCTTCCAGCGCCTGGCTGCGATATGCCGCGTTTGTCGTCTTGAGCGGTTCGACAACTTTAATCCTGAATGGTTCCGCCCAGGGACGCTTGCTGCCAGACTGATTCGTCATTCCAGACCTCGATATTTTGTTGTTAAACTTTTAAGATATTCCAACCGAAGCTGCGATTCTCCTTGTCGATTCCCATGTGTTTGGCCACGGCCTAAACCCGATAGTGACATCCGATGCTCTGTTTATTGGCCCGGGCGGCCTTGGCGATGATCAGGGCGGCGCGGACGGCATTGCGAAGGCCCACAAGCTCGTCGTTAAGCAGCGATTCGCGATAGAAGCGTTCGATTTCGCTTTCCAGGTGCCGCAGTTCGCGAATTGCCCGCTGCAGACGCGGGCCGCTGCGCTGCAGACCCACATAATTCCACATAATGTTCCTGATCGAATTCATGTCCTGTTGCATAAGCACCGGATCCGGCCTTTCACTGCCTATGTATTCCCAGGGCGGGATATCGTCCACGGCCGGCATCGGCAGCGAAGGCAGGCGCTGCCCGATGTGATCCGCCGCTCGTTTGCCCCAGACAAGGCCCTCCAGCAGAGAGGCGCTGCCCAGGCGATTGGCGCCGTGGACGCCGGTGCAGGCTGTTTCGCCGACCGCGTAAAGCCGGTCAATCGTGCTGCGTCCCCACTCGTCCACCCAGACACCGCCGATAAAATAGTGAGCGGCCGGTACCACTGGTATTGGTGTACGCGTTATATCCACGTTGAATTCCAGACAGCGGCGATAGATCGAAGGAAAGCTTTCTTTAATAGCCGAGGCGGCCATGCAACTGTGCAGGTCCAGGAAGACATTAGGGACGCCCTGTTCCGTCATTTCGCGGTGGATACTGCGGGCCACCACGTCGCGCGGCGCCAGGTCCAGCCACTCCGCGTCGTAGTTCTGCATAAATGTTTTGCCCTCGGCATTGACGAGGCGAGCGCCGGCGCCGCGCAGGGCCTCCGAAATCAAGAGGTTGGGTGCGAGCTCCCGGTGAAAGGTCGTCGGATGAAATTGCACGAATTCACAGTTGATGACGCGCGCGCCGGCCCGGTAGGCCATTGCCAGCCCATCGCCGCGCGCACCGGCGGGGTTGCTTGTACGCAGGAATACCTGGCCCAATCCGCCGCTGGCAAGAATGGTGGTTCTAGCGAGGCAGCGCGCAACGGTCTGGCCAGCCTGATCGAAAACGTAAGCGCCGACGCAGGAAAGTGCATCGTAGACCGCCAGGCGCCCGCGCGCGTGATGGGCGGGTGTCAACAGATCAACAGCGGTACAGCCGGTTTCAACTTCAATGCGCGGATGTGCCGCGATCGCTTGCATCAACTGCTTTTCGATGCTTTTACCGGTGGCGTCGGCATCGTGAACAATCCGCGGCGTCGAGTGTGCCGCCTCACGAATGGTTGCCAGTTCTCCGTCCGTTGATTTGTTGAAGGGCACGCCGAGTCGCTCCACCAGCAGCTCACGAACTAGGCGCGGCCCTTCTTCTACCAGAATCGCGACGGCGCGCGGATTGTTAAAATGGACGCCGGCCCGCAGCAAGTCCTCCGCCAGCAAACCCGGCGAATCCTGCTTCGACTCGAAGATGATGCCGCCCTGCGCTTTGAGCGTCGCGGTCTCCTCCGCTTCGTCGGCTCGGGTAATGATCCGAACGTGGGCACCTTTTTCGGCAGCCGACAATGCCGCAATTCCCCCGCCGATTCCGCATCCGATAACCAGCACATCACTCGTCATACATTCCTGCATACCCGCTATCCTCAACCAATTTCCAGCATTCGCTGAACTGCCACCGCCGCGCGTACCCTCACATCTTCCGGCAGGTCGATTTCATATTGTTCATGGAGCAGGGCGTCGCGCGTTTCTTCCAGCGTAATCTGTTTCATGTGGGGACAACGGAAGCTGCAAAGTCGCAGCATTTCCTTTTCCGGGTGGGCGGCGGCAATGTTGTCGCCCATCGAGCACTCGGTCAGCAAGGCGTAGCGCCGTGCCGGTGATTTTTCCACGAAGCGGATCATCGCTGACGTGCTGCCGGTAAAATCCGCTGCATCCGTCACGGCAGGGCTGCACTCCGGGTGCGCCAGTACCAGGGCGTCGGGGAATTTGTCGCGAATCATCGCCACGTCCTCTGTCTGGAATTGTTCATGTACCTCGCAGCGGCCCGGCCAGGCGACCATGAGATTGGCCTGCGAGCTATCATAGCTTGCAAGGGAGCCATTGCGCGGAATGATGATGTGTTTGCCCGTTTCCCGCGCGACATTGCGGGCCAGGTATTCGTCGGGAATGAAAATCACACTGTCGCTGTCGAGCGATGCCACAACCTGTGCCGCATTGCCCGAAGTACAGCAGATATCGGACTCGGCCTTGACATCGGCATAGCTGTTAACATAAGTCACGACCGGCAGACCCGGGAACTGCTGTCGCAGGCGACGGACATCGGCGGCGCTGATGCCGGCCGCCAGGGAACAGCCGGCTTCCAGCGAAGGCAAAAGGACTTGTTTAGTCGGACTCAGTATTTTGGCAGTCTCGGCCATAAAGCGCACGCCGCAAAACACGATCACATCCTTATCCGTGGCGGCGGCCCGGCGGCTGAGATCCAGCGAATCGCCGTTGAAGTCCGGCACGAAGTGGAACAAGGCCGGTTCCATGTAATTGTGACCCAAAATCAGGGCATTGCGCTGCTGTTTTAACTCTCTGATTTCAGCGACGAGTTCAGCCTTCCAAGCTAGTTCGAATGCCGGAACCAGGCCACGAAGTTTCACTTCCATCTCGCGCCGGAGCGCCGTGGTTGTAATCATAGGGCCGTCCTTCTCTTTGTCCGGTGCCGGGGTTCAGGCTGCCGGGACTTGTGATTCTTGCTTAATCGAAGCACAAAACTAGGACAGCGGCCGACGAAAAAGTATGATCTGGGTCAGTGCACAGTTGCTCGGAGCGATTGAAGGCGGTGGATTATTTTCAGCTTTAAACATTCCGATGAGTGTTGCCTTCCCGGCAACGGGAGGGAATGTAGAGGCTGAGAAAAGGGCCGGGCCGTCAGGCAAACCAGGAAATCACCTGACGGGCCCGGCATTCTCTGCGAGAGAATTTACGCCGAACCTGGTTCGCTCTGTCGATAGTCCGGCAGAGTTCACGCCACGTATGACCGGCCCGGCATGCAAGCGCTTATGCTCCCCCGCTCGAGTCAGCGTTTTTGGAAATGCTTGATAATCCTAGCGTCCTGCAGCCTGATAACGACGAGATAGGCTCCCGCTTCCAAATGACTGATATCCATAGCCAGCGACCTGTCTGACGCGCTGAAGCTTTGGACGAGTTGACCGAGAAGCGAGTAAACTCTGATGTCTGCTTCAACGCTGAGCTCGGCCGGAATGCGCAGATGGAGAATCTGCTCCACCGGGTTGGGATAGAGCAGAGGCGGCTGAAACGCGGTCGTACCGGAGTTAAAGCCGGTAGTGCTGACAGACATCGGCTGCGATTGCGCCGAACAGCCTTCTTCGTTAAAGACGGTGACGCCGAAAACGCCGCTGCCGTAATCCGATACTGCAATACGATCGGTCGCGGGGTCGAGTGTTAACATTGTATTGTTGAATGTCCACTGATATCTTAAAGCCCGTGCGGCACAAATAAGGGTATCGCGGCGCATCTTCAGCGTGGGTTGCGCCGGTCGGTAGCCCACTGCCCTGATTTCACCAAAGTCTTCGATTATCTCTAATCCCTCCGGCTGCGTCATTGTAATGCGACAGCTAAACAGGCCGCCCTGGCCGGCTTCATGAAGGGCCATAAAAAGCTCCCTGTTCGTAGACGCGGCCGATAGAGGATTGCCATCCTGAAAGAATTGATAGCGTACTCCGGCGGCCTTGACATCGCGAGCGCGAAGGTGCAGGCGGTCCGGCAGGCAGATGCGCGCGTCGGAGGGCGGACTGCTGAAGCGCTGCGGGGAAAAGTTAATCTCCGGTCCATGCGCCAGTCCCAGGTTCGCCGCGAGCTCTTCAACGGAAAACCGATTTCCCTTAATGTCTAAACTGTACAAATTGCTAACCCTCCGCAGCACCGGCAAAGCTTCCAGCTCGTTGTTGCTAAGGTCGATGCGCTCAAGCTCCGTCAGGGAAAAGAGATCGTCAGGCAGTGCGCCGCGCAAGCCGTTGCCCGCCAGGTTAAGCGCAACCACACGTCCGTAGCGCATTTTTACGCCGTACCATTCATAGAGCGAATCGGCATCGGCTTCGCGGAGCCAGTTATCGCTGTTGTGCCAGTGCGGGCCGCCGCATTGTTCGTACAGCCGGCGCAGCATGTCGAGATCGTCGGGATGAGTCGGGAAGGCCAGGTTGTCAATATCAAGCTCACGCCAATCCACACGGCTCGCCATCAGCAATCCGTCGAGTGGAACATCCTGTTCCTCCGATTTTCTGAATCCCCCCAGAGCTAAATAATCGGTGTTGAAAGGTACGCTTAAGCTACAATGATCAAACTCACCGGCAAGGAACAGCTTGCCCTTGTGCAACAATATATCGTTGATACGACCGCTAGTTGATATTGCCGGAATTCTCGGGCCCAAATGATCGCTGAAGTCATAGAGCTGGTCCCTTGGCGACGTCAGCCTTGGGTCTTCTTCAGAGCGACGCACGACACCATAGATGTAAGGATAGGGGCCATTGTTCTTCTTGATGTCCGTAACCGAGAGAGGCGGATCCCCGCCGAAATATCGAAACAGTTTGTTTTCACTATGCCATGTCGGCGATCCAAGACCGAAGGGCGCTAAATAGCGGGCGAAGGGCGCGGCAGGCAAGCCCTGTCGGTCGCGATTGTCGGCGCCGACGTACAAGGCTTTGTCAAATGAACTTAAACAGCGAATTGTCGAAGTCAGGGGCGATGCGAATGTTTCCCAGTTGCTGTCGCCATTGCGGAAGCGCGCTATGCGTGTACTGTCGCCGTTCAGTCGGTCGAAGGCGCCGGCGGCGAGCAGTGCGGCATCGTGAATGGTCATCGTCAGGACGGGAGCGTTAACATGGCTGCCGGCATACTGCCAGCGACCGTCGCGCCAAACGCTCAGGTAGCGGAGATTTGCGGGAGTAAATGATTTGAAATCGCCGCCGGCAAAGAGTTCGCCTTCAAACAGCGTCAGCGTCTTGACGCTGCCGGTAAAGGAGCCCGCAGCCATTGGATGCCAGTTCCTGCCGTCCCAGCGAACAACCGGCAGCGTCTCGCCATTGAGGACAATCCGCCCGCCCGCGTAAAGAATGCCATCTGTGAAGATCATCGTCTCTACGACGCCCAGCAGGCCGTCACCCAGCGCTTGCCACTGTCCGTCAATCAAGGCCGCTACATTGTTGACCTTGATGCCGCCGATTGCATCGATCGCACCGGCGCAATACAGTACATCGCTCTGTGTATCGAAAACTGCGGCCGTAATCTCCGCCCCGCGATGCAGCGGGATCCGCTCGTAAAACCAATGTTCGGGAGGATAAGAAGGCTGAATCAACGCCAGCTCGGCAAGTGTCAGTCCTGATTGCTCCTGCCATTGGGCAAAGTCCGGATCATGAATGTCGCGGATGAAAATGTTGTTGTCGGCCTGGCGGACTGTGCGAATGAGCTCGTTTTTTCCGCTTTCCCGCAACAGCCAGCCCACGGCGCAGTGCGTTTCGTGCCGATCGACAAAGACAGGGATGCGGCTGCCATGTGTCTCGTTGATCGGAAAGCGCCCGGCGCTCCAATAGGGGTGCAGGCGATCGAGATTGCGGCGGCGCTTGGCTAGCTGTCTGCTATCCAGGTCTGCCGGAGTATAGCGGCGCAGCAGCGTTTCCACGAGGCGCAGGTGGGTCTGCAAAAGTTCTTCCTCGGAGTCAAAGCCTGCGCAGGGCCTGGAGAGCTCCTCCAGTTGTTCGCTATGATAGCGCCACTCGCGATTGACTTGCAGCAAGTGTTGATACAATGATTGGGCTTCGGCGAGAGCTGTTGCGTATGGCAGCACTATCGCCACAAGAGCGCTGACAATAACTGAATTGCGGGTCATGGGAATATCATTCCGATTGATTGCAAAGCGGATTAGTGCTGGAAGGGAAGATTGGTATTACGGGTAGCGAATGGGCCGAAGATACAACAGATAAGGTGGATTGTCAAGCTGGTAATTTCGCCGCCGGGCCTGAGCCGGGCAGGCTGCATAATCAGTATTAACAGCGGGCAATCCATCCGTACAAGGAGATAAGGCCGGCGGCTCCGCTCGATTACTTTCGTTAAGTCTCGTAAGAATCTTAGGCTCCACACAAGAATAATTTGACCTTAAAGCAGTCAAATAGTAGCTTTATTACATCACGGCACATAATTCCTCGAAGCGCTATCACACTGCCAGGAATGCGCAGAGAGTTGATGACGGACGGGGCCGGCTGCAATGAGTCGAGGCATCTGACCAGAGTATTTTAGCAAACGATTATCAGCATGTAGCGCGTATCAGGAGATTACGCTCTTAATCAGGAGCGCATCGATCACATCCTGCCGGCCGGAAGACCCACTTTATTGATTTGTAAATCAACGCCCACGAGGCGCAGGTATCTTTTTGTTCACAAACCAGGCTCATACTATGAATCGCTTGATCACAGCGCTGGCGCTGGCAATTGTTGGCCTGCCGGCTTTTCAGCAGTACTCTGCTCACGGAAACGAGGCGGCGGCAGATTCTCGATCACTGGAATTTCGAATAGAGTTCCAGGAGGTAGCGGAAGAAGCGAAGAGTCACAGACATTCGAAGTTATTGCAAGCTCGGCCCCGTCCGCATACGCTTAGCTTCGACGAAGCCCCGGCGGCGGGTTTTGTTGCGATTAATGCCATAGAATGGCGCAGGATGGCGAATATGCGGCGGCAGGGTAGTCTGCCGGGACAGGTTCGCATTCAGGACTTTCCGCTCGGCAATGATTGGCGGGTAACACTCGATCTGCAACCATTCGAAGTACTCAGCCGCGACGGGCTGATTGTCGCCGGTACAAAAGACGGGGATCTTGCGATGGATGTCGAGCTTGGCCTGCACTTCAGCGGCAGCGTGCGGGAGATTCCCGCATCATTTGTCTATATCGCAGTTATGCGGCACTACGCGCACGGCTATATTGATATACCCGCCAGGGGACAGCAGGCTTCCGAGCGTTTTTATATTATGCCGACTGCATTGCAGGAAAATACCGCCTCGACAATGATCGTGTGCCGTTATTCGCGCTACACCAAGGGGAGCTTGCAACCAGATGATTTCTGCGGTGCCGAGTCTCTGCCGTCGTACCTGGATTGGGAAAAGGGATTGCGTGAACGCAAGGGAACAATGAAGGGCAGCGCCGGCGACAAGCTGCAATCCTATGAAGCGCTGCTTGCAACGGTTGCGGTCGATTGCGATGAAGAATTTCTCGCCGACCACGACAACAGTTTCGCGCGCGCGGTCAATTATGCCCTGTCCCTGTTCGCCGGCACATCGGCGATTTTTAAGCGCGACATCAACTGTGCGATCAGGGTAAACTATCTGCGCGTCTGGACCGACGATGATCCCTACGTCAACACTTCCAGAGACGCGCGCCACGACGAATTCGAAGACTACTGGAATGCCAATATGGATCACGTAAGGCGCTCGCACTATCACTTGATTTCCGGTCGTAACTTCGGCGGACTGGCGGCGGTGAATGCCCTCTGCGGCGGAGGCAAAGGCGGCGCCGCTTTAAGCGGCACGCACGGCACGCTCGTGTTTCCGCTGGTGGACGGTTATCATTTCGATCTGGCGATCGTGCCGCATGAAACGGGGCATATCTTCGGTTCGCCTCACACGCATGCCTGTAGCTGGGATCCGCCGATCGATACCTGCGTCAGTATCTCCTGCGCAACGACGACCAGTCCGAAAAAAGGGACGATTATGTCCTACTGCCATCTGACCCCCTTTGATATCGAGCATGAATTTCATCCCAGGGTGCGGGCCTTGATGCGCCCCATTGCCGAAGATGAAACCTGCGTTTTACCGCCGGAAGGGAATTTCGCCAAAGATGTTGCAGTGCTGGCGATCGAGTCGCCGATGCGCGGAGGGGCGGTTGCCACCACCGCAAGCATTACGCCGCGAGTGGTGTATAAAAATATCGGAACGCAGGATCAAAATTCATTAACACTTACCTTCAGCATCAAAACGACCAATGCTACCATTTCAACGATCAGCCAGACTCTGGCGAGCCTTGATGCCGGCGAGCAGGTCACGGTCACCTTTAGCGCGCTGACAATCGTAACCAGCAGCGTGTACGAAGCAGTCGCCGGCATCGAGCTCAGCGGCGACGAACACGACTTTAACAATGTTCTTGCCATGCCCTTCGAAGTCGACGACGAAGCCATAGGCTCGCTGACCCTGACGGCGCCGAACTCGACGGCCAGCTACACGGCGGGCACCAGCCTTGTCGTTAGCTGGACATCCAGCAGCGTCAGCAAGGTTCGCATCGAATACTCACTCGACAATGGCATAGCATGGAGCGATGTTTCATCGGAGCTTGATGCAGCCGACCTCTCGTTCACCTGGTCGGTCGTATCGCAGCGCAGCACGCAGGCGAGGATACGCATCAGCGACTGGGACAATCCCGAACTAAACGATGTCAGCGATGCGCCCTTTTCAATAGCAATGAGTAATGATATCGCCGTCAGCGCTCTGCTAGCGCCTGACATCAGGGGCGTATTGATCCCGCCACTGCAAGCAGCAGCCAGCTTCAGCAATGTCGGCAGCACAACGCAGTCCTCGATTCCAGTCCGTTTGCGCATTGTTCGATGGTCGGATAAACAGGTGGTTGTCAATGAAACAAAGGCGATCGGCAGTTTAGCGCCGGGGCAAACGGCGAGCATTACGTTTTCCACTACTGGATTAATGCGTATGGGCGACTATCTGCTGTATATCACTACGGAGTTGAATGGCGATATGAATTCCGCCAATGACGAATTGGTGTATGATTTCAGCATCGGCCTGCCGCCGGACCGCATTGAAGGTCATCTTTATCATACCCTGGCCGTCGATCCCGCTGACGGCGGCGTCTGGGCCTGGGGCCGCTCCCATTACGACATGCTGGGCAACGGCAGCACCTTGAGCCGTCGCTATCCCGTGCGGGTGCGTGGTCTGCGCGATGTCGCGCGCGTCGGCGCAGGTTTGTATCACTCCCTTGCAGTTCAGGAAGACGGCAGCCTGTGGGCCTGGGGACGCAACAACTATGGCCAGCTCGGCGACGGCAGCACAACGCAGCGCGCCACGCCGGTGGAAATCAGCCTTTTGGGCGCTATAGCCGATGTTGCCGCCGGCGCTCACCACAGCGCCGCCATCTACACGACCGGCATCATCTGGACCTGGGGCCGCAACAACTACGGTCAGCTCGGCGACGGCACGACCACCGACCGGTCCTCGCCCGATTTTCTCTTCGATCTCAGCGGCGCCATTGCTGTCGATTGCGGCTACTATCAGACTTATGTCTTGCAGGGCAACGGCAGTGTCTGGTCCTGGGGACGCAATGCCTATGGCGAACTGGGCGACGGCACGACAACCGAACGCCATGAGCCGGTGGAGGTCAATACCACTGCAACGTTTAGCGCGATCGCTGCCGGCCGCTATCACGTGGTGGCATTGACCGATGAGGGGACCGTGCTCAGTTGGGGCCGCAACAATTACGGCCAGCTCGGCGACGGCACGAATACCAACCGCAGTTCGCCTGTGCCGGTGACGGGGCTCAGCGGCGTGGTCCAGATCGCTGCCGGCCGCTATCATTCCTACGCTCTGACGACGAACGGCACTGTGTATGCCTGGGGGCGCAATAATCGCGGCCAGCTCGGCGACGGCACGACGACGGACCGCAACGCGCCGGTTGAAGCTACGACGGCAAGCGGCGCGATTGTTCTCTACGACGGCGGCGATAACTCCTTCTTCGTCCGCGACAACAGCGAGATTTGCGCGAGCGGCTACAACAACTACGGTCAACTCGGTGATTACAGCAACAGCGACAAGAGCTCCTATGGCTGTATGCCCCCGCTGGCGGTCTCGAGCAAATGGCGCGTTACGGGCGGCGGCTATGACCACAGTATCGCAATGAAGATCAATGCCGGCACCGTCTGGGCCTGGGGCCGCAATAATCAGGGCCAGCTTGGCGATGGCACGACGACTGACAGTTTCACGGAAGTGCAGGTGAGCGGCTTGAGCGATGTCGTGGCGGTCGCCAGCGGCAGCAACCACAATTTCGCCATTAAGAAGAACGGCGAGCTCTGGGCCTGGGGCGATGGCGCTAACGGCAAGCTCGGCATCGGCTCCACCAGCGATCAATCGACGGCGATGGAAGTGACGGCGCTCTCGGATGTGGTCGGCGTATCGGGCGGCGTGTCGCACAGCGTAGTGCTTCGGGCTAACGGCACAGCCTGGGCCATGGGCAAAAATGCCAGCGGTCAGCTCGGCGACGGCACGACGACGCAGCGCACATCTCCCGTAAAGGTCGACAACCTGAGCGATCTGGTTTCTGTCGCTGCCGGTTTCGATTATTCCATGGCGCTCAAAGAGGACGGCACGGTCTGGTCCTGGGGCGAAAACGGCTCCGGCCAGCTCGGCGACGGAAGCACGACCGATCGTTCGACGCCCGTACGGGTGGGAACATTGACGGACATTGTCATGATTGCGGCCGGGCAGAACCACGGCATCGCATTACAGGACGACGGCGCCGTCTGGGCCTGGGGGGCCAATCTGGTCGGAGAAGTCGGCGATGGCACCCAAACACAGCGCACGTCACCGGTGCAGGTCAGCAGCATCAGCGACGTGGTGCAGATTGCGCGCGGCGCCAGCCAGAGCTATGCCGTGAAGAGCGACGGCAGTGTCTGGGGCTGGGGACTTAACGCGGAAGGTGAACTAGGCGACGGCAGCTTCAACTGGTGGCGCACAACGCCGGTGCAGGCCACGAGCGCATCGCTGCCTTTCCAACTGGGAGACACCCAGTACCACGCCTTGCTGCATGCGCTCGCGGGTGAAGTCTGTGCAAGCGGTGAAAACTCGCATGGCGAGATCGGCGATGGCACGACAGTCAACCGCAATGTCTTCACCTGCTCGACAACATCATATCTTAAAGCCGATCCCGGCGCTGACGCAGCACAACTGCAGTTAACGACGCCGGGCCCCGACGAGGGGCTGGTCGAACTCCATGTGTATCCCAATCCCAATGAGGGCAGGTTTCAGGTGGCGCTGAGCACCGGAGGAAAAGACCGTCTCAGTATCGCAATCGTCGATGCGCTTGGACGCACGCTGGCACTTCTGCCGGTGCCGAATGGCGAGGGCGTACAGCACCTGAGCGTTAAGCTTGAGACTCCTGCCGCCGGCCTGTATTTCCTGCGATTATACAATGAGCGGCAGACGCTCGTTTCGAGGCTTGTCGTCGTCCGTTAAGTCGGGTCGGACAATTCAACGAAAAACGGCAATCCGACTGCGTCTCTCAGCGCTGTCGGATTGCCGTTCAAAAGCTTCCTTTTAATGTTAAGGGCTGCGGCCGCTATCTGCCTACAGATATTTGTTGTCGACCAGCCACTTCAGGCAGGCCCGAAAGGCCGTTGTCTCCGATTCGGCGCTGGCACTATCGAAGTCGATATAATGTTTCTGGTTGTCGAAAGCCGTCAGAATTTCCGCTTCAGGCTTGGCGACGCGAAACGACTGCCGCACCGCAAACGCAACGGTCGCGCAGACCTGGCCGCCCGCAAAGTAAACGGTGAACTTAACGCGCTGCTCGTCGCCTTCAAAAAATTGATTGCGTTCGAATTTGGCGATGATCTTGCTGTCCTGATTGACCCAGCTCTTTTCCTTATCGATCGATATGTAAGAATTGATATTGCGTTTCACATTGTTCTGACTTTTGCGCGGCGCCTTGGGTTTGGTCGGGTCGGGATGTTTATCCAGAAATTTACGGGTGTTTTTGTAGTTAAGGCCGTCCGGCGTCAACAGATCGTTTTCAACTACCGTTTCGACGACGCCGAGAGTCGTGAAGTCAAACTTGATGAAGGCTTTGCCGCCCTGGTCCGGATCGATGATGACATAGTCGTGGTAACTGTCCATCTCGCCGGCGTTGGCTTCGCTGGGCACCACTTCGATCAGCATTTTTCCGCTGAGCGTGCTGAATAAATAATCCGGCATAAGATCGCCGACTACCTTCAGCGTGGCATAGGCTTCGCCATAGCGAAATACCGTGTCCAGACTGACCACGATGCTGCTGTCGATACGCGACTGCTCCACCGTTTCACGGTGTTTGGCCGGATCGTGATTAAGACCCGACGGCGTACAGGCGGCGGCAACCAGGAGCAGCAGCCCGCAGATAAGGATTGTTGATTTCATTGTCTATCCTGCTGAAATTCTGTGTAAGGATCGTTTAGAGTTGTTCGCTCGGTAGTTGATCGGAAGCGCTGTAGGTCGAAACAGCATTGTGTTCCGGCCGTGCTATAACGCTTCGCGCAATCTGTAGTACATCGGCGGCCCGTTGTAAGATTGCCGGGCAAAGTTCCGGACCCCCGGCGGAGATGCGCGGGGGTCCAACGGCCGATTGCTTTATGGGTTCAATCTGATTTGACTACAGGTACAGGTTCTCAATCAGATAATCGACGGCCTGTTTAAGCGAGTCGAAGGTGATGTTTTCCTTTTGAATCGTCACGAGATGCGTCTTGTTGTCGTAGGATGTGACGATTTCCATCTCCGGATTCGCCTCACGAGTTACGCTGTGCGTTCCCATCGTCACCGTCGCGCAGACAGGCTTGATACTACGCACGAAGTGGATCGTATACTTGGTCAGATCCTTACCCGATCCATCATTTGTGATGCGTGTTTCCTTATAACTTGCGATAATCTTGTCATCCTGCCGAATGTCTTTCTTCAGTCGGTCGATACGGACGATTTTCGACAAGTCGCGTTTTACCTTCAACTTGGAAGGGTCGATCTTGACTTCGACGGTGGGGTCGGGATAGCGCTGCAGAAAGCGCTGCGCCCGCTCGCGATTCAGACCGTCGTCGCCAATCAAGTCATTGCTGATGATATCTTCCACGATGTTGATGTCGGAGAGGCCCGTGATATGCAGGTAGGCCGCGCCGGTAATCTCATCGTCCAGCATTATGTATTTGCGCCAGGACTGCTCGCTGCCGGGCACCTTGGTTGTCTGCACTTCGATGACCTCGTTGCCCTTCAGCGTGTAGACGTGAAAAGCGCCGGTCACACCCATTGCCGCTTCTTTACGCAATACGATGAACAGAGGCTTGCCGCCTTTAAAAGCAGTATCGAGACTGAGAACGACGCTGTTTTCGGCTCGTGAAGCCGCCACCGTCTCTTCGTGGAGCGAAGGGTTGTCGTTGATTCGGCCGCTGCCGCAGGCTGTCAAAAGCACCAAAGAAAGAAGAAGGAACAATTTTTTCATTCTGACATCCGCTAAAATGTTTGTGAATTGATTATTGCGAAAGAGGACGCGCTTAACCGCCAGCGGGGTGAATTCCACTGCGAACGCTAAGGACGCTTTTTACCAGGCTGCGAAAAAAGGCCGAAAACAGAGCCGAAGAACAATGTGCCGCAGGCGAAATTCGGCTGCAGCTTTGACAACAAATCTGTGGGCCGCAGTCGACCATCCGGCTAGGAAGGGTGGCAGGGAATCCGGTTCCCGACTATCGGCCCGGCGCAATTTATCCTTTGTACGGCAACATTTGCAAAAGAAAATGTCGCTGATTCACCGAGTGCGGCCGAATCGAATGGATTCTAGTTTTCAACTCCCGAATGCCGTCCGCCGGTCGAAAGATGCAGGAGGCGCGGCAGCAAACAGCGCCGATCGAGGCCCACGGCAATCGCTGTGCCGAGGAAATAAGCCAGAATGTCCGCCGGGTCGAAATGCGAGCCCAGAATCAGGGTCCGAACCGGCGAGGGCAGCGCTGCCGACCAGGTCAGCAATTGATTGAACTCGAGCAGGCAGGCCAGGAGCAGCACGCTGATGCCCCGCCGCCACGCAGTGCTTTGCCAGGCGATAGACAAAAGGTAGTAAAGGAATATGACGATGAGAATGTCTCCCAGGTAGCCGCGTACAAGCTCTCGTCCGGGGCCGGAATAGCAGAGCGATACCAGGCCGGTCGTCAGCGCGCAGAGACAGGGCGGCAGGTAGATTCTGATTCTCGCGGTAGTTGCCGGACTCATCAATTTTCCCAAAAAATTACTGCACAATAAATTGAGGCGCCGATCTGCTTTTCTGCCCGGGCTTCGGCCGGTCCATATTCTGCCTTTGTCCTTCCTCGAAATGCCGAGACCGCCTGGCTGGCATTGTACCCCTGTATGCCGTATTGGTTCGCCTGGAGGCAATCGAATCGCGAGCTGTGCCCTGCATAATCCTTAGCCGAAGTCGTCCGGCAAACAAGTTCGGGCCGTGGCGGTCCCCGCTGTTTTCAATTCCATTCCGAGGGAGTAAATTGCGCCATGCAAACAGCAAAGCGAATTTGCCTCTGGTCCAGCCCGCGTAATGTCTCGACCGCTCTGATGTATTCTTTCCGCCAGCGCAGCGATACACGCGTTGTGGATGAACCGCTCTATGCCCATTATCTGCAGAGCAGCGGCGCCCAGCATCCCGGCCGTGATGCGATCCTGGCCGCCATGGATGCCGACGCCTCCGCTGTGCTGGACGGGCTGCTCGGCGCTGACTACGGCTGCCCGGTCCTCTTCATCAAATCAATGGTTCACCATCTGCCGGATGGAGACGAAGAGCGATTAACGGCGCTGGACAACCTCTTTCTGATTCGCGACCCGGCGCGGATCATCAGCTCCTATGCGCGCGTCCTGCCCAGTCCCGGCGTGGAAGACCTCGGCATCATCCGTCAGCTGGGACTATTTCAGTATCTCTGTGATCAGGGGCGGACGCCGCCCGTGCTGGACGCGGGCGAACTGCTGCGAGATCCGGCGGGCGTTTTGGGTCGTCTGTGTACGATGCTGGGCCTGCCCTTCGATGCGGCGATGCTCGCCTGGCCCGCGGGACCGAAAGCGGAGGATGGAGTATGGGCGCCGTGGTGGTATGCCGGGGTCCATCGTTCCACGGGCTTTTTGCCGCCGTCCGACGAGACGCCGACTGTTCCGCAACATCTGCAGACGCTGCATGAGCGCTGCCGGCCAGCGTATCAGGAGTTGTTTCACCATGCAATCAAGGCTTGAGATATGCAGCAAACGTACGACGAGCGCAATGAACAGATCCGGATTTATGTCGGCGGCCGATTGCTTCCGCGATCCGAAGCAAAGATCTCGGTATTCGACAGCACGGTGCAAGGCGGCGATGCCGTCTGGGAAGGGCTGCGCGTGTACAAGGGGCGCATTTTTTGTCTCGACCGCCACGTGCAGCGCTTGCGCGAGTCCGCCAAGGCCCTGGCCTTCAGCGACATACCATCGCAGGCGGAAATCACAAACGCCATTTTCACGACCTTGCAGGCCAATGGAATGCGTGACGAGACGCACATCCGTCTTACCCTCTCGCGCGGTGAGAAAATCACCTCCGGCATGGACCCCCGGCTCAATCAAAGCGGTTCCTGTCTGATCGTGCTGGCGGAGTGGAAAGCGCCTGTGTATGACAATCGGCGGGGTATCCGTCTGGTGAGCTCGCATATCCGGCGCAATGCGCCGCAGTACCTGGATTCAAAAATTCATCACAATAATTTGTTAAACAATATACTGGCCAAAATCGAAGCCAATGTTGCCGGAGCGGACGACGCCCTGATGCTGGACAACGCCGGCTTCGTTGCCGAAACCAATGCCACCAATATCTTTATGATCAAGCGTTCGGTAGTACTGACGCCCCTGCCGCATGCCTGCCTGCCGGGCATAACGCGGGGTCTTGTTATCGAAATAGCGAATGCGCTGGGCATTGAACTTATCGAGCGCAATCTGTCGCTGGCGGAATTTTATAATGCCGATGAAGTATTCACGAGCGGCACGATGGGCGAGCTGACGCCGGTTGTGGAAATCGACGGCCGCCGGATCGAAAAGTCAGGAGAAGGCTCGCTGCTGACGAAGATTCAGGAGCGTTTCAGAGAGCTGACGGAAAGCGAAGGCGAAGCCCTGCCCTTTTAGCGGACGCAGCTTCGCCATTGCAAAGCACCCTTCTCTGAGTTAAACAGCGGACCGGGAAGACGACATCGCCATTGTTGCATGTGCATTCTCAGTCCTTGTTTATATACGCGCCTGTAGTGCGCTGCAGCCGATATCCTCTGTTAACACGGCGAGCGCCTCGTTCCAATCGATCACATGCTTCAGCCAGGCGGGAATTTCACAGTCCGGCGCTTGCTCGCCAAAGAGATAAAGATAAGGAACGCAAGGTCGGACAAAGCCAAGCACATCGAGCCGGTCATCGACAAAATGCGTGATTTTGAGCTGCCTGCAGTGTTGCGCTTTTTCATGTCGTTGTAAACAAAAGCGGACATTGGATCGGGCCAATCCGGTGCTCTCATAGAATCGCTGATGGCGCAGCCACTGCCTGGTTTTTTGTTGAACGTTTTTGCCGGCTTTGGAAATCAGCCATACATTTCCCTCCAGCAATTTCACAAGCTCGGCGACGGCCTCGATCGCACCCGGGCTCGGCGGCGTCGCCATTGCCCGTTCGATACTGCCGCGCAGAAAACTTGTATCGGCCTTTGCTCCCAGCACCGGCGTCATCAGGACGCGGCCGATATCGATACCGAGGCGGATTGGATTTTTGTTTGATCGTTTCATACCGGCAATTTAGATTGCCAAAGACTTGCAGGGAACTATTGATTTTCTAGTATCTATAACTAATAATTATAGTTGTTATGAGATCCGACTGGCTGGAAGCTTTTCTTGTCTTTGGCGAATGTTTAAATTTCACGCGCGCGGCGGAACAGCTGCATATTTCACAGCCGGCCCTCCACACCAAGATTCGCCGCTTCGCCGAATTTCTGGGGCTGCCGCTCTACCGCAAAGTCGGCCGCGAATTGCATTTAACAGCTGAAGGTCGGCGGATTCTGGCCTTTGCCCGCGAAATGCGCGACCGGTCCGACAGTTTCCTGGACGAACTGCGTTTCGGAGCGACGACTTCCGACATAAGCCTCGCCGCCGGCGAAGGAGCTTTTCTCTACCTGCTGGGGCCCGCGATTGCAGCTTTTCTGAAGCGGGATATTGCCCGACTGCGATTGATAAGCGCCAACCGGGAAGGGACGCTCGATCTGCTGCGCAGCGGCGAGGCGCAGCTTGGGGTTGCCGCGCTCCACGCCCTGCCGCGGGATTGTCGCTCCGAACTGTTGACAGTCGTCGATCAGGTGTTGGTGCTGCCGAAAGACCATCCTCTGGCCCGCAAGCGCCGAATCCGCCTGAGCGATCTCCAGGGCGCTTCCCTGATTTTACCGCCCGACGAGCGTCCGCACCGCATGCTGATCAACCGTGCATTAATGAACGCAGGCGTCGAGTGGCGGCTCGCCGTGGAGGCCAGAGGTTGGGAGCTGATGCTGCACTTTTGCCGGCTCGGCCTTGGACTGACGATCGTCAACAGCTGCTGTCGAATCCCTTCCGGCCTGCGTGCCCTGCCCATGCCGGAACTGCCTCAACTGCACTACCACGTGATCGCTCGGAATGACGGCTGGAACTCCCCGGCCCTAAAGAGCCTGCGAGACTGTCTCTTCCGTTACAAAGACCGCTGGAAAAGCTGAAGCGTCCGCTTGCGATCGAAGCAATCACCGACAGGGTTCCCCGGACAGATAGTGCATTCCGGCCGGCCGGCCCGACTATTTTCAAACTGTTATGTAACAGTTGCGGAGATGTTGCATTTCTGTGCAAACATCAGGTCCCAAGCGCGGAGCTTGCGACGAAATAAGCCCGGCGGTCCGACTGAATTCGACCTCGCGCCGGAGCATCGGATGATAATCGCTTTGTTCACTGAGATCAAGGATCGGTATGACGGCATTCACGCGGACTATGATTGTGGTCGCCTTGTTTTTGGCGGCGTCGCAGCTTCCGGCGCAGGAAGCATTTCAAGGCTTTACCTTGTTTAATCCCACCAATTCCAGAACGACATACCTGGTTGATATGGCCGGCGAAATTGTCCATACCTGGTCCAACAGCGCCGGTGGCGGTTATGCGGTATACCTTAAAGAAAACGGTAATCTGCTGCGTCCCGCAAGGGCCGACGGAACGAGTCTCAACGGGGGGGCTGCCGCCGGTCTTGTACAGGAGATCGACTGGGGCGGCAATGTGCTTTGGGAATTCGAATACAACAGTCCCACCTACCTCAGCCATCATGATCTGGAAATCATGCCCAACGGCAATGTGCTGTTAATCGCCTGGGAAGTTAAAAGCGCCGCCGAAGCGCAGGCAGCGGGCCGCGAGAGCAACAGCGTATTCTGGCCCGACCACGTCATCGAGGTTGAGCCCGATGGCGACGGGGGCGCTAAGATTGTCTGGCAATGGCATGCCTGGGATCACCTGGTGCAGGACCGCGATCCGACCAAGCCAAACTATGGCATCATAGCTGAACATCCCGAGCTTATCGACATCAATTTACGCCTGACCGGCTCCAACCCGCGCGGCGGCGGTGACTGGCTGCATATTAACGGCGTCAGCTACAACCCCGAGCTGGATCAGATTGTCATCAGCTCGCACTATATGAACGAATTCTATGTGATCGACCACAGTACCACGACGGAAGAAGCCGCCGGCCACAGCGGCGGACGCTACGGCAAGGGCGGCGACATCCTCTACCGCTGGGGCAGCCCGGAAAACTACGACGCCGAGGGCGAGACTGTCTTCGATGTCATCCATTGTTCAAACTGGATTCCCCAGGGGCTGCCGGGCGCCGGCAATATCCTGGTGTTTAACAACGGCGAAGGCCAGCGCCGCTCGGTTATCACTGAAATTACGCCGGTGTCGGACGGGGCCGGCAATTATCTTTTAACAGCGGGCCGCGCTTTTGGTCCGCTCGAACCAACCTGGACTTACTCGGAAGGGACTGGATTTTATTCGAACCATCTGGGTAGCTGCCAGCGTCTGCCGAACGGCAACACACTCATCAGCGAATCCACTAGCGGCTATCTTTTCGAAGTGACAGCCGATGGCCAAAAAGTCTGGGACTTCCAGTTTCAGGGGCAGATCGCCCGCTCGCTACGATATGCGGCGGACTACCCCGGGCTGGCGCGCCTGAACCCCACGGCGGTTGATGCTGCAGATACGCCGGCCGCATCACTGGCGCTCCGGACATCGCCCAATCCCTTTTCGAGCGAGACGACTATCAGCTTCCGGCTCTCCGGGCCGACGGCCGTCGATGCGCGAATCTATGACGAGCTTGGCAGGGAGCTGATAATTCTTGACCGAGGTCGTAGAGAGCCCGGCCTGCATCACCTGGAATGGGATGGCAGTACTGCAGCGGGCCATCCTGTTAAGGCCGGGATTTACCACTGCCGGCTGCGCGCGGGAGATCAGGTGCAGAGCATAGCGCTGCTGATCGTGAAGTAAACAAAGCGAGATCAGAATGAAATACGTTAACATTTAACAGAGACATACAAAGGGAGACGACATAATGCACGCTCGAAAAATACTGTGTTTACTTCTCTTCGTTCTATTGCTCCTGCCCGCCTGCAGCGATGATGAAGGCGACGGCAACCCTGTTGACCCGGGACCGGACGAAGTAAGTCCGGCGGGTATGCAGCTGATCGAGGCGCGGGACAAAAGCTTCATGATGGGGTCGGAGCAGGGCAATGCCGATGAGCAGCCGCTACACAGCGTGAGCTTCAGCTATGACTTCTGGATGGATTCGACGGAAGTGCGTCAGGCCGACTATGATGAATTGATGCGCGACAATCACAGCGACTACAGCCGTCCCTTGTGGGGGCCGCCCTATGGTATCGGGGATGACTATCCGGCCTACCTGGTCGAATGGGGCGATGCCGCGCTCTATTGCAATGCCCGCAGCGCGCGCGATGGCCTTGAAGCGGTCTACAGCTACAGTGCGATTGCCGGCACGCCCGGCAATGGCAGCCGCCTGGAGGGCCTGGCTATCGACTACAGCAAAAACGGTTACCGTTTACCGACGGAAGCCGAATGGGAGTTCGCCTGCCGGGCCGGGAACCCGGAGGACTTTTTCTGGGGCGCTTCAGCCGACGCTTATCCCGCCAGCGCGGCGGATTCGGCGGAGATTAACGCTTATGCCGTCTGGCGCGGTAATTCCTGGGACCTGAGTGCGGATGTCGCGGCCTTCGGGGCACAGCCCGTGGCGCAGCGCAAGCCCAATGATTTCGGTCTTTACGATATGTGCGGTAATCTCTATGAATGGTGCAATGATTGGTACGGCGACTACAGCGCCGATGCCCAGCGCGATCCGCGTGGCGCGACGAACGAATCCTATCATTTTGTTCGCGGCGGCAGCTGGGGCAATGATGCCGCTGACCTCCGGGCGGCCAATCGCAGTTTCACAGCCCCTGATTATGAGTTTTACTTTATCGGATTCCGTGTCGTACTGCCGCGCCAGTAATCCGATGAAGCTTAAAGGAGCTTAGCATGGATAACTTCGCCTCTCTGTATCCTTGTTTAAGCGGCATTGCATCGGGCGGCGCAAGGCTGATGACCAAAGACCGCTTACAATGACTGCTCACTTTTGTCTGAGCGGTCTGACTTTCCCGCTTCCCATGAGCTGCCGATGAGGGCGCAGTGCCGACGCCCTCTCGCGCCGAAGACGGTGAACCGGTGAAGCATTCAGTGCAAAACAATTCCGAGGACGGACCTCGCCCGATCGATACAAAAAGATCCGAGGACAGACGGCAGAAAAGCTATATCCTAGTCGATTGTAAAACAGGGAAGAAAATGATTACACGATCGATAGTGCTTAGCGTGGTAGCAATACTATGCGGCCTGGCCGGCACAACCTTGCAAGGGCAGGAACAGCTCTTTATTAACGAGTTGCAGGCCGATAATACCAGCACTATAATCGATGAATCCGATCAGGCCTTTGATGACTGGATCGAGCTCTTCAACGCCGGCGACGCGCCAATCGAGTTATCCGGCTACTATTTAAGCGACGACGCAGAGGAGCCGATGAAGTGGGCTCTGCCGGATCTCAGTATTCCCGGCGGCGGCTTCCTGCTGGTCTGGGCCGATGGCGACACTAAAGACGAGGGCCTGCACGCTGATTTCGGCCTTAGCAAAAACGGCGAGTTCCTGGGATTGTACCGGGCGCGAGACTCGGAGATTGAGACGATAGACGCGCTTACATTCGGCGCGCTGGCGGCTGATCTTTCCTACGGGCGAACAATCGATGGCGGTGGCATCTGGCAGACCCTTGCTCAGCCGACGCCCGGAATGCCCAATATCAATACGCCTGGCGTCGACCCTTCGGACCAGATTTTTGGTATCACGCGCGTTAACAATTTTGACCTGCATTTTTATGTGGATGGCTGGGCTGACTCGTTGCGCGCGAATTACGAAAACGGTGAATTGTACATGCCGGCGCAGGTACGCTATGGGACGATGGTATTTGACAGCGTCGGCGTGCGCTACAAGGGCAACTCGTCGTATCAGCTCGCACGCAGCACGCCCAAGAAGCCATTGAAAATCAAGTTCGACAAATATCGTGACGAGCAGGTTTTTTACGGTGTTAAGACGCTTAACTTCAGCAATTGTGTTAAAGACCCGAGCTTTATGCGCGAAACGATCGGCTATGCGCTTATCGGCAACTATATGCCCGCACCGCGCACCGCCTATGCGAATATCAGCATTGACGGCGCATTGCTTGGTTTGTATGTGCAGGTGGAGCAGATCGATAAGACATTTCTGGCGCGACACTTTGCCGATAACGATTTCAATTTGTACAAAGCGGGCGACGACGGCGCCACCCTGCTGTATCGTGGGAGTGGTCAGGAGCAGTATGAAGCGGAGCTCGAGCTGAAAACCAATGAAGACGAGAATGATTGGTCCGCTCTGCTGACGATGATCGAGACCTTAAACACGACGCCGGCGCAGGACTTTGCCGCAACGATGAGCGACTACCTGGATCTGGAGCAGTGTACCCGGCATCTTGCCTTTACAATGCTGCTTTCGCATTTCGACAGCTACACAGGCTCCGGCCGCAACTTCTACCTGTACGATGATAAAGCCGCCGGCCGCTTTACGATTCTTCCCTGGGATTTAAACGAATGCTTTGGCGCTTATTCCAATGGCTGGGATGTCATAAGGCAGGACCTTGTCGATGTGCCTGATCTCGCCCAGCGTCCGCTCAATCAGAGAATCCTGGCGGATGCCTCGTTGAAGCAGGCCTACCTGCGCAGCATCCAGACGATGCTCGACGGCCCGGCATCCTACGATGCAATCGCCGCGATGGTTGAAGACATCAGGCCACTGATTGATGAATATGTCTCGGCGGATGACAACAAACTATACAGCTATCAGCAGTTTCGCGCTAATATCGATGAAGATGTTTTTGTCGGGCTTGGAATGCGTATTCCGGGCATTCTTTCCTTCCTTCGCGATCGTTCGGCCAACCTGCGAATGCAGCTTGCCGCCTACACCGAAACTTCGCTCAGGGAGGAGGCTACTGAGTTTTCCCCGATAGCGCTGGAAGCATGGCCCAATCCCTTTAAGACTATCACAACATTATTTGTGCGCTGCAGTGAAGCCGGAATGATAAAGCTCAATCTGTTTAACAGCTCCGGCACCCTTGTCGCAACAATTGCCGACACTTTTTACCCGGCAGGCGAGCATCGTATCAGCTTTGACGGACGCCGGCTTGCTGCAGGTGTGTACCATCTGCGTGCGGAGAGCAGTGAAGGGGTATCGCTCCACAGCTTGCTCCTGTCGCCTTGATTTGCATAGCCGTGATCGGAAATCAGGCAAGGACAGATATGCGTTGCAACCTGTTTCTTAACTCCTTTCATGGTGATAATGCTATAAACTGAAGCTGAAGCTGCAATTTGCCGCCTGCAGTAAACATAGATCACTTACCGGTCGGCTGCCATTACCGACCTACAATCAGAATGTAACTGGAAGCGGCACAAAAGCTTGTGCGGATTGCCCAGGGTTTTGTATTGTTGTGACCGCCTCTCACAAGAAATCAACTGTACGCGATAACGAACTGCATCGATTTGCTCTTCACGGAAGTGAGCATTGATGGCTGCGCGCTTGCTTGGTCAGTCGCCAAATTTAGTCACTTGTTGGAAAATACTCAATTGAGGAAAATTCGAATGAATGCAACAGTGAGAAAACCCGTCAAAGCAGTGCTGCCTGGTGTCGCATTGGAGAAGAATATGCGCTTAAGGCGCAAGCGCTGCCACACCGAATTTGCTATCGTGCCGAATGGCGTTTGTAAGTCTGCAAAGAACGAAGTATCTTCATTGTATCTACTAAATGATGGAGATGCAATGAAAGCTCAAATTCAGAAATGGGGCAACAGCCTGGCTGTTCGGATTCCTAAGTCCTTTGCCGCGGAACTCAATGTAGAACAGGGCGCCGCGGTAGACATGACCGTCGAAGACGGCGCGATCATTATCAGGCCGATCACGGCACCGCAGTTCTCACTGGATGAACTGCTGTCGAAAGTCACCAGGGGTAATATTCATCGCGAAGTGGATAGTGGCGACGCACAAGGGCAAGAACTGTGGTGAATTATGGCTTATATTCCGGATAGAGGTGATGTAGTCTGGCTGGAGTTCAATCCGCAGGCAGGTCACGAGCAGGCGGGACATAGGCCGGCATTGGTTCTTTCGCCGAAAGCCTATAACCGCAAAGTCGGCCTGGCGATATTCTGTCCGCTTACGAGTCAGGTTAAAGGATATCCCTTTGAGGTTGTGATGCCGGACGGCGCTACGATTGCCGGCGCCATTCTTGCCGACCAAGTCAAAAGTCTGGACTGGCGCCGCCGCCGAGCGCGCCTGATATCCAAAATCGACAAGGCTGTCCTTGAAGAAGTCTTGGGAAAATTGGCGGTGCTGTTGCAGCTTTAGTTAAACACTTGCGGCTGTCGACCGGAGTATGATGGACAGCCTGTCCGCCTGGAGATCCCTTGCAGTAATTTTGCAGCTCGTTGCGCTTGACGCATTTCCGCTTCGTCGATTGCCGGAGCCACATGCCGGAACTGTTTAAATGTCGGCGCCGAAGCCAATTAATTGATCTGACCATCCGTTTTTCCGCAGCAGCGGAATCACCGGTTTGCAGAAAGTGATCTTGTAAGCGATAGACGGTATCAAATACATTACCTGGCACGTGCCTTGTGTTTTTTGTCACGAAACTTGTTATATTCCGGCGAGCAATGCCACTGTTATTCTCGCACAATCGTACGCTGCCGTAGCGCCAGCTTCGTTGAATTTATGC
Source organism: Candidatus Kapaibacterium sp. (assembly GCA_028284775.1). GTDB lineage: Bacteria > Bacteroidota > Ignavibacteria > Kapaibacteriales > UBA7675 > JANQRB01. The sequence goes on along the minus strand of JANQRB010000031.1, from coordinate 70,638 downwards.
CGGCCTGATTGAACTGCCACAAAAGGATCGGGTGACGGAGCAATTGCACGGTTCATGCCGAGACAATTCGTCTTTCACGTCGGCCTTCAGCCGGCCTCATCCCACATTGTCTCGAACCGAACTGTTCCATTCGGCGTTCCGCGCGGGCTACGATGACTGACAGATCTAAGTAATCGCAATCATTCACAGAATTCGAAGGAGGAAATTATGGCATTTCCTGCACGACCATTTCTGGAAGCCTACTGGCTCGGCTATGTTAACAGCGATCAGGACGGCGGCCCGGGACTGGATCTTAAGGATGTCCCTACATCGGTGGATGTTATCAAAATCGCCTTTTACAATCTCTGGCCTAACAATCAGGTAAGCATGTGCTACGGAATGAGCAAAAACCATGGCTGGCAGTATCTGAGCGAAGCGCTACCGATCCTGCATGGACAGGGGCAGAAGGTGATGGCTTCGCTCATCGGCACGCCCTATCCGGCGGTCGGTTGGAGTGATATCAGCGATCCGACTGCATTTGCGGAGAATGTCAAATACCTGTTGATCGATCAATTGGGTCTGGACGGCATTGATCTGGACAATGAAAACACCTCCGACCAGGGCCAGCCATTTCAGGATATTGTAACAGCCTTGCGCACGGCCCTGGGTCCGAAGGGGTCCGGCAAATACCTGAGCGCGCCCGTCTATCCGGCCGGCACCGATCCGAGTTGGCTGCAGCAGGTCGGCGATAAACTTGATTGGGTCAGCACCATGGCTTATTGGGGAGATACCGCGGCGCAACAGGCAACCTATCAGATCTATGCCGATATCCTGGGGACGGAGAATGTGCTGATCGGTGTCGCCAACCAGGCCAATCGCGGCCAGAATACGCCCTTGCAGACGGTTCTGGATCTGCCGCCCTGGAATCCCAACTACGGCACGCAGCAGAAGGGCGGTATGATGTTATGGGGATTATCAACCAATAACAGCGGTTTGTATGCCGATACGATCAAACAGAACCTGCAATAGAGTGTTTGCCGTCCGGATTCCGCTGTACTGACTATCGCATTTGGAATAGACCTCGGGCTTTGCCTAAAGTCCGGGGTTTATTTGTTGAGGAGCAGACCAAATTTTTGCCTCCGAGCCTTGTCCATAGTCGTGTAAATTGCGGTGCTGTTTTCTAGGTTCTAAAGAGAATGCATCCAATTCAACAATGTGGAAAATTACGGGTTTACTGGCGTTTTGCCTCCTTGTCCTTGGCTCGGAAGCTTTGCCGACGACAACGGACAACAGTCACGGGGCGCCCTGGGTGGAAGTGCTGGTGCAAGATCGCCAGGGAAGGGTAATCAGAGACGCCAAAGTTCTTGCGCGCTGCCCGAAGCGTGAATTCGAGAGCATCGGGTCTTATCGTGCCGACCGCGGCGCGCATGTAGTTGAAGGCGGCTGCGCCTACACAGAGATTCAGATCAGCCATCCCGCCTATAAGCCACAAATTATCATTGTCGATATTTGGGCTGAGCAGCGCCCGGTTATCGTCACAATGGGAAGAGAAAACGACGCCTATGTTTATGCCGGGATGGGACAAATGCCCTATACGCCCGCTACCGACAAAATCGGTATCGTGCTCTCGCCGGAGTCGCGGAAGCGACACAAAGATATTGTGTATGAACTGGCGGAGAAACTTGGCTGTGATTCGTCCGCCGTTGAATTCCGCCGTCTGGCGGCAGGCGCGGCGCCCGAGGGCTTTGCGACTCTGAGTTTCGACAGATGCGATGTCGGCGATTCGACAATTTCCCTCAGGGAGCGAGCCGCTCTCCGCCGATTCCGGACCCACCCGGATGTTTGGTGCGCGGGACCCATCGTGCAGATTTATCCCGATTCGTATCCATTCCGGCCGAGCGTAATGTTAAATGAACTGGAATTGACGTCGAAAAGGACCGTCGACAGGTCTGTTGTCGATTCGCTGCTGGCGGTCGAAGGCTTGACGACGATCAGCTCGGACAAATGGGGCGGCCATGTTACCTACCTCGTCCGGGCGGATGCATCTGTCGGCGCCGACATCAATCTGATTTCCGCGCGCTTGCTGGCCTCGGGTTTCCTGTATCTGGTGAAAGTCAATATGTGGACAACGCTGTCACTGGGAGATTAGGGATTTATGCGGAAACTATGCTTGAGCCGCACTGCCCATTGTGTCGCTTATTGGGAATTGGCGCAATTTTAACAATCGTGCGGAATGCTAACAAAGACTCAACAGGTGTACAGGAGCAGTTTTGGCCCGACCTTTTTATAGTCGTATCGCCCGGCAATGGCACGAAGCGACCGGATTCGAGGGCGGTCCCTTCAAAAAATATGTGCTCAATGACTACCTGATTAACAAGATCGATGCGATCCAGGATCGGGACATCCTGGAGCTGGGCGCAGGCAATGGCTACTTTGCACGCCTGATGACGCAGCGTTTTGCCGGCCAGCAGGCTGAGCGTCACGTTGTCAGCGAACTATCCGGCGCCCTGCTGGACATTGCCCGGCGGGACTGCGGCATCAAAACGGCTGAGTATCTGCAACTCGATCTCCGTTCGACATTCCCTTTTGATGATGATAGCTTCGACCTGATCCTGGCGACCATGGTATTTAACGAATGCTCCGATGCCGCTGTGCGCGGTGCTTTGCGGGAATCCGCACGCGTGTTGCGTCACGACGGCCGTCTGCTCGTCACCATCACACATCCCCTTTTTATCCGGCACTTGTCCGACAAGGGGAAGCTCGCCCGTCTGGGAGCGCAGTTCTGGACGATGCCCGGCAAAGCTTCGCTGCGCCTTCCCGTCGTCATTCGATCCGAAGAGCGGTATGCTGCGCTGTTCAGTCAGGCCGGCTTTAGCTTCAGTACCGCGTCGCTCCATCCCACGTCGCATGTGCTCAATGAACGTCCGGGATTACGGCATGCAAAGGGGCTTCCGCTCGCCCTGGTGTTCGACTGTAAGCTAAATAAACGGACCGACGCTGAGGCCGAGCCAGCATCGCGGGGCTGACCTCAATGTCCTTAGCGCCGGCCGACGCGGTGCAGACGAGTTTTGTGATTGCACAAAAAACGAATGTGAGGAAGGACGCAATGTATGAACAACCTTGAAGTCATTCAGGCGCTCTATCGCAGCTTTGCGGCCCAAGACTACGAGGCGTTTCGACGGCTCTGCCATCCGGAGCTGGAATGGATTCAAAATCCCGGGTTCCCCGATGGCGGTCGTCACCTGGGAGCGGATGCCGTTATTGCCAATGTCTTTAAATCTTTCGATACGAATTGGCGCGAATGGCGCTTTGATATCCTGAAATATCTTGATGCCGGTGACACGATCATCGTCATCGGCGCCTACTATGGCCGGCACGCCACCAGCGGGAAGGAGTTCCGTTCCGACGCCGCTCATGTTTATGATGTCCGGGAAGGTCAGGTTAGCCGATTCCGCCAGTTCGCCGATACCAAAATGATCCGGGATGCGATGACATAAAAGCCGTCGGCTGCCAGGGGGTCTTGGCTCGCGGCCGCTTTTGCAATAACTTGCTGACATGACGATTTTTCCGGATCTGGACGGAGTAATTACGACATCCGCCAGCTGGGCTGCCTCTGAGGATCTGCTCTCTGAAAATGCGGTCGCTTGTCTTAACAAATTACTTGGCTGTCAGTCTAGTGAAATTGTTATCACATCGACCTGGCGGGCAGCGCATACGTTGGAGGAGCTGCGCAGCATACTCAGCTGTCTGGCTGCGCCGATTATCGACGTCACGCCGATATTAACCTGTCGCGGCGCTGAAATTCTATCCTGGTTGACGAATAAGAACATCGGCAAGCAATATCTTGTGATCGATGATTTTGTCGACGAGATTGTTCCTTACATTGCCGACGAACATATTGTTCATGTCAAGGACGGCTTTAACAAAGACGGGTTTGCGGCGCCTCATCTCGCGGCGGCCCTGGAACGTATCGAAAAGCTGCGCAATTAATCGTCACAGCTTTTTGAACCAAGGCGAAGTCAAGGCCGGCTACGCTGCCGGACAGATAGCTGCGATTCGGAATGTGCTGCGCTAATTCAATCCTTGCACTGACGATGAAATAGAGACAGAAAATCGATGCAGATACAATCTCTGGGGCTCCGCAGCGACTTAATCTTTCCGCGTTTTGAAGGCGAGGTAATCGATCGCGGCGACTACATTGTCGTGCGCACACCCGCCAACCCGGGTTATTGCTGGGGTAACTATTTGCTGTTCCCGGCAGCGCCGGTCGAGGGCGACTACGAACGATGGACCTCGCTGTTTGCCCGTGAACTCGGCAACAAGGCCGGTATCGAGCACATCGCATTAACATGGGACGGAGTCGACGGCACTGAAGGGGAGATCGCTCCTTTTCTAGCTGCGGGATTCGAGTTAAGCCGCTGCGATATTTTGACGGCTGATTCTGTCAGGCAGCCGCCTTCCTATCGGGCCGATCTTAATGTGCGAAGATTTGCAGACAAAAGAGAATGGGACATCTCGCTGGCTGAACATATAGCTGATCGCGACGACAAGTATTCTCTCGAGAGTTACAGCAATTTTCAGCGACGGCAAAAACGGCGCTTTCGCGCAATGGTTGACGCCGGCCGCGGCGCATGGTTCGGCGCTTTTGACAGAGAGCGCCAGCTTGGCGATTTGGGTCTGTTTCACGATGGTGACCTGGGGCGCTTTCGCGAAGTTCTGACCTACCCGGCCTTTCGACGACGCGGCGTGTGCAGCACACTGGTCTACGAGGTCTCGCGCTATGCACTGACGACGTTGGGTATCGCCAATCTCGTGATAGTCGCCGAAGAGGATTCTGTTGCGGCCGCCATTTACCGGTCGCTAGGCTTCGAACTGCGGGAGCATTCGGTTGAGCTGTTGCTGAATGTTTAGTCCCGGCGAACAATGCCCGAAACGAGCCGGACAAACATAGGCTTGTAAAAGCCTGACGTTAAACAAAACGCGTTCAAACAAAGACGGATTAAAGATGCAGCAGCGAATAAGAGCGGCGGGAATTCTCGTGGATGAAGAGCAGCGGATGCTGCTGGTCCGCGAGCAATGTGTGGACTCCGGCGATGCAATCTGGGTTCCGCCCGGCGGCGGCTTCGAGTCCTGCGATTCTTCGCTGCCTGATTGTGTACGCCGGGAAATAGAGGAAGAAACCGGATTGCAGGTTGAAGTGGGCCAATTGCTCTATCTTCGGGAATTTGTCGAGCCGGAGATCCGGCGCCACAGCCTGGAATTGTTTTTCGCCGTTCACAGTCCACGAGGGACATTGCGGGACAATCCACCGGCCGGTCAAGACCTGGCAAAGCAGTCGCGATGGTTTCAGCGGGAAGAACTTAGGCTCATAAACCTTGCCCCGCCCGAGTTACGCGACGAGTTCTGGCAGATTCCAGCCGAAGCTCAGGCCAGAACCTGTTATCTTGGAAAAGTAAGTGCCGGCAAGTCCGAGAGAGCCAGGCATTCTGCCGGACCGGACGAAAAGTTCGGATGAGACATCTGCCGTCAAGCTGATGATACCAAACCCGCGAGGAGAAGCCGTGAAACTTGATATGCACGCAAATTATTGGGATGAGCAAGGGCGTAAACAGGCCTTTCTGGATTTTATCATCCGGATTCACGGGCTCGACCTCAGCTTATGGGATCGGCTGGGCTACTGGGACTATGACTATCAACCCTATTCCTATTTTCAGGATAATCGTATTGTCTCAAGCGTCTGTCTCTATTCGATGGATATGATTGTTCAGGGCCGCCGTCGTCGTGTCGGGCAAATATCGGGCGTCGGTACGCTGCCGGACTTCCGTCGCCGGGGCTTAAACAGACAGTTGACTGCCATAGCGATGGAGCAAGCCGCCGCGGAGCATGACTTTTATTATCTCTTCGCAGACGAGGACGCGATTCCATTTTATACGAAATGCGGTTTTCGCCCCGCCGCTGAAAGTGCCGCGCATATTTCCGTTGCGGGACGGCCGCCCGTACCCGGAGCACGATTGTTAAATGTCGACTTAGAGGACGATCGTGCTATCCTGATGCGAATCGCCTCCGCGCGCGCGCCGGTCTCCGATATGCTGGCGTCAATGAATCCCCGGCTGTTTATGTTCCACTGCCTGTATGTGCTGCGGAAAAATATTTACTTTGTCGATGAATTAAACATAGTGATATTATGCGAGCGTGAAGCAGAGCATCTGAAGATTTACGACATTGCAGCATCGACGATGCCGGGCTTCGATGCTATCTATCCTTATATCAGTCAGGCAAGCGACAAGACAGTCGAATTTCGGTTTATGACTGATAAATTACAGTTGGCTGATGTCTCGTTTGCCGCCGTGCAAAACAACTGCTTTGTGTATGGTGCGTGGCCTTTCGGGGCTTCACCCTGGATAGTTCCTTCCACGGCTCAGGCATGACAAGCCTGGGAAGCGATCGATGATGGAAGGCTGCTCGGCCGTAGCTTTGTTGAGGAAAAAATGGTCACCGGACGTGTAACGCGCCTTGTGCTGGCGCTTGTGATTTTGCTGCCCTGCGTCGCCTGCGATCAGTTCAGCAAACAACTCGCGGAAGAACATTTGAAGGACGCCGGAGTGCACAGTTTCCTCGGCGATACGCTGCGATTGGTTTATGCCGAAAACACCGGAGCTTTTCTCGGTCTCGGACAGGAACTTAGCGCTGAGTTGCGTTTTGCGCTGCTGATAGTCCTAACGGGCCTGCTGCTCTTACTGCTTCTCGGCTACCTGATTGTCAGGTGGAAAATGGCGCGAACGCAGTTTATAGCGCTGATACTGATCCTGGCCGGAGGGATCGGTAATCTGATCGACCGCGCAACACAGAACGGCGTTGTGGTCGACTTTCTGAATGTCGGTGTCGGCACGCTGCGCAGCGGCATTTTCAATGTAGCGGATGTCGCGGTAATGACGGGCTTCGTCGTTCTTGTGTTCGGAAATCTAAGGCGATCAGATAAGACCGTGTAATTACTGTCGCAGATCTGGCACAGGCCGGCCGCGTTGGGCAATCTGTCGATATTGCAGTTTTCACCGGGTGACGACAGTACAAAAGGCTAAACGAGTCATCGAATGGGTAAGTGGGCGCAGGTACGCTGCCATTGTCCGAATCGGATTGCTTTGCCCAAGAGCGGTCTGAGCGACAGACCCTTTGCCAGACGCCGTCATCTTACTGCCGCGCAACAACGCGAAGTCGAAGTGTGGGAACGCGATACAAAACTCATGTATGAATGCGGTCATCGCGAAGGTATGTTGTTTCAAGGCTGGCCGGGAAAAATCCTTGAATTATGTGAAGCGATAAGGCTGGTGTTCATTGACGAGCCCGACACATTCGAGATCTGTATGCGCCTGGGCGCCTGGCGGTCCGCTTGTTCGGCCTCAATGGAAGAAACAATGACTCTGTCTGCTGAAGAAGCCGAATTATGGCAATTGGAAGCGCAGGAGCTTATTGCAAGTCTGGAGTTAAAAGGAAGCGTGTCATTTGCGAAGCTGCGATCGCTTATTTCAGTCATGTGGCGCTTTGAAATTGCAGCAGAGATGAACGTTCAAAGGGGACTGGAGCAGACTTGGCTGGGTGGCTACAGCTCCCTGGCCCTGATGAAATCCGGGAGTGAAGAATTCCCGGACAGCAACGAAAAAATTGTCGAGATTTGTTTGCTTGCCCTGGAAGATATTAACAAATTCTGCGCGGCAAGCATCGCCAGCGGCAAACCGATCGAATTCTATTTTTGAGTACTCATTGGTATCTATTCTTCCGGACAAAACAACATGGATGCAGTACAGGCAATTACGAACCCGCATGGTATAAGTGTCTTCGGCTCGTCGATTGTTCGGACCGAAGCCGATCTGGTTTCCTTAAGCTTTGGTGTCCACGCGCTTAACGATCGCCCGGGCAGGTCATTTGCCGAGGTACGGCAAAAGGCGCAAGCGGTGCGAGCATTTCTGACCGGTGAACAGATTCGCGATGTCGGCTCTTCACGCGTCAGCCTCAGCTCCGAATTTGCCTATCAGGAGGGGGAGCATCGCTTCATCGGCTACGCCGCCAAAATCGATTTTAATGTCTTGCTTCGCGAGCTGGAACGCATGGAAGATATTTTATCGGGTGTGATCGACGCCGGCGCAACGAGTATCAGCTCGGTTGAGTTTCAGACGAGCCAGTTAAAAAAGGTTCGGGCCGACGCGCGCAAGCGCGCGATCGTTGCGGCATGGGAGAAGGCGGAAGTGTATTGCCAGGCCGCGGGCGTAATTCTTGGGAAGGTGATGCACATAGAAGATATTAACCCCGACCGGCTGCGCGGCCGCGAAGGTCACCTTGTACGCGAGCCAGTAGTTGACGACGAAGGGCCGATCCAGGCGATCGATCCGGGGAGTATAAGCGTCGGCGCCGCTGTCATGGTCGTTTTTCGGATCGACGAGCAGTGAGAATGGCGGACATAGTCCACCGTGCCTGTGATTTCCCGATGCCGCCAGCGAATTTAAACTGCGCGCGAGCTGAGAATATGCATCTCGCATATAATAGCAAGTGTTTACATCTGCAATCGAATTCTGCGGTCTTAAGCAGAGATTAGGAGTGTGCTTCTTGAACACGGATTATTCTTCTCATGACTTCAGATCATACCTGACTGTTCGACACTATCGCGAACAGTACAGGTGGGTCAGCTTTCCTTTGGACCGGGATGCCGAGCTTGGGATTCATAGCCTGAAAGGTAGGCAGCGGCAGCATTCCAATCGCTTCGCCTCTTAAATACCGACGGAAGTTATACCGCCGCAGCAAAACGATGTTTTCGGCCGGCGCCGAAGTTGTCTACGTCGGACGTCGAAACTTTTTAGTCTCTTCGGGACTCTGTACTGACTCGGCGTCGCCAGAAATGCCGGCCCTTGTGTTCAGGCATTCGGCACTCGTCGTAAATCTTCCCCTGCTCTTGTCCGTTCACGTAAAATCGAGGTCACTTATGGATTCCATCGTCGAGCAGCTCCGAAGTTTCGGCATCGAAGACTTCAATCATTCTCGTCAGGGCTTATTGGACCATCTTATGGGAACTCAGGCCATTCTGCAGCGTTGGGGCGCTGCGGAATATCTTTGCACTGCCGGTCTGTGTCATAGCATCTACGGCACCGAGTCCTTTAAGCCGATGCCGGTCAGCATCGACAATCGCAGCAAGGTCAGCGCTGTGATCGGCCCGGCAGCGGAGAGACTCGTTTACCTTTTCTGTGCTCACGTTAAAAACAGCCTGTGGGCAAATCTGCAGCAGGGCGCGCCGTTTAGTCTGCACGATCGATTTACCGAGCAGGACGTCGAAATCAGTGAGCAGGAATTCAGAGATATGATCGAGTTAACGCTGGCCAACTGGCTCGAACAGCGTCCGCGTGCGCGAGAATCGCATAAAATGCTGCGGCAAGAGGAGTTTAAGAGCGCGCGGTATCTGCTCAGTCCGGCGGCCTACGAGGAGTTCTGCATAGCCTATGGACTTGCGGCGAGCTGATAAGGCCCGTTGCAATATCGATGCCTCGCTGATGCCCGAATGAGCTGTCGATACAAAATGAAGACAATCACTGTCGAAGCGCGCCTGAATATTGTTAGATTTGTCAGCGGGCCCGCGGCAAAGACGACATTCCCAGGCTGCGAGTTGAAGCGATCCGTCCGTCGACAGGCCTGCGCTTCCTCCACATTCGGAATCTTGACGATGATCCAACTCTCGCTTTATCAAAATGTTCTCTGGACACTCGATGTTCAGTTCGCCGGACGAACGCGCAGGTTTTTTTTCGATACCGGCGCGGGCGTCTCCTGTATCGCCCAAGCGCTGGCGGCGGAGGAAGAGCTCGACACCTGGGGTCGTATCAGTGGCTTTCGGATGTCTGGTCGTCGCATGGATATGGCGCGCTGCGACAATGTGACGCTGGCAATCGGCGGTCGGACTTTTCATCATGAGTCAATGGGGATTGTGGACTTCGCGGGGCTGCTGCCGCCTGACTGGCCGGCGACGGACGGTATCATTGCTCTCAGTACATTGGCCGAACAGGCATTCACTCTCGATTTCACCGAGCATACGCTCAGCTTTGAAAACGACCAAAGTCTGACGGAGCGCACAGAAACGATGCAGCCCTTGAGCATTCGGCTCGCGCGCGTGGCCGGCGGCCTGAGCCTGGGTGTTTTCGTGGCTGTCGATGTCGGCGGCCGTTACGCCTGGTTCGAGCTGGATACCGGCAATACCGGACCGGCGATTGTAGCGCCCCATATCGCGCGCGAACTGGGCTGGCCGCAAGCGAAGCACGAAGAAGAAGAGCGTGTCGGTGCTCTACGGACACTACGATTGTACGGCGCCGCTGAAGTCCGGACGGCAACGGTCGTTCGCGATATCATTTACGACGGCAATCTTGGACGTTCCTTCTTTGATGGTACAAGCTTATGCTTCGATCTGAAGCGCGGTCGATTATGGTACGGGACCAGATAATTCCAGGCCGGATCAACTACGAGAAATTCATCAGCGGCGGACTAGAATCTGTCGATTTCGCTTGGCTGCCGATTCTTCGGAGTCTAATGTATTGTTCGAAGAGCACCGTACTTGCAGGCGAGAGCTTAGTGCATAGCGCTGGACGTGAAGGCTGAAGAATGCCTTTTTGAAGTTCTTCGAGTTGCTTAACTTGTTTGCGCTATGGCATTCCAGTTGCGGGTTGTCATTACGACTGTGAATGCTACTCAAGGGCAGGATCGGTCAGTAGCAAACCTATCTGATAGGGGTGATATAGTCGCTTCGCTCTTGTCGATCTGGTGGGCCTAAAGACCACTACTTAATCCGCAACAGTGAATTCAGCAACAAAGTGGGAATTAACTCATGGCTGCTTTCCGAATTCTTCACAATAAGGGCTGTGGCTTCCATTAGAGGTTTAACTTCTAATGGAGGATCGGCGATGAAATATTATCGCAAGCCTAGAGTTTTTAATGAGCTAAGATCGTATGCGCAAAGCCTCTACAATGATCTCGATATCGCGATCAAAATACGAGGACGTCGCAAAGCCAATCAATTGTGGATCGCTACTTATGATATCCCAAGACACGCGAATCTGCGTTGTTGGAAACACTATCGCAGACATCAGTGGCGGGCCAAACCGGCCTTGACCGACACTCGCGTCGAGGATATTGTGATAGAATAGTGCTCTTTCAACTTAAATTATAACAGTGTCTCTTCCCCTTGGGCTAAGGGGAAGAGGCGCGGGCTGAGCGCCGAACAGGGAGAGGGTTATGAGAAATTAAAGATAATTAACTCCCCTGGCTCTTCTTTAAAAAGGCGGAGAACCTAAATAATTTAGTTGAAAAAGCAGTTGTGTACATAACGCAAAAAACAAATGTCGCCCGACACGGCAGTCGGGCGACGTTCATTGTTTAATAACTGATACTTTCCCCGACATTCGCCGCAGTCCCTTGTCTTCAGGCTTTCTAAGCCGGGGTTCGCGCAGCGCAGATAAAGGGCCGGTCGGCACTTCGCAGCAACAGCGCGGAAAGAAACTCATTGAGTATGCGCTGCAACTACAGGATCGTTACACAATGTCGTCTCGATACGATGCGTCAGGCAAGTGACAATTGCCCGGCGGACCGACCCGCCGGCCTTCTATTGTGAAGACTGCCGGCTATTGCTGTTCTCGTTTCACAGCTCTTCAATCGCACGCTGCTGTTTGCGCGACATCTTCGCTACTACCAGTGCATAGGATTCCCGAATCAGCCCGGCGATATGCTCAGGGTCAAGGGTACAGCGCGATGGATCGATCTTCACCCACTGCGCGCGTGCCAGATAGGGCGCCGGATCAACGCCGGGCAGCTCCGTCAACTCGTGAAAATTCTCAGCGGAGCATTTGAACGAATAGCCGCTTTCCGGCTCCAGGCCTGTACAGGCGAACATTTTGCCGGCGACCTTAAACACCAGGTCATTTTGCCAGAGGATTTCTTCACCGGCGCCTTTCAGCGACAAACAAACTTCCCGAACCTCATGTGCATTCATAGCAATTGTCCGGTAGATTGGATGATTTTGCGTAGCACCTCTTTTGTCGATGAGAGTGCTACGCTTGTTTTCTTTACAGTTAACTCTTTGTATACAATGGCTGATAGAGCTGTGCCTTGATGTTGCCGGGCATCGTGAAATGGGTGATAAGACCGTAGCCGGCATTCGTGATACCGTCCAGGAATTCGACACCTCGCTCTTTGAGCTCTGCGACCGTTTGTTCCACATCTTCGCAGTAGAAGGATAGCTCGGCTGTACCCGAGGGCGGTTCTTGACCCTCTTCCGCCGGATGAACGCCCATTTCCGCTTCGGGGAGGTCGAATATCAGCCAGCCGCCGCCGACATCGGTGAAGGAGCTGAAGCCGAGTTTGTCGCGGATAAAAGCGCGTAGCGCTTCCGGCTCGGAGGAATAAAACATGGTATGGACGCCTTTGATCATGGCCAGGTCTCCGGGATTTGTGCCTGTTGTTTGACAGTTAATGAATGCGAAAATTAATTAGCGTATTTGCTAATTAAACCAATTTAGCACCAACTCCCTTGTTTGCCAAAAACTTTGGTCAATAGTTCGATAATTTTCTCCTTAAAGGCGGAGCGATGTATGATCCGCCGTTCACCGGGACAATTCCCCTGACTGTGATTAGTCAGTGGTCTGCCCTCAGAGACGTTTGGCGGCACAGGAGGCCGTAGCCTTTCCGTCTCGATCCGAACGCGATGTGTGAAATTTACACATCGTGTCTGGAATTTGCGTTTGGGCGATCGACGTGCTCGCGATCGTGACATCTTTCTCTAATTTTGCAGCTGTATCGATACTTAGTTTGGAAGGCTGCATCTACTCGCCGTTGTATCATCTGATCAGCTTCTTCCATTTCAAAGCGCACAATCAGCTTTCGTTCAGAGGAGTCCAGTAGTGTTATCTCCCACGAAATTATCTGCTGGAGAGTTTCCGTATGTCCCCTCGTATTATCGTGGCAGGATTGATCTGCCTTTTCCTGTCGACAATCCTGACCTGGCAGGATTCGGCGGCCCAGCTTATCGATGTTCCACCCTTTCAGAATGCGACTGTCGGCCAGGCAAACGGTCCGCAAGGCCGTAGCAATATTCAGACAATGGCCGACTTCGAAGATGGCGTGTTGCATACGATCAACAACAAAGACGAAGATGACTATTACTTTGTCGAGCGGCCGGATTATTTCGAGCTGGCCCTGGCGTCAGGCGGAGCAAAGGGTTCGGCGACATCCTTAAAGATCAGCCAGACCGCCGGAGCCTATCCGGACGGCTCGACCTGGAGGTACATTCAGATGTTCTGGGCCGGACCGCGCAAAGGCAAAGAAGGATTTATCAAGTATGCGCGCCGGGCTAATGCCCACAGCGTCATGGTACGGGCCTTCGATGCCCTGGCCGGCGATCAGCGGCAAAACGTTGTCATTGGCGGCTATGCCAAGCGACGGACACCGCATAACCTTGCCATTTCAAATCCCGAATCAGACAACATGCACAATTACTTTCAGATGAAAGTGGATTGGGGCGGCGGTGTCTGGCGCGAGCTGCTGGTGCGAAACAATCCCACGCACCAGCGCAGCGAAAAACATCATGGCGGTTTCGAAGCCTTTCTCGACAATGCCGAGCTCTGGCCCGATCACACCCGCTTGTATTGGGACTTTCAGGCCGGCTCGCCGGACGTCGGACCGGGCGACATCTACATGGACGACTTTATCTGGTTCTATGAAAACCCATTCCTTGCCGGTTATCCGCAGGTCAGCCGCCGGCGTACGACGGTCGGGAACACCGCCGTACATCCGATCGTCATCTGGAACACCCATCCCAGCGCCACGCGTAATTTTAATGTACGCCTGTCCGGTTATGCCTCCAATGCCGCAAGCGCGACAGCTAATGTCCAATGGTGGAAGGGCAGCAGTGAAATCAAAGACGGCGCGGGACTACCTATCAGCGAAACAGGGCCGCTTGGTCCCGGTGACAGCTTTGTCTTTTACGTCCATCACAGGCTGCCGGCGGCGGATGTCAATAATCATCCGCTGGGGGAAGGCAGCTTCGGAACGATTTTGCTTAGCGTCTTCGAGCGCGCGGCCGATATCGCGGATGCCTATCCCTATCAACGCGCCAATCCGGTAAAGAACATGATCGATGGACGCTACGATCTGCAAGGTATCGGTTTCGTCATCAGGACGAGCTACGTTGGAACAGTGACGCCAGCGGCGGAAGCGCAGGCAGTACGTCAGTTAGATATCGAGGCGGTCGGTGGCACCTGGGCCGACCTGCAATGGATTTCGCCGGCCAGCTCGCAGGACGAACGCGAGCGCTCCACCGATCCCGCCGCAATGGCCTATGCAATTCGCTACAGCACGGCGCCGATCACCGACCCCGCCGAGTGGAATGCCGCCGTGCCGGTCGAATCCGCGCCGCCGGTCTTTGGTCCGGACATTACACAGCGATATTCGCTGCGTGGACTGAATATCAACACGCGCTACTTTGTAGCGGTACGCTGCTACAATGAAGACAACTACCCATCGCCGATTGCTTCGGTTTCGTTTACAACGGAAGGCGCAGATGTCGATCTCGGCAAGGGCGATTCAGGTGGTGTGCCGGATAACGAGGCTCCTCTGGTGGATGCAGGAGAGGATCAGAGCGCAGGGCTGAACGACGAAGTGCTTCTCAGCGGAAGCGTCAGCGATGACGGTCTGCCCTCGGCTCCCGCCGAACTCCAGGTCCGATGGTTTAAAGAAAGCGGTCCCGGCGCTGTCGACTTTGACGATGAGTTTGCGCCGCAGACAAGTGTACGTTTCTCCGAGCCGGGCAGTTATGTGCTGCAGTTAACGGCCGACGACGGCGCCCTGGCGAGCTCTGATAATGTGTCGGTTGTGGTTGCGGCCGAGGACAATGAGATTGTGCTGGTCGACTTTGGTGCAAGCGCTAAGGAGAACAGCTTCGGACTCGAAGGCTGGTCGACGGTGCTGCTCGACCGCCTGACGGGCTATACGAATCGTGGGCCGGGCGGCGTCACGATTCGAATCGGCAGAAACCGACGCTACAACTTCCAGGGTGTGACGGGCCAGCCGCGTGAGTTTGGTCTCGGCGAACGTATTGAAGTAAGCTGGTATAACGCCGCTAAAAAGACGATCAGATTCACGCCGCGAATCAGCTTCGACGACCCCGACCGGATCGGTAAGGGCCACCGCGGGAGCTGGCATGCAATGACGCGGCTGACACTGCCGCCCGGTACATCAGGAGTCAGCAGTTTTACAATCGATGGGACATCGGTCGGAGCCTATCGGCTTGTAAACGTCAATGTCAACTACAATAACCGGCGGCAGCTGATTGCCGACAAAATCAGCTTGCTCCTGCCCGAAGGCAACCAGATCCCCTGGGTCGAAGTCGGAGCGGATCAGATTATCAGCCTGCCGGCCGTCGCCACGCTGACCGGCCGCGCCGTCGATGACGGCCTGCCAGCCGTCCCGGGGGAACTTGCTTTAAGCTGGGACCTGGAAGAAGGACCGGGCGAGGTGATCTTCAGCGCGCCTCACAGCCTTTCGACGGATGTGGAGTTCAGTGCCCCCGGCATCTACCTCCTGCAACTGACGGCCCACGACGGCGAACTACTCAATTTTGCGAACATTCAGGTGGAAGTTTTGCCGGCCAATGCCTATCTGCTTGTTGACTTTGGTTCCAATGCTGCGAGCAATCTCTTCGGGCTGCCGGGCTGGAACGAAGTACTGAAAGACAAACACACGAACTACGTTAATGCCGGGCCGGACGGAATGGCTATCGTGAGAGGCAAAAACCGGCGCTATAACTATCAGGGGGTGCGCGGCAACATTCGCAATTTCGTCGAAGGCGAACACGTACTCGTTCGATGGTATAATGCCGGTAAAAAGACAATCTCCTTTAGGCCTCTGATAAGTTTTGACGATCCCGATCGGCGGTCGACAGGTAAGAAAGGCAAGTGGTACGAAATGTCCGATCTGACTCTCGCGGCAGGCGCAATGGGCGTAAGCAGCTACAGTATCGACGATTTATCCGCGGGCAGTTATCGTTTAGTAAATATTAACAACAATGTTAACAATCGTCGGAGTATTGTTGCTGACAGGATCGTACTGGACAGTAGGGATGTCGCGGATCGCGATAAGCGCAGTCTGCCGGTTGTGGAGCGTGCTACTGTATCCGGGGTGGCGGCTCTGGGCGGCGTTTTCCCAAATCCCTTTCAAGGCGAAACAAGGATTGCGATTCATCTTCAACAGCCCGCCATCGTCAGTTTGCAGATCTGTGATGTTTTGGGCCGGCCGGTCCGAACATTAGTGGAGTCCGAGCTCATGAATGATGATCTGTTCGTCAACTGGGATGGCGCTGACGCCGCCGGCGCGGCACTCCCTCCCGGCCTGTATTTCGTGCGGCTCCAGACGAACCAGCAGATCGAGACACGAGAAATTGTCGTTCTGCAATAACCGGTGTAGCCTGCCTGTGCCTGGCCGCTTTGCGGTGACCTGACGACGCTGGCCGGTTTGCGGAGCAAAATCGTGGCTGGCATCCGAATTCCTCCGACCGCTTTCCCCGACGCTCTCCATTGCCGTCATGCGGCGCCGGAGAGCGTTCTTCGTCGCAGTCTGCTGCGCACGAAGTCGTGTCGAAGATATGTGTTGGCTTTTTTTGCATGAGCGCTTGTGAATCTGCCGAACGAGCGCCGGCGGATGACGAGTTGGATGTCCATCGGCTGCTGACAGGCGGAGGTCAGGTCTGCGAATACCTTGAATTAGTTGACATGTGTACTGGTCGGGCGGGGCACAATGTGCAACCCGTCTGGCCTCGAAGCCAATCTGAAGAAGCCGAGCATACAAAAGTTCAATCTGCTGACCGTTAAGGACGGAATACCCGACTTTCGACGGAAAAGAGAGCTAAATGAACCCCGATGACATGTTTAAGTCTCGAAACTTTTGTATTCTTGCGGCTGCTTTTGCGCGCTGTCAAAATTTATTGCGTCTATAAGAATGCCGATGCCGACGCTGCTACGATGAGGTAGACGGCGGGGGGTGGTTGAGATATGTTTAGGGTGAATTTAATCGGAGGTGGAGCGAGGGGGAGGGGACCGCGGGCTGAATCCCGGAACTGAAACCCGTTGTCCTGACAACTAAAACGTCTTGCCCCCTGTCAATGCCATACCGCTGCTGCTGCTCGGGCAAAGAGTGCTGCTCATGCCGGGCGCTCGCCCAGCGTGAGTGTCTACTAAAATTACAATGTTCTCAAGTCATTGCCGGGGCCGTACCAAAATATACCAGGCCGCTTAGCGGAGATTGCTATGCAGATAGACAACACATCTGCGCTTTTGATGAGCGCTGTGTAGTTTGTTGCAGTTTCATACAGATTTTGCTTCCATGCGAAATGCTGCCTTGCTAGCTTTGTTGATCAAAAGAAATCATGTATTGACTCTGTTCGTTCGGACGGAACAAGCTGTCCGAGTCTCACATTAATTGTTACCCTTCTTGAGCGATGCCAATATGAATCGTCGAACATTCACACAGAAGTTTGCCGGCGCTATCGCGTCCTATGCACTGCTGGAGACTCTTGTCGGTGGAAAGATGATTGCACGCGCCTGTCAGCCCTTAACAGATCATTGGGTAAAAGAGCTTAACGAAATGAGTATGGATCTCAGAGACGGCAGCATCACTCCGGCAATGTGGCAGTCGCAGATCGATAAACTTTTCAATCGTGTTGCATTGGAGGATTTGCTCGATCTGACAGAATTCGACCAATTGATCCGAAGATTTCAGTATCCGGACCTGGGCGTCGCCACTAAGGGCGTGCGCTTCCCGCGACTTGCCGGCTTACCCGATGACCTGGTATTCCTGAAGAAAATTTTTGGCATGCAACGGGATAGGGCGATCATTCCGCACGGACACCGAAATATGGTGTCCTGCCACTATGTGCTCAAAGGCGATCTGGAACTTAAGCACTACGATAAAATTGAAGAAGACGACGAGCACATGATCATAGAGCCAACGATTGAAAAAATCGCAAGCCCCGGCAGTCATTCTTCCATATCGGATGAGCGCAACAACGTACACTGGCTGCGCGCGCGAAGCAGGCACGCCTTCACCTTCGATGTTATCATCCTGGATCTGCAGGATCGGCCATGGAGCGTCGACAATATCGATCCGATTGCCGGCGAAAATATTGGCGGCAATCGCCTGCGCGTCAGAAAGTTGGGAGTTGATGAAGCATTGAAAATCTACGGGCATCAGGTACACCATTAAATTGCTGTCGAATTCATGCTTTGAAGGAGAGTCATTTGTAGAATCGTCAGTGTAGCCGCTTTGTGTAGACGAGTCCTGTCGACCCCACAATAAGGAGTAAACGTAGTATTATGTACCCGTCGTCAATTCGAAATGAACGCCCTTATGACTGAGCCGGAATCGCTATCCAGGAGCCGGGCGATGCGAGAACTCGAAACGCAAATCACGCCGCTTGATGAGAATGTCCGCCGGCTACTCTCAAGTTTGCCTGCCGACCATAGCTGGTATCGAGGGTTGATCAACGAGAGCGACATTCAGCATTTCATGCACATCTATCATCCAAGCTGGGCCCGGCTTTCCGGCGGAAGCGGTCGAGTGATGGATTCCGCACGTACTATTGCATTCCTTGAAGAGATACACGGACAGGATCAAGCACAGATCGAAAAAATCCACAAACTTGCACGCAATTTTTCCTTTGTCTCCGGCAGCCCCCTGATCGCCTGTGCTAACGACCTGCAGCAGGGACCATTCCTGCTGCTTGATGGCAACCATCGTGCCAGCGCACTTCTTCTGCGACGACTGTGGCATGCGGAGGCGCCCCAGCATAAGCTGACGATCTTCGTGGCCGTTTCCGCTTCGCAACCCATCTGGCAGTGGAATCCCTGAGCTGATTCAGGCTGCAATTCCAAACTCCGGCGCAAACACGCGACAAAAAATACTAGCGAACAGTATTGGATACGGTATGATATTTCGTAACTTCGCGATCTTGCTCGATTGGCTCTTCCGGAATTTCAGTTTAGTTGCAACGGGGATGACGTCGCTGCCCCGGGTTAGCTAACAATTTGGACCGGCGGTAAGTAGCAGGCAGGTCCAGGCATTGTTTGCCTCCTGAGGATCGCTGCAATTAGTACGGCTGCCAACGAATCGCTGAAATCACTTTAACTAATTCGTAGGTAGTATAGTAGATGCGCCGCTGTGATTAAGCTCCCATGGCACTGTGTTGCCCTACGAATCGCGTTTTCATTCATTTGACACAGAATACGGATTAATGAAAAACAACGTAACTCCGATTGAATCGAAGCCCAGTTCTTTCGACTATGAAAGCTTGTTGGATATTGGCGCAAATGGAATATTTGGCGTGAAGTCATCCAAGCTGCCGCTGCCACCCATGTTAATGTTTAATCGTATTACCAATGTTAACGACAGCGGCGGAAAATATGAGAAGGGTATCGTAGAAGCCGAACTTGACATTACACCCGATATGTGGTTCTTTGATTGCCACTTCAGAGACGACGCAGTCATGCCAGGATGTCTGGGGCTCGACGCTCTCTGGCAATTGACCGGTTTCTTTCTCGGATGGAGCGAACATTTTGGTTTTGGACGCGCGTTGGGTGTCAAGGAGGTGCGTTTTACCGGGCAGGTTTTGCCGACGAATAAACTCGTACGCTATCGAATCGACGTCAAACGAGTCATCAAACGACGTTTGGTCATGGGCCTGGCCGATGGACAAATGGAAGTGGACGGCAAGCTGATCTACACTGCCGAGGATATGCGGGTCGGAATCTTCGAAAAAACGGACTTTTCCTGATCTCCGGCTTTCTGAGAATGATGAGAACCACGCCATCGGGGAGTTCACCGTACAGGACAGCGGAATGATCTATCTCAACAATGCCGGTACAAGCTGGCCCAAGCCCCAGGCTGTCCAGGAGGCTATGAGCGCCTGCAGCCTTTCTGCGCCCGATGCCTGGCCTCAGGTCCTCGAAGATGCTCACACGTCGGTGACGTCGTTTTTTGGCATTGGGCACCCGGAGCGTTTTTTGTTCACCGGCGGCTGCACCTCGGCCCTGACACTGGCGATGAGTGACTTTCCCTGGCAGCCTGGCGACCGTATTGTTACGAGCAGCCATGAGCACCATGCCCTTGCGCGCTGGCTGGTCAAATTGTCGCAGGAGCGTGGCGTCGACTATACGCGTATTCCACCCCAGGGAGTACATCCAATCGACCTGGCAATCCTTGAACGCGAGCTGCAAAAAGGCGGCGTGCGTCTGCTGGCCTGCACGATGGCCAGCAATGTCAGCGGTGACTTGCTGCCCTCGCGTGAACTCGTGGAGCTGGCGCACAGCTACGACGCATTCTGTCTGCTCGACGGTGCACAGACGGCCGGTCTGCTGCCTATCGATCTGGATGAACTGGATGCCGACATTTTTGTCTTTGCCGGACACAAGGGAACGCTTGGTCCGCAGGGAGTGGGCGGTCTTTATCTCGGGCCGCGGGTATCCCTGGCGTCGCCCGGGGCCGTCTGCGACATACCATCGGCCGCCGGGACGAGTCCGCTACGCTGCGCGCTTCCTTCCTACTGCGATGCCGGTTCGGTAAACCTGGCGGCGGTAGCGGGACTCGCGGCCGGCATCGGATGGCTGCGTGAGCAGGGGCAGACGAAGCTGCTCGACCATACCCGGCGTCTGACACAGCAATTGCTCGCAGGACTGAGCGACATACCCGGCATTAAAGTTTTTGGCGGCCCGGATCCCCGGCGTCGCAGTGGAGCGGTCTCGATAAGCAAGGACGGCCAATCCCCATCGGCGCTTGAAAAGGAGCTGCGGGAGCGACACCAGATCATCACGCGAGCGGGATTTCATTGCGCGCCCATGGCCCACGATACAATTGGAACCAGCGCCGAGGGCACCCTCCGCCTTAGTGTCGGACCATTTTCAACGTCACAAGAAATTGACAAGGTCCTTGACGTCCTGCGCGCGATTTAGCGATTGAGCTATGCGTCGCCGCTCGTCGGGAGCGTCATTTCTTATAGGGAAAATGCGACATTCACGGCCTTCATGCATGTGAAAGCTGCCGGCGACAACCGAACCGGCACCCTGCCAGATTTTCACGCTCGTCTCAATGTTATCTACACAGTTGCTGTAGGTGAATTGTGCTTGTCATTCTCCATTTAAGTCCAGCTATCGTCGATCATCGAACACGTTCATCACCGGCTGGCTCGACTTAAGGCCGAAACTCGACACGATTATCCCTTCGCCCTTTTTTCCAGGCCATCGATTTGCATAGTTGCTTGCCGATCGTGTCGCTGAGGCAGGCTCCTTTGCTAGCCTTAGTCTTCACATTCTAATGTCTGTATTCAATTAAACAAGGTGCAATCATGAAAGCTTCTGCTGTAGTCAAATGTATATTTCTGATGGCGACGATTTTTGGCATGTGTCACCACCATGCCTATGCTCAGCCGGCATGGTTACCGGGTAGCGGCAACAATCTCTGGTTCGGAGGAACCGTCGGTATCGGGACCAGTGCACCCGACGATGCTTTACACATTCATTATCCCGGTCAATGGCCTTTTGCGGTAACACGCTATTCGGCGGTTGTCGACTTTGGCCATCCTGAAGATGAATGCCTTGCCACGGCGCGTATTGCGCTTGCACACAGCACCGGGGGATTCTCCAGTATTGCCAACAAAGGCGACCTTGTCATCGGCACCAACGACTTCTTAGGCGATGGCGGCATCTGCGCGCAGGATGTCGTGTTGGTCGCGAAAACCGATGAAGGCAAACTCCGTTTTGCTACCTACGACAATCAGCGAAGTCGTGATGTTGAACGGATGCGTATTGATCATCGTGGGCGGGTCGGCATCGCTACGGCGGACCCGGAGGAGTTGGTGCATATCAATGTAAACGGCACGGACTCACGCGTACGCATCGGCGCAATGGGAATGGATGCCAACGGCGCCCACCCCGACGCTCACTTAACGGTTGACGGTAAAATTGTTGCCAGGGAACTCGTCATTACCGAGTCCGACTGGGGCAATTGGCCGGACTTTGTATTCAGCAGTGACTATGAACTCATGACGCTGGAAGAGCTGGAACGCAGTATTAAAGAACACAAGCACCTGCCCGGCATTCCTTCTGCCGCCGAGGTGCAGACACATGGCGTTGAGTTCACGACGATGCAGATGGCCATGCTCCGGAAAATCGAAGAATTAACATTGTACATGATCGCGCTCAAAAAGGAAAACGTAGAATTACGGACACTGATTGACACAATCAATAATTAAACACCGCAATCACATAGCAGAGTAAACAGGAGAAATTATGAATAAGAGAGCGGTTTGTACAGCGCTGCTGCTGAACCTGCTGATTGCCTTGAACTGCTTCGGACAGGCGGCCGACGGCAGTAGGCCACCCAGCTTCACGCTTCCGGACTTCGTCGGAACAGCGAACCCGAAGACGGCTCCCACGATTGTTGTGGAACACGTCGACCTTGACAAACTGTATGCTGAGCGGGGCCTCAGTCATTCGGCAGGACTTCCGGCCGCAGTCGGCACACCAGTCGCGATTGATGTGCGAGGCCAGACTTCACCTATTGTACTGGGCAATGGTGACAAAATTTGGCGCTTGCGTTTTTTGTGCCCCGGAGCAACATCGCTGGGATTTTATTGCCGGCAATTTGAGCTGCCCGAAGGCGCTCGCCTCTATTTTTACAACGAAAACCATCGGACGGTTAAGGGTGCATATACTTCATTCAATAACAGGCCCGACGGCAGCTTTGCGGTTTCGCCTGTTCAAGGCGATGCTGTCACGCTCGAATACTTTGAGCCGGCACAATCTGCCTTTCCGGGAAAGCTTGTTCTGTCGCGTGTGTACCGCGGACTGAGTAGCACTACCCGACCTGCAGTTGCCAAAAACTCAGATGCAGACAAAGGGGATCGGCTTCTCGTAGATGCAGGTCGATTCGATGGCTCTTTCCCATGCCATAATAATATCAATTGTCCGAAAGGAAGCGAGTGGTGTCTGGAAGCGCGTTCCGTCTGTGTGATAACACTTGTTCAACCGGATGGCGATATCATATTTTGCAGCGGTAGCCTGGTAAACAATACCGAAAATGACTTCACACCTTATGTTCTGACAGCCTGGCATTGCTTAAATGCATCGAATCCGCAGACGACGGCCGATGCCTGTCAGAGCATAGTAGATTGTGAATTAGACAACGCGGAAAAAGCCGCGCCGGCCGACTTTATATTCGATTTTCACTATTGGAGTTTCCCGAGCGATGATTGTAAAGACAACGGTATCTTTAGTGAAGCTGTGAGCGAGCTGGAAAGCTTCAGCGGCGCTGATCTTGTTGCGGCGAACAAAACGAGCGACTTCGCACTGCTGAAGATTCGCGAAGTATCGGAGGGCGGCGAATTCGACCGCGACCGTGTCTGGGACTACGATCTGTATTTTCTTGGTTGGACGCGAACGCTCAGCCAGCCGACATCGGCTGTATGTATTCATCATCCGGCGGGAGATATCATGAAGATCAGCCGCGATTTCGATCAACTGACAACTCCCGGTCTTGCCCATAGATGTGCATCCTGCGAGGGCAGTCCCGTTCCACTGAAAAAAAACGACTACTGGTTGCTGCTTTGGGATACAGATGAAGGAACGATTGAAGGTGGATCGTCCGGCGCTCCCATCTTGAATCAGGATCATCTCCTGGTCGGACAGCTTTCGAGAAAGTCCGCTAGTGAGTGTTTCGGGGATGACGAAACGAAAAACGGCGCCGGCGCCGGGCGATTTTCCGTCTCCTGGAACAGCGGTTCGACAGCGGAAGAACGACTGAAAGATCACCTTGATCCAAACAATACGGACAAGGAATCAATCGAGGGCATCCGATCGCCGATCTATCTGGTCGATCGCCATTTCCGAGATGAAAACTATGAAGAAGATTTTATCAGTTATGACCCCGTCAGCTTGACGATTCACTATCGCGTCAATGCCATGCATCAACTGATTTTCGATGGCATTACCCGGTTTTCCAATCCGCTCAATGATGTGCCGCCCGGGCCGACACCGCTTGGCGCCACGATCCGCGCGGGTAAGGAAATCGTCTTTAAGGCCTGTACGCACATCGAGCCGCGCGCTCCGCTGGATCCGCTTTCTTTCGTGCGCGCTTACATCGGCAATCCACCCTGTGAAGGCGAAGGCATCTTGTTTAAGGAGTTTAACAGTTCTCCATCTGTCGAGGTGCCGGTTCCGCGAGTTGTCTATAGCGATCCGCCTCCCGCCCCGGGATGCGGCATTGGTGGTAAACAGGCGCAGGAGGAGTTTACGACGCAGAGCAACACTGCGTATGATCTGCGACCCCCACAGCTTTTTGTCAGTCCGAATCCTCTGTCGGATGAAGGAACAATATTGATCAGGCTACACCAGGAACGTCAATTGACGCTCGAGCTCCGCGACATGCTTGGCAGGCGCCTGCAAGTAATTGAAAATGCCGGGGACTATCGCCCGGGCAGCCATCGACTATCGTTTAATGTTAACGGCCTGCCGTCGGGAATATACGTACTCGCACTACATTCGAATGACTTTGCCATAACAAAAAAGATTGTCGTGAAGCACTGATTGACGCCGAGATATGGCCACTTGGATGAATTGAGAAGCAATATTGTTAACTCGACGCCCAGCGTTTCGCCTTGCAGCGAGCCTGGGTGTCGGTGTTCTGTTCTGCCGGCGGGAACAAGGCTTCGGTTTTGTGGGCTGCTGCTGCCTGATCCCTTGCCGTGAAGATTGGCGAGAGAACTGCCGGAGCGATACGGTTCTACTCACACAAATTCCACTAATATTTTTAGTCTCGCCAGACGCCTTCTCCTTCGGCAAATCGGCCTTGTCGAATCATACGAGCAATTCGGGATCCCTAGTCACTCTACCTTTCAAAGCGTGCAAGTGAAGTAATTTTGTCGTAGTCGAGATTAATCTATCCCGATGTATGTTGATAGAGCTAAGCGAATTGAAGTACTTGCAGGAAATTCATGGTCTCGAATCGACTTGTGATTAAGCACAGTTCGTTTAGCGCGGCCGATTACCCTTACCATTTCCACATTGTGAAGAATGGGTTGGTTTGATGGTGCCTGATCTGCTGAGATAGATTGTGCCGAATTCCGGCTGCCCACATTTGAATATTCAGCCATTGACAAGCGCGCAAATTGGTGGAGGTCATAGCGCTTTTTTCTAAGACGATGGCGTAATCCGGTTGATGAGACAATATGAATAATCTCCTGGAATCAAATCCGAATCATTGGCAGGCGGCAGAGAAATACGTCATGGAGATCGCGAAGTTAGCGGTGATTATCCAAAGGGGGACTCCTCAAATTAACTGGCCGGCAAGTGATCGAGACGCGGCCGGCTGTGACCCAATGCCCCTTATGGCTGCGATGCTTGCATGTCAGCAACATCTTCATCAAACGATGGTAGATCCGAGCGAGAAAACTATTGATCTGCTCGCTGGCCAGGAACGCTTTATCTTTCGTTGTCCGCGCGGACTGCATGTTGCACGAGCAGCTGATATCCTCTATCTGCTGTCGGAAGGAAATTACACGTCACTTGTTCTTGCGGGTAATGAGAAAGTTATTGTGACTGGTACCTTGCGTGAATTCGACCGGGAGCTGAATAAACGATATTTCTGTCGTATCCACAAGTCACATATCATCAACACCCTGCACGTCGAAAGCTATGTCTATAAACGCGTGGGGACGGTAAGGATGAGTAATGGCGTAGTACTCGCGGTTTCTGCCCGACGATTGTCCAGTTTTATCGATGCCATCGAAAGTACAGCTTCTGTTGTGGGTGGTGGGGATGCTACGCTGCTCGGGCCGGGTGTAGGCTGAACGTCGCAATCCGGTAGTAATAGCTTCGTTCCATCAACACGGCTGCTTCGGACTGTGTGTGATACCGTGTGTGGGCGACAAAAAAACAATACGTATTCCTTTGGGTGGGCCGTGGATGTACACCTCGCTATCGAGCGCGAAGGATTCCTCTTGCACCTGCTTCGTGTCCATTGTCGTTGACTTTTGCATTCCACACCGCTATCGGCTCAAGAGACTTGACGCGGGCCGTGGCTGGCAGGGCACCATAAAAATCAAACTCCTGCCGAGGACTTAGTGCTATTTCAAATTAGTATTTAAAATTCCCCTCTTTGCGAAAGCGGGGCTAGAGGAGTTCGAATTGCTTAGAATTCACAAAATCTCCTAACTTGTCTTTATGTTAAGGAGAGGGAAAAATATTAATAACTTATTTGAAATATTGCTAGCCTGGATCTCGCAGCGCTGAACATCTGCCCTACATCCGATCAGACCAGCTGCCGCGTTGACTGTTTGAGGGAAAATGATGCAATTAATATGGAACATTTTGCTGTATTGCCGGTATATTGACGGTTATTCGCCGAAGGGTTTATGATTGCAGCGCAGAGACGATCCCCAACAGGCAAGCAAGGGAGAATAGTAATATGACCACACAATTCAGCCGCCGCGAAACCCAGGAAAGTTACCTGCTGATCGCCGACATTACGGGCTTCACATCCTATATGGCCAATACGGAGCTGGAACACGCCAACGAGATTATTACCGAACTGCTCGAGCTCCTTGTAAAGCGTCTTGGCGACCTGTTGTCGCTTGTCGAAGTTGAAGGCGATGCGGTGTATATGCACGTTCCCACGGCGCAGGTCCCGCGCGCTGAGACGCTGCTGGAACTCATCGAGGCTACCTATCTGCACTTTCGCGGGAGAGTGGACATGATGCGCCGCCGTACGACTTGCGATTGCGATGCCTGCCGCGCAATACCTTCGGTCGATCTGAAATTTATCCTTCATCGTGGTGAATCGGTGGTACAAAAAGTGGCGGGCATCAGCAAACTCTTCGGCACGGACATCAATTTGCTGCACCGTTTGACAAAAAACAACGTTGGCGAAGAGACAGGCTGGAGCGCGTACGTGCTTCTCTCCGGACCGGCCTATGACTCGCTTGGGACTGATTCGATCGAAATGCATGGCGGCGAGGAACGTTATGAGCATCTGGGAACCGTGCGAACCTACAGCTACGATCTGGGCGAATTTTATGAGGAGCATTTGCGCCGTCGTAGTTATGCCATCAAGCCCGAGGATGCCGACTATTCTTTTACTATGTCAACCAAAGCGAGCCCGCCGATAGTCTGGGAATGGCTCAACGATCCGGTCAAGCGCGCAAAGTGGCAGCAAGCAATCGTGACCAATGTTTTCAGGCCCGAAGGTCGCAATGGCATCGGGGCGCGCACTCATTGCGACCATGGCAATGACGTTGTGAAAGAACTCATCCTCGACTGGAAACCCTTCGACTATTATACGGTCGAGTCGACGAATTCGCTGTTGCAAATGAACGTCACTTTAGCATTAAAGGCCAAGGAATGCGGCACAGAGATCGAATTCAATGCCCTGCTGATGAGCTGCAAGATTCCTCTGCCGCGGGTCGTACTGAAACCCTTATTCAAGTTCATGATGGACAGAGTCATTCGCATAACTGCTGTCTTTACCGCAATGATTGAAATGATGGAGGCGGCGACGGAGACTCAGCCTGAGCATCGTCACTGCGATGTCGCTTCCAATGGAATTGAGCAATTGTGAGAGCTCAGGCTGCACTAAGTCATCGGCCGGTAACGCTCCGTGTTCCGACATAATCAAGTGTCGAGCCTGCCTGTGTTCGGGCCAACCGGTATCATCTTGTCCTTATTGCACTCGCCGCGCTCACTGTCTAATTCGTACAATACCCGCTCCGCCGAATTCGCGAACTTGCACTCTTTTCAGAAACGATTGGGAAGGAGGTCGCTGTGGCGAGTTTTGGGAGTGGTGTCAATCTGCTGGCTGTGTTGGTGGCCGGCGTCAGTTATTTCATCCTGGGCGGCCTGTGGTATTCACCGCTATTATTCGGGCGACTCTGGCTGCGCGTCATCGATAAGTCGGAAGCGGAAATCAAAGAGCAAGGCGGTGCGGGTCCGGCTTTTGCCGTCAGTTTTGCCAGCTGTCTGCTGGCCTCGTTTACGCTTGCTTCCATTCTGACGTTTACTGAGACCTTGGCATCCGGTCTGGCGACGAGTTTGATGCTCTGGCTGGGCTTCGTCGCCGCAAGCAACGCCGCGCCATACTTCTATGAAGACCGCCCCAAGGCGCTTTATCTGATTTATGTGAGCTATTCATTGACAGGCTTTCTGCTCATGACTTTGATACTGACTTTGTGGTCCTGAGTCTGTTCAGTAGAACAGCGCGATAAGGCGCAGCTTACACAGCCAAATTTCGATCCGGTGATGCATTATCGAAAGCTTCAATGAATTGATACTGTATTTGCCGGTGAACATCAGGTGCGAATCACCAGAGTTAACGCCGTCGACCATATTGTTTACATCAACAAAACCGTCGGTATCAGTCCTTACCGGCAGCGCAACAATTAAATGTGCGCTCTTGCCTATCCTCTTTGTTTGTTTTGCAGGCTAGTCGCGAATTACACTGAAACCAGGGAAAACGAATCGACCGGGACCAATTTGTTGGCGTCAACAAAATGATCGAGTTGGCTTCGGGGAGCCAGCGTGAAATAGATGATGTCAAGCTTACAAGATTTGCGTGTTACCTGCGTTGAATAGTGACTAAGCTTAAATTGCGCATTGCTCTGACAACAACATGCACTGTCTGCGCCCGCAACAAATTGGTATACTTGTCAGAACTGCAATCCGCATAAAAACAGCAGGAGGCAAGTAATGACATCGAAGCCCTTGGATCTGGCTATGCGATACATGGAGATTTTCTTCGCCGGCCGTGATCCGGACGAATTAGGTCCTTTGTTTAGCAGCAACTTTTCTTTTCAAGGTCCCATGTACCGATTCGATAACGCCGCTGCGTATATCGAATCGTTAAAGCAGGCGCCCCCGCAAGACTGCAACTTTACACTCATCGAATCCTTTGAGCGCGATAACAAGGTTTGTCTGATCTACCGCTTTAGCAAGCCGGACATCAGCGAAGTTATGGCGCAGCTGTTTACCATCGAGAGCGATCGCATCAGCCGGATACTGCTTATCTTCGACAGTCAGCCTTTTACCCGAGCAAACTGAAAGCCAAGACTCGGTCAAGCTTGCGTCGGGCGCGGACACTAGCTCGGAGTATCTTGACAAGACACGCGCTCGCCACACCTGCAGCGGCGGGATAGCACATACACGATCAACTTTGATCACTGTTTAAGAGTTGCCGATGCTGTCTTTTCATCCGGCAATTGACGAAGCCGGGTCTTCTTCCATCCTTGCTGGGACATCAGGTTTGGAAATCCCGGTCGTGATCGCAAGTTTAGCATCTGAAAATTGGCGACAAGCAAGAGATTGCCGGATCAAAGCCATGCATCACAATCGAAAATCCATCTACGTCCTCATCGGCCCCAAAGGGGCTCGCAAGAGCTATCTGGGGCGCCTTGCGGAAGGCGAGCTCGGGATTCCCTTTTTCAATGTAGAGGCTTTGTTTCTTGCTCTGCCCGCCGGGCAGTTGCAATCCGATTGCTTGTATCGCCCGCTAGAGGATGCCATCGCAAACCATTTCGCACACCATTCCAGGGCTACCATCGAGCTGACCGGAGCCTCGGACGACACGGATAGACTGTTGAACAATCTCGCTAGCGATTATCAACAGCGTCTCATTCGCGTCAACGCGCCATTGGAAGTTTGTCTTCAACGAGTTGCGGAGCGTGATCAGGCGCAGCATCTGCCGGCCTCCATGGAAATGCTGCGCGAGGTGTACCGGCGATCCGCCGCTTTGACGTATTCGTATGATCTGATAATCGAAAATGTAAATTTAGGACCTGACGATTTGCTGAAGGCGTTTAAGAGTATTCTCTGAACGTTTTGTCAGCCTTGCATCTGTCATCGGGTTGAAGGAGTGTATGCGCCAAAGATTCTTTTTATTGTCTATTTGTTTACTTGTCTCGGGATGCAGCGGCGCCGAGTCCGACAAAGAGCAAATGCCCGCAAATCCGGAAGCCTCCAATCCGAGTTTACAATTCAGGA
Organism: Candidatus Kapaibacterium sp.; assembly: GCA_028284775.1. Classification (GTDB taxonomy): domain Bacteria; phylum Bacteroidota; class Ignavibacteria; order Kapaibacteriales; family UBA7675; genus JANQRB01. The sequence continues at coordinate 40,573 of JANQRB010000031.1, read as the reverse complement.
TTGCCGACGAAGAGATCAGAAGAGTGGACCTGGAGACAATGAAGGCCGCATTGCCGACGCATCGCCTCGACTTTTTCGATCACATGTACGGCAAACGCAAGCGTTATCTTGCTTTTGCCCTGCAAGATGTACTGCAGATGGCCTATGCCGAAAAATGGAAGCCGGCGTCGTTCACCGATGTCGCCTTCCAGGCCCTCGATGGCTATGAAGCCGTTGCTGAAGTCGCGAAGACCGTGGAGGAAGGCGGGTATCTGTGCTTTGCCGATCTGGAAGTTACAGATTGGGAACCCATCAGCCGCAAACAAGCGTCGCCCGGACCGTTTTATCTGGTCTGGACCGGCGCTCGGCAGACGCCGGAACATGCCTACCCCTGGCCCTGGCAGCTCGCCTCGATCAGCATTGTAAACTTTGCCGAGGAGTATCCCCAGGTGTATCCGCGAGGCCTTAGCGTCGATTCACCGGTCTATGCGGGCTTTCAATTGTTTAAGCAACGCTGTGTTCGCTGCCACGCCATGAATCGGGATGGCGGCAAAATCGGACCGGATCTGAACGCGCCTCAGAGTATCCTGGCCTACCGCTCCGAACAAATGGTCAGAGAGTTGATCAAAAGGCCTTCCGACTATCGTTACACGCACATGCCGGATCATCGCGACCTGAGTGAAGCCGACCTGGATCACCTGATCGAATATTTCCGCCATAAGCGGAACGAAGTCAATGGCATCGGACGCGAGTAGTATCAGGCAGAGCGAAATGAAGAGAAAGCAATGGTTGTCACAACTAGAGTTTGCAAATCTCCCGGAGCTATCGGAAAGAATCGCTGGCAATTTACTTTGCGTCTCGAGACCCCTTGTCCGGCTTATCCGTGAAAATCTGTTGGTATTTGTTAAGTAATTGCAACAGCGATTCGGCCTGCTCAAGCTTTTGAATATAGTTGAACAAGACCGTCGTATTACTACTGCCTGATATCGCAACTATCCGGCTGTATTTGTGTTTTGCGCGGATATCCCTGCTTGGTTGGTCCTGAATCTCAAATCTACTGAATGTTGATCGGCGAACTATTCGTTTACTCGGCAGCGCTAGCGGTGATGACCGGACTGATATTTCATGTTCGCCAATGGCAACTGACGTTTGGTTGAGACGACTGGCTAAAGTGATATACAGGAAGAAAGGCACTACACTCAAAGCCACTCCTAAGCCAACAAAGGACAACACTGTATCTGTCGTACTTTCCAGGATGCGCAAGGGAAGTACTTTGTCTAGGAACAAATAGCCATAAATCGAAAAAATGATCGAGCCGGCGAGATTTGCTCTCAAGTGCCTCTTATGCCAGCATTTGCGCCAGGATTGACGAATTTCGACGTGATCCTTATGCCAAATGAGCTTGAAACCATTTGGAAGATTATCGCCGAGTGTTTTGTCCGTTTTCTTCATTCTTACTCAAACTCGTCTCAGAGGCGCAAAGCACAGTTTGTCGTCGGTAGACGGGTGAATATGGCGTGATGTTGCGCGCCGCCAGACAACAACACATCGCCCCATCTCAGGGAGCCTGAGCATCGCGTGCACTCAGCAGTCTGGGAGTGTTTTTGCCGTCTCCTCTTCCTTCCGGTTTGTTAAACGAATGTTCCTGCATTTTTTGGTGTTGGAGTCAATGGAAAGCGGTGCTATTTTTCCGCATGTTTACATTCAAGGCAAAGATTGCCGACAGCCGACACGCAAATTGTCACTTCTTATCGGTACACAGCCATGACTCCCGTCAATGACCCGGCCTTTAACGCATTCAGGCGGGAGCTCGAATCCTACCCGCGCCTCTGCGGCTACTATATAATCGAGCTGCTCTCTATTGCAGAATTAAAGCGGCTCGGTTTAGCGCGCGAGCGGATTCTGGAACAGGTGTTTGAGTATTTCGACGATGAAACCTGGCCGCCTCTGGCACAGTGCAACACAGGTCGTAGCTGGGACAGCGACTACCGTATCGATGCAAAGCAGGCACAAGGGCAGCTTATCGATGTTCTGACGGGCGGGGTACACATCGGTTGCCGTCGGCCCACAATTGATGCGCAGCAGGCGAGAAATTTCTTTGAGCGTTTTGAGCGCTTTTTCGCCGCCGACTCATGCTATTATAGTGGAATGGGTCTGGGCAATCCGGAGTACGCCTTGCAGCACGGTCTCGTAGCTGTAGACAATGCCCGCGCCGGCATCGTCTGGGTTGTCGAGGACGCCTGAGCACTGATGCTTTCAACAGACGACTGCCGGATTTCGCGGCTTCGATGTGTTTAATCGTCAAAAACTTCAAACAGGCGATTCGGATAGTCGATAACCAGCCGTGTATCGTTTAACAAATCGGCGCCCAATGTACCGTCCTGATGAATAAAGACCAGATCGATGATATCGCTGGTCGACAGCTCCCGGAAGTCAAATCGCAGGCCACTGACGACAAGGCTAACGTTTTCTACCTCGCGAACCATTTTAGTTTCGAAGCCGCCGGCGCCCCCTACTTTGACGGAATCCATCCTGATGTTGTCGAAGCTGAGCTTGTGATAAATATTCGGCTTCAGCTCCGTGTCGTTGAGGCCGGTATCCAGTACGAAAATCAAGGACTGGCCGTCGGGGTGCATTACTTTGACGGCGGGATAGCCCAGCCAGAACATGTTGCGTTCTTTGCCGCCGATGGCTTCGGATTTGCTGGCGCGGTAGCGATTGTTCCGGTCGTCGAGCTCGAGGCGGATTTGCCGGATGGCCGGCCAGCCGACAATTGCCTCCATCTTAACCTGCATTGTATCGAGGTCAAAGGTGAGCTCGTCCTCGTCCAGTAGTATGACGGGGTGATGGCGCAGAATTACTTCGCCGAGTTTCAGTTCGTCAATCACGGCAAGCCGGGACTTTAGTTCGATGGATGTCGTCGTGCCGATCGTCAGCTCTGAATTTGCAATGCTTTTTATGCCGCACTGCCGCGCCAGACGATGCGATAGAACGGTCAACTCCGCACCCGTGTCCAGCCAGGCCTTGATTCGCCGACCGTTTATCTGCACCTCGGCGATCGGCTGACCGAAGGGGCTGCGGTATAGTTGTGAGCCGATGGCGCTGTCGCTGAAGCTGATTTCTTCATCCGGCAATTGACTGAGCTGGAAAACACGGTGGCTGGAGTCCAGCGCATAACGTTTCACGGCTTCCCGATACTGACCGGCGTTATCCATCAGTTCGAGATCAAGAAATTGATAGAGCTGTCGGTAGTTGGCTTTGTCGAGAGTATCGACGAACTCGCGCACAAAGTTGCTCGCCAAGGATTCGCGGCCCTCGCTGATCAGCCGGATGTAGCGGCAGAGCCGACCGGCATTCCGTCCCAGACTGTCGTTTTGCATCCAGTCGTAGTCAAGGTTTTTGATGTAATCCTGGGCCTGCTCGAAGCGGGTCAGATTTTGCCAGGTTTGCCGTCCTTCGAATGCCTCGATGCCGATAAGTAGGCCCTGCGACCACACAGCCGGGCTACCGACGCCTGACATCAGTGCAAAACAGGATATTGTGAATACAACTCTCTCAAACATCCTCATTCTCCCTGGCCGCACGTGATGATTGAATCAATTGGCTAATGCACAGGCACTCGATGCCGCGCACTATTCGATGTTGTTCGCCGGGGTAATGAAGGGGCAATATAGCCAAAAAACGAAACACCTTGTCCTGCGACAAATCTCTGGTTTTAATACTGATGCCGCTGTTATTACGATGTGGATACGTGGTATCGGTATTGATTTTACAAAGGATTTGATAACAATTATTAGAAACAAATAGAGCTTAGATACGTATTATTGGTGTATCCTGATTTACTAGTAATTTTGGCTGATTCAGCTCTTTTTCAAACAATTTAAGGGTGTCGGATATGAAATTGCTTACTGTCGAATCAAGTATGATTTACGCAGTCGGCTATCGCGAGCGTGAGAGGGTATTGGAAGTCGTTTTCACCACTGGTCAGCTCTGGCGATATCTTAAGGTGCCGAAGGCTGAATACCTTTGTTTGCTCGACGCCGAGTCAAAAGGGCAATACATGCGGGCAAATATTATCGGCACTTACGATGAAGAAAAAATTCGGAGACACAGACATCGCGGCAAGCAAAAGCAATCCTAAAATAGCTCAGCGATATAGCTCGCATTCACTCAATACCGCATTCGCCATCAGCTCTCGCTTCTTGCTAAGGCCTGAACTGTCCCTGCCGGAGATTTCGTCCGGCAGGGATGTATTTTTTTCGATTGATAGCCTGCTCGCGGTTACTTTGTCCCGCGAACGAAAGATATTTGCAAAACTTCTGAAGCACTGCAGAGGCAGCCATACATCGCTGCGTTCAGTCAGTCCTGCCCTGGGCCGGGCGCTTTTGAACGCTGCGAACTGCCGTCAGTTTCCTTACAAGCCCGATTTTTGTCAAACCAATCTCTCCTGATGACCTATGAACTCCCAACTTGTCGAAGCCTGGCATATGAGCAATGAAGCCAACCTCTATCTCTTGGCGCAGACAGCGGAAGAATACCTTGCGGATCGTTATGCCGGCCGTACGCGCAGTGTTGCCGCGCAGTTTGCCCATATCCACAATGTACGAATGCGCTGGCTGGGCGTCATGTCACGCAAGTCGCCGAAAGATGTGGCAAGTTTCGCCAAAGGCGCGCAGCCGTCCAGCAGTGAGCTGCGGGAGGCGCTGCAGGCATCGGCAGAGCTGATAGCCGAGATGCTGGGACAGGCGGAAGCTGAGGGCAAGGTCAGTAATTGGAAGGGGTCCCCGGCCAGTTTCCTCGCCTACCTCGTAGCCCACGAAGCGCATCACCGCGCACTGGCAATGGTGGCTATGCGTATTGCCGGTCACAAGCCTTCGCAGGAGGTCGTCTATGGCCAGTGGGATTGGGGCAAACTACGAAAGCTCGGCTGAGATTCTCTCGGCTGCCGGTGGCCTAGCGCGGGTCAGATGAACCGAGTTAGGGTAGCCGGGTCGATGTCCAGGCGCTTTCTCAGACCCGGCCATCGCTATCTGACGGTCTTTGCTTATCTTCGGGACTTCCACGATATGGACTGTCCGATATGTTGCGATCAATGTGTTTTCATCTGACAAAACTCAAGAAGGATCCATCAAATGAAATGGTTCGACCGCTCCTTTGCCTTTGACCAGCCCGCCTGGATGTACCCCAATGTCTTGGAACGTCTGCGCGGCACACCGGCCCGGCTGGAAGAGCTTGTGCGCAGCGTACCCCCGGAAGATCTCAGCAGGCGGCAGGCCGGCAATTGGTCGGTACAGGAGAATGTCGGTCACCTGCTGGATCTGGAGCCTCTCTGGAGCGGACGTCTCGATGATATCCTTGCCGGCAGCGAGCGACTGCGACCGGCCGATCTTACAAATCGGGCTACACACGAGGCTGATCACAACAGCGCCGATATCGGCGACATTCTGAGAAGTTTGCGTGCAGCTCGCGGAGCATTTCTGCATCGTCTGGACGATCTCGATGCTTCCTGGGTCGAGCGTAGTGCATTGCACCCGCGGCTCGAACAGCCAATGCGTCTGCTGGACCTCGTCTTTTTTGTCGCCGAACACGATGATCACCATCTTGCGGAGATTACGCGTCTGCAACGGAATTTTCAGAAAATGTGAAGCCTGTACAAGCTGTTGTTCTTTCACATTAGTTGTTTGTCTACTTTCTTCCTCTTAAGCTAAATGGGTGAGGCGCGGACTGAGCGCCGAACGAGGAGGGGTTATGGATATTTAAGGACTGCTTAAGTCCTCTGGCCCCTCTTTCAAAAATGAGGAGGCTTAAAAACAACTAATTTGAATAAGCGCTATTGACCGCAAATTCGAATGAACGACAGGCTTGACTTTGTTTAACCAATACTAAGCCGGAGGATCGCACGTGACTCCCGAGGAAACAATCAAGAGTTATTATCGCTGCTGGGTGACCAATGACCGCAGTGGCGCTCGCGCCCTATTGGCCGACAAGCTGACCTTTCGCAGTCCGCAAGACAATTTCGACAATGCCGATGATTTTATCGAAACCTGCTGGCGATACGCGGAGCAGTTTAACAGCTTTGATATTCAGCATGCCGTATACGATACGAAAGCGGCTTACATCGTTTACGGCAGTGAGACTTTTTGCTGCGGTGAATTAATAAAGCTGCAGGACGACAAGATCAGCGCAATCTACGTTACCTTTAACCCCACGCGTTAGTGGAAGGGCAGAGGTCTCCTGAATCTCCCGCAGCCTAAGCGAAGGATCGCTAAGTTCTAAGGCCAGAGGGAAGTATCTGCGCAGATTTTAAACATCGAAAGCCCGGGCATCTTCAGCAGAAGGGAATAGAGCGAACAGTGAGCGCATCGATCCGGATATCGTCCGAGGCCGGAATATTACACGATGTTGCTGTGTGAAGAGCGTTTTTACTCAGGACAGCCGAAAATGCTTGTGCGCCGGCAGGAGGTTAACGAATGACTCAGGCGAAAGAATCCGAAGTTCTGGCCGGTCAGGCCGTCTACTCGAAGACGACACTGGCCATATACGATTTGCTGGTACTGGGCCTTTCGAATCGTCTTATCTGGCGCTGCCCGACACCATTGCTGCTCGAACTGTATAATCAGCGGGTGTCCGCCAACCACCTCGACCTGGGCGTGGGTACCGGGTATTTTCTGGATCGCTGTCGTTTCCCGGCGCAGCCCAGAGTCGTCCTGGTCGATCTCAACGCCAACAGTCTGGAAGCCACGACGCAGCGAATCAGCCGTTATCAGCCCGTTAGCTACCGCCGCAATGTCCTGGAAGACTTTGCCTTTGAAGAAAAACACTTCGATTCGGTCGGCGTAAATTACCTGCTGCATTGTATGCCCGGGGATATCCGCGCCAAGGCCATTGTGTTCGATCATATCGATCGTTACCTCAATCCCGGCGGGATTGTCTTCGGCAGTACCTTACTTCAGGGCGGCGTACAACGAAACGCTGTGGCAAAGCGCCTTATGAAGATCTACAACGGCAAAGGAATTTTCGGCAATGAAAGCGATTCGCTGGAAGATCTGCGAAACGAGCTGGCCCGACGGTTCCATGACAGCAATGTCCGGGTTGTGGGCTGCGCGGCCTTGTTCTGGGCTCGCAAGAGTGCCGAAGCAGGTCGGGAGGCGTCGGACTCATCGCCGAATACCGGTGCGCTGGCGCAATGAACATTCACAACTTGTTTAAGGGTACTATGCTCGCTGGTCGCAGAATCATTGCATCGCTCCTCTCTTCGCTTGTGGTACTCGGCTGTCTCGATTCAAACGACAAGACCACGCCGGAACACCTTAGCGAGAAGTCCGCTGCCGGGCATGACTCAATTGCCGTCTTCGTTGATTCCAGCGCCGGCAAGACCTGGAACATCTTCGGATTGACAATCGTCGGCAAAGTCATGAGTGAGCAAACCAATGGCTCGTACGCGGTAGTGATGAGTACGACGCCCCCGGATGGCGGCCCGCCGCTTCACGTCCACGAGAATGAAGACGAGCTGTTTTATGTCGTTGAAGGCAAGTACGAATTCACTTGCGGCGAAGAACGATTCGTGGCAACGAAGGGCGCCCTGCTGCATCTGCCGCGCGGCATACCGCACAGATTCCGAAATATCGGACAGACACCGGGTGTCTTGATGAACACTATAACTCCGGGTGGATTCGAACACTTTTTTGATGAAATCGATCAGCTGCCGAAAGACGAGCCGCTGGATCGCAGCCAGGTAAGCGCGATTGCGAGGCGCTATGGTTTGCGCTTTCTTCAGGTGGATGAAAAATAGCCGACAGGAGAAAATTCAAATGGCGATGTCTAGCGATGGAGTCGAATCAACATTCGGCGCAATTAGATCAAAGAGCCTCGCGAGCAGAGTGTGTCATAATCGCGTTCAGACTGGATTGTACTCAAATCAGATTGTCCGCGTTCAGTTGTTGAATATGGATACTTGAGTATCGTGGCAAGGCTGCTCTTGCTGTATTGCATCTCAAGTGCCGCAACTTTCACCAAAAAAACTATGATCAAGAGTCTTAAACTTCCATTGACCTTTAATCCGCAGGCTCTTCGTAAAGACCTGGAGCGTATAGCTGCCGATAGCTGGATTGCCCACTTCGTTAAAGTCAATTACAGCGGCGATTGGAGCGGAATTGCCTTGCGGGGCCCGGCGGATGCCGTGCATCCTGTGCAGAGTCTGTTTGCTAACCCGGGAACAAAGGAGTGGGCAGACACCGATGTCCTTCAGACCAGTCCCAATTTCCGCGACGTACTCGCAGCCTTTAAGTGTCCCTTGCTCTCGGTGCGCTTGTTGCGTCTGGCGCCCGGCTCCGTCATAAAAGAACATCGGGATCACTCGCTTGGGCTCGAAGATGGTGAAGTTCGCCTTCACGTACCGGTGCAGACAAATCCCGCCGTGGAATTTTATCTCGACGGAGAGCGAGTACCGTTGCGGGAAGGCGAAACCTGGTATCTGAACGTCAACCTGCCGCATCGCGTCACGAACAACAGCAGCCAGTATCGGGTGCATATCGTGGCGGACTGTGTTGTTAATGACTGGCTTCGTCGGCTTTTTGAGAGTTCGGCAAATGACTCATAGAGTTGCGGCAAGCGCGATCCGGATTGGCGAACACTGGCGATCGCGACTATGCAAGCTGCGATGCAGTTCGCGCGACTTCGGCATGTTAATGTTGATTAATTGTCGGGACGGCAATGAATCGTAAAGAGTTTATTCGTCTGGCCTCTGCATTCTGCCTGTGTATGCTGCAAGACAAAGCCATTGCAGGGTTTGAAGAAATCGAAAAGCCGCAAGTGGCGATAACATTCGACGACCCAAATAGCTATGAGCGACCTTTGTTAAGCGCCCGACAGCGGGACGAAAAGATTCTTGCCGCTCTGCGAGGACAGGAGAATTTGCAGGTGGCGCTGTTTGTTTGCGGCAAGCGGGTCGATAATCCGGCCGGAAGGGATTTGCTGCATGCCTGGAACTCCGCCGGTCACATTATTGCCAACCACAGCTATTCACACTACTATTTCCATGCAGATACCATTGATGCCGCGAAGTTCTGGGCCGACATTCGCAAAGGCGAAGAATTGATTCGTCATCTTTCCGGCTTTGAGCGCATGTTCCGTTTCCCCTTTCTTAAGGAAGGCGATACGGTCGTCAAACGAGACACCATCAGAACATTTCTGCGTGAGGCGGGCTATCGCAATGCTGCTGTCAGCATCGATGCTTCCGACTGGTATATCGACCAACGCCTTTGCGCACGACTCGAAGATAATCCCCAGGCCGAAACCCGTGCCTTTGGTGATTACTTTACTGAGCACATCTGGGAACGGGCCAATTTCTATAATGCACTTTCACATGCGCTTCTGGGCCGCAGTGTGCCCCACATCTTGCTGCTGCACCACAACCTGCTTAACGCCTTGTTCCTGGATGACCTGTTAAACTCTTTTACCCGCAAGGGCTGGCGGCTGATCGATGCGGCGACGGCCTTCGCCGATCCCGTGTATCGCATGCAGCCCGATGTGCTCCCCGCCGGTGAAAGTCTACTCTGGTCCCTGGCAAAAGAGCGTGGCGGCTTTGAAGCAAGGCTGCGCTACCCCGCCGAAGATGGTCGCTATGAAAAAGAACGGATGGACGCTCTGGGGCTTTAACTCGAGCCGGCGGCATAATCTGAATTGCATAGAGTATGCGCAAAAAGTATAACGACAAATCCCGAACGAAAAGCGCAAAATGGCGCAACCTGGCCTTTTTGGCGATCGCTGAACTATTAGCAATGGCATTGTGGTTTTCCGCCTCGGCGGTTCTGCCGCAGCTAAAAACAGAGTGGAGCCTGACGGACAGCCAGCAAGGCTGGATGACGATGAGCGTGCAGATCGGTTTTGTTGTGGGCGCGCTTGCCAGCGCCATTTTTGATCTCTCCGACCGCATAAACAGCTCCCGACTTATTGCGGCGTCGGCATTGGCGGGAGCCCTTTGTAACGCGGTAATACCCATTGTCGATGCCGACCCGGCAATAGCATTGTTGCTGCGATTTATGACCGGTATTACACTGGCCGGCGTCTATCCGCCCGGCATAAAGATCTTAGCCACATGGTTTAGTCAGTATCGCGGTTTTGCCATTGGGACACTGGTAGGAGCCGTTACGCTTGGCTCCGCTTTGCCGCATTTGTTTAACGCGCTGCCACTCCTGGGTGCGGATGGCATGCCGCCATGGCGCGCTGTGTTGTATGCGGCCTCGGCCTGTGCCCTCGCGGCGGCCTTCATCGCATTGGCGCTTGTTCGCAGCGGACCCTTGCTGGCGCAGTCGGCGCCATTTGATTGGCGTTTCGCATTTCGGTCTTTTCGTCACAAACCCGCTCGCTTGGCAAACTTCGGCTACCTGGGACACATGTGGGAGTTATACGCTATGTGGGCCTGGACGCCATTGTTTCTGATCGCAAGCTATCAGGCGGCCGGACTCAGTATGGAAGCCGCCCGCCTGGCAGGATTCGGCGTTATTGCGATCGGCGTCCTTGGTTGTATACTGGCCGGCCTTTTGTCCGACCGTATTGGCCGTACCGCCATCACGATCGCCAGTTTGATTATCTCTGGTCTGTGCGCACTAGTGTCCGGCCTATTGTTTGGCTCGCCGTTTGCCTTAACGGCAGTGTGCCTGCTCTGGGGTTTTGCAGTGGTTGCCGACAGTGCGCAATTCAGCACCGCCGTCACTGAACTCAGCGATTCGCGTTATGTCGGTACCGCACTAACGATACAGACCAGTGCGGGATTCCTGTTGACTCTAATAAGCATTCAGCTTGTTCCCCTGTTCATTGATCTCCTTGGTTGGGAGTACGTCTTTCTCATCCTCGTTCCCGGTCCGATTTTCGGCATCTGGAGCATGCTGCGATTGCGGCTCCTGCCGGAGGCGCGTCGGATGGCGTCGGGGCGGCGTTAATCCGGAGAGCCCTGTTGTCTATCGTTCGTCGGCTGATGAGCAATACGTATAGTCGCCGACAGATCGGCTGCGCTCACGCCATTGATTCCACAACTGTGATGTTCATCGGCAAGCTCCATGGAAGAAGTATCAGGTCGCCGATTGCTAATAACTAATACCCAAAATTTCTGACCGTTTAATGTCGCGAACAGCACCTTTACGCGTTTTCACTGTAATCTGCTTTTTACGCTGTGGATTTGTTGTCGGGTATTTGTAACGTTGCAAACTGTTTGGTGCACAAACACGGCGATCGTGACCTTGAAACTAGCCGAGCTGATGCTTGATAGTGTGGGATCGGTGGTGGTTGACTGTGGCTTTGCCACAAGCTGTCTTTGGTGGCGGAAGTGCGGGGGAGGGCCCTTCGGGCGAATCAAAGTCGCGCGTATAGTTGCTATAGCAATTATTTGTATGGCTACTTGTTTGCCCGCCTACCCTTCTACCTCAATCCCTTCGCGGCTCAACGTACCGCGCTCTCGAATTCCAGCATCCGGAGCGTGCTTCCTTTGCCGCAGTTGCCTGCAGCGATGGATGGCATCAGCACGATGTTAAACAAAAAATAGTCCATGAAGAACAGCCTGACTGAATATCATATCGACTATCGAAACTGACTTCACGCAGCATCAATACGAGATTCGACTAAATTTTGCACTTACTTGATTGTCCCGCGACTTCCGAGTATCGCTGTGAATCTGCCACGGGCTAGCAATTCCCAATGCATCTGATTTCGTGAAATCAAAGCGATGGCGCTTTCGCTTTCCAGATAAAACGATACCAAAACCCTGGAAGTATCATGATGTTGAGAAAGAGCAATCCGAATATCCATAGCTTTTTCTCTTTGACTTCAAGTTTATCATTGCTCGCAACAAAAACGATACACGAAAGTGCCAGGAGCAGGGGAAAGGCAAGAGCGACTACTACGATATTACCACTAATTCCCGAATAGAGATCCCAAACAGTGAAGAGTTCGTCGGAGGTGCTGCCCGACTGATGGTCGAAGTCAAAAAACAGTGAAAGAGGTGTGATAATCGGCATGTACATAAGCCAGGAAGCCGGTCCGACAAAGAAAGGGATGGACAGAAGAATACTTCGAACTCGATTCGCAATAGGCATAGGCACTATTGCCAGGAGTTCGCCTTCGATCTTTCATCTTGCCCAGGTGAGTGTAGCGCGAATTCTTCACTATAGTATCAGAAAGAAGCTGCAGAATCAGCTCGATCTGCTTTCCGAATCGATCTCGATATTTCATCTTCAGCCAAAAGTGGTAATAGCCAGGGCTGTTCCCTGAGCTATGTTTGTCGCACATCGACGGTGACACTTTCGGAGACTCATCGGAGGTTTTGGCCGGAAGCACATAATGTGAGATAGCGACTGTCATCGACCTTCTCGATCACGCCCCTGGCGTACAGACCAGATGGGATGCTGTGACGGCGAGTTGCAGAACTGCCTTCGGCTGAGTTTCAATGGCTCTCCGGGAAGATTAAAACATGGCAGACTTAAACTAACAAAATATATCAACATTACACTAATCGTCCGCATGAAGAATTTATCACTCCCTCGCATTAGTGTGCCAAGCGGCGGCGGCGCCATCAGAGGAATCGCTGAATCGTCCCATGCCGATGTCTTTAGCGGTTCGGCTCATATTGACATACCTCTGCCCTTGTCTCCATGCCGTGAAGTAGAACCGCAGTTGACGCTCAGCTACAACTCCGCAGGCGGCAAAGGTATTTTCGGTATCGGCTTCGCTGTCGATCTTCCATCGATCGAACGCAAAACAAGCAAGGGCATTCCCCGTTACGATGACTCTGATATCTTCGTTTTGGCCGGCGAGGGCGATCTTGTCCCAAAACTTGTGGAAGCTTCGCCCGGCGACTGGCAGACGGTCGAGCAGATTGTTGACCAGGATGGAGAATCCTGGCATGTGCGCGAGTTTCGCCCGCGACGCGATCATGCTTTCGACAAGATCGAGTACTGGCGCAGCCTGGACAGTGGATTGTCCTACTGGCGCCATACCGATCACGAAAATCGCAGCAGCACTTTTGGAAAGAGCGCCGCGGCGCGAGTCGCAGACCCCGACGATCCCAAGCGTATCTTCCGCTGGCTGATCGAGGAAATTGTTGATGCTCATGACAATCGGACACTGTTTTCTTATACTGCGGGCGATGCACTTAACGAGCCGGATAAGACCTACAATGTCGGACGCAACTTTTCAAGCAACAGGTATCTGAGCAGCATTCAGTATGGCAACTATGTCTATGACATTGGCGGCGGCCCCGTGGAGCAGTTTGCGTTTACGCTGGTTTTTGACTATGGCGAGTACGATGTCGACCAGCCTGAAAATCCCCCGGGTCAGTGGGCGGCGCGACAAGATCCGTTTTCCACGTATCGAGCCGGCTTTGAAATCCGCACTAACCGACTGGTGCGCAATATCCTGATGTATCACCAGTTGCACGACGAGTTTAACAATCAGCGTTTCTTAACGCGTGCCCTGCATCTGGACTACTCCGACAATCCCGTCATTAGCCGCCTGACCGCTGTGCGGGAGGTCGGTTACCGGCGATCGGCCGATGCTACCTACTCGACGAAAGAGCTGCCGCCGCTGGCTTTAGATTTCAGCGGCTTTGATCCAGCCGGCTCCTCCTTTCAGAAGCTGACGATTCCGGATGCAGGCACCTTTGCGAACGAAGCCTTCAGCGCTGCCTTCCGACCGGTCGATCTCGATGGCAGCGGTATTCCGGGCATTCTCTACACGGATGATACAACAACTTTATACTGGCGGGCCCTCGGCAACGGTCAGTACGCTGCGCCGTCGCCGCCCGCCGTCTTCCCCAACATCGGCGCTATGCTGAGTGAATCAGCGGCGGCATTGGCCGACATCGATGGCGACGGTCTACCGGAACTTGTCACGGAGCAGGCGCTGCACGGCGGTTATTTTCGCGCACGACGGGACGAAGGCTGGAACACCTGGCACAACTTTCCCGCCTACCCCAATGCTTCTGCGCTTGCCGAGGCGGAGCTGGTCGATTTGAATGGCGATGGTTTAGCGGATCGCCTGCTGGCGGAGGAGCAAGGCCTTCTTTTCTATCAATCACAGGGAGCTGAGGGCTTTGCTCCAGCGCAGCGTCTTCCCTTGCTGGAAGACTTGCCGGCCTGGAATTCGGTATATGAACGTGAATTAACAGCTTTTGCCGACATATTCGGCGACGGACTTCAACATCGGCTTCGGCTTCGGACCGGAATCGTCGAATGCTGGCCCAGCCTCGGCTACGGCAGGTTTGGCGCCAGGGTCGTCCTGGATAATGCACCCTGCTTCGACAACTCTTTTAACGCCCGCAATCTGCACCTGGTCGATCTCGATGGCTCGGGCACCGCTGATCTGATCTATGTTCATTCCGACAGGCTGGATGTGTATATCAACCAGGGTGGCAACGGCTTCAGCGAAGCGATTTCGATTAGCTTACCGGAACGTTTCGGTGACAGCGATCGCATCAGTTTTGCCGATGTGACCGGGAATGGCAGCACATGTCTGATCTTCAGCAAGATGCTGCCTGTGGCGCGGCACTATTATTTTTCTTTCGTAGGTGAACCGGTGGAGGCCGATTACCAATCAGGCGTTAAACCCTATCTGTTAACGGAGGTCCGCAACAACTTTGGCGCGAGCACCCGCTTTCTCTATCGTTGTTCAACCCGCTTCTATCTGGATGATCTCAGCCAGGGCAGGCAATGGGCGACGAAGATTCCTTTTCCGGTACACGTCCTGGCGAGCATTGAAACGCTCGATGAGATTACCGGCACAAAGTCGCAAAGTCGCTATGCCTATCATGACGGTTACTATGATCCGGCGGAACGCGAGTTTCGCGGCTTTGCTTATGTCGAACATTGGGACTCGGCGGATTACGATTCATTTTCGCAGACTGGCCTGCACAGCGATCCGGGAGCAGCGGTACAACACAGCGCAGAACGGCATTCAGCGCCGGCTTATACGCGAAGCTGGTTTAATACCGGGGCATTCGAGCAAGCCGCAGCGCTGGAGGCCAATTTTGAGCGAGATCGCTATCAAGGCGATTCCGAGGCGCGCGCCGTTATGCCTAACAGCATTGATCCGGCCGTCGACAACAACGATGCCGAAACACTACGGCAAGCGTATGCGGCTCTGCGCGGCGAACTTCTTCGCCAGGAAGTCTACGCCGACGACGAGCAGCCCGGCCTCAGCGAACATCCCTATGCCCTGAGTGAAACGCGCTATCACGTGCGACTCGAACAGGCGCGTGCCGATCGGCGTTTCGCGGCTTTCCATGTTTACCCCCTTGAAAACCTGCATTTCGAATACGAGCGCAATCCGGCCGATCCTCGGGTTCAACACGATCTGACGCTAGCGGTTGATGATTTTGGCAATATTCTTGATACATGCAGTGTATACTATCCCCGGCGCCTCGTCCTCAGTTCACATGAAAACCCAAGCGAAGCGGTGCATGCCGAACAAAAAGAGTTGAAAATAGCAGCGGAGCGTCGTGCCTTTGTTAACCATACCAACGGCTTCCGTCATATCGCGGTGCTGAACGAACAGCGCAGCTTCGAGATTGCCGGGCTCGATTTGCAGGGAGCGATGTACTTCAGTTATGATGATTTGCAGCAGCAGCTCCAGCAGGCATTCGGGCAGATTCTCGCCTTTAACGAAAGCCTCAGCGGTCTTTCTCCACAGGCGCGATTGCTATCGTGGCAGCAGCGCTATTACTGGAATGACGCTCAGGATGCAGCTCTGCCCTTAGGCCAGTTGACTGCGCGCGCGCTTATGCACCACCAGGAAGAGGCTATTGTACCGGACGCCTGGCTGGGACAAGCCTTTAACAACAAGGTTGATGCCCAGATGATGGGCGATGAGGCGAATGCAATCTTGCGTGACGGTTATTGGTGGGCGTCTGGTCCCGTATTGCACTATTTAAGCGGAGCGAATCAGTTTTACTTACCCTGGAAGACAATTGACCTCGGTGGCAGCGACCTTGACTTCGATCATCGCACAACCCTGAGCTATGACGCTCCTTATTACTTGATGGCAGTGCGGGAGGAACGACATCTTAGTGATACGGAAGCGCTTGTCACATCGCAGGAGATTGACTATCACGCACTGCGGCCGCGGCGATTGACGGACAGGAATGCCAATGTTACGCAGATATTCTATGATCCGCTGGCCGTTCCGAGCGCTGTGGCTCGCCACGGAACAGTCGAGGGAGTTAACAAGGGAGAACCGGAAGCCACAAGCTTTGCGTTTCCTGCGAATACCAGCGCCGCCGACATTGTCGGTGATCCCGGCACCTATCTGCAGGAGATGACAGCGGTCTATTTTAACGATCCACTGAGCTGGATGAACTCCGCCACACCTTCACATTCGCTCATTCTGCACCGTCATCAGCACGAAAGTGAACTTGCTCCGGGCGAGGAGTCGCTTGTTGAAATTCAGCTTCAGTATTTCGATGGACTTGTTCGCAATCTCCAGGAGAAATTCAAGGTAGAGCCCGGCGCGGCCCGTATCAGCAGCGGACCGAATGAAGGACAGATTGAAGCGGTCAGCGAACGCTGGCGGATGACGGGAATGACTCTGTACAACAACAAGGAGCTGCCGGTTGAACAATATCATCCCTATTTCAGCGATACGTCCAACTATGAAGATCAACGGCAATTAACGGGAGCGGGGGAGACGATACCTCCGACCGTGACGGTATATGATCCGCTTCAACGCATCATCCGTATCGACACTCCCAAGGGTTTCCTCAGCCGGATGGAATTCAGCGCCTGGTGGCAGAAACTCTACGACGAAGACGACACCATTATGGATTCCGACTATTATCTGGCAAACATTGGGGATGAGTCGCCGGAGTTTGCGAATGAACACGATGCGCTAGTTAAAGCGGCGGTATTTTACAACACGCCCGAAGAAAAGGTGTTGGACACGATGGGCCGCGCATTCCTGGATGTACGAGTTAACGCACTGCCGCAGCCGGACAGTAGCATAGACTATGAATATCTTGCTACACAGCGCAGCTTCGATATCAATGGCCACATCCTCAGCCTGACGGACCCGCGTATTCTTGCCAGTGGCACGGCACAGGTCAATCTCCGTAACGTGTATGATATGCGCGGCGCGATCGTCAAGGCCGAAAGCATCGACGCCGGAATGCGTGTCAGCCTGAACAACAGGCACAACCGGACAGTGCTCATCTGGGATGCGCGCGGCTTCCGCCACCGTTTGTCCTACGACAATCTGCAACGTTTGACGGAAGTCAGGATCGTCGGAAGTGATGCCCAGAGCAATGTGCTCGATCACAGTGTTCACAAGCTGGTATATGGCGAAAGTGCTGCCGATGCTTCCGACTATAATCTACGGGGGCAACCCGTCACGATCTATGACCAGGCCGGCGTCCTGCATTACGACAGTTATGACCTGAATGGTGAACTTCTTAGGCAGCGCCGCAGCCTGCGCACAGACTACAAGAGCGAAGTCGACTGGAGCAATATTCCCTCGGTCGATCTCGAACCGGATGAATTTATAAGCGGCAATGTTTATGACGCTCTCGGCCGTCCGACTCAGTTGATCGGCGCCGATAACAGTCAGACCGACGTAAGCTATGCCCTTGGCGGACCTCAACGGCAAATCGATCTAACACTCCCCGGCGAGCCGTCGCAGACAGTTGTTAACAATATCGACTACGATGCCTATGGCCATCGCCTTAGCATTGATTATGGCAATCAGGTCACAACGACTTTCACGTACGAGGAAACAACGAGCCATTTGCTCACATTGAAATCCGAACGCCCGGCCCTTGGGATGGGCGGCGGTCCGCGAGAAACCCTGATTCAGGATCTTGCATACTTCTATGATCCACGCGGGCTGATTACTCGACAATACGACCGGTCCGCTCAGGCGGTTTTTTGCGACCAGACGAGCGCGACTAAACTGCGCGACTACAACTATGATGCGCTCTACCGTCTGAGCTCGGCCAGCGGCAGACAGCATCCCGGCATCCAGGAAGATACGTGGCGGACAGAGCTAAAACAAAGTCCGATAATGTCATTGTGTCCAATGCCAAATATTCCGCTCGAAGCCTATTCACGCAGCTTCAGTTATGATAACGGCGATAATCTGACTTCGATAGAACATACGGCATTATCGGCAAGCTGGACGAGAACAGAGCAAATCGAAGCCGATTCAAACAAGTTGCTTAACGAAAGCTATGATGCCGCCGGAAACCAGTTGTCCGGCCCGCAATTGGAAGAGATAATCTGGAACTATCGCAACCTACCGGCTGCGATTGTCTACACTACTCATCCGGATGGAACAAAGGATGCCGATTATTATCTCTATAATTCCCGGGGACGCCGTATCAGGGTTGTTGAAGAGCGTAAGGGCAGTGGCGGCATTGAAAAAGTTATTACTGACAGAATAACTGTTAACGCATTTGAGCAAAAGCGAATTTATAACGTCGTCGGAGCGGATACCACTACGATACTCGATCGCCAGTCACTCCGAATAAACCTTGGTAGGGAACTGGCGGCAATTGCAGACATTTGGCTTAAGGATGATCATGCAATCGAGACCGATGTAAGCGGTGTATACAGCCTGCGCTATCAACTGAGTGATGCTCTCGGCTCGATCGGACTGGAACTGGATGAAGATGCCGAAGTGAGCAGCTACGAAGAATTCTATCCCTTTGGCGGCACCGCCATTATCGCTGCGACGGAGTCACGAAGTGCCCTGCGAAAGACTCGACGCTATTCCGGCAAGGAACGCGACGATTCGTCGGCCTTATACTATTACGGCGCGCGCTACTACGCTCCCTGGTTGGGACGTTGGCTTAGTCCTGATTCGGCGGGAATCGTGGATGGTTTGAATTTCTATGCTTTTGTACGTAACGATCCGGTCAACTTTGTGGATCGAGAAGGCAAAATGGGCGACAAAGCTCTGGGGAAGGGTGGAGCTAAACGTGAACGAAGAACTCCCGGAGTTAGCAGCGCCGCATCTTTCCAGGCTACATCGCTGGCTGCTGCCGAGCTTGACAAGCGGCGACCAGGGGCTAATAAAGGGCGATCGTTGAAGAGCATTCGAACGGTGCCCAGCGCCAAGGACTCAAGATTTAAGGCACTGGTACATGCTGCCAGGCAGGCCAAAGAAAAGCAAGGTGTGTTTTTTGATGGACCCACCGAAGTTCGCGGTCTGGGACGAGTTCGTGTAAAATCTCGGACCGCACCTCGCGACCCCTCGGCTCACCGTAAACACTTTCGCAGAATGACGGGCGGCGAGGCCAGTGCCACTCGCTATATGGAGTCGATCGATATGAAAGTGGAAGATCAGTACGAAATCCTTCATGGTGTTGGCGTTGGTGAAGCGGGTTCAGATGCGCAGGACGAGGACAATCTGGCGGCGGCCTCGCATGGCGCCAACACATTCATGATACCCTTCGACAAAGCTATCAGCGGGAATTCCGAAGTATTAGTCGATACATCGTTCAAAATGAGAGCCGGAACCCACCGCGCCGAAAGCGTTCACATGCAATACTTCCACGAAGATCGGCCGCATGAACCATTCTTTGAGATGACAGTCGACGGCGACCTGCCGAAGCTGACACGAGGACAATTTGAAGAGCTGGAAGGGAGAGCAGCAGTGTTTAGTGATCCTGCAACCCTCAGTGCGGCCGTTCTCCTCACAAATCTCAGTGATGGATCCGTTCCGCCCTGAGTTGAATCTCAAAACGTCGACTGACATTCATTAATCCCGGAAAGCCTTACAATCGGTATTTGATTGCCGATCCGGCCTGACCATATCCCAAGCTCGAATAGAAAATTAAACAAATCAATCAAAGTACATAAACGGAATATTCTCATGCCTGAATCTAATCCCAGAATATCAACGCCCGTCGTCGATCCGTTTTACAGTCAGAATCCAGGTTTTAACGTCGTACAATTCGACTTCCACGACGCAAGCGCCATTGCCGGCCTGGATTTCAGTGGTCTCGATCAGCAAACAGTGCTCGACGAACTCATGGTGCATCAGCGAATCCTGCGCGTCTACCCGGATAGTACGGTCGGCGCAACATTGATTAACAACGGCTTCGATTCGGCGCATGCAATCGTTGCACAATCAGAGAGTCAGTTTGTTAGCGAGCAATCGGCCAATCTGCAGGGTGACAGCGAGCTGGCGCGGCAGATATATCGCAATGCAACTGCACTGACGCAGCGTGCGGCGCTGGTGTGGGCCAATGCCAAGGACGCCGTGGCCTCACCGCACTATCGTCAGATGATCGGCGCTAACGCCGGCGGCGACATCCACAACTTTTTCGAAAACCTTGCCTCGTATCAGGAAACTTTTGGAAATCAGAACTACTGCGATTGTTCCGAGTGCAAGTCGATACTGGGCGCCGCCGCCTATCTTGTCGACCTGTTGCGGATCGTGGATAAACGCATTACAAGCCTTAACAGCGGGACGATTCCTGCCGGACTCAAACTGCTCGAACGCCGGGCGGATCTCGGAGCGATACCACTGACTTGCGAAAAGACAAATGGTCTGGTGCCCTATTTACAAATCGCTAACGACAGTCTTGAAAGCTATCTGAAAGCCGATCTCGGTCTCGGCGTCGGTGACGACGTCTATCAGACCATCGCGACGGCCAGCTATCCATTTGACCTTTCCTTTCATCGGCCGCTTTTTGAAATACGCAGCTATCTGGCACAGGTCAAGACGGACCTGGCCACAGTGTTCGATCTCTTTAATGCCGGAGCTGACAATGTTGTCCGCGAAACAATTTCACTATCGCTCGAAGAGCGGGACCGGATCACAACAAGCATTTCAACAGGCGCGGAGCTGGCGCAATACTATGGCGTCACCGATGCCGACCTCGGCGGCCTTGGAAATGTTGATGCCTTCCTGGCTCAAACCAGCCTCAGCCTCGATGATCTGAAATCGCTGCTGTATCAGGAGTTAAGTGATGATGAGATTCAAGCCGGCCTTAATAGTGAATTCTATATCAATCGCTCGATTACGCCCAATACGCTTGTAATAAGTCCCGGCGCCACCGACGCCGATCCGGATGTCATCGACAATCTCAACAACGGCGCCCTGGATAACATCCTGCGCTTTGTCCGCCTTGCGCGCAAGCTCGAATGGTCGTACAGCAACCTGGACTGGGCGTTGACGACAGTGAACGGCGGTCCGGGAACAGCCGATTTCGACAACATTCTTCTGAGTGATCTTGTCGGAATCAAAAAGCTTGCGGATGAACAGGGTCTGCACGTGGAGCAGGTTTGCGCTCTGCTCTACGACATAAAAACCACGGGTGTCTTCGACAGCACTCACAGTATATCGCTTTTCGATACGATCTTTAACAATCCCGATGTTATCGGCGATGATGAGCCATATCATCCGGTATATACCGATGAAATGGCGACACCTCTCAATTCGCTTTTTGCGACAACGCCGACTCTGACCTGGACGATAGGTCTTAACAGCGGTCCGGACCTGGATCAGAATTTGATCAATGCCGCTTCGCTTAGCGCGAGTCTGAATATCAGCATGGATGATCTCAACTACCTTGGTGAATGGGTATTTGGCGTTGGCACGGTCCTGGATCTGACAGTACAGAATCTTTCGATTCTGTATCGCCATAGCTTGCTTGCGCAGACGATGGATCTTTCAATCCGGGAGAGTCTTTCAATCTGGAGTCTGCTTTCCGAATCCATGATCCAGACAATGACGCTCGACAACATTCGCAGTTTCATCAAACTGGCAACCTGGCTCAAAAACACGGGCGTCAATGTCTACGAAGCGGAGTACTTTCTTAACGGTACGACCAGCAAGTATGTCGACACCGGATACAAAACGGCGAATGTTCAGGGCTTTTTGGATCTTCTCTGGCAGCAACAGCCGGGAAGTTCGGCCTCCGCCGCTGAACGGCAGGATTATCTGCATGAACACCTGGCGGCATTCTTCGGTTTGTCTGCCGACCTTGTCGCCGCGTTGATGTCCATCGCTGCTCAGGTGCAGACGCTTCCCGCCGGTGCCGCGAGTTATACCGATGCTTTTCTGACGTCGTCGACAGCCGGAAATCCAAGTGCCTTTCAGCCCTATATCGATGCAATGTTAATGTCATTCTCACAGTGGTTGCTCGTACAGCGCAAGCTGGGGTATACCGCGACGGAACTTGTCGAAGTTGCCGTGCAACCGTCTGCATTCGGAGTATCCTCGTTGAACCAGCCGACACCGGACGATCTGATAAACCTTCAGACGTTTAAGTACTTCGTCAATGCCTATGGCGATGACGACAATCGGTTCCTTGGCCTCATTACAAACTGGAGCGGAAACGATGTTAACGAGATGGCGGCGGCGACCGGCTGGGACCAGGCGACGGTTCAGGAACTAATGAATCAGACTCTGAACTGCAGCGGCGCCGATCCCGTTTCGAGTCTGCATTGTTTTGAAACAGTAATGGCGCTGCAAAACAAACTCAACGTCGATATCGTGTATATTAGCAATCTCGCGAACATCGCCACTTACACCACATCGGACTGGCAGAAGTTAACTGATGCTTCAGACTCCTTGCTGGAAACCCTGCGAGGGCAATACTCTGAAAGCCAATGGGATTCGATCTATAAACAGCTGCAGGAGCGAATGCTGGAAGGCAGGCGTGACGCACTTGTAAGCCTTAGTATCTGGCGTCTCGGCCAAAGCTATGCGGATATCAATACTCCCCGCAAGCTCTACGAGTATTTCCTGCTCGATCCCGAAATGAGCGGCTGCACGCAGATATCCTATATCGTGCAGGCCCTGAACTCCGTCCAACTCTACTTGCAGCGATGTCGTCTGCGGCTGGAACAGGGTGTCGAAACAATTGACATTCCGGAAGCCTGGTGGGAATGGATAATGAACTATCGCGTGTGGGAGGCTAATCGCCAGATTTTTCTCTATCCCGAGAACTACATCGACCCATCCCTGCGCAGCTCCAAAACAGCGCTTTTTAAAGATCTTGAGAACAAACTCCTGCAGTCGGATCTCTCGGATGGCGCGGTCGACGATGCTTTCAAAGCCTATTTCACATCCTTCGCCGAATTGGCCAAACTGAAATACAGCAATGCCTATCGTTGTACAGTGCCCGATCCCGAGCGCGGCGATATCGATACACTCTTTCTTTTTGCCCATACGGAAACCGATCCGCCGATATACTACTACTGTACACAGGAGAATGGTGTAACATGGACCGAGTGGCGCAAACTCGAGCTTAGTATTCCTTCGCAGCAGATTACACCGATTTACATATTCAATAAGTTGTTTGTCTTCTGGGTGGAAGTGAATAAAACTACCAACTCAGTCATTCATACCACGGCGGCGGATGGCAGCAAGTCCACCGAGAAAAATCTCTACCGCGCCTCGATTCGCTACTCCTTCACGGATGTTCACGGCAAATGGGTACAGCCGCAAAATTTTGTTAAGGGTGATCTGGTGTATTACACATCAGGAATTGCGGGCGCCAACGACTACGAAAGCCTTGCGCCCTTTCGCAACATCTTTGACATGGATGACCCCTACTGGCACAAAGTCTATGCTCTAAATGTAGGGCCGCAGAATTTCAAGGGTGAGCCTGATCCGGCGACCGCGGCGGAGAAAATTCTGTTGCTGTATGGTCCTTTCATGGAAAGCGATGCCCTCAGCGGTGTCAACCTCGCGACGCTGCAGCAGGAACACGATTCCGATCGCCAGCAATTTGCCGAACATCTGCACGAGCGCGCGCTGCAAGTGAAACGAACCGAAGATACACGCAACAGCGGCTATCTGTCCTATAACAAGGGCCGTATTCTCAACGCCGACCTCGAGGATCAGTTTCTTTTGACACCGTCGGAATTTATTCTATTGGAAAGGGGACAGGCGCAGAATAGCCCGCCGCCCTTCCAGCCGGTCATAGACCCAACGCTTAACACTTTGTTGCTGCGCCCGGTTGAAAACGCGGTTCACGGCGACTATGTCGGCGACTTCACAGCGATTTCCGGCGGCATTACAGCGCCCTCGTCCCTGGCTAACTCCGACTTTGAAGTCGAGGGCATTTCATCCGCCGCCGCCAATGATATCCATGTGGCACTGAATACCTATGGCGTACTCGATGCAAACAACTTTGTCGCTTCGTTTTTCAGCTCGCAGGTAGATCTCAACCTTGTCCTGGCGAATGTCATCTCGCAGTATTCTCTGAGCGCAGTCCAGATCGAAGCCGTCCAGAGCACCCTTTTCACTGCTATGGGCGATGCCATTCTCTGCAGCAGTCTGGCGGGAACCACTGCCAAAACTATGATGATCAAAAATCAGCCGGGCGATTTTATCCTTGACAACGGCGACGAAACATTTCTGCTGCAGCCGAACACTAAACATTTCGACATGATTAGTACGAGCATGACCGTGTCGGCTCCCACTATCGACGAGCATTCGTTTATAGTCGATGGCATCACTTCGTCGGCATCGAATAATATATTTTCAGTGCTGCGTACTTACGGTATCGTTGATGAAAACGGAATTGCCGATCAGGAGATTCTTGACTCTATTCTTGATCCCGTCACGGGTATCGGCCTGGACGCGGTTCTTGCAAACGAAATTGCCAACGGCGATTTGACCTCGGGACAGGTAAGTATCATTAGCGCGATTTTGCTTAACTATGCGATAGCCTACAGCAATTCCTTCGTTGCGACGGATATCGACGAAGCTGCTTCTTCTGCGATTTTCCAGACGCTGAAAACCTATGGCGTCATTGATACCACGGGACGAATCGACAAGGATCTGCTGTCAATCGTTCCACTCAGCACTATCCTTGCAAATGAGTTGAGCGCGGGGGTTATTACGGAAGAACAGCTTCCCTTCATCCGTACAACGCTCTATGCGCTGGCGGCGCCCACAGCCCTGAACTATTGGAACAGCAACGACGATACCAATGCTGTAAACATTCATGATTTCCATTTCACGACAACCCGATTGAGCACGCGCGCGGTTCACCCTCTCAGCCGCGACCTTTTTACAGGTGGCGTAGACAGACTGTTGCAGTTGCGATCGCAGCAGATACCGGTGACACCGCTCATGCCCTTCGACCGCCTGAAGGCGGGTAGTAAACTTCTTCCGCCGAGCGCCCTGGACGGCGAGCAGGTTAGTTTCGATGGCCCTTTCGGTAATTACTTTTGGGAGGTCTTTTTTCACGTCCCCTTCTTGGTTGCTTCACGATTGGCCGCCGATCAACAGTTCGAGCAGGCGGAGCGTTGGCTTAAATACATCTTTGATCCGACACTGGCGGAGCAAAACATCCGGCAGGATACCTTCTACCTTGAGACGCAACAGGCGTTTTCCCTGGCGGATTCGGGAACAATTACAAGCGAGCTCCAGTCAAATACGGTTGATGGCGGTGGAGGCGACAACTATATCGTCGACGCCGACGGCCGCGTCAATACCGAATTCGGCACGGACACCGACCTCTCGTTTCTTTTAGGCGGAACGATCACCGAAGAGCGACAACTGATGGTGCGCAACATTCTGTTTAATTATCAGATCGCCACGCTGGGCAGCCGTTTCTGGCAGTTTCAGCCCTTTCGCAATCACCACTTACAGACATTACGAGAGATGCTTTCCGACACTAATCCGGCCCTTGCCGTCTACAGCAGCGATCCCTTCGATCCCCATGCTATTGCACAGTTGCGTATCGGTGCGTACGAAAAGACAATCGTCATGAAATACATCGACATCCTGATTAACTGGGGGGATTATTACTTTGCACAGGATTCCTGGGAGTCGATCACGCAAGCCGCAATGCTCTACATTTATGCCTATGACCTGCTTGGTCCGCGTCCGGTAGATCTTGGCGTCTGCGAGGAAGCGCCTCCAACGGATTTTTACACCATCAAGGCGGCCTATTCGGGCGGCGATATCCCGCAGTTTCTCATTGACGCCGAGCACCTGCTGCCGTCCGGTAGCTCTACGGTCCATGGCAGTGCTCTTGCCGGTACGGCCTTCAACGATCTTGATTTGCAGTTTTGCGTGCCCGCCAATGATCAGTTCGTCGGCTACTGGAACAAGGTAGAAGATCGCCTATTCAAAATTCGGCACTGCATGAACCTCGAGGGCGACGTGCGCCAACTGGCTTTGTTTCAGCCCCGGATCGATCCGAATACGCTGGTGCGCGCTGCCGCTGCCGGCAATAACATCGCCGACCTGCTGAATCACGGACTTGGTTCTCTGCCGCATTATCGTTTCAACGTCATTCTGGCCAGGGCCAGAGGTCTGACCGAGGCGCTAAGTGCCTTGGGCAGCGCCATTCTGGCGGCGCTGGAAAAGAAAGATGCCGAACAATTGGCTCTTCTGCGTTCGACGCAGGAAAATAATCTGTTAAAATTGCAGACCGTGATTCGCAACAAGAGCATAGAAGAATCCCAAAACAACCTGCTGGCGCTGCAGGAAAGCCTGAAAGGCGCCAAGGCCCGACAGAAATACTATACTGATCTTATTAACAAAAAGCTGTCCGCCGCGGAACAGGAAACGCTCGACTCTCTCCGCATCGGCCTCGGCTTTAATATTGCCGCACAGGTAATGAATACGGCGGCATCCATCGCCTATGCCGTTCCGCAGGCCGGTTCCCCCTTTGCCATGACTTATGGCGGCGTACAGCTCGGATCCGTGGTCCAGGCGGCCGGCGGCGCGCTTGAAATCGGAGCGGCAATAGAAAACTATCGATCCCAGACGAGCGGCATCGTCGGTGGCCATCAACGTCGAGCAGAGGAGTGGGGCAATGCCAAAGATCAGGCGGCGTCCGAAATCAGCCAGATTGAAAAGCGCATTGCCGCTGCGCAGAGCGCCATCGACAGCAGCAAGCAGGAGTTAACGGTCCACCAGACTTCAATAAAGCAGGCCGGTGACGTCGATGCCTTTCTGCGCAGCAAGTTCAGTAATGAAGACCTGTATCAATGGATGCTCGATCGCCTTGCGACCGTGTACTTTCAAACATACAAGATGGCCCTCGATCTTGCTCGCAAGGCGGAGAGGACCTATCAGTTCGAGCTGGGCAGTGAAGAGAGCTTCGTTACAATCAACTATTGGGATTCGACGCATAAGGGCTTGCTGGCCGGTGAGAGCCTGATGTTCGCGCTCAATCAGATGGAAAAAGCCTATCTGGATAACAATACGCGGGCGCTGGAAATCGAAAAAACGGTGTCGCTGCTGCAGATCGCGCCTGAGCAATTGTTAACACTGAAAGCAACGGGTAAATGCACTTTCAGCCTGGATGAACGACTATTCGACTACGACTATCCGGGGCATTATCGTCGTCAGATTAAAACCTTGTCCGTCTCTGTTCCCGCCCTTGTCGGGCCCTTTCAGAATATTAAGGCGTCGCTGACGCAGTGCAGCGATTATACGGTGATCGATCCCCAGCTCGCGGCGGTTCAATCCCTGCTTTCCGATCCGCCCAACCCGGACGCGAGTGTGCGCGTCAGTTGGCGTCAGAATCAGCAGATCGCCATATCGCGCGGCGTTGATGATGCCGGCGTATTTCATCTGGATTTTAACGATGAACGATACCTGCCCTTCGAAGGCAGCGGAGCGGTGTCTAACTGGAAACTGGAAATTCCCAAGTCGACGAACCGCATCGATTTCGATAGCATCGCCGATGTTCTGCTGCACGTCAAGTATACCGCTCTTCCCGGCGACTGGACCTTTCGCAATGCCGTGGAAAATGAACTGAAGAACAGCAATCCCTATCCGGGTGCGGCCTATCTGAACCTTAAACAGGCCTTTGCGAGCGAGTGGCACAGCCTGATGACAATGACAGGCGACAGCCAGACAATCAGCTTCCCAATCAGTTCGAAAGTCTTCCTGCCGAACCTCAATGCCGTGCAGCTTAACTCAATAGCGCTTAAACTCGATGCTGATGAAGATATTTCGAATCCCGCCGCGCCGGTCTTCATGACGCTGTCCATTGCCGGCAACACAGCCGAAAACATATCGCTTAGCAACAATTACGGGACCTTGTCCAGTTCACTCGCACAGGCCGCCGCGCTCGGTGACTGGGTGATTGAAGTCGATGTAGCAACGATGAGGACTAACCCGGATTTGAGTCAGTTACTAAGCAACGACCAGCTCGATCCGGCGAAGTTTAAGAACCTGGAGCTCATCCTGTTTTACCAGGGCGACGTTGATTTTGACGATACTGAGTTTTCCTGTTAGGAAGTCTCGACCACTAAAGCCGGCAGACAGCGATTGGTCGGGCGGCCAGGGCCCCGTGCCCGCGTTCTTCGCCGGCTTTGTGAGAATTTTTCGGATCAGATGATCCCGGATGCGGATGACCAAAAGTTGATGCGGGCAGGGCGGAAGCGGAGAGTTCTGTTTTACCTACAAGTAATCTAAAGGAATTGAGTTATGGGATTTGATTGGCAAACCTGTGTGCAAAGGCTGACGGCGCAAAGTTACACCGTCTGTTCGGGTACACACTGCAACAACTATCAGGTGACACAGGAATATCACAGCAACTGTGCAAGTCGCGGTCAGCTTTACGAGCCGATTCAAACGATCGAGTGCTATAACACTTCTACCGATACTACCCTCGATGTTCCAATTGAAGACATTTTATCAAAATGTTTTCAGAAAATGCAAACGGAAGGTAATCAGTGGGAACTGCTGAAGTGCTATTGCTGCTGTTCCTGCTTCGCCAATGGTACGCAGATTGACATTCCGGGCGGTACTCAGGTGGTCGAGGAATTAGTGCATGGCGACGATGTGCTCGTAGCCAGCGTGGCGATGACCCCCGATCTGCAACTCTCCTGGAATACGGAGCAACTGGAGTTTGCCAATGGCTCGCCGGGCGGCGAAGGCAAACAAACGATGATCTACATAACGTATGGCACCGATGCAATTGTCGTGACGGAAGATCATTTGTTCCTCTTGCCCGACGGCAAGCTGAAGCGCGCCGACCGGCTTATACCGGTTACCGATGAGCTCGTGCGCGTGGACGGTACCTCGGTCGCCGTCACCGACATTCGGGTGGGCGAGTATACGGGCGGCGTCACTCATATCGCCAGCAGCCTTGATTTTACCGGTGATATCGATAATCACCTGCTTGGCTCCAATGGTATCGTCAGCGCCGATTACAGTTTACAGATGAATCAGCATGATCTGCCCGCCTCGGTCTTCGTCGAAGGGCATAATACTCTTCCGACATTTGGGACGGCGGAATACGCCATCACGCACGCACATCTTGAGACGGATCATATTTCGGCGAGTGAGGCGGGCGTGGGCCTCATTGAAGTTCAGCATCCGAGCTTCGAGATGCACGACAGTGAATCGCGACCGATTCCGGCAACGGCGCTCAGTTTCATTAACGCTATTCAGGAACTGGATGTCGACGCGAATGCCACGAAGCGATTGTTTCACGACACAGCCGGTGCTTCGACGGTGAAGTACCTGTTCGAGGTTTACAATGCCTTCTATCCGGATGTTAACTTTTACCTGGATTGGTCGAACACCAGTCCCAACGCATATGCCTTCACTGAGTATGGTCGTCAGTTCATCGTGATACCTGGTGGATTGGTGAGGGTGGACGGCCTGCAGGAAGAGGCCTATGCCATGATTATTGCGCACATGCTGGCCTATTTCAGCGGCGAAGAACCCGTGGATGCGGATGGTATGTCCTGCATGGGGCAGGCTGCTTTTTTCGGTACCGGCACCATATTGCGGCAAGCCTGGAATGGCAATGCCTGGTTCAACATGGCTCTTAAAGGGCGCGAGCAACTTGTCAACTTCTTTGATCTGATCGACCCCACGAATAAGGAAGGCAACCCCGCCGATGTATGCGGCGATCCTTCGATCGACTGTCGTATCAAGACGATCGAAGTCGCCATCTCCGGCGGCGACCTACCTGTGTGTGCGGGCGGTGAGACCGAAGGAGCCTTGCGAGTCGTCATTGCCGAGCCGGACGATTTAGTCCCGACAAGCTTCACCGTGCAATTCAGCGAGGCGGTGGAGATAAGCTCGGCCGAGAACATTAACAACTACGCCTTAACGCCGCCGGTGCCGATTAATTCGGCGCTCCGAACCGCCGACGATACGGTGACAGTTGACGCCGCCGTGGATCCGGCGACGACCTACATCGTGACCGTTATGAATGTAGTCGGTGAAAGCGGCTCAACCTTGAGCCCCTTTAACCAGACGGCCCAGTTTACGACGGCTTAATGTCTGCTCGTCATGCCCGCATGCCGTCGCCGGGAGTCTCGTTCCGATCGTTTGGTCGGGACGAACTCCCGTGCCGGCGGCGCTGGCTTGCCCGGCAGTCTGCAGATCTGCCAGTCTACTGCTGCATTTTCCTGATGCAAGTCTTAATCTTCACAATCACAATCATGGAATTAGAACAATGGCTCAGGATCACGAGCTCGCGAATGAGCTGGATAGCTTACAAGACTATCCCAGCCTCCAGGAACAGTGTCGGCAATTTGCCAACATCCTTGGTTTAACCGACCCGGTGCCCGAGCGGGTACTGCTGGCCGCATTGGCGAAGCCGGAGTACGCGCAGAATCTCCTAATCTGTCGCTCCGACCGCCGCTTCCTTCAGCGCCTGATAGAACATCCTCCGCCGCTTCCCGAAGAGCGGGAGCCCACCGATTCACTGTCCAACGGTCAGATACTTAAACAGGCGGCAGCGTCGCTCTGGAAGTGGAGCAAGGCAGGTTTTGCAGTTGTGGACAAGGAAACGCTGGCTAAGCGACGCAATGCCTGCATGACCTGTCCCCACCTGACCGAGCCGCCGGAGAAGCTGCTGTACAAACTGACGAACAGCCAGAAGGAGAACGCCAAAATTTGTGGTCTCTGCGGCTGCCCGGTTATGCGCAAGACGCGGCTGCCCGGCGAAGTCTGCCCCGATACCCATCCCGACGATCCCGCTCTGAATCGTTGGGGCGAAGCGAAACGCGACAAGACCAGACACGTGAAAGCGCCGTCGTCAACGGAATAAACAATGCTGTTTGCCGGGCTTGTTTTTCTTTCGCGCCATCGCAGCTGATCGTGTCTGTAGTGTTAGCTGAAGCTCGTCCCTGGCGTTGTGCGACTCCTTCATCCGGGCACACGCGCGCCTCCGCCCACCATTACTGCTCTGCTTGCCGAAATGTCCGCGGATTACGAGGGTAACTATTGGATTGTTGTTTATCCATCTTGAGAGACGTCGCGGCTCAGGCTGCCCCGCTGCTGTTCCGAACAACTGCTCAGCGCAGGTTGTCGTCTCGATAGGTCAAGTACAGCGGCGCAATATATTCCAAGGAATAGTTCTTCAATTCTTCGTGCAGCTCCGATGGAATGTCGATCCGGTATTTAACAAGGTCGACAATACGCTCGTAGGAGGTAATCGTCAGTTCCCACCAGGGAACATCATCTTTGATATGCGTGCGGATGAAGATTTGTTCGATACCGTAGTCGTGCGAGTTAATACCGTAGTAGGCGCCATCCCGTTCGCGACAAAGGTAGGCGAAGCTCGGCGCGGGACCGTCGTCAACCAGATAGTTGCGGCGCTCGGCGAAGCCGCCGCTGCTGAGAATTCCGACGCCGAATCCGTTAATCGCGAAGTCCGCCTGGTCGACCAGCAGGAACATCGGCAGATTGCCGACAATGATATCGAATTCCTCCAGGTGCAGCCTCAATTCCAGGTAGTCGCCCTGTCTGTCGCCGGCAGGAGCCTTCCGCCAATTGTAGCTGGTAAGCGGCTGAACCCGCTGCACTTCCGCCGCACGCGGACGGCGCAGAAAACTCAGGTCGAACTCCTTGCGATCCGTCAGTGAATATTTACCCGGCTCGATAAAGTTGCTCATACGGCAGGCGGTCTGCGTCAGCTCGCTCAGGCGCTGCGGAATACGCCAGCCGCCATTCCCATCCGGCACATGGACATAGCCCTTGTGGAGCTTGCGCCGCGAATCCTGTGTCGAAAAGCCGCTGACACCGTCCTGACAAAGGCTGAGCGTCGTGCGCCACGTCTCCTTACGCGCTTGCCGCAGGCGATCCAGTTCAAGGCGTACTTCCTTGGTATGCCAATGCAGCGCTTCGGCTACAAAGTCTTTACTGATCCCGTTCGCCGCCGCCGCCAACTCCAGATAGAGATCGTCGGGCATCGTGAACCAGGCATGGTAGATTTCTCCGCTGCGGTCGCTGGCATTTAACTCCCACAAGCCCGGCTTCAGACAATTGTTAATCACGGATACGCGATTGGGTCGGACGAATTTGTTCGGCTCGAAGCGGTAGTTGGCTTTTAAGATCCACGGCACGTCTTCCGGCAGACTGGTCTGGAAATGCGCCATCGCATCGCCATCCTTGCCCACCGGCACGCTCAGGCTGTTGCGTGAAAACTCCGCCAGCAGCAGATTGAGGGCGTCGAAATCATCGGGCGGCTCTGCGTTGTGATAGTGAAGTCGCGGTACCAATTGATGCAGCGGTAAATTGTGGACACGCAGGTAGTTGTCTGCATCGGGACTCTTAAACTCGATCGTGGCCATATCGTCACCATCGGTCCTGATTTCGACCTCGCTGACCGATTCCAACCAGTGCCGTTCGCGCAGAAAGGACTGCGTCGACGGCGTATAGGGACTGCCGTCCGGCTTGCGATCTTCCAGGCTGGGCTGCACCCGGGCGCTGCCCCGGATTGTTTCGGAGCTACACTGCGTCAGCGTCAGCAGCGCGGCAGCCAGCATCAGGAACAAAAAGATATGTCGAATAGAGCTCATTATACGGCCTCCTGCAGTCCGTTGTGTTTGCTGATGGTTAACAAGGTATTGCGCAGGGCATCGACCTTATGACGGGTAACGGTCCGCTCCCTGTCGGGCCAGTGAATCTCGATCATCTCGGCGCTTTCATCGCCCAGGCCGAAGAGCAGGTCGGCGAATTTATTCGAGAGGAAGCCGCCCTGTCCGGAACGTTGTACCTGTAAGTAGCGACTGTTAACAATCACGCGCGCGCCGATCGCATCGCGGTTGAACGAGCCGGGCGTATCGTCCACCAGCCGCAGCTTCAGCCAGTTGTTGGCGGAATAGTTGTTGATAAACAGGCGTGTGCTGCCGGGCTCGTAGTTTGTAGGCGAAGGGTAGTTGTTGTTGTGTGCGGGCAGAACCTGCTGGCGTCCGTTAAAATCGGCCTTCAGGTTTTTTGAATTCGAGCGCCTGCTGTCATAGCCGCCCTGGTTGCGCAGGATCAGATCGGCAAAACCATCGCCGTTGAGATCGGCCGCCACGACCGAGCGTCCGTTTTCGGCGCACTGGATCAAATCCTGGTTGCTGACTCTCTCCTGGATGCCGGGCCCCTGCAAGGCCCAATTGCTGCGGTCGTAGCTGTAAACCATGTCGCGTTTGCCCCAGTTCTGCAGCGGCGCCTTGCGGTAGATGTAACCTTCGGACGCCAGCTTGTCATACTGCAGCTCTTCGATGTTAAAGACCTGGTGCTCGGCTGTCAGGTCCGCGAAGCGCAGCGGGCCGCCCGGTTTCGTGGCGTTCACCAACAGGCGACCGGGGTCGCTGCCCGCGATGGGAAAGAGGCCGCCGCCGCGTCCGTAGAGGCAGCCGAGAAAGTAGAGGTCCGGACGTCCGTCGTTTTGTACATCGAAGCTCATGGCGCCCCAGGCGAACTCATAGGCATTGATCGCATCGGGATCAAAGGGCGGCAAATCGACGCCTTCCCCCGCGTGCCGGCGATAGTTGTTGGGAAAGGAGATGTCAGTCGGCAGAATGCTGGAATGTTTAACTTTATTCGGGATACTTTTGTTAAAGTCGGCGCCGCTGATCATGGCGTGGCGCGTATCGTGCTTGTCATTGTAGAACTGGGCGAAGATGGTGGCATTGAGGATCACCGGCTCGAAAATGTCGTGTGGGTCGGGGGTGGCGAAGGCGTGGTTCATGACCGCGCCGCCGAGATTACCCACATAGAGGTCCTCCTTCAGGTCGCCGTCGTAGTCGCCGGGCGCAAAGGTCATCCAGTAGCCGCTGCTCGCGGACCGGGCGTGCTCGGAGCGGCGAAAACGGCGACCCTCTTCGTTGAGATAGAGACGCAGATATCCCATATCATTGGCGACCCACACGTCGGGATAGCCGTCCAGGTTAACATCCTGCAGCACGGACGCCCAGGAGATCTGACCGCGCTCGGCTTCCTGGCCGTTAATTTCCAGGAAGTCGGGCTGGTAGGCCTCATAGTCCATCCAGAGGATCGAATATTCGGCGGGCAGAAAGGGAATGCGGCGCAGACGGTAATAGTGCGGCATGGGATAGTCTTCGTC
Organism: Candidatus Kapaibacterium sp.; assembly: GCA_028284775.1. GTDB lineage: Bacteria > Bacteroidota > Ignavibacteria > Kapaibacteriales > UBA7675 > JANQRB01. The sequence continues at coordinate 6,324 of JANQRB010000031.1, read as the reverse complement.
ATAAACCCCGTCGACATCCATTGCCGCGGCCCGATCCACAAACTTGAGCTCGCCGCTTTCGCTTAACTGGTTGATGTAGAGGCCGTTGGCGCCGCCCGCCCAGTACTTGGAGCCGCCGATCCAGTAATCCATGTCGCAGGTGTTACCGACGAATACATCCAGGTCGCCGTCGAGATCGATGTCCGCAACGGAGAGCGAATAGGTGCTGCGACAGCCATCCAGGCCGGTCTCGCGGCTGGCGTCCCGCCATTCGGGGATGCCGTCGCCGTCGCTGTCGCCCATGTTGAGGTAGAGCGAATTAGCGCCTTCGTACTCCATGCCGCGCGCGCTTTCGCGTTTGTCGTCGATACTCTGCCGCGGCGTGTAGTCGATCAGGTGCATGCCCATCGCAGCCAGCGGCTGCTTGGATTTTTTAGCTTCCCGTCCCACGGGATTAACAAACTGCATCAGGACGCGCTGTGTTTTGGGATGCGACCAGAACATACCCTGCGGCTCGTTGCCGACCAGCAAATCCAGGCGCCCGTCGCCGTTAAAGTCGGCGGCAACCGCCACGTTCGAGCTGCGTCCCCAGCGTTCGCGCGAATCGGCGACCGACGCGCGTGGAAAAAGATAGTCCTCCACGAGCAATTCTTCGCGCTGCATGCTCGGGTTGGCCGCCGCCAGCTCGCTGATCGGCCGGAAGATCGGCCGGCCCTCGCTGTCGTTGCCCTGGTTGAGATACAGACCGTTGCTCTGATAGCGCGGTTTATCCATCAAGGCGCCGCTCGCATCGGTAGGGCGCGTCCAGTTCTGGCCGTCCTGGCAAAAGTAGATATCGGGAAGATTGTCGCCGTTGGCGTCGAATACCAGGGTGCCGGCTGCGCCGTACTGGCTGAACTGATTGCTCCAGCACTTGGCGTCGTCGTCGAAAGCATCGACTTCGCTGAAGGCCCGAACATCTTCGAGCGCCGCGAAGTGTTCGTCGCCGCCCTCCGCGGCATTGCGTTTAAGGTCTTTAAGCACTTCCAGCGGCGTGGTATCCACGAAGGTCAGCTCGCGCTGGTAGATGCGCGTGTGCACCAGGTGTACGATCAGCTCGTTAAGACCGAACAGGCCGAGCAGAATCGAGGCGGGCAGGAGAACAAATTTAATCATACGAACACCATTGCTTTTCACAATTTTTGAGGAAGGTAAAGGAACTGCCATCCACGCGAGGATCGATCGCAAGTATTCCTGTACTAAAGTGGGAACTAATCGGCGGCACGACACGGGATAGTGGGCTGGATGGTCGTTGCCTTGATTCAGTCGGCAGTGAATACGCGGCTGCTGTTGTCAGTCCGCGCGGCGCGCGATCACATGGCAGTAGTTGATCGCCGTACAATGTAATGTAAGCCGTAAAATCAGCCAATCTCTATGACAAATGTCATCCTTTGCGATGAAGCGTATTTTAGCGAAACTGAAGCCGCAGTTCTCCTCGCCGAAGCGGCTGTTTGCGCTTGCAGCATTTTCGGTCAGCCTCGCGGGAGTTTGTATATTTGCTGCCCTGGCATCTTGTATCGCAATTGACAGATGGAAACCCGTATGATGCGACACTGTCTGCTATGCCTGGTCATTGTCTTCCTCTCCGCGCCGCTTTTTGCCCGGCTGCCGGCGCTGATCCCCTATCAGCAGGATGGCAAATGGGGCTATTACGACACGACAAAGACGATTGTCGTGCGCCCGCACTACGATACAGCCCTGCTGCCCGAGTTCGGGCTCGCCCGCGTTGCCTTTAAGGACAGCGCCGGCATGTCCCGTTGGGGTTTGATCGACGAAAGAGGCCAGATACTGCTGGAGCCGCGGTATTGGACGATTAATGTTGTTAATCACGATCTGATTCTCGTCGATACCGCCGATCATGACTCTAGGAATAGTTTCCGAGCATTGAGCCGCAGCCTGGAGCCGCTACCGCATCTGCACGGCATCAGACGCATCGATCCCTTTCATGCTGGTCGAGCCCGTTTTGCGCGCGGAAGTCGACTCGGCTTTCTCGACAGCTCCTACGCCATTGTCGTGCCGGCTACGTACAGCGAGCTGCGGAATATTCATAAGGCGGTAGCGCTGGTCAGGGAGGACGGCAACTGGGGGGCTATCGGACCCTATGGTCAGGTTATTATTCCGCCGGATGAGGACATCGATGCTATTGAGAACCTCGACCGCGATCTGCTGAAAGTGTCCTGGAAAGGCGAAAACAAGTTCTTCGGCCTCTACAGTCGCGACGGACAATACGCTTCCGGACCGGAGTTCGACAATGTTTACGGTACGAGCGACGGCATGGCGCTGGTGCACAAGGGCAATCTCTGGCTGCACGTCGACAGCAACGGCAGGGAATTCAAACTGCCGGACTTCAGGGAAATGGGCAGCGTGAGACTCTATCTGGACGAAAACGCCGCTTCTTACCGCAATTTCATCGAGATGTTGCCGAATCTCAAGTTTAGCTGGCGCGAGAAAGCGGGCGAGTTTCGCTTCGGCCTGACGGAAGTGAATTTCGGCGGTCGTTCGGCAGCGATCAACAAGCGCGGCGAGCTGATAATTCCGCCCTACTTCGATGAAATAGGACCGTTTTCGGAAGGGCTGGCTTTCATGCGGCAAGGGCACCTTTTCGGTTACATCGATACGAGCGGCACGGTGATTATCGATGCGCAGTTCGATGAGGCGGACGATTTTATAAATGGCTGGGCCTGTGTCCGGCGCGGCGAGCGCTACGGATTTGTCAACCGCGAGGGCCGTGAATTTTCCGTGGCGGCCTTCGACGGTTTTGTTGAAACGGTTGTAGAAGGTTTCGTCGCCGTGAAACGCGACGGACTTGTAGGCTTCGTCGATACCACCGGCCGGGTCGTTGTTAAACCGAAATACCGCGGCGCTGAAAACTTCAGCGAAGGCATGGCTCGTGTGAACATGGGACAGTATGAAGTCGGCTTTGTGAATACCACGGGTCGTGAAGTCATTCCGCCACGTTACTATAAAGCCTCGGACTTTAAGGAAGGAAGGGCGAGTGTAATAAGTCATGCTTTGCTTGCGGGCTATATCGATCGTAGCGGTAGCGAGATCATACCCTTGCGTTACTCCTCGTGCAGAGACTTTTCCGAGGGTTTCGCCGCTGTTTCCCGCGATGGTGGCTGGACATGTATCGACACGCTGGGCAATGAACTCTTTCCACTGCGAAATTATGCTAATGTGAGGCCGTTTTACAAGGGATTCGCAATCGTGGACTCTCTGCTTGAGACTCGTTATGGCAAGCGCTACTATTCCAGCGGCTGTATTGATACAACAGGCAAAGAGATTATCCCGCCGCGCTTTCACAATCTGATAGCCTATTCCGATAGAGTATTCCAAAGTATCAAGCCATCATACCGTGGGCTCCGGTACTACGGCCGCAAATCCGACAGACTAAAACATTTTGAATATGTGCTGCTTGATACAAACGCCCTGCCTCTCTTTGGTGATCGCTATGAGCAGACGAAGCGCGTAGCGCCTGGCTTGGCTGCATTCTGGCGCGATGGCAAGGCCGGCCTCGTGCGATATGACGGCAGGGAAATTCTCAAGCCTACATACAGTTACATCGACACCTTCAGCCATGGCCGCGCCCTGGTGTACGAAGGCGGCGACATCGGCATCATAGACATGCGGGGCCGTGAAATCCATGCGCCGCGTTATCGCAGCGTCGAACCCTTCGAGGCAGACGGCTTCGCGCGCGTACAACTGCACGACTCCGTATTCTTTGTTAACCGTGAAGGCAAACGTATCACCTTTGGCGACTACGACGGCTATACGCCCTTCAGCGAGGGCTTGGCCGGCGCCCGACAAGATTCGCTTTGGAGTGTAATCGACACATCGGGCAGGGTCATTATCGCGGCCCGCTATACAAAATTCGAGGGATTTCAGCGTGGTGTAGCCTCGGTGGTGATCGGGAAAAAGAATATGCTCATCAACCGCCGCGGCGAAGTGATCGCATCCAGAGACATCTACGACACTTTTACCTTGCTCGACAACGGCCTGATCCGCGTGGTTAAAAATCGAAGGTTTGGCTTAATCGATTCGAGCGGCAAAGCCATAGCGCCGCTCAATTACCAAAGTATCAAAGAATTTTCGGACGGATACGCTGCCGCGCGACGAGAGGACAAGTGGTGCTTTATCGACAGCGCCGGCAATGAAGTCGTTGCGCCGCAGTTCAGCAGTGTGGCGCTGTTCAAGCGCGGTCATGCCTTAGTCAGTGTTAACGATCTTTGGGGCGTCATTGACGAGCAGGGACGTACATTGCTCGCGCCGGCTTACGAGCGCCGGAGTATCAGGGTGATTGGCGGCGGCTTATTCCAAATTGCAACGCAGGAGGGCTCTCACTACTACATCGATCGCTATGGCAAGGAGTATCGGGACGAAGCAAAGTGAGGCAAGTAAAATACAATTGCGGGAGATTGACTTTGATGCCTACACGCATATTGCGGCCCGGCCGGCGCAAATGGTCGGGAATACTGGCCCTGAGCCTCCTATTTGTCGTTGCCGGCTGTTTCATGATATCGAAAAGCCAGTGGACGGGATGGTTCGCGCTCCTGTTTTTCGGGCTATGCGCTCTTACGGCTCTCATAATGCACTTTCCCAACAGCGCCTACCTTCGGCTTGATAAGAAGGGCTTCACGATATGCTCCCTTTTTCGTACGCATTCCTATCGATGGTCCGACATCGAATGTTTCGATCTCGCCTCGGTCGGCGGTCGAAGAATGGTAGTCTTTAATTTCTCCGGCACTTATCCCAATGCACAAGCAGGGCACCGAATCTCAGCCGCTGTTTCTGGCTATGAAAGCGGACTGCCGGACAGTTACGGAATGGCTCACTCGGAGCTGGTCGCCCTGCTCGAATCCTACAGAAAGGCTGCCTGAGTCCCGCTTCAGCGTGAAGAATTGCCGCACATCACTGCGCTGAACATTCAATGCTCCCGGTCGCCAGCGCCGTCAGGCTCATTAGGGGCAAATTGACACTTTCGCAGATCGCATTCGAGGAATTTCGCAAGTATTGAATCTATGAGAGAACGTCATAAGGCGCAATCTCAGCTTCCTTAGCAGGCCGCCTTGATACAAAGGGTGTGAGAGGCCTAATGATATTATGATGAACCCTTACCATGTTAAGCGCTCTTTCATGAGGAGGAGTGCGAATCATAACTGAGTTTAGAAGTACAACTGCAAGGAGAACGCGCTTTGCGCGCTTGCGGCGCGTCAAACCAGGTATTTCTATTTCTTTCGTATTGTGATTGTTTCTGACGCCTCAGAATTTATTGTCCTGGGAATTCTTCCGGCGTGGCAGATAATTCGGCAAGCAACCAGCCTCGGATTCGGCGAAGCCAGCGACATCGCTAAACTGCGCTACCGGATAGAGGCCCGCTTGAAAAAGATCGACAGCCGACCAGCGAGCTCTGTTTGGCCGTCCTACCTACCCTCCCATCCAAATCAATAGGCACGAATCCGCGGGGCCCCTACCCTCCCGCTGTTTTTGTCCCATGACCGTAACGTGCATTGAATGGATGCAGACGACCGGCATCCTTCGAACTTAACCCTTGATCCAATCCTGCAGCTCTGCAGTTAACATTTCAGCTGTCAACAGGCGGCCTGAGCTTTGCATCGGGCTGCGCGGCCGCTGTCTTTCTCATCCAATCCTACAGGTAATATGAAAAAACTACTGTCGCTCTTACTATTGTCCGCCGGCATTGTTATTCTTAGCACCGGCGCTTGCTTCGGCCAGACGGCCGAGGCATGGTTTCAGTCGCCGCTTAATGAAGAGCAGGGCGTGCCCCTCGCGCCGACGCTCGTGGTTAAAACGCAGCTCAAGATCGCGACCTCCTGTATTACTTTCGAATACCCGGACGTCGCCGAATCCGTCTATGACAACCCCCACGACCCCAGCGTCGTGATCATTCCCAAAATGCTGGCCGACTCCCTGGCCGACAGCCTCTGGCGCTTCTTCGCCGAACCCGGAACCTTCTCGGTCACCGACGACAATACGCTGGAGTTTACCCCGCTCAGCCCTCTCGCCCCCAACACTAGCTACCTGGCCTGCATCAAAAACCTCTGCGTGATCGATACCACTACCCCGGGCGATCACGACACACTCATGGTCGGCGACACCTATATCTGTTTTAACACCGTGGAGCCTCTGCACGAGCTGATGGCCACGAATATCGGCCCGCCGGTCGGCTGCGACGGCAAAGTCTTTGCCGCCTTTAACCGCGACCTGAGCTCGCCGACCACCGGCCTCGGCGACATCATCAGCATCGAGAAGGTCGACGACATTCAGATGCTTAACAATGAAATTACC
>JANQRB010000021.1 GCA_028284775.1 Candidatus Kapaibacterium sp. | reverse complement strand
TGAGCCGCACGCTGCGTGTGCTGCGCTAAGAGAGATAGTGCTCGTCTGAGCCGCCCTCCAAGGGCGACGACGACGCACGATTACTGATACTAAAGCCCCCCGACTATCGTCGGGGGGCTTTTTTGTTTAAGAATCGCACCTGTACTAAATTGCCGCCTTCGTTTCACAGGTACAGGAAATCGCGCGCATCGTTCATGAGCCAATTACCAGGTATCCCACGCTATTCGGACATCACCTTGATTTCGGCCGACCAAAACGGCTATCAATATCGTGGTCGCGATGAGGCGCAGAAAAGAGATGTACACATTGTCTGCTCAGGTTCGGACAACCGGGCTGAAAAAGATTTGTTTCTCGCCGAGGCTCGTCTTCGAAGCACACTCAGCCATCCGCAGCTTGCATCGCTTTACGATTATGGATTCAACACCGAAGGCATAGCCTACTGCGTTCAGACGCTACCCCGGGGCCAAAGCATTCTGGCCGTCCCGCCGCAGCGGTACTCGGACATGGCCTATTTCACGTCTGTTGTCAGCCAGATTCTGCATGTCTGTGCCTATCTTCATTCACAGGGTCTTGCACTCGGTTATCCGAGTGAGCATGGCATCCTGATCGAGTCGGATCAGTGCAGCGTATTGCATTGTGCACCTGGCCGCATTCTTCGCTCGTCGGCTGTATTGCTCGGGCAGGACTACGGGACCTCGGATCTCCTCGCGCCGGAAGTACTCACTGCGGGTGCTTGCGACGCGCGGGCGGATTTATACCTGTTGGGATGCTTACTGTATCGAGCCCTGACGGGGCGGCCGGTTTTTGCAGGGCAGGGACGCGAACTAGCGCATCGGCAACTGTTTCACGACATAACTCCAGTAGAGGAGTTCAATCCATCGGTACCTGACCTGGCGTCCCGATGGATTCTACGCCTGCTGGCTCGCGACCGCGAGCAGCGCTTTCAATCGGCGCGTCAGGCTCTCCAGTACTGGCGTCGCTACGCCATGATAGAAGAGCCTGCTCTTAGCTCGCTGCCGGCCGCACCCACGCTCCGGCGCAGTGCCGTTCAGCCGGTTGGCGCCGAGGCGATTCTCGGCAGTGTCAGACAATTCCTTGATAACAGCTCGGGCAAGCCGCTCCTGGAGATAGCCGGCGAACGCGGCACGGGCAAATCGATGTTGATGCGTCAGCTCTATCTCGAACTGCATCTGAGCGGTCAGCCGGTACTGCTGGTGGATAATCCCTCGCTGGCCTCCCTGGCGCAATCACTGGAAACTTTCCGGCGGACATCCGAAGTATCCGCGCAACAATCCGGCATCAATGACCGGAATGAGCTGATATATCCCTTGACGGTTGAATCCCTTAGCCGCGCTCTTCTTGAAGAGGCCTCTGCCGGATCGGCCGATCGGGGACCACTGGTTTTGTTCATCGACAATAGTGATCAATTGCCTGCCGAGACGGGCGAGTTGATTCAAATTTTATGCGCGAAATCCGGCGCTCGGCTTCGAATAATTCTCGCCCATACGACTCAATTGCGTTTAATGGGCGCCACGGCGGTCATCAAGACCCTGTCCAAACTCACGCCTGCGCAGGTACCGCTGCTCTGCAGGGCCGTTCTTGGCGATTGCGAGCTGAGTCAGGAATTGATGCAGGCGCTGTATACCGCAACCAGCGGCAACCCTTGTGCGATCAGCCTGGCCCTGAGCAAGCTGGAGCGTGACGGCATCATTTTTCAGCGCGACAGTTTATGGCTCAATTTAGCCGCTATCCCGCCGTCATTCGGTAGCCTGGTCGATCTGATGGCCGACCTGATAGACTCTCTTAAGCCCGCAGCCGGTCTTTTGCTTTCTCCGCTGGCCGAATCGAAGACCGCACTCAGTGGTGACGAGCTAAGCGAAACTGTTGGCCTGGGGCTATGGGAGCTGATACCAGGGCTCAATTGTCTTGTGCAGCTTGGTATGCTGCATCATCGCAACGGTCGTTTTTATCTGTCGCATGATCTTCTCGCCGACGCCCTGCGACGGCAAACTGCAAAGCCGCTCGCTGCAGCCACAGAACAGGCGGATGAATCGCCGCAAACCGATCGACTTTTTCCGTCCCCGAATAGCGATATTTCCCGAGCTGAAACCACAATCCCTGAAGTCGACGAAACGGTTGCCCGCGAAATCGATGAGCGCATTGCGCAGATCGAACAGGAGACGGAGCCTCGCACTTTGATCAAAAACGGACAGTCGATGCTGACGGCATATCCGCAGATGAATATGCGCCTGCAGTACCGATTGTACAAGTCTCTGGCGGCCGCTTTTGCCGCGATTGATGATGAAGAAAACGAATGGACGGCTTTGCAGAATACAACCCGCAGCGCACGGCACAGCGGTGATGTCGATTTGCTGCAGGAGGCATTGATCGTTCAGACGGAAGCGGCTCTCGGCAAGGGCGCTTTCGCCGTTGCCGACAGCCTGGCTGCCGAGCTGCGCGATTCCCTGGGGAACAGCGACGCCGACCCCGGCATGCGGGCGACGGTTACATACCTGACGGCATTGGCAGCGCGTGGGTTGAATAGAGATCAGGATTTTATCGCGGCGGCGGAAGTCCTGCCGGCCGCGCTGATTGGCAGCGGCCAGCTTCAACGCGCCGCAGCAACTGAACGCGAACTCGGCTGGTATTTTCACTCACGCGCGAAGGATCACGAGGAGGCTCTTCGGCATTATAATCGTGCTCTCTCACTTTTTGCCGATCTGGGAGATAGCCCCAATGAAGCGCGAACTCTCGGCAATAAAGGAATTTTGCTTGTGGAGTCACGGGCGCTGTCCGAAGCGCGGGACTGTCTGCAGCGGGCCCGGGCAACATTTCAGGCAGCGGGTGAACAGCGTGGCGAGCTGACGGCCTGTGAATACCTGTTGCATTGCCTATTGCAGAATCGCGAACTCGAGGAGGCAGAGATTCTTGCAGAGCGGATCCAGACCCTCGCTCAGGCGCTCGACGACCCGCGTAGTCTGGAGCGTCTGGAAAATTCACGTCGACGTCTGAAGCAGCTCCAACAGTCCGGGATGCTCACGGAGGCGGCTTCAGCCGATCGGTCGCAGCAGTCATCGGAAGCGGATGCCGATGAAGAACGGACGCCTCTCGCTGCCGAGTCGGATACGGCCAGCCTAAACCGCGAAGTCGCGACGTCGGCTGGGCCGGCAATCGTGGATGGGGCAGATCAATCAGCCGCCCACGAAATTATTCTTGCGGGAAGCTCGGACGCTATTGTCGGACTGCGTAAACGGGTGGCATCCGCCGCAGGCAATGATGCCGCTATTGTCTTAACCGGCGAATATGGCAGCGGCGTGTTGGAAGTTGCTCGCGCAATTCACGCTCGCAGCCGTCGTCGTGAGCGCCCATTTCATGTACTTCACTGCGCTGACTACAGTGCGGACGAGTTACATACTACCGCCTTTGGCAGCTCGCACGAGGTCTCATCAGCTCAACTGCCCGCCTCCGGTCTGCTGGCTGAGAGTCAAGGCGGCAGTTTGCTGCTCGAAGCGCTCGATTTCGCCGCGCCGCGCTTTCAGTCGCTGCTGGCAGCGCTGATGCGCCGGATGACGGAGCAAGACGGTGAAGGCAGGCTGAACGTCCGTTTGATGGCTAGCTGTACCGAGACGCCGGAGGTCGCTTTACGCGCGGGACGGCTTAAACGCGACCTTTACTACCGTCTAGCGATTGTCAGAATCAACATACCGTCGCTTGCGCAGCGCCGCGACGATTTGCCGCTGCTCACCCGATATCTGGTGGAAAAATACAATAAGCATCTGGGCCTGAGTATTCGCGCCCTTGCCCCGGAGCTGATGGCGGCTATTATGCGCAAAGACCGCTGGGCTGGCAATGTACTCGAGCTGGAACAGCTGATTCAGTCGCTTATGATCGATTGCGAAAGCGATGTGCTGGATGGCGAAATTGCCGACGCCGACACGGGGGTATCCTCTTTTGCTGCGGATGCAGTAGCGGCCGAGCTCCCGCCTGCTGCTGCTACAGCGGACGTCTCGACGATTGACCAGGTGCAAAAAGACCATATCCTGCGAGTGTTACAGCAAACCAGCGGGAATAAATCACGTGCTGCCAGACTGCTGGGCATTAAACGGACCACGCTGCTGGCGCGGATGAAAAAACTGGGCCTGATGCCCTGAAGCCGGATCACAGCCGCATGGTGCGCATTCCAGCGCGTATATTGTATGCACTAACGTCGGGTGTATTGCTCGGACTTGCCTTTGCACTGCCATTCCCGGCCGGTCTGCTCGCATTCGTTGCCATGACGCCTTTGCTGCTGGCGCTGGAATATGCGCCGGACCGGCGCAGTGTATTTAGAGTAGGTCTGCTGAGTTTCGGGATCTACCACGGCATTTCGCACTGGTTTCTTCTGGTGCCCGGACTGCTGGGAGACAGCTTTCTGTTGCTTCTCGCGCTCCTCTACTGGCTGGTGCATCCTCTGTTCTGTGTTCTGCCGCTTGTTGCCTACAGCGTACTGAGGCGTCGGCTGGCGCGCGACGAGGCGCTTTTTCTTTTCCCCTTTCTCTGGACAGCCTATGAGTGGCTGCGTACGAAGCTTGACTTCTGGACGCCCGAATTGGCATTAGGCTATACGCAGGCAGACAATGCTCTTTTGCGCCAGGGCGCGGACATTGCGGGAGTCTGGGGACTGAGCTTCATTGTCGTCCTGCTGAATGTTCTGCTAAGTCAGCTGCTGCTGCGTTGGCGTGATGAGCATCGAACGTATCGCAGCGCCTGGGTCTCATGGATCCCTCGACCCTACTCTCGGCGACGTATCATAGCATTTGTGCTGCTGCTGTCAGGGCTCGCTGCATACGGCTGGTACAGACTGGCAGGCAATGCAATGGATGCAGGGAAGGAACAGCGTGAATTGGCCGTCATCCTGGTGCAGCCGAATATCGATCCCTGGAGTAAGTGGGAGCAGCCGCCCGCGGAGCAGCTCGCGCTGCATTTCGACCTGCTCGACTCTCTCCTTGCGGTCGGCGCTGAGGCCGACCTTGCAGTCTGGAGCGAAACCGCATTAACGATCTACCTGCTCGAAGACGAATTCACCGACTATCGCCATCAAATTCGACGCTGGGTCGATTCCAGCGGTATTGCTCTGCTGACGGGCGTGCCGGAGCGTCGCGTGCTGGCCCGACGCGGGAGCCCAGTCGCCGACACGATATCACATAACGCTCTTCTGCTTGTACCGCCGGAGCAGCCGCCATCGAACTGGCCGATCTACCGCAAGATTAAACTGACGCCATTTGCCGAGCGGGTTCCCCTGGCCGACGTGCCTGGTATTGCTTCTTATGTACCGCGCTGGCAACTCGGACTATCAGGGTGGGCGCCCGGTACCGAGGCCGGCGTATTGCGACTCCCGCGAGGATCGGACACAACAGCCTTGGGAGCGGTGATATGCCTTGAGTCCATGTATCCGGCGCTGGCGGCCGATGCGGTTCGCGAGGGCGCCGAAGCATTGGTCGTTGTCAGCAACGACGGCTGGTTCGACGGCACGAACGGACCGGCGCGACACGTGCACTATGCTATGATGCGAGCGGTCGAAACGCGGCGTGCCGTAATCCGCTGCGCGAACACAGGCGTATCGGCGATAATTGATCCCACCGGCAAGCTTGTGCGGCAATCGGAAAACGCGGCTCGTCTTGCATTCGACGGAAAGATCGAGCTTTCAGACGAGCTGTCATTGTATGTTGTTTTTGGCGATATCCTGCCCAAGGCATGTTGTGTAATTGTCCTGCTGGCATTTGTCTGGCTGGGGTTGCGAAGACGCGAGAAAGGATCGCTCAGGAGTCAGAAAGGCTGACAAACTGCCCATCGACGCTTCGGGCCAACTCATGAGGCGCCAAAAGCAACTGTGCCCCGCGTGTTCCTGCGGAGATACTGATGCGTTCAAAACTTAGCGCCCGACGATCGATGAACGTCGGAAACTTCTTTTTCATTCCGATCGGTGAACAGCCGCCGCGCTGATAGCCCGTGACATCCAGCAGATCCCGCACAGGCAGCATCGAACAGGACTTGTTCCCGGTCAGGCGTGCAGCCGCCTTGAGATTCAGTTCTTTGTCGCCGGGTATGACCATGACGAAGTATTTGAGCATCGAGCCGGTTAATACCAGGGTTTTGAAGATTTGCGAGGGCGGCAAAGCGATTTTGCGCGCCACGGATGCGGCGTCAAGTTCTTCCTCCCGCCACTCGTATTCAATTAACTCATAGGGGCGCGACTGTTGATCGAGTATACGACATGCGTTGGTTTTCATTAGCTGTTTTGGCCCTCGGGATTGTGGAGCTCGACCTCTTCGATCGGATGAACCGGCGGACGCCGTTCGGCAAAGGAATGCAATGGATGCCAGACACCGCGCCAATCATAGAATTCAGTAGCGTCGAAGCGCTTCTTGTAGTCGTAATGCGTAGCATCGGCATGAGCATAGCCCAGGTAGAGGTGATGCAATCCGCTGCGCCTGGCGAACTCCAATTCACAGAGTAGCGTGAAAATACCGGGACTGCGCGATTCTTCCGCCGGATCAAAGATAGCATAGATGCTCGAAAGAGAAGAGCTTGTAAGGTCGAAAAAACTTGCGGCAATCAGACGTCGTTTCAGGTAAACTCTGCATTCAGCCACCTGGCAGGGAATGTAAGCCGGTTGATTGCCAAGAAAATCTTCCAGCTTTTCGGGAACGTTTTCATGAAAGCGACGGCGGTGGAGATCGAAAAGACGGCGCTTGTCTTCGTCCAACCCTGCTGCCGCGAATTCTACTTGCAGGTCGCTGTTTGTACGCATAACACGGCGCTGACTTTTGGAGAGACGGCAATCGGCAACCCGCAGTCGCAAGGGGAGAATTAAGCTGAAACGACGCCCCACCTGGCCATAGACATCGCGAAAGAAGCTACAGCCATGATGACGCCAGCCGTCGGAAAGCAAGGCATCCAGCGTCGTCGGCGTAATGCGCGAAGATTCAAAACGCTGAAAAAAATCGAGCTGAACGCGCTCCAGATCGAAACGCCGTTTGTGCCAATCCAAGTCCGTCACGCGATCCGCAATCCTTAGTCTCTGGCAAGGCGCAACAGCAGGTCCTCTGCCCGCGGTGCATCTTTGGCAATTGTGATAATAGCATCTTTTTCCAGGCCCTGCAACAAGGCTCTGAACCAAGTCCTTTCGTCCTGTCCGTCCGCTTCGAAAAGCGAGGGGCCCATAAGACGGCGCAGCAGCGTCTCGGCCGCAAGCCAGTCATCTGCCTCTACTGACCGCAGTTGTTCCACGACGCGTCCGCGCCAGATCCGATTCGGCGTGCCGCGGTGCGAAGGCTCCCGCCGACGTTCGGGCCGCCTGGCTGTCATTCTGTCGGCCGACCTGCACATGTCTCGCAGCGGACAGTCGGCACAGCGCGGCGCGAATGACAGGCAGTATTGCGCGCCGATATCCATCAGGGCCTGATGCCAGTCGGAGCTGCGACCCCGAGGTAGGGCGCGTGCGGCGAGACGTTGTACTAGGGCGGCCGGAAGTGCGTCCGCCGTACTACTCTGCCGTTGAAACAGGCGCGACAGAACACGGCTGACGTTGATGTCAATAACTGGGATATCGCTGTTGTAGACAAAGGCCATTATCGCCGATGCCGTATAGGGGCCGACGCCGGGCAGCATTACCAATTGGTCGTAGTCATTTGGAATGCGTCCCTTGTGCCGTCTGACGATCGCCAGGGCGCAATCGCGCAGACGAATGGCGCGATTATTGTACCCCATCCCTTGCCATGCGCGAATAACCTCGGCGTTATCCGCCGCCGCCAGTGTCTTCAGATCCGGAAAGCGCTGTTGAAAGACCGGCAGCTTCAGTTCGACGCGTGCTGTCTGTGTCTGTTGCAGCATTACTTCCGAGAGCAATTTGGTGTATGGACTGGCATCGGCCCTGCGCCACAGGAAGCGGCGGGCGTGACGCGCGTACCAGGTGAGCAGGCATTCCTGTACCCGCGGCAATTGGGATCGGATAGGCGGCAAGCGCGTCATGTTCCGGAATCCGGATGTGTCCGGCTGATGCGGACGTAGGATGTAGAGCGGCCGGTATTCAGCGAACAGCCGCAGAACTGGAACAGACTGTTAACTGCCGCAACCACAACAGTGTTTTTCATATCGGCATCCCTATGCTGAAGTAGGCCAGCAGCGGACCAAAAATCACTCGATCGGGATTGCGGGTAAAAAAGAAAGCGCGCCCCAGGGAAAAATCGGCCGGCCCAATCGGCGTATTGAGCCCGACGCCGAAGCCGATGCCATGCTTGAGCTGGCTGATGCGGATTTGAGTCGGTTTATCCCAGGTTGAGCCGATATTGTAGCGGGCGGAGAGATACGTGTCGAAAAATACTTCGACCGGCGATTTGAGACGGTATTCCAGCGAAGCCAAGGCCAGTTGGGTGCCGCGTTCTTCATCTTCGCGCATGCCATAAAACTGCTGTTGGCCGCCAATGCTGAACAGCTCGGGCCGCGGCGCCGTCAAGTCGGCAAAGCCGAATTGCAGTTTTGGGTGCAGGGTATGAGCCCCAAGACCGAAGTACTCTTCATAGCCCAGAATCGCTCTTGCGAACTTAACGTCGTTGCGCAGATTTAAGATCGAGGATTCGAAAGAGAGATGTACGACCCGTCCCGTACTGGCATATTCAATGCGATCGCGCGAATCGAAATCGAGCCCGATCTTAAAAGTTGCGATGCGCTCGAATTCCGGAGCGGTCGACTCGCGATCGTCACGATAATTGCGCTGCAGTTCGTAGCGGAACTGCCCGATAAGTTTGCCGGTCTTCTCGATCTGACGTCCGATGGAAGTCATAATGCCGTAGCGTTCGTAAATCTCGTCGCCGTCGCGCAACCGATCGTAGGTGTTGGTGCCTGACTCTACGCGCGGGCCATAAATCCGACTTTTGTCGCGAGCATAGTAGCCGTCCACGCGTCCGGTCCAGAAGGTATCGAAGAATCGCGGAGCCATGAGTGTGAAACGGCTGTATTGATTGCGCAATCCACCGGCCAAGCGCAATGAACTGCGGAGGCCTAAACCAAAAAGATTCTCTTCCGCCAGATCCAGGCCAAGTTGTGTGTTGCGCTCGTCATCGACACGTAGTCCCAGGCGAACGATCTGTGATCCGCGCTCTCGGACATTAACCAGGACATCAATATTGTCGCTGTGATCGGCAAGCCGAGTTTCGATGGTGACATTGCTGAATATTTCGGTGTTGATAAGGGATTTCCAGCCGCGAAGGGCCGTCGCGGCGTCAAAAGGCTGACCTGCCGTCATTTCCAGCTCACGCCGGACAAAGAGATGGGTGGATGATTCATTGCCCTGCACGACAATTGAAGCGATAATACCTTCGCGGCAGGAAACCAGCACATCGCCGTTCGCTTCCTGGACGATCTGCGTTACTTCGGCCAGCGAGTACCCCTGCCTGCGGTAGCTTCGCACGATGGCCTCGCGAAGTTCATGCACGCATTCGCCGTCGAACTGCCGGCCGACAAAGCGCTCGCCGATCTTATTGAGCAACGGAAGGTTTGCCGGCGCAACTCCGTTAAACTTCAGCCGCCCGATTGCCGGATATGGAGTTGCCGTCATGCGAAGTAAACGCAGGCTGTTGCTGCTCCCACTGCCGTCGACGCCCATCAGCGCCACCTTCTGGTACTGCGCCAGCCGCGCAATGTTGTCTGAACAGAACAGCGCGTTATCAGTACTCGACAGGCAATCGTCGCCTATAAAGGCAAGGGAGTCGCCGGTGTTAAATCCCGACAGCGCCACCGCGCTATAGCGCCACTTCTCGGGCAGTGCGGCCAGCGGCAGGAGATGATTACTATGCAGGAGAGAGTCGCGGCAAAGCCGAATCCGGCTCTTCAAGCCCGGAATAACCTGGCGGGCGGCATGACGGCCGGCGTCGATTAGCGTATCGAGATTGCTGAAGTCCGCGGCCGGATGACTGCCGAGATCCGGTTCAATCAGAAAATCAGCCAGCTGTCGCTCAACTTCCGACCGTTGACGGATCATAACAGTGACCGCCTGATCAGCTACATTCCAGGGCGTTTTCAGTTTGTCGGAGTCGAGTAAGGGAGAGGTTGTATTTACCGCCACAATGATATCGGGTGCAAATTCGCGGGCCGCTTCGACGGGAATGTTGGCGAGCAGACCGCCGTCAACCAGAATCATCGAATCGAGCTTGACCGGCGCGAAGCGCAGAGGCACTGTGGCGCTTGCCCGCATCGCTGTTACAAGATCGCCACGTCGCAGGGAGACGGTTGTACCGTCGACAAGGTTGGTGGCGATGGCGCGAAAGCGATAGCGCAAACGGTCAAAGTCGCCGTTGGTATGGTAGGGTGCGTTCCAGACCAGGCCGTTGAGAAATTCCGTCAAGCGATGACCAGCCGAGATAGCCTCGGGCACGATGAAACTGAAATTCTGAAAACGCAGGGTGAAGAGGCTGCGGTCGGCGTCGTGTTTCATGTCCAGAAACTGATCGCTGCGGTCACGTTCGCTGCCGGTTGTCAGAATTTTTTCCCAGGGAGCGCCGGTAACGAGGGAATCCAGCTCACGGGCCGAATAGCCGGCAGCATACAGTCCGCCTATGATAGCGCCCATACTGGTGCCGATGATATAATCAGGCACGATACCAGCCCGCTCTAACTCCGCCAGGATACCAATTTGCGCCAGCCCGCGCGCTCCGCCGCCGCTCAGAATAAGAGCAATCCGCGGGCGATATGATTGCGGATCGGGCAACTCGACCTGGTCGGTCCGCCCCGCCTGACTGTCTTTCTGTTGCAGCTTCCCGGCTTCAAGGTCGGGACCGGGAATGCCGGAACCGGCCAACGGCAGTTCTTGCGCTGAGAGAGTACCCAGGGCAAGCAGCGCCGTCAGTGAGGTCAACAATCGACGCCAGGGCATTCGCGGCCGGCGAGAAGCGACGATCCTGCTAGCTATGGTTGAATAAAGTCTCATGCACAAGAAATCTAAGTAGTGGGGTGAAGGTCTGACATGGCATTGCTCATGCAGCCAGCGATTCCTTCGCAACAAATATACTGAATGTGCGATTGATACCGTTGCTGTCATCGGTCGATTTCAGCTTCCCACGTTGCGGAAGAACATTAATTGCGACAAAAGTTTCGGGAAGCTCGGGCAGAGGGCGCAGCCTGGGAATGGCAGTGGTAGAAAGGAGTGGACGAGTCGCAGACTGCCAGAGGCGCACGAGATGTCCAGGCACTCCTGACGCCGGACGGAGATGGCGGCGGGCACTAGTCGGTTCGGCTAATGTTTACAGCAATCACAATGATTTCACTTTGGGGACAGACCGACGATCCTATTCCAGATAAGGTTCGAAATCGTCATTCGGACGTTGCTGCAGCTTGCCGTCCCGTATCATCCTGGCGCAGGTATTCCAACGCAATAAGGCATCGTCGTGACCGGGTGGGCGAAGCGCTTCGGCTTTTTCATATTGTTCCATCGCTTCGATCAGCCATTCATAGGCGTCGTACTTACAACCGGGCGTACCTGAATGTAATGCCGCTTTGCCCATGCGCTCCGAAACGATTCCGGAATAATACCAGCGTTCATACTCCGATTCCAGCACCGCAATCAATTTGCCCACCCGACTGATGGAGCGATTCATGCGGTGCTCCAACTGATCGGCGAGGGCCAGGATCAGGGTAATTCGGGCATCATGATTGTCTTTATCCACCTCGAGGATATCCAGGCAGATGCTCTCGGCCTCGATCGGTTCATTAAGCAAACGATAGCGTTCGGCTTTTTCGAACGCCGCCTGCACGCCGTCCGCCGACAGTGGTTTTAGTTTAAACATGCTTCATTCTCCCTGTAAGGACCGGGCCGGGCGCGTTAATCCTCGTCCCCGGTCGTATTCCTGCGTTTGAATTTGCTGAAAAACTTGCGCAGTGGATCGTAAAATTCATCTACCACTCGTTCCTTGAGCGGGATAATTGCGTTGTCGGTTATGGTAATACCTTCGGGACATACCTTGGTACAACATTTCGTAATGTTACAGTAGCCGATACCATCACGTTCTTTAAGGTCCGCCAGACGATCTTCGGTGTCGAGCGGGTGCATCTCGAGTCCGGCAATGTGGACCATAAAGCGCGGTCCGCTAAACTCATTATGCAGATGATGCTCGCGCAGCACGTGGCAGACGTCCTGGCAAAGGAAACACTCGATACATTTGCGAAACTCCTGCACCCGATCGACATCGCTTTGGTCCATATTCCAGGTGCCGTCCTCATTATCAGGCTTGCGCGGCTTAAACTTTTTGATCTTTGCTTTAACACGATAGTTCCAGGAGACATCCGTCACCAGATCTCTGATTACCGGGAAGGAACGCATCGGCTCGATACTGACCGGCTTATCGAGCGGTAGATCGCCGAGGCGCGTCATGCACATCAGGCGCGGCTTGCCATTAATTTCAGCTGAACAAGATCCGCATTTGCCTGCCTTGCAATTCCAGCGGACGGCCATGTCGCCGGCTTGTTCGGCCTGAATCGTGTGTACAGCGTCAAGCACAACCATGCCGTCGGAAACTTCGGTAGTATAATCTTGAAAGCGGCCGCCGCTGGCGTCGCCGCGCCAAATGCTGAAAGTCGCGCTCGCCATTATTTCAACTCCTCGATAATTTCTTTAAGGTCGTCGCGTGTTTCGCGCAGCGCTTCTCGTTTAACCTGCATATTCCCGTCGTTGCCCTTTGTCAGCACGATATTGAAGCGGCCGTATTCGGCGTCTTTGGCAGGATAATCCTCACGGAAGTGAGCGCCGCGGCTTTCCTTGCGTTCCAGCCCGGCGCGCGCTACAGCTTCGGCCACTGTCAGCAGATTCTGAAGATCGAGCGCCGTATGCCAGGCGGGATTGTATTCGCGATTAACACCGCAGGACACTTTGGCGGCTCGCTCACCGAACTTTCGAATATGATCAAGCGCCTCTGCCATTTCCTTCTCATTGCGTACGATGCCGACATGGCTTTGCATCATATCCTGCAGATCGTATTGCACCTGAAAGGGGTTTTCGGCGTCGGCGGCACCGTCGCGTTCAAAGGGGGCAAGAGCCTTGCGCATCTCGGCTTCCACCTGACTCTCATCGATGGCGCCCGCTCCATGCTCTTTGGCGAATGCCGCTGCATATTCACCGGCGCGTTTGCCGAAAACAAGCAAGTCGGAGAGCGAGTTGCCGCCGAGCCGGTTGGCGCCGTGCAGACCAGATGCGCATTCGCCGGCGGCAAAGAGACCTGGCACCGTCGTGGACATCTGCGAGTCGCCATCGACCCGAATGCCACCCATGACATAGTGCGTCGTCGGTCCTACTTCCATTGGCTCCTGCGTAATATCGATGCCCGCCAGTTCCTTAAACTGATGATACATACTGGGCAGCTTCTTTTTGATGTGGTCTACGGAGTTCGGTAGCTTCTCGGCTATCCAGGCGATATCGAGGTAGACGCCGCCATGGTCGCTGCCGCGTCCCTCGCGAATCTCGCGAACAATACAGCGGGCTACGTGATCGCGAGTTAACAACTCGGGAGGACGCCGCGCGTCGCGGTCGCCCTGGGTATAACGCCAGCCCTCCTCCGGATTATCAGCCGTCTGGTTAACATACAGATCCGGAATGTCCTCGAACATGAATCGCTTGCCTTCCGAATTCTTCAGAATGCCGCCTTCGCCGCGTACCCCTTCGGTCACCAGTATGCCGCGCACGCTGGGAGGCCAGACCATGCCTGTGGGATGAAACTGCACGAATTCCATATCCATCAATTCGGCGCCGGCGCGATAAGCCAGCGCGTGGCCGTCGCCGGTGTATTCCCAGGAGTTGCTGGTGATTTTGAATGCCCGTCCGATCCCCCCCGAAGCCAGTACAATGGCCTTGGCCTGAAAGAGTCGAAAACGTCCTCGTTCGCGATCATAGCCCAGGGCGCCCGTTATGCGGTCGCCATCTTTCAACAGGGCGAAAATGCTGTGCTCCATGTAGAAATCGATGCCCTGGTGAATGCCATGATCCTGCAGCGTACGAATCATTTCAAGGCCGGTGCGGTCGCCCACATGGGCAAGGCGCGGATATTTGTGACCGCCGAAATTGCGCTGCAGGATGCGTCCCTCGCGCGTGCGATCGAAGAGAGCGCCCCAGGCCTCCAGCTCGCGGACGCGATCCGGCGCTTCCTTGGCGTGCAGCTCCGCCATCCGCGGGTGATTGAGATATTGGCCGCCGCGCATCGTGTCGGTAAAATGGACGCGCCAGGAATCGCGCTCGTCCACGTTGCCGATTGCCGCCGCCATGCCACCTTCAGCCATAACAGTATGAGCCTTGCCGAGCAGCGACTTGGAGACGACACAGACACTGACGCCGGCCGCTGAAGCTTCGATGGCGGCGCGCAGACCCGCCCCGCCGGCACCCACCACTAACACATCATGTTCGAATCGTTCGTACTGTGCCATCAAACGATCCTCCAGTCGGTCCAGACGCCCATCGAACACAGTCGTACATAAATGTCCGAAAAGCCGACCCAAAAAAGGCTGAGCCAGGCCCAGCGCATGTGAGCGCGATTGAGACAACTGACGCAGGCATAGGCTCGCCGGCGTATCGGCGTCCCGGCCAACATGTTTTTGACGCCTCCGACCAGATGCCGCAGTGAATGGCAACCGAGGGTATAGGAACCGAGCAGGACGACATTCACAGTCAGCACCAGGGTGCCCACGCCGATGCCGAAGCTGACTTCGCCGCTGGCCTGATCGGTGAACCAAAGCGCTTTCCAGACATCATGCGCCAGGAAAATCAGAAACACGAGCGCCACGTAGAGAAAGTAGCGATGAATATTTTGCATGATGAGCGGAAAGGAATGTTCTCCGCGGTAGCTTTTGCGAGCTTCACCAACGGTGCAGGCCGGCGGATCGCCCCAAAATGCCTTGTAATACGCGCCCCGGTAATAGTAACAGGTAAAGCGAAAACCGCCTACCGCCCACAGTATGAGAAAGGCTGGTGAAAAAGGCAGCCAGGCGGGCCACCATCCGGGTTGCGGGCCGAACCAGGCATGTGAGGAGCTACCGAAAATTTCCGGTGAATAAAAAGGTGAGAGGTAGGGGCCATAGCTGTAATGCTCGCCCTGAAAGGCAGCCCATGTTGCATAGACAATAAAAGCGAAAAGACCGAGAAACACGGCCAATGGCTGAAGCCACCATAGGTCGCGGCGTTGTGTTTCGCCGAAGCGACGCCCTTGCAATGCCATATCGATTTGCGTCATACACAATAATCCTTGATTCGCGGAATACCAAACAGCAACGCTTGACAGACTCAAGCTTGCTGGGGCAGCGCGCGCGTCTTCGTTCCGAATCGTGCAGACTCAACCGAATTTACCTTGTGCCGGAGCTCTCGAACATAATTAGTCCCAGTCGGCACTGCCGAGATCGAATGTTAGAATAAAGAACAAACGAGTGGACCGTTCTTTGCCATCCTGCCACGAACACCTGCGAATGATGAAGAGACAACAGTTATTGATGCCTGGCCTCGAATTGCTGTACGGCGGGATGATTTCCGGAATGTATGCAAAGAGCAGTTAAAGGATGCTGAAGATAGCACGAGGGCGGGGGAAGCGCAAGGGAAAATCATAAATCGACTCAGGTTGAAAATTTCTTGCGAAGTACTGAGGAGAGCGGTCCGCCGTCGCTCTTCAGGTCCACATGTTTCGCTAATCGTCGTTGCAATTCCGATCCCGACGCTTGTCCGCCAGACGCAAGGCCGCAGTATTGCCGGCAATGAAGCGCCGACTCTCTTGAGAGCTGGGGTCATTCCCTGTTATGAGCAAATTCCGCCGAAAAACTTTCGTGATACCAGTGGCCGTCCGACCTATCACTTGCGGCCACTCTTTGTTTGCCTTCCTGTTATCTCCTATGAAGCACAAAACGTGGTTACCATTTCGGCCCAACTGCTATGAATAGTATGGTCTCAAACCTGATTCACCCTGCGAGGCTGTAGGGCAGTGTAAAGAACCGGAGTTCCCGTTTCGCTCTGCGATGGATCGTGCCCGAAGCATTCTTTGGTATTAGCTTCGGATGCAGCGTCATGAGTTAAACAAATCTTACAAATAAGGTGACAGCTATGGAATTGAAGATCATTCGAACGACGAGTAAACAGACCGGGATCAGGGGTTGCGCTTCATTTGACAGGCAGATCGCAATGTTGTTTAATCTGTCAAAAAATTCCGCAGCTCGCAGCCTGTATATGCTGTGCTGTATAATGCTCTGCGCATTTCTGGCAACGGCGCATGCGCAGAACGGCGATCCGCCAGCGCTGGACCTGAGCGGCTATGAGGATGTGCTGGCGCCCGCGGACGAAGAACAATCCGACTTCTTGCTAAGCTGGAACTGGGGCGACCGGCCGCCGAAAAAGTTAAGCGAGTCTTTGTTTATGAATGCCTGGCATGGCGGCAGCCGCCAATTCTATCCTGACGCCGTGGAGAATATGGACCTGATCTGGGTTTGCCAGGAAAAAACGATTGTCGATGGTTTGGAATGGGCAGGCATTTCGGGCGGCGGTATAGAAGCGCTGAAAGGCCTTCATGCGCAAGCGATGCATTACAGCCCTGTGGTTGACATCGATCAGGCTCTGCAGGGTGAGTTCACTCCGTTTAACGACGGCGCGCACGGCGAGGACCCGAGCGG
Organism: Candidatus Kapaibacterium sp.; assembly: GCA_028284775.1. Taxonomy (GTDB): domain Bacteria; phylum Bacteroidota; class Ignavibacteria; order Kapaibacteriales; family UBA7675; genus JANQRB01. The sequence continues at coordinate 190,800 of JANQRB010000021.1, read as the reverse complement.
CGCGGCCTTCGGCTTCCGAACACGTCATACCGATGGCGGTAGGGAGTGGATTGACAATCTTTATCGCTACTCCTTACGGGCACAGGACTTCTCGAATGCCTCGGGAGATGTACGCGTGCTGGCAGATCCCTGGCCGAACGACGAGCTGTTTTTCGTCGGCGAGTTTTCGGGCAGCCAGTTCGACGACTATAACGGCCGGCGGATGCACCTGTCAATTAATCTCCGGCGTTTGAACGATGATCCCTTGCTAGACGACGAGACCGTGATTTTGCGCATAAGAGCGCCGTTTATAACACGGGACAACAATACCGGCGACATCCGCTTCCTGAAAGCGCCTCACCCCACCTTGTTTCAGAGCCAGAATCACAACAATCGCGGCAAAGTGTATCCAATGGCGGACGGTGAAACGAGTGAGATCGAAATTCGTTGGGGGATGCTGCCGACCCTTTCATCCGGCGATCCCGATGTTACAATAACTGCTTACTTCGAATTGCCATTTCAAAGTGTAAATCCTTCGATGCGCGATAGACCTCTTAACATTCCGATCGGTGTCGATCCCAATGATAAACTAAGCAGTCTGAATATCGAAGTGGACTACAATCCGGTCGCCGACATTGCTGTTAGCTGGCTGCGTTTTGAGACGCCGCATTCTCAGAAACTTTTTCGCGGCGACTACGACAACCTCTTCCGGAGCATCATAACCGACGATCTCGACGCTTTGAGGCAGCACAATGATGCAACGGGTGATAATGCGCGCGTATTTCGATTTTACGGATTTGACGAAGCGCGCCGGTCACAGTGGTGGGCGCTGCGCTATTTCAATCAATTAGTGAAAGGACGCATTGCCAGCGAATTGGGCACAACGTCGACAGTGCGGCGCAACCCCGAGCTCTCACGTTACTATGACAAAATGTACCATTACATGGTCGAGCCTAAGGAATCATGGGGCATAGGTGATATACCGCTGACTCAGACAGCGTCTCCTCCCTATATTCTGCAAGGGGGCTCCGGGGATGATGTGCCGTCTCTGGACTATGAACTCGATTTTACGCATGAAGATCAGCCCGTCGGCGACGACAACCTGCAAACTCACTTTGAAACCTGGATGCGTTTCAATCCTGACAGCCAGGATCCGAACAGTCAACCGAATAAAAGATGGATGTATCCGCCGATCTCGGATGCAAATGCCTATAACAACTTCATCCGGGCAACTGGAGTGGGCACCCGAGGATCTGTGCAGGGATTCTTTGAAAACAGTCTGGTGATGAACTACATCAACAACAGCAACTTCTTGTTTAATGACAAGCCCTGGTGGATGCAGATGTGGATATTCAGCCACTGGTTTGGCGAGGTAGGCCGCGCTACACCGGTCTCCGTCAGAAATCACCGGCCGAAGACAGGCGAAGAGATTCGATTGTTAATGTGGAATGCCCTGTTGCTCGGCGCGAAAGGATTTGTGCACTATATCGGCGGCACGGGACACATGAACCCGGATCCAAATACAAAGCATAACGTGAAAGCAGGATTCGTCAATACCTATAATTTGCCGCCGGGATGGGGATTGGGGCTGTTGCGCAATCCGAATATTGGCGGCGATTTTCTGCTGTTGGAGCCCGGTCAAAGCGACAACGCAGGAATTCTCAATCGTATCGGCAGCGCTAATTACGACGATATCAAAAACGGTTTGCTGAGCGACAATGCAAATACGGGCTTGTTGAATAATAAACTCTACATCGGTCAGCAGTCTGTCCGCGTTGAGGTTTATGACATACACCGATGGATTGAAGGCATCAGCGGAATCGGGGCATACGAATCTGTCGGCGATCTCCTGATGGACTTGCGTCTCGGTGCCTGGTATGATCTCGGCTTTCGCGACAAATCCACCGACTGGGGAGAGGTCGCAAAGTCACCAGAGCATCTCAGTCGCTTGCAGACGCTTGTCGATCTCAGCAATATCGAGGCGGACTTTTTCAACAATAATCTCAATGGAATCGATGATAGGGTGACGGACAATGGTGTTACCTTTAGAACTACCGAGGATCGCTTTTTTAGCGTTAGCTATCTTGAAAACATTAACGAGAATCCAGCCGAAGTTGTTTATTTCGGTGTGCTGAATCGCTTAACAAATCCAACTGTGCAGTCGGCTGACCCACCTTCCAATTCCAATCCCTTCCAATTGCATCCTGACAATACGCCTCCGCTTGATCCGGTATATTTTTATTCAACGGAAGAGTTTCGTGATGAATGGATGAACAATGCTAATGTTAATCAATATTCGCAGGCCGGCTCGCGGACAATACGAATTCCGTTTTCACACTCCGGCCCGATACGAATCCAGGAGCTTGGTAGTACGCAGACTTTCACCCTTAACCCGGGAGAATTGTTCGAAATCGATTTTCTGCCCGGGGAAGGCAAACTGTTTCGCATCGAGCTGCAGCCGGACGGGTCGAGCTGCTGCGACTTTGCAACGATCGACATTCAGGCAGCGGACGCAAGCTGTTGTTCGGATTTTACGATTGACATCGAGGGCGGCGGCTGTCCGATCTTCGCGGTGGAAATCGTTGCCGATGACTTGTCGTTCAGTAATGTGAACTGGGCCGGCAATACGCCCGATGAAACAATCGTGCAATCCAAGTCGACGCTCTTCCGCCGCGCGACGGCTTTTACGCCCGGGTTGATAACCGGCAGCCTCTGCCGGACCAACAGCCGGAAACCGATCATCGTTCGATTGCTCGGGCAGCAGGGCGATGTTGTCTGCGCCCGCTCGCTGGATGCGCCATGCCTGAGCGAATGCTGCGATAACCTGGAAGCCCGCCTTGTACGCGTTGACGATGAGCAGGGAGACTGCTGCTGGCTTGCACAGATTCGATTTAACTCGCCGATCTGCCATGAGCTCGACGTATTCGGCATCGACATCGTCCAGGTGGATAACAATGCGGGCACATCGATCCAGGAGAGTTTCCCCTATCCGGAAAGTCAGGCTATCTGGTTCGGAGACGGCGAGACCTGGATCACGGTCGGCCAAATCTGCCAGGCCGAGGTCAACGGCGAATTTGATATTGTCCTGCGTCCCCAGGATCAGAATGCCGACCCGTTCTGCAGCCGGACCGTTAGACCGGAATGCGAGGCGGAGAGCTGCTGCCCGGTTGCCACGGCCCGACTGGAAGCCGATCCCGGCGCCGAGGGTTGCTGTCGCTACAATGTTTTTGTCCAACAGGATATAAACGATGATTGTGTCGTCTACGGCATCCGGCTTGTTAACGCCACGGCCCATGTCGATATCGACATAAACTCCATTTATGATACGGGAGAAGATGTCAGTGTTGTTTTGATTAATGAACTTCTTGTGGGGACGGTCTGCCTGATCGATCCCTGCGACCCGGTGTTTAACAACTGTCCTTACTTCACGGCCGACATTCATGTCCAGTACCTCGATAAAAACGGCAAGCCGATGTGCGAGGATATCCTGACGGCGGGCTGCGGTCCCCAGCCTCCAGGTAATCAGAAACAGGCGGGTGACGAACTGCGTGTACAAAGCGAGCTCTCGCCGCTTCTCGAGCTGGCGCCCAACCCGGCCGGCAATGAGGTAAGTCTTATGTATCGCTTGAGCGGCATTGCTGAGATCCGGATCGAAATTCTTAACTCGCTGGGGCAGGTCCTAAGGCTGGTGGAGCAATCGAAGAAGGGCCCCGGCGAGTATCGCTATTCCTTCGATAGCTCGCAACTGTCACCTGGCGCGTACTTTGTGCGGCTCTCTGATGGCAACAGCTCTGTAGCCGTACCGCTAATGATTGTACGCTAGAACCAGGCGCGTACTTCAACCAACCAGATTTTCGAATCCTGAAAGTGAAATCGCGATTCATCTCCCAGTGGGGAAGGATCGCGATTTCGCGCTTTCATAGGCTAAGGGATCGCGCCGGCCCGCTTCCCGGAAGCCGCGCAGGCGCAGGTTGCAGGAGTCGCAGCGGCCGCAGGCGCGCTCGCTGTTTTGATAGCAGCTCCAGCTCAGGTGCAGCGGTGCGCCGAGTTCGATTCCCCGGCGTACAATGTCAGCTTTGGAGAGCGCGATGAGAGGCGTATGTATCCGAATGTCGGTTTCAGGTCGGGTACCGGTATCGATCGTTTGCTGAAAGGCCGCGAAAAACTCTTTGCGGCAATCGGGGTAACCGCTGCTGTCTTCTTCGACTGCGCCGATAAAGAGCGCGCCGGCCTGGAGGACTTCAGCCCAGGCGACGGCCATCGCGAGGATGTTGGCATTGCGAAAAGGCACATAAGAGCTGGGAATTGCGGTGGCGTCCGGGTCTGCCTCATTCACCGGTATTGCGGTATCTGTCAGGCTGCTGCCACCGATGGCGCTCAGGTGCGCTGTGTCGGCCACCAGGCGCTGTTCGATTCCGAGAAAGTCGCAGACATCGCCGAAAGCGCGGCCTTCGCGTGCGGCCGTTCGTTGGCGGTAGTTCAGGTGCATCCCTGCCGGCGTGAAGCCTTCAGCGATGGCGATGGCTGCGCAGACCGTCGAGTCCATGCCCCCGCTCATCAATATCACCGCGGTCCGTGACATCATTTGCTCTCCTCTTTCCTGAGAAGGTCGGGCCGCCGGGCCCTGGTCTTGCTGAGTGCCTGCTCCTGCCGCCAGGTTTCGATGGCGGCGTGATTGCCGCTTAACAGAATCTCGGGAACCTGATGGCCGCGGAAATCAGCTGGCTTGGTATAGTGCGGACAATCCAGCAGATCGTTTTGAAAAGAGTCGCTCAGAGCGGATTCCGCATCGCTGATAGCGCCGGGAAGCAGACGCACGATGGCATCGGCAATCACCAGGGCCGGCAGCTCCCCGCCAGTAAGCACATAATCGCCGATTGAAATTTCACGTGTGACGAGAAGGTCGCGAATGCGCTGATCGACACCCTTGTAATGCCCGGCAAGGATAATCAGGCTGCGCTTCAACGACAATGCATTGGCCGTTGCCTGATCGAGCCGCGCGCCATCCGGCGTCATATAGAGGATTTCGTCGTAGCTGCGTTCAGCCTGTAACTTCTCCACGCATTCAAACACGGGTTCGCAACGCAAGATCATTCCCGCGCCGCCGCCGAAGGGCGTATCATCAATTTGGCGGAATTTTTTGATGCCGTAATCATGCAGGTTATGTACGACGATCTCGACGCGTCCGCTTTCTTGCGCCCGGCCCAGGATGCTGGCATTCAGTACCGGCTCCAAAAGCTGCGGCACAGCCGAGACTATATCAATTCGCATCCAGGGCGTTCCGGTCGTTTGCTCGCTTCTGTTACTCATGGTAAGCAGCTTATTCGGCCAGGTCCAGCAAGCCCGGCAGAAGATGTACCTCAACCTGTTTCGCCGCCACATCGACTTTGCCGATAACATCGTCAATGACCGGCAGTGGCAGTTCCTTGTTCTGATAGTCCACAACCCAGACATCATTTGCCGGCAGGTGCCAGATATCAATGATACGACCCAGCGGCTGATTAGTAGCGGTATCGATCGCCATGCAGCCAATAATATCATCGTCGTGCATCAGGGTGCTGCCCTGACGGTCACGGAGATCTTCTTCGGCGGCGAAAACACCCATTTCGGCTAGTGCCGTCAGACTCTCCGGCGCATCGATCGACTGGACGGCCATGATGAACCCACGTGCCGTCGTGCGACATGATGAAAGGACATAAGCCCGAGCGAAGGCCGCCGAATAGCCGATATAGACCTTTGCGTCCGCACTAAGGCAAGCACAATTGTTTGGTATATCTTCGACGTGAAATGCACCCGAAGTGCCGTAGGGCCGGGTAATTCGACCAATGTAGCGCAGTGCCATTGTTCCGATCGAAAGCCCTCAGGAATCAAAAAATGGTGTCAGCTTTTTGACGATAAGCGGTACGGCTTCCAATGCCTTGTCGTATTTTTTGAAGATGTTTTTCGCCTGAAATTTCGGCTCTGCGAGCTTGGTCTCGACGTCATAGATATAAGCGTTGACGAAGATCTTTTTGTATTTGACGTTAAACCCGCCTGTTATCACCTTATCGACCTGCAGTAGTTCAACCGCTTTCCACATATCCGAAACGTACTGCGGGTTACTCGGGTCGAGGTTGAGACCGGCCAGCACATCTTCCACCGAATCGGCCGGTACGAGGTCGAATGATTCGTCGCCCTGCAGTGCGTCGAGCGAACGGTATAATGAGTCCGCCAGATCATAACAACGTTCGGCATAGTCGAAGCTGCCGTTCATATTGCGAAACGGCAACACGGCCACCCGTACTCCCGCAAGGGCTTCGCTTACCGTCAGCAAAGCAATAACCGTCACTAGAGCAAGGATGAGCATTCTTGCTCCAGCCCGGCCGAATCGTTGATAGCGGATTGGAGAGCATGTGCTTGGGGCTTTCATATTAGTACCTGTCATCGTTGATATTACTGTTCCATTTCACCGGAGTTCGCATCCATGCCCTGCAAGTATTCTTTGGCAACTCTGAAGGATTGCCGGATAGCGTCAATTTGGGCACCGGCCTGCTCCCACTGTTTGCGTTCCGCCATGCCCATCAATTCAATGCCCATTTTTGCGATATCGTTCAGTTCAAACTGAAAGCAGGATCCTTTCAGAGTATGTCCCAATCGATACAGATCTTCGCCATCGCGATTGGCCAGCGTCTGTGCGAATTGCGTATCCAGCTGGACAAGCCAGTCGTCAATGAATTCGGGCAGCAGTTCACGTACAACAGGATCAGCGGGAAGTTTCATAGAGTTTGACCTTAATTGGACAGGTCGAAATCGCCGGCAGTAAGATTAGCTTGCTCCAACTATGGCGCATCCAGGTGAATCTGCCTCCGGCCGGGTCTGCACATAAGCTCCGAAAGTACACTTTACCGGCAGGCAACCAAGTTATAAATTATCGCGATAGACGGAAAGAAAAATTCTTAGGGGCGGCTGCCCCAGGCTTTTTTATTGTTCCTGATGATAATGATTCGTAGTTTAGCTGTTCTTGCTCAAAATCCACACCTTGGACTATGTTTGAGAATTTAAGCAGTAAAATAGAATCGGCAATCAAGCGGATTCGCGGTCAGGCCAAAATCAGCGAGGAAAACATCGAGGAAGGCCTGCGCGAGGTGCGCCGTGCTTTGCTTGATGCGGACGTCAACTACCACGTCGCGAAAAAGTTTATTGAAGACGTCAAGGGCAAGGCGATTGGGCTGGAGGTCAAAGGCAAGATAACTCCCGGGCAGATGATCGTGAAGGTCATTCACGACGAACTGGTGAGTCTGATGGGCTCCTCCAAAGCCGACATCGCCACCGCCTCGCAGCCGCCGACTGTGATCATGGTGGCGGGCCTGCAGGGATCAGGTAAAACTACGTTTTGCGCCAAGCTTGCCAAATTGCTTAAAAACAAAGGGCGTCAGCCCATGCTGGTAGCTGGCGACATATATCGTCCGGCCGCCATCGAGCAGCTGAAGCTGCTGGCGGACTCGATCAATCTTCCGGTCTATAGCGTCGACGGGGAGAATCCCGTCAATCTGGCGACTCAGGCCGTCGACTACGCCAGGCGCTATGCTCGCGATACGGTCATTATCGATACTGCCGGTCGTTTGACGATCGATGAAGAGATGATGGCTGAAGTAGCGAACATCAAGAATAAAGTGAGTCCGCACGAAATCCTTTTTGTCTGTGATGCCATGACGGGCCAGGACGCGGTCAACACGGCCAAGGCATTCAACGAACGCCTCAGCTTCGACGGAGTCGTACTCACGAAACTGGATGGCGATACACGCGGCGGTGCGGCGCTGTCCATCAGGGCGATCGTAGAAAAACCGATTAAATTTATCGGTACCGGCGAAAAAATCGACAACCTCGAACAGTTCTATCCGGATCGGATTGCTTCCCGTATTCTCGGAATGGGAGATGTCCTGACGCTTGTAGAAAAAGCCCAGGCGCAATTCGACGAGGCGGAAGCTCAGCAGTTGGAAGACAAAATTCGTCGCAATGAGTTTTCGCTGCAGGACTTTCTCGAACAGATTCGCCAGATCAAAAAGATGGGCTCGCTCCGCGATTTGCTGGGGATGCTGCCCGGAATGGATCGCGCTTTACGCAATATTCAGGTTGATGAAAAAGCATTGGTGCGTGTTGAGGCCATGATTCAGTCCATGACTCCGAAAGAACGGAGTAATGTACGCATTATCAATGGCTCACGGCGGCGGCGTATTGCCCGCGGCAGTGGTACAACCGTTCAGGACGTCAACCGCCTGCTGAAACAGTTCGATGACATGCAGAAAATGATGAAGCGCATGACCAAAGGTAAAGGCGGGAAAATGGGAATGATTAAGAATATGCGCGAAATGCGCGGCGGAGGCGGTAAACGTCGCGCTCGCCGTTAAACAGTAAAACAGATGACCGAAATACAAGATTTACTAATCACATTTTTCAGGTATTCTTAATGGTAAAACTTCGTTTGCGCCGCAGAGGACGCAAAAAGAGCCCTGTATACGACATCGTGGCAACCGACAGTCGAAAGGCTCGTGACGGCAAATATCTCGAAAGACTCGGTCAGTACAATCCGATGACCTCGCCTTCAGTGATATCAGTCGATACGGAGCGAGCGAAACACTGGCTGAAAGTCGGCGCTCAACCGAGCAAGGTGGTCCGTCACCTTCTCAGCACGCAGGGTGTGCTGCTTGAAATGTATATGGAAGATAAGGGTAAATCACCGACCGAAATTGCCGATGCGCTGGAGCAGCACAAAGCAAACGTTGCAACGCGCGTACAACGTATCTTGGCAAAAAAGCAGCGTAAGAAGTTTGGCTCGGCGGCTCCCGCGGATGAAGAAGCCGCCGAAGCACCTGCTGCCGAAGCACCCGCTGCCGAAGCACCCGCTGCCGAAGCACCTGCCGCCGAAGCACCCGCCGCCGAAGCACCTGCCGCCGAAGCACCCGCTGCCGAAGCACCCGCTGCCGAAGCACCCGCTGCCGAAGCACCTGCTGTCGAAGCACCCGCTGCCGAAGCACCCGCTGCCGAAGCACCCGCTGCCGAAGCACCCGCCGCCGAGGCAGCTGACAAGAACGAAAGTCAGGAAGGCAACGAAGACAAGTAGTTTGAAAGGCCGCGCTTTTTGAGCGGGCAGGAAAGATGGAATAGGACAATCATATTCAGGCGATATGCAATCGGCATATCGCCTTTTTTTATATAAGGGCGCTGCAGATAGTGTAGGTGGCCCAGGCGGCCCCATAGGCCAGAACAAAAGTATAGGCGAATGCGAATATCGGCCACTTCCACGAAGAAGTTTCTCGCCGCATAACGGCAATGGTCGACATACACTGCAGCGCAAAGACATAAAAAGCAAGAATACTCAAAGCGGCCGGTAGCGAGATGGATCGTTGCAACACAGTTCGCAGCGATTCATCGGACTCACTCACATCAACGCTGTACATCTGGCCCATAACCGACACGAAAACCTCGCGGGCCGCAAAACTTCCCAGGACGCCGATCGATACCTTCCAGTCGAAACCGATAGGCTCGAAGAGCGGCTGGATGAGTTTGCCTATGCTTCCCAGGGCCGATTCTTCCAGTTGCAGGCTTTCCGCTTCGATGGAGTCGACGGCCGCCAACTGATCCGCCCGCGGATATTCGCTCAAGGCCCATAATGCGATGGACATCGCGAGGATAATCGTACCGGCCGAACGGAGGAACTCTCCGGCACGCTGCATCATTGCAAGACCGACATTACGCAGGGAAGGCCGGCGATAGGGCGGTAATTCCAGGAGAAAAGGAAGACTGTCGCCGCGAAGAAGCGTTGACTTGAGGATACGGGCTATAAGCAAGCCGGCGAGCGCCGCCAGCACGTACAATGCGAGCAGTATGATGCCCTGCAGGCTCAGGAGGCCGGCAACCAGGCGGTCGGGTACGAAAGCGGCTATCAGCAAAACATAGACGGGGAGGCGCGCCGAACAGGTCATAAGGGGCGCAATCAGAATTGTCGTCAGACGGTCTTTTTCGGAGGGAATGATTCGCGCAGACATAATGCCGGGGATTGCGCAGGCGTAGGACCCGAGCAAGGGGATGAATGAGCGTCCTTGTAAACCGAAAACGCCCATCAGGCGGTCGACGAGGAAGGCGGCGCGTGCCAGGTAGCCAAAGTCTTCCAACAGCGTGATAAACAGGTACAGGATCAAAATCTGCGGTAAAAAGACCAAAACCGATCCCACGCCGCCAATGATGCCTTTCGTGAGAAAATTCTGTAACAATCCCGGCGCTACGCCATACTCGACCAGAACGGCGAGCTGCCCCATCAGGGATTCGATGCCGTCCATCAGCGGCGTGGCCCAGGTGAAAATCGACTGAAAGAACAGCAGCATCACAAGCGTAAAAATTGCGGGGCCGATAAACGGATGCAAGACGTAGCGATCGATGGCGCGACTTCGTTTGTCCGGCCCGCTGCTGCGTGCTACCCGAGCGGCAATTTTTCGCGCCCAGGAAAACTGGGCGTCGATGTCATCACCTGGAATTCCGTCGGCGGGCGGGACGGTGAAGTCATCCGAATTCAAGAGGCTGGCGCGAACGTCAGGTAAACCGACCCCTTTGTGTCCGACGACGCATTTGACTTTGAGGCCGAGTGCCCGTTCCAGCGCGATGTCGTCGAGAGCGCCGCCGCCGGCCTTGACGGCATCGATCATCGTGACGGCCAGAAGCGTCGGCAGGCCGAGGCGCGCGAATTGCGCATAGAGAAACAAGCTTTTTTCCAGGTTGCTGCCATCGATGACGAACAGCACGGCATCGGGGCGCGGAAGATTGGATTGCTCGCCCTTAAGCGCAGCTATCGTCAATTGTTCGTCGTTTGTTTTTGGCGCTAAGGAATAGATACCTGGCAAATCGAGCAGTCTGCGTCCGTTTCGCTCGTCACCGACATAGGAAGCTTTGGGGGCGACGGTAACTCCCGGAAAATTGCCGACCTTTTGACGCATGCCCGTAAGCGCGTTGAAAAGAGAAGATTTTCCGCAATTGGGTGTGCCGACAAATGCTATAGTGGCGCGGCTGTCGCTCATCGTACTGCTCGCGACTTAAGCCGGTTCGATCAACATAAGCGCAGTATCGGCGCCACGCACGACGAGAGTGGAATTGTCGATCTGAATTTCGACCGGTCCATTAAACGGAGCTTTTCTCACAACTGTAAATTGCGCTCCCCGCGTCAGACCCATTTCCCGCAAACGCTCGGTGAAGCTGTTATGCCGGCTATAGCCGCAAACCCGGAAACGCTGACCCGTTGGCAAACTCGTCACGTTGTACGCTCCCTGACTAAACTACCTGTCCTGCAGAATGCTAATCCCTTATCCTAAACTATACTGAATCTAAATAAGGAAAAAGCAAAAAGGTGTACGTTGCGCTGACTTTCTTATTGTACAAGCGGGCATAATTAGCTAAACTGGCGTCGTGAAAGATCTCAACATCAAGAAATTGTATTACTCTATCAGCGAAGTCAGTCGTCTCGTTGGTGAAGAGCACTATGTGCTGCGTTACTGGGAGACGGAATTCGACCAGCTAAAACCGCAAAAGAACCGGGCCGGCAATCGTATCTACACACAGAAGGATATCGCGGTCATCCGGGCGATCAAGAAACTTTTGCGCGACAACCGCTACACTATCGACGGCGCGAAAGATATTATGAAAGGCAGTTTCGATCCCAACACGGGCGAGTTGCTGGAACTAGAAGAGGCCGATCAACAGGCCGAATCCACGGAAGTCGAGGAAGTCATTGTCGCCGGTGGCGAGCAAGAGGACACGGCGATAGCTCTTAAACGCAGCGATTTGCTGGAGATTCGCGACACCCTGCGGTCAGTTTTGGAAATCTTGGCCTGAACGCGGCCGGAAAGACATTCGGACGTCATGACTGTAGTTCCGTCGGCATCTGGTCTGTGTTCGGAGCGTTACAACTGCGAAACCTGGTACCAGAACTTGCGAATGCAAGGCTGACGGGCTGCCGTTAGTTGTTTGCGCGACGACCTTTCCGCCGCCGCCGTCCGTGATCTCAGCGCTGCATCACCGTTTGGTAATTCCTTGAAAAGGTTGCAATTTTGCCGATCATTGCAGCAATTCCTTTAAAGTTATAGATGTAAATCCCCTTCAGTTCCAATCATACTCAGCGGAGCGACTATATGAGGAAAACGCCAGCAATTGACGCTATCCTTTTCTTTGCGTGTATACTGTTGAGTGTTGCCGCCGCGCAGGCTCAAAAGCGCAGCTACTCCATGGAAACCATCGGTCATCACGACGATGAAGCACTGGGAGTATTCGTTAACGACGGCGACACGCAATTTGCCACTTGCAGCCTGGATGAAACAATTAAGATCTGGAGCCTGCCCGACGGCAAGCTCCTACACACGCTGCGTGGTCATTTGGCGCAGGTTAATCATATATCGTTTTCGGGCAACGATCAGATGATCGCTAGTGTCAGCAATGATCGGACGGTCCGGGTATGGGATGTAGCCAGCGGCAACGAATTGTACACGATGGAGGGGCATCTTGCCGAAGTCCTGGGAGTCTATTTTTCGCAGGATGACAATAGCGCATACATTGCCAGTGGGAGCCTGGACGGAGCGGTTAAACTTTGGGATCGTGAATTCCAGAGTGAAGTTAAGACCCTTCGCGGGCATCTGATGGGCGTAAACTCTGTCGCATACAGCTACGACGGTAAATACATTGCTTCAGGAAGCGACGACCGTACCGTCAAAGTCTGGTCTACGGATTTCGACACCAAGGATCCGCTGATGACCTTGCGCGGACATTCAGCACCCGTCCTGGCAGTGCTCTATAGCTTTAACTCCAGACTGCTTGCTTCGGCCGACCAGGATGGCGTTATCAAAGTCTGGAGCATGCCCTCCGGTGAACTTCAGCGCACGATAAACGCTCACGCCGAGCTTGTTCAGGATGTTGCGTTTGCCGCGGACAATCAGACACTGGCCAGCGGCAGCCTCGACAAGACCGTTAAACTCTGGAATGTAAACAGCGGCGAAAACTTATTCAGCTTCGACAGCAAAGTTGAAATCTGGTCGGTGGATCTCGTCAGCAATGCCAGTATTATTGTCATGGCCTGCGCCGATGGTTCGGTGCGATTGCTGACGGAAGAAGCGGCAACGGGTAATTAATAATGATTGCAAATACTTTGGAGAATACATCCATGACTTATCAATCTTGTGCCCGGCTTTCGACTCTGGCAATCCTGCTTGCGCTGATGGCATTTCCAGCCGCTTCTGCTCAATCGAAAGTCGTGTCGGTTACCGGCCTTATTTATGATGAGTTAACTCGAGAGCCGATCGACGGAGCGGAAGTGAAGTTTCTCGCCGAAGAGACGAATCCCAACATTTCGAAATCAAGCAGGGGCGGCAGCTACCTGGTAACGTCACTCAAACCGGGCAAAACGTATACCGTACGTATCGAGAAGCCTAACTATTTTCAAACCGAATACACCTATACGGCGCCGAATACGGATCGATATGCCGAAATTTCCCGTGATTTTCTGATCAAGCCAATGCGTGTTGGGGCCAAGTTGCCGCTTCCCGTTTCTCCCTTTGATCTGAAAAAATCCAAGCTGCGTATCGGATCCGAACAGATGCTGACACAGCTAGCCAATCTGCTGATTATCAATCCCAACGTTAAAGTCGAAGTACGCTGTTTCCCTGACGAAAGCAAGAGCGGTGCGACCAATCGCGCCTTGACGCAAAAACGCTGCGAGGCCGTAAAAACATACCTCGTGAACCGCGGTATTAAATCCGACCGTATTGAAATGCAGGCCAACGAAAACATCGATCCGCTTTATCCCTTGCCCGTGCGCAAACAGGCAAAAGGCAAACGTTACACCGGTAAAACATATATCGTTGTTACCGGAGCCTGAAGGAATTGCCTTTGGCTTTTAGGCAACAGTTCAAAAAAACAATTGCGGTCAATTACGCCGGCGCCGGACGATTTTTCGTCCGGCGCGACTTTAAAATACCGGTGACGCTTCGATGTGTCGAACTAAAACCTTCCTGTTTCGTATGCGAGCTTTACTGACCTAACATCAAACAAAGCAGGCTCCAGGAGTATGAATATGTTCGGTGAATTTCCTTTCAAACTGCACGTGTTGAGGATTAGCCAGCTTCTGATTTTAGTGTCGTTCGCCAGCGCTGTCCAGGCGCCCGCATCTGAACTGGATGATGTTCTGTCGACATTTAAGAAACGCTACCTGAGTGCCCAGACCCTTCAGTTACAATTCGCCGATCAGGATCTGGCGGCTCTGCGCGGCGATCTGACTCTTAAACGAGGCAACAAATTCATTCTGGACTTAGGCGAACGAAGCATAATCTGTGATGGCGCTACAATATGGAATTACCAGGCCTCACAGGCTAAAGTGGTGGTTGACAGTTACAAGCCTGATATTAATCGCATGATGCCGGAGTCAATCTTCCTGGCCTTTCCGAGCAGCGGCAATTTTGATCTTCGCCGATCTACGCAATCCACTGGCGAGCAGCGCTACATTCTGAGCTGGACCCCGAACGAAGGGGAAGAAGACGCCTTTTACCGATTACAGCGGATCAAACTCTTGTTTGCAGCGACGACACTAGAGTTGCAGGAAGTGGAGATTTTTGATGGTAATGTCACACGCCGCTGGGCTTTGCAAAACATTGTGATCGACGCGGCAGTGGAAGATGAAGAATTCAGTTTCGAAGCGCCCGAAGGAGTGCGGGTTATCGATCTGCGCTGAAGCAGTTAAGAGGTGTGCTCTTACTTTTTGTCTTTGAGCAGCAGTTCTTTGATAACGTCGATCTGCTGTTGCTTGCTTTCTTCTTTGTATCTTCTACTTGCTTCCGACGGCGAAGGGCTCGATTCGGCGGTGTTACGTTCGAGTCCTGAGCGGCCCGGAATGGTGCTGTCGCTTTCCACTGGTCCGGCATTCTGTTCCGCCTTTTCTTTTTCCTGCTGCTTAGCCTCTTTCAATTCCTGAGCCGACATCTGCGATCGTTTGGTGACATCGTTGAGCAAATCGCTTCCGACGACATTCTTTAGCTTATCGAAAATAGTGGCGCGCGTAAAGGGCTTGGAGATAAATCCGACGGCGCCGGTTTTGACAGCCAGCCCAAGATTCTCTGTATCGGAGAGAGCCGAGATCATAAGTACGGGAATGTCCTGTGTCGCCAGAATACGCTTAAGGATCTTCAGAGTCATGTGACCGGTAAGTTCGGGCATCATGATATCGAGAAAGATAACCAGCGGTTTATGTTCCAGTGCCAGTGCAACACCGTCGTATCCATTGGTCGCGATGAAGGTCTCAAAGCCGAAGCCTTCAAGCACTTTTGAGAGGATGCGTTGCATCCAGACATCATCGTCGACAATCAATATTGAATACTCTTCCATACTGTTCCAACTTGCAAGAAAGCTGGTGCGAATCAAAGATTGCGATCTCAGCGGGATAGGAGGCCGTCGCGATCGCGCATACTCATTTGCTGTTGTTGACAGTGGGTGTGTTGTCATCCAGATCGGACGCAACACCATTGTCACCGGCTTCATCTTCCGACTGAATGGTCAACTGCAGGCCGGACTTCTGGAATGCATCGCGAATGGCGTCAAATTCTGCTGTGGCCGATTGCCTGTTAATCTCCACAATTTTGTCCTGTACCTCTTGTCTGTGGACAGGAATCGAACGCGGGGCATCAATGCCTACCTTTACGAAGCCTCTGTCAAAGCCAAGCACCGTAACACGGATAGAGTTGCCGATAACGACCGATTCGCCTATTTTTCGGGACAGGACCAGCATATTATTCTCCCTGGGTACCCACGTTTTGTTCCCTGCCTTCAATTGGATACTCGGGGGAGTAGCGATCGGAGGACATAATAATCTGTCGTCCGGACTGGTCGCGAACATCCAGTACCACCGGCGCTTTCATATTCGCCGTCATTTTGCCGCGTGCATTAGCGAGCGTAATGATGACCATTGGAACGAATTTATCCTCGGCGAACTCTTTGCCCACCCGGTAATTAAGATCGATGATGAAGGGCGAAATGACAGGAAAACCAATCTCATGGTTATCGAGCGACAACAGCCATTTAAGGGGCTCGGTCCGCTCTTCGCTGACGAGGACGAACTCTTTTAGTTCCTGGAAGCCGAAGAGACCGTCATTGAAGTAAAAGATGTGTTGTTCCGTTACTTCGATTTCGCCAAACTGTTGAGTCCGTATCCGGCGGGTTGATTCGGAGGTGTCGACGGCAAGCGCTGATTCGGCAGCGGGTGCCTTGGGTGTTGCTACTGCATCCTGCATTAGGCAATCTTCCTGATATTAGCGTAGTATTGGAGCAAAAGCTAATAGAATTGCTCAAGATTTCAAAGTAATTTTTGGACCCTGGTCCGCGCTTAAAAGGCGGGAGGAGGGTCATACAATTCAGTCGAAGGAACATTCGGCGGCAAATCGCGGATCTTAAACTCCACACGCCTGTTTTGCGCCTTGCCAAATTCATCGAGGTTACTGGCTACCGGATCCTTATCGGCGCAGCCGAGAATCGTCAAATGATCGTCGGGTATGCGCTGGCTGAGATAGTAAGCAACATTTGTTGCGCGGGCGATGGATAGTTGCCAGTTGGATTCGTACTGAAACGTACGAATCGAATCCGAATCAGTATGGCCGCTTATCTCAACCTGTTTGCCTACGCCGCGCAGTACACCGGCCACCGCTTCGAGCGACTGCAGTGCCTTGGTCTTCAATTCCGCTTTACCCGACTCAAAAAGCAGCTTTTCATTTAGTCGCAGCACGATACCATCTTTGTTGTGCTCCAATACGGCGAAACTGGCCTGTATCTGATCGGCGAGCGAATCCCGTAACTCGGCTGCAATCTGGTCGAGCGACTTCTCGCGTTCTTCCGGCGACTGGTCACCGTCATTTCGGACCTGCGGATTTAGGGCAGGCAACAAACCCGAACCGGCGGGAAGAATGCCATCGCCTCCGGCGCCATCGCCACTTGCCGTAAAGTAGCGGTTAAATGCCTGCGAGAAGTCCTTGAATTTCGCGGCATCAACCTGAGAAGTGGCATACAATATGACAAAGAGTCCCAGCAGCAATGTTATGAGATCAGCGTAGGTAATCAGGTAACGGTCCGCGCTTTCGCTATGACCGCCACCGCCATTCGACTTTTTCCGACGCCGATACCGTCCGTTGTGCATAATCCCTTTCCCTCTCTGCTGACGATGTCATTATCGGTTGACTTGTGCGATTCTTAAGTCGCCGCCGGCAGCTTGTTTGGCCGTCGCGCACGCCTTCCAAAAATACAACGGGCGACGCTTCAAGATCAAGAAGCGTCGCCCGTATGAGGAATTGTCTGTCAGTCCAATTACTTCATTACCACCATTTTATGCGTGCTGACGGTAACGCCCGCAACGCGATAGGCCAGCGAGTAGACGCCGCTTGGCAGCATCGAAACATTCATTCGCACTGCATGGTCGCCCGCCGGCAGATTGCCGATAGGCAAAGCATGGACGCGATGGCCGGCCGTGTTATAGACTTCAACAGTGATATCGGCCGTAGAACGCAGCTCGAAGGACAGGCTTGCAAAATCGCTGACCGGATTCGGATGAATAGGGGCAGCTTTGATAAGTTGCTCACCGAATTCGGCGACTGCATCATCCGACACATCAGTGATGTTATTGAGGTCCGACAGGTCGAAGCCGGCGATCTTATAGATATTACCGCCGAAATCCGAGATCCAGAATGTTTTATCACGTTCGTCGAACTCGATGCCGCGGCAGTTTATCGTACCGGTTCTGTTCAGCAATTCATAACGGCCGGTTTCTACGCCGAAGCTCGCCAGGTCGAAGCGAATATTGTATGCGGACTGCAGCGTGCTGCCGGTGAAATCGGTCGACGCCTGGAAAAAGGTCTCGCTTTCGGGATCGAAGCACAGACCGCGCGGGCCGAAGTTTTCCGTAAAGGGGTTTTTGACCCGCGTAATTTCCGTGCGATTGGCAACATCGTAAAGATAGAGATCGCGTGTGTTGCGGTCGCCGATGGCGATCCGTCCTTCACCTACCCACGCCAAACCAATCGGGTACTGTTTGGCGCGCGACACGAACTTATCGATCATATTGCCGTCCATATCCAGAATGTAAATCTGCCCACCCTCGCCGGCGGTCGAATTCATCCGGTGAACGTACATCGTCGAAGTCGACTTATCTATCGTCAAGTCGGTAAAGAGGCTATCACCTTCCGGCATTTCGAAGAAGCGTTCGATGGTAAGCGTCTCGGAGTTGAGCTTATATACACGTTTGCCATAGAAGCTGGTTGTCCACAAGCCGCCCGCGCCATCATAAGCCACACCGTAGGGCACGTGGCCGACGCTTTCGCGTTTCAGGACCGAGCCTGTGCTCAACTGGCTGATGCTAAAGGTATTGGAGATACGCACCTGACTTGGATCTTCAACAGATGTGAGTCGCAGGCGCGCTGTAATAGTCAAGACATTCGGGATAGCCCAGGAACGCGACGTTCCGCCGGCACTTTCTTCGATGGTATTCCAGTTGTTGCCGTTGTCCGAGGAAAACTCGACGCGTACATTTCCCTTGAAGCCGTACCAGCTCATTATCTGGCGTGACGAGGGGGTATATAATTCGCCTCCGGCCGGCGATGTAATTGCGTAGTCTTCGACAACGTCGACAATTGCGACTTCCCAGACCGAACGACCATGGGTGCCGGCGCGCAATCGGTTGGAGCCTTCGTGAATTACCACCTCAACGACCGGCGAACGAGGCAGGCCCACGCCATAGGGGAACCAGGTCTCTGCACCGTCGTAGGTAGCATATACGCCAATGTCGGTCCCGACGAACATGATGTCTTCATTATCAGGATGAATGACAATCGAATTGGTAGGAACGTCAGGCAGAACGCCGCTTACGTCTTTCCAGCTTGCGCCATAGTCCGTCGTCTTAAAGACATGACCGGAGCCGAAGCCCGAGAAGGTAACAAATGCCGTTCCTTCTTCCCGGTAGGAGGTCTCGATATCGGTTACGAAACGGTTCACAAGGCCGTTGTTGTTGACGGTTTCCCAGGAGGTACCCAGATCGCGTGACGCGACAACGTCGCCGATTTGCGTGCCGACGTATATTACTTCAGAGTTCAATTTCGAAATTCCAATGGCGGTAATATCCACGTTTTCACGAAACTCCGGAAAGTCTTCCGACATCGGCTCCCAGCGGTTGCCCTTGTCAAAGGATATGTAAAGCGTCCGCCGCCCGTGATAAATGATATCGGTTTCAATCGGATCGATCGCGATCGGACAGGTCCAAAATCCACGGTCGCTGCCTTCGGTGCCCGTCCGAATCCAAGCAACCTGACCGGAGGAGATATCGATCCGCATCAGAAACCCGGATGCCAGATCCTGTCCGTAAACGATGTTGGGATTAAGCTTGTCCACAGCCACTTTACCACCGTCGCCGCCGCCGAGGTCGGTCCAGTCATTGGCCGCAAGGCTGCCGCGGTTGGCGTTATCCTGCGTACCGCCATAGGTCCGGTCTGGTGAAGTCTGATCGACGTCGATGCCGTAGAATTGCGTGATCGACAGGCCGTTGTTGACCGCCCGGTAGGACTTGCCGGCATCGCGGCTGATGTACATTCCACCGTCGTTGGCGGCAAAATACACGTCGGGGTTCTGCGGGTCGAAGGCGCCGGCATGTTGATCGGCATGAACGCGTTCACCGCCATGGCGTGGTCCGGCGCCGTACCAGTCGGAAATGTTGTTGAAGCGGCTTCCGTTTTCGCTTCGCCACACATCGATGCCGCCTGCCACGACAATGTCGGGGTTGTTTGGATGGATGACGATGTATTGATCATACCAGCCTTGTTCGCGGAAGAAGGGGAAGTGCCAGGCGGCATTAACCGGTTGGCGGTAGGGGTCCTTGTAAACCTGTCCCCAGGTTTCGCCGTTGTCGGTTGACTTAAATATTTCAGCATGATCGAGATCAACGAAGCTGCCGGTACGATCCTGCACCGACGTGTCCACCTGCATCAGCGCATAGACGATCCGCGGATTGGAAGGGGCCTGCTGTATCGAGATCCGCCCGATGGAATTCGCCGGCAATCCATTCAGAAAATCGCGCACCGCCCAACTTTCGCCGCCGTCCGATGTGTGGTAGATTTGATCACCCGTTACACCGATGAAGAAATCGTTCTCGTTGCCGGGATTGGTCGAGATGTCAGACACCGCGCCATCGTATTTCTTTTCCCAGGTTTTACCGGCATCGGTAGACTTATAAAAGCCGGCGCCGTTCTTGGTTGCGCCTGCATAGACAATGTTCGAATTGCGCGGATGGACAACCAGTCGCGAGAATGCGCCGACATTCGTAAGCCCGACCGGCAGCCAGCTGTCGCCAGCATCGGTCGTTTTATAGATGCCGTTGCCGAAGTAAGCATCCACATTGGTGCTCATTTCGCCCGTACCGGCATAGAGGACATTGCTGTCATCCGGGTCCATTGCAAGAGCGCCGAAGGATAGACTGTTCTCAAAGTCGAAGACCGGCTCCCAGGAAGCGCCCTGATCCCGGCTGCGCCAGACACCGCCAGCCGCCGCGCCGATGAAAATATTGTTGCCGTCTTTCGGATCGATTATGACAGTTCGGACCCGGCCGCCAACGCGAAAAGGACCGATATTTTCCCACTGGGGCTGTTCGGCGAGAATCGTGCTGCCGCCGTTCTTGCCAAGCATGACTTTTTCCTGCCCGATGGCATTCCGCAAGCCGTTGCTCGGAATTCGCGAAAAGGGATAGGTACGCTGTTCGTAAAATGCAAGTTCGCGATTCTTGGGCTTGGCATTAGGGATCGAACGGTAATAGCGCTGCACCTTGTCGCGTGAGGTATTTTTCGTGTTCTGGGCCGTCAGCGCAATCCCGCCGATGAAACCCACGGTCAGAAGTAACGTAATGAGGCTGCGAAGTCGCATAGCTGTCCTTTTCTCATTTAGGTTTATGACATCGGATATGATTTCATATTTGAAGAGTTATGGCAGGTTTTTGTATGAATCTGAAGCCTGTAGATGTTCTCTAATCGAACGGATAGCATAACCAATAATATAGGCAAAAAGATTCCATTGATTCAAACTCAATATAGTAAAATGCGATTGCAAGTCACCACATAAGTACCCTATACATCCGGCTCCTGATACCGGTCTGTCGTCTGCCAGTTTTCCATCCTCTGTCCTATTGCTTCTCCCCAAAGATAAGATAAGGTTGTAGCCATGTTCCCAAGTTCCCCAGGGGCGACAAATCGCATCGGCGGTCTTTCGCCGAGGCCTCACAATGCGCCTGGAACTCCATAATCTTTTAGAGAGGCCAGCAAGGCCAAATTGGTTACAGATCACCGGTGCTGTACTACACAGCGTTGGGCACGCCGATGTAAATGGCAAGAGAGAAAGGGGAATTGCCGACTGAAAGCATACTGGCAATTTGAGTTCACTTGACGCGATTCAGGTCACGGTCGATCTGAAACTGGAGCCACTCTTCGAAATCGTAGTCGGAATACACTTTCGAACGGTCGAGATATGTGCGTGCGAGCTTCTCGTCGCCGTTTTCAGCATAACACTGCGAAAGTCTGAAGTTCGCCCAGGGAATGAACCAGTTCTCGCGCTCGGGTTGTAGCTCAATGACTTTCAGGTAACTTAGAATGGCTTCGTCATATTGTCGTCGCTGGCGCTGCGCTTCGCCGATATAATAGTGTGCCTCAGCTCGGATTTCGCGGGAATAGTCCTGGCGAGCTACCAGTGGCATCAGCTTTTGTTGCCCTTGTTCGAAGCGATGTGTCTCGACATCGTTGGCGCCTTGAATCAGGATTTGCTGCGCTTCATCAATCGCCTGCTCGGCGAATTCAGCAGCTTTGCGGCGGGCATAACCGTCTTCGGGGGTCACCGGCGGTAGTTTCGCCGCTCGTTCGTAAGCTTTAACGGCATTCTCTCGATCACCGAGGAATTCATAACTTTCGCCCATCCGCAGGTACGCTGTCGCCCTCAGTGTTTTATCCTTGGTGCCCTTGACAAATTGCTGCATGCCGCGCAGCGCTTCCTTGAAGTTATTGAGCCGAAAATATGCTTCGCCACGACGAAAATGGGCATAAGTGGTGAAATAGCTGAAGTTACTATCTGCAAGATTCAGGATGCGGTCAAAGTATGCGATGGCATTTTCCATCTTGCGCAGTTGACCTTCGATGTTGCCCATGGCGTAAAGCGCGGGAACATTGTTAGGGTAACGCTCCAGCAACTGCTTGAAGATGTGCACCCCTTTATCATAATCACCCTTAAAATAGACATAAAGAAGTGCGAGGATGAATTTTGCGTCATTGCGAGCGAAGAGCGATCGTTCGGCCGCCACTTCGAGTAGGCGGATCCCTTTTTCCGTGTTGCCGTCCAGGCCAACCAGATTCATCACTGTCTGGGCTGCCGACGGTAAAGCGCCGATAACGAATTGGAAAATGCCCATTCCCAGATAGGCTTCAAACTGACGCGGATCTTTTTTGAGCGTCTGACCGAGATACTTGTAACATTGACGCACTTCCCAGGAAGCTGTCAGGAAATTTTCGGCATTAGCATTCGCCAAGGCGCGAAATCCGTAGCTGCCGCCTACCAGCGCACGCGCAAAACTGTCATCGGGTTCGTCATCGAGGAAGTCTTCTCCAACATCAATCGTCTGCTCGCTGGCCGCGATAAATCGGTTGAAATCGCTGTTCGACTTATTAAACAGATAGCGCCAGAGATAGATATTTGAGCGAAAGAAATAGCCTGTCGGATCTTTGGGGTGTTCGGCGATAATAGCGTCGAAGATCGACTCCGCCAGGTCCAGATTCATCGAATATAAGGCATCGATGCCGCGGTCGATACGCTGACGCAATGCCGGGCGATGTTGTTGGTCGGTGACGGCGTCTGATTGGGCCTGAACGGCAGCGGTCGACAGAATGATGAAGAGCGTGAAAACTGCTACTGGCTTCATGAAACACTGGCTTCTGTTTGCAAAATACTGCCTGCCTTGCGGCCTGATGACGCCTTTAAACGATTAGACAGCAGGGTTTAGTGAGATCGCAGGCGCCTGCCCTCGATTATTCTTGCATCGGAGTATCGATGGCGGTGCGTTTTCGGCAGAACGTCACAACGGCTCACTCGTATCGCAGTGCCTCGATCGGATCCAGATTCGCCGCCTTCCATGCCGGATAGGAGCCAAAAACAATGCCTATCAGCGTGCAAAATGCCAGACTGAACAGAATCCAGTACAAGGGGATACTCACGCTCAGAGTGGTATTGTCGGACACAGCAAATAGGAGGAGCTGCGTACCGAAGACGCCGAGCAAAATTCCCGCCGCTCCGCCTAGTTGGCTGAGCGCTATTGATTCTACAACAAACTGAATCAGAATAGTGCCGCGTTTGGCGCCCACCGCTTTGCGGATACCGATTTCACGAGTTCGTTCGCGGATCGAGACCAACATAATATTCATGATGCCGATACCGGCCGTCACAAGAGCAATGATAGCCGAAACAAGCGCAAAGCCGACGCCATACGTGGCAAGTGTTGAAAACTGCTCGGTCAGTGATTCATTCGTGGTAATCTCAAAGTCGTTCTCTTCGCCCGGCTTCAGGTTGCGGAGCACGCGCATCAGGCCGATCGCCTCGTCGACGGTTGCCGAGAGGCTTGCGAGATTGAAGGACTTGACAAACAACTCAACCGAGTTACGTTTCGAGTTGGCAAACTTGTTCATGAAGATCGGGATCGGAATGAGAACGACGTTGTCCGGGCTTTGCTGCTGAAGCGCACCCTGTGATCGAAGAACGCCAACCACCGTAAAGCGCTGTGCGCCGATCAGAACTTCATAGGACAAGGGCGACAATTCACCGAATAAGGCCTGTGCGACATCCGGTCCGATAACGGCAACCGGTCGGTTGAAACTTACATCCTCTTCCGTGATCGGCCTGCCAAATTCGATATCGCGATTGCTGCAATCAAAATAAGCCCGGTCGCAGCCAATCAGGCCGACATTGGGGTTCGTCGCTTTGTTGCCCCATTTGATGCGAAATCCACGGATTTCGTCCGCGATGCTGACCGCCTGGGCTTCCTGCATCTGTTCCTTGAATTGACGTGCGACCGAATAGGTTAGCTCGGGCCGCAAGTCGCTCGACGAGCGTCCGCGCCGACGACGTGCCCGGTTCGGCGGCTCCTTTTCGATCTTGAAGGTATTTTGTCCTAATTGAGCCAGGTCGGTTTGCAGGGCCTTATTGAAAGACTCCGACAAGGACGTGACGCCGATGATTGCAGCAATTCCGATGGCGATACTGATGAGCGTAAGACCTGAACGAAGCTTGTGCGACCATACGGCACTTATCGCCAATATGAAGTACGACAGAATATTCATGTATTGTTGGCTTCCTTCAGAATTGATACCGCTTATTCGTAGCGCAAAGATTCCACCGGATCGAGTCTCGACGCGATGAAGGCCGGAATGAGGCCGGCGAACAGGCCGACAACCAATGACACAAGGCTGGCGATGAACAACATCTGGGGCGGAATATAAGGCTTCATCTCCGCCAGATATTCAACAAAGTTGACGCCCGCCAGAATAATAGCTGAGCAAAACAAGAGGGCAATGAGGGCACCGGAAAAGCACAGCGTGGCGGACTCAACAAGAAACTGAAACATTATCGTTCGCCGCTTGGCGCCGATAGCTTTGCGGATGCCTATTTCCCGGGTGCGCTCCGTAACAGAAACGAACATAATATTCGTGATGCCAATAATACCGACAAGAAAGGATATAAAGGTCACGCCAAAGCCGATGGCAAAGAGGTTGTTGCGCAGCGAATCCAGCATGTCGCCAAACATTTCGACTTCATTGATCGCGAAGTCGTCCTTTTCGTTGGGACGCAGGTTGCGAATGGATCGCATCAGACCACGTGTTTCGATGCGAACTTCTTCCAGGGCCTCTTTGCTTCCCGCTTTGATGGCAATAGTTTTAGAACGGCGAGCTCCGTAAAGGGACTCGAAGGTCGCCAGCGGCATATACACCTGGTTGTCGATAAAAGTTGAAAAGAGCGCCGACTGCTGATCCAAAACTCCAATGACTTCAAATCTGCGATTCCTAAGAGTTACGACCTTGCCGATGGGGTTTTCGTCCGGAAAAAATTCCTTGGCGATGTTGAAGCCGATCGTGAGGACATATGTCCCAAAGCGATCTTCCACCGGGGAATGAAATCGTCCTTCTTTGATGCTGGGAACAGAAATGCTGGCATTCTCGCTCAAGGTTCCGTAGATGTTGATGCCGCTGAGCTCCTTGTCCCCGTAATAAAGGCTGGATCCGAAGGTGTTAATCATCGGCACCGCCGCCTTGGCCACCGTCAATCGGCTGATGAGCTCATCGGTCTGCTGCCGGGATATGCGTTTACGATTCAGCGACTCACGCCAATGGGTTTTGCCGCTCCAGTCAAATCGATCGACATACACAACATCCGTACCCATGAGATTGACAAGTTGGCGCATGACATCGTCAAATCCCTGAACGAGCCAACCCGTTATCACCATAACGGTGATGCCGATAACAACTCCCAGAGTCGTCAGACCAGATCGTAGAGGGTTGGCGCGCAATGCACCCAGAGCCATCCGTATGCCTTCGATAATTTCCGTCAACATAGCGCCACCTTGTGCTCCTTAAACAGTTGCTGCCTGCCGCGGGCCGTCGGATTCGACCAGGCCGTCACGCAGGCGGATAATGCGGCGAGCGTGCTCCGCAATTTCATTTTCGTGCGTTACAAGAATTATCGTATTTCCCGCCTGCCAGAGCTCTTCGAAGAGCTTCATGATCTCGATGCCGGTTTTCGTATCCAGGTTGCCTGTAGGCTCATCGGCAAGAATTATCGAAGGCTGCGTCACCAGTGCGCGTGCGATTGCGACCCTTTGCCGCTGTCCGCCGGAGAGCTCATTCGGCTTGTGCTCCATGCGGTCGTCCAGGCCTACTTTCGTCAGCGCCTCTACGGCCTTGCGTCGGCGTTCAGCATTGGCCAGACCAGCATAAATCAGAGGTAGCTCTACATTCTTGAGTGCCGAATAGCGGGGCAGGAGGTTAAATGTCTGGAATACAAAGCCGATTTCGCGATTGCGAATTTCGGCCAGCTCATTATCGTTCAACTCGCGAACTTTGCTGTCATTAAACAGATATTCCCCGCCTGTCGGCGTATCGAGGCAGCCGAGAATATTCATCAGTGTCGACTTGCCACTACCGGAGGGGCCCATGATCGCAACATATTCATTTTGTTTAATAGTCAGTGAAACATCGCGCAGGGCGTACACAAGTTCGGCGCCCATTTCATAGACGCGTTCGACATTGCGGATATCGATAATAGTTTGTTGCATAGTATTTCTGTTGCTGCTTCGGGAGATGGATTAAGCTGCTGAGCTCGAAGAGTATGCCTATGGACGGCTTGGGCGTTTCGACGTTCCACCACGCAGCGTGTCCACGACAACCTGCGAACCGTCTTCCAACTCTTTAGTTATAGCCCGAAAGCTGCCCTTGACAACACTGGCATTCTCGTCCAGTCCGCCGGTAATCTCAATATATCCTTTGTCGCTGATGCCGGTCTGCACTTCGCTGACGACTGCAGTATTCTCTTCGACAGTGAAAACAACCGGAACCGGCTCGGCCATCGTGCGGTTCGCGGCTGCCGGCTTTGGAACACCGGCTTGCATTGTATCGCGGCCCTCGGCTGCGTCAAGGCGTTTAAGAGTCACCGATTGCAGCGGTACGGAAAGTACATCATAGCGAGTCTCGGTGCGAATTTCGGCACTGCAGCTCATACCCGGACGAAAGCGGGGGTGCACTTCCAGCAGGCGAATCTCGACCTCGAAATTAACAACTTCCTGCTGTGTGCCCAGGCCGCTCGCTTTGGCTGAATTGCCTATTTTGTGGACAACGCCGGGAAAAGTCGTATCGGGGAAGGCGTCGACAAAAATGTCTGCAGTGTCCTTGATGTTAATCAAAACGACATCGTTTTCGTCGACCTCGACCACCGCATTCATAACTGACAAATCCGAGACACGCATCATAATTGTACCCGCTTGCTGGGCCGTACCTACGACGGTTTCGCCGACGTCTACCGTCAGTGCGGTAATGATGCCGGATGCCGGCGAAAAGATCGAGGTGCGTTCTGCCGACGCTTCCGTTTGTTTCATTGTCGCCAGGGTGCGGTTTATTTCTTCCTGTGCCGCCTGGAAGTTGGAAAGCGCCTGATCCAGGCGTGATTGCGCCTGCTCAAGTTCATCTTGTGTCGCTACGTCCCTTTCACGCAAGGCCGTGGTGCGTTCGAGGGAGGATTTGGCGAGTGTGAATTCGGCTTTTGCGGCCTCGGCGCGTGCCCGCGCTGCCTCCACCGCCGCTTTGTTTTGTTCCAACTGTGTCTCCACCAGATCCGGCTTTATTCGGATAAGCAGCTTGCCGGGGTGGACCGTGTCGCCTTCGTCGACGCCGAGGTAAACAATTTCGCCACTTGTCTCGGGCGAAACTTTAACTTCAGATTCCGGGCGGATTTTTCCGGTCGCCGCAACAGTCTGCGTAATTGTGCGCCTGCTTACGTTTTCGACGCTGACCGCGATGCCTTCCGGTCCGCGTTCCTTGAAGAAGAGGCTGTAGGCGACAAGAGCGGCGCCGGCAAGCAATACAATGCTTATTATGATTCCTCTGGCTTTAGATTTTTTGCGTGCCATTTCCGGGTCCTGGATTATGAATTGTTGTTTCAGCGTACATCGCGAACAGTGAAGTCCGCCAATAATGGGTCCACAATACTATTGTAGAATTGTCTAAGTCCGGCTCGCACGGAATTCTCACTTAATCGAGATCGCCGATGGTAAACTCGACAAGGTACTGGGCCTGTAAATATTTGTACACAGCGCCGATGCGATTGATGCGCGCGTTGATGAGTTGATTGTTGGCTGTCTGGTAGTCGAGCAAGGTCCCGGCGCCAACATTGAATCTTTCGTTGGCATTTGCAAAATTCAACTCAGCCGACCGCAGGGTCCGCGAAGTGATTTCAAGTTCTTTTTCGGCAGCACTTAACTGCAGAAATGCGCGCTGCAAGTCGGTAGCAATCGCATGTTGCAAACGCTGCAATTCAATGTCAAGGCGCTGCTTCTCGACTTCGGCATCCTGAACCTGCCGGCTGCGGCTGAAGTTGTTGAATATCGGCCAGGCAAGATTTAAGCCGATGGAAGGGCGGCCGCTGCTGAAATTGTTAAATTCGGAATTGCTCCAGTCCCATCCCGCATTGGCTGTTATAGCAGGGAAGTAGTTACTGCGGGCAATTGATACCGAAGATGCCGCGGCGTCATTTTGCTTTTCGATAGAACTGTAGTCCTTTCGGCGATTCATACTCTTCTGCAGTGCAGTTTTATATGTACCGACCTGTTTGCGAAAAGCATCAATATCTTTCTGGTTGACGGTGTCAGGCGTATCGGAATCAATGAACTCCGCATTTTCAGAGGGGTCCAGACCCATGGATGCAATTAACATGCTTTTCGCGATGTCGAGATCATTCTGCGCTTGTACCAACAGCAGCTCTTTGTTGCCAAGCTCTGCCTCCTGCGCGTAGACATTTGCCAGCGGCAATTTTCCAACCTCATATTGAATCCGAATGCGATCCAGTTCTTTTTCGCCGAGATCCAGATCTTCGCGTCTTGTGTTCACAATTTCTTTATTGCGCAATACATTAATGAATTGATTGCGAACGGAGTACAAGGCATCGGATCGGGCATATTGCGAGTTCAGATCTGCGGATGCAAAGCGGGCTTTCGCTCTGTTGTAATTACTCTCCCTGTTAAAGCCGTCAAAGACGGTCAAATTTGCCCCTACTCGCATCGAATATGAATTGGCGCTGGGGATCACCGTATTGAAGACGCCGGAACCGGGAGGCGACTCAACGGTTATTGGCTCTTCTTTAACATCCAACTGGCGG
This sequence comes from Candidatus Kapaibacterium sp., assembly GCA_028284775.1. GTDB lineage: Bacteria > Bacteroidota > Ignavibacteria > Kapaibacteriales > UBA7675 > JANQRB01. The sequence goes on along the minus strand of JANQRB010000021.1, from coordinate 161,847 downwards.
TTGTAGCCCATGTTGAAATCAATGCGCGGCAAAAAATTGCCGAAAGCATTTGTCAGATCCGACCCGGCGGAAGCCATTTGTGATTCTGCTCGTCGAATATCAAGATTGTAGATACGGGCCAACTGTAAACACTCATCCAATGTATAGACTTTGCCTGCGCCAGGAGTCTGAGCATAGAGCGAACTGCAAGTAACGCTGATCACAAGGAGCAGGAGGAAAAATAAGCCCATCAATTGCGGTGTTCGGACCGCTGAAGTCCAGTGGCAAAAAGCCGAAAACGTCCGACATGCTAGGTCGTTCCTAGGTTTCATAGTACTACTTGCGTAAATGTGGGAAAAATCGGGAAGAGAGGGGCGAAACTGCCCGTAATTTCCAAAAAACGATTGGGTAAACGTAGAGTGCATGGCATTTGTTGCAGTAATTCCAAAAAAGCATAGCTCAGGCGAACGCGGCTGAATCATGGCCCCACTGCAAGGCCGAATATGTTGCTGCGATGCCAATCGGGCATCAGCGGCCGGACAGCATTTGTGTTTTACTACATCTGCTAACTCTTCATCAAACTGCATTCAGTTCGACTCACCGTCATTCCGGCTGCAATTTAATGCTTGTGGCGTGAACGCGGTGCATATTCACAAAAGAAAAGTTTTCTTTGCGCTGATACGACGATGGTTCCGACGGCAACAAACGACGATTAGTAGCGGGATGCCTTAAGGCAATCAGTGTCATAAGATTGTCCAAAGACCGAGGGGGCCGTTGGGGATCTGCCGTATTGCGCGTATTTTTGCCCCAGAGCGAACGATCGGCAATCTGGCCTCAGCAAAGAAACATGACCGTTTATTACGCCGACACCTTTGAAGTGCCGCTGCCCTCGGGCCACAAGTTTCCCATGGAGAAGTATCGCTTGCTGCGCGAAGCGCTGCTGTCGGCTGGTCTGCTTGGGCGCGATGAGCTGTTCTTGTCGCGCTTGGCCACCCGAAAGCAATTGGAGGCCGTTCATTCACCAATCTATATCCAGCAGTTTCTGAAGGGCAGTCTGGATGCCAAGATGATAAGGCGCATAGGATTGCCCTGGAGCCCACAATTTGTCCAGCGAACTCTGGCCTCGCTGGGCGGCACGATTCAGGCGACCCAAACGGCGTGGCACAGTGGCTTCAGCGCTAATCTGGCGGGTGGAACTCATCATGCTTTTCGTGACGCCGGCGAAGGATTTTGCGTTTTCAATGATATTGCGGTCGCCTTGACCCTGTTTTTGCGCGAACGCAAAGTTCGGCGTGCTGCGATCATCGACCTGGATGTTCATCAGGGGAATGGAACGGCTGCGATCTTCAGTTCGTCGGAACGAGTCTATACCCTCAGCATTCACGGCGCAAGGAACTATCCACTCCGTAAAGTTCCTTCGAGCAGTGATGTCGCATTGCCTGACAATTGTCGCGATACTGAATATCTTGAAGTCTTGGCGCAGGAGCTGAACAAGGTCGAAAGATTTGGCCCCGAGTTTCTTTTTTATCAGGCTGGCGTCGATGTCATCGAGCAGGATCACCTGGGGCGTCTGGCACTCTCACTGGCGGGTGTTGCCGAGCGCGACCGTCTGGTATTCGAGTTGGCCTGTAAGCTGGCTGTACCGCTGGTGATGACATTGGGCGGCGGCTATGCACGGCCGATCGATGCTACGGTGCAGGCACATTGCGCAGCTTATCGTGTTGCACGAGAATTTTTTCATTAAGAAAAAAGCGGATCGAGTAATCGATCCGCTCTTATGGTATTATCCGATCTGTGACATCGAAACTTCACTTCTTGCGCCTGCCGTTCACCCGATAGACGATCTTGCGTAGAGTGTCAAACTGCAGATAAGGATACAACTGCTGCAGCTTCTCGATCGCCTGATTGGTACTCATTGACTGACGGAATTCCTTAAACGACTTGCGAATGTGATAATCGCGTATCGCCTTTTCATCGAACAATCCATGTTCCTGCAAGGCGTAATAAATTTCGTCAGGTACCAAATCGCTGAGCACGTTGCTTGTGCTGAGCGTATCTTGCGACGACACATCTTCACTCTTCTCTTGCGTACTCCGGAGGGGGAAGATACCTCCAACCTGTCGTGTTTGCATGTTCTCGACCATGGTACTCTCCTCGCTTATTTGTAAGAACAACTATGAGTGCGCAGTGCCTAAGCTCGTCACAAGTGCTTCTATACGATACCTCCGGTCTACATTTGAATGTGAGGGATTATTTTCACCCGCACGAGAATAAAGACACTTCAAATTTCAAATGGTTACAGGAAAATTTTCGTGGAATACGGAGAAAAAACGAACATTTTACAGTGTTCGGAAATTTAACATGTGTCAGAAATTCCACACATTCGCATCCTGTAATTTTGCCAGAATACCTTAAGTACATCCTGTGTCAAAGTTGCCTGCCCAGTCTGTTGTTAATTTCAAATGCTAATGTGCAGGAAATTCCACACCTCATGCCACAGCTAATTTACCAGCGTACCCCACGAATGTATGAACGGGCAGTATTTTTAGATAAACGACAGGCAATGAGCAATATTCTGATTGCCGGCCGTTACAATCGAGCGAGTGTTCGATAGCCGAAAATGAACGCTTCACCGAACGGACTTTCAATGAAAAACGGAGTTCTGTTCGAGCTGAAGTGCAACCTCTTGCTGAATTTGTCACAAGGCAATTGAACGAACAGAACGCAATTTGTCTAAGCCTGCATCCACTCCGCTCTAAACATGGCCGATTGCAAGAGGAAAAAATGTTTGTAGGGAATTTGGCATTCGTGTATATTGTGAATCTTCCTAGAAGTGTTCGTACTGGGCCGTCGCCAAGTGGCTAAGGCACCGGATTTTGGTTCCGGCATTCGCAGGTTCGAATCCTGCCGGCCCAGCAAAAGACTATCGCAAGAAGCAGGTTGGATTTTTGTTAGGACAAATTTTGCGCTGAATGGCGCATTATTCATTTTTGAGCGACATGCCGGATTTTAAGATCGTTGCCGGACGTGCAAGTTCGGATCTCGGTACCAAGATTACCGAGCATCTCGGAATTGACCTGGCCAAAGTAACCATTCGCAATTTCAGCGATGGTGAAATTTGGGTGAAATACGAAGAGAACATCCGGGGTGTCGATCTGTTCATTGTACAGTCGACTTGTGCGCCGGCGGACAATCTGATGGAGCTGCTCATTCTGGTCGATGCAGCCCGGCGGGCATCAGCACGGCGAATTACGGCGGTCATCCCCTACTTTGGCTATGCCCGCCAAGACCGCAAAGATCAGCCGCGTGTCTCGATAACGGCCAAGCTGGTAGCTAACCTGCTGACAGAAGCGGGTGCCGATCGCGTCATCACGATGGATCTTCATGCCGCGCAGCTTCAAGGCTACTTCGACATCCCGCTCGACCATCTTTATGCCTCGACCGTACTTGTCAAAGCCCTGAGGAGCCTGGAGCTCGACAACCTTGCGGTCGCCGCCACGGATGTCGGTGGTGCAAAAATGGCGCGCGCATACGCCAAACGACTTCATGCTGATCTTGTCCTGGTCGATAAAAGGCGCTTTGCGCCAAATGAGGCCGAAGTCATGAATATTATCGGCGACCCCAAAGACAAAAACGTCATTATTATCGATGACCTGATCGACACCGCCGGTACCTTTGTCAGTTGTGCCCAGGCTCTGAAAGACGAGGGCGCACGAACGATTGTCGGCGCCTGTACCCATCCGGTGTTGTCTGGGGCGGCTATCGAAAAGCTTGAAAACGGTGTGGCATCAAAAATTTTTGTTACCGACACGGTGCCACTGCAACATAAAATCGACAAAATCGAAGTACTTTCGGCCGCGAAGGTATTTTCCGAGGCGATTATCCGTACACATAATAACCGATCGATTTCGTCGCTGTTTGACACGCGCTTTTAATGGCGCATTTCTTGTTTAGCTGGAGTCATTAGTTATGAGTCAAGTGACACTAACCGTCGACCGCCGTGAAGTAGGTAAAAAATATGCCCGTGCCTTGCGTCGCGAGGAAAAAGTCCCCGGCGTCTACTATGTGGATGGAGAGTCCGGAATTCCCATCGTCGCGAATCGGCTGGCTCTGAGGCCGATCGTTTTTACTGCGGACACCCATGTGGTTGATATGGCGATCAATGGCGAGGCCGAACGACGCAGTTGTATCCTGAAAGATGTGGATTTTGATCCAGTCAGTGGCAATATCGTGCATTTCGACCTTCTCGGTCTGGTAGAAGGACAAGCGGTCGAAATTCCGATCCCCCTGAAGTTTACCGGGCAGGCCGTTGGTGAAATTGCCGGCGGTGTCGCGAACGCTGTCCTTAACAAAGTGCGTGTGAAGTGTCTCCCGAAGGATATCCCCGATAATATTGAAGTTGACGTTTCGGAACTTAAAATCGGCGATAACCTGCGAATCAAGAATATTACCTGGGATCAGGGAAAAATCCTTGATAACGAAGCGGTAGTAATTTACAATGTATCGGCTTCTCGTCGCGACCGCACTGCCACGGAAGAAGGTGAAGATGCTGAAGAAGTTGCTGCAGAAGGTGCTGAAGCCAGCACCCCGGCCTAAGTCGGCTGCGCCGATCGAATGGGTCATAGCTGGTCTGGGCAATCCCGGTAGCAACTATAGCAACACTCGGCACAATATCGGTTGGATGGTTTGCGACGCACTCTGTAAGTCATCCGATATCGATCTGGCGGTAGGCCAGGGACCTTGGCTCGAAGCCAGGCTGACAATCTCCGACGCCAGCGTGCTCGTCGTAAAACCGACAACGTATATGAATAACTCGGGCGAAGCCGTTGCAGCACTGCAGCGGCTTTTTGCTGTCGATCCCGAAAGAATACTGATTGTAGTAGATGAGGTCAACTTTCCGCTTGGCAAGGTCCATCTAAAGAGCGGCGGCAGCGATGGAGGACACAACGGACTGGCTTCCCTAATGGCGCATTTGCCCGAGAACAATTTTCTCCGTCTGCGCTGCGGCATAGGACGGAACTTCGCTCCGGGAGGGCTGGTCGATTACGTACTGGCACCATTCGATAAAGATGAAGTCGAAAAGCTCGATTTAATGATCAATCATGCCCTCGAGGCTGTTCACTATCTGTTGCGTCATGGTAGTTCGCGGGCGATGTCCGCTGTTAACTCCGAGTCGCTGTGGCGGGAGAGCCCGCCTGAAGCCGACGATGAAATGCCCGGCAAGGCAAAGTGATGTTGGCAGAGAAGTATTATATCCGTAAATTAGCAATCTTTTTTGACAGTCTGCATTTAACGTTTTGAGTGGCTGATTCTTTACCGGTATGTTGCCGTCAGCTCTGAGGCGTGCGCCGGAACAAAGAACGTCGCATTCGCAAAACAAGTAATACGAGGTTTTTTATGTCCAATTATAATGGACCCAAAGTCAGGATGTCGCGCAAGATTGGCGTGGCGATGACCGCCAAAGCGCGCAAGTATATGGACCGCAAGCCGTATACGCCCGGTCAGCATGGCAATGCCAAGCGCCGTCCTAAAGTTTCGGATTATGGCAAGCAGTTGCTGGAAAAACAGCGTCTGCGCCTGCAGTACAATATCCACGAGCGTCAGATGCGGCGCTATGTGGACAAAGCCAACCGTATGCTTGGCAATACGGGTGAAATTTTGGTACAGTTGATGGAATCGCGGCTTGATTCGATCGTATTTCGTTCCGGTCTGGCACGCTCGATTTACGCCGCCCGGCAGTATGTGTCCCACGGACACGTCTTTGTGAACGGTAAACGCGTCAATATTCCCTCGTATCAGGTTTCGGTCAACGACCTGGTCTCCATTAAGGAAAAGAGTCGCAAGTTGGATTGCTTCCAAGAGGCCATTCGCTCTTCGGCACCACCGCCTTATCTGGAATTGTCCAAAGCCGATTTGTCGGTCAAATATCTCTACCTGCCGCCTCGCGAAGAGATCCAGGTGATTTGTGAAGTACCGCTTGTTATCGAGTATTATTCACGTTGATCTTGCTCGCGAAATCAGCAATTTGACATCCCTCGCTTTCATATCGGCGGGGGATTTTTTTATGCCCTAACGGGCGGAACTGCATGCTGTGCTACGTTAAAGACTTTATTATCTCGTCTACGCCCGGGACGTCGGCTTTGATCATGTGGCGGCATTATTAGCATCTGCCGCCCGGTAAAGCCCCCCTGAGCTTACGAGACTATTTCACAAAGAAAGGGATTCCGATGCGCCGAAGCGATCACGACATTCTACCTAAGGAAGAACGGCCGCACAAAGGCCGGGAATACACCATCACGCACGATGGGAATCCGCTGTACAGGGCTGAAATCATAGCCTTTAGCGGTGGATGTTGGGCCAAGGTCCGGGTGACTGAGCCTCTTACGGTCGCCGGTGACCCATCGTTTGCCGTGGGGAAGGAATTCGATTTGCGGGTTGCAATGTATGAGTTTCGCACATAGGACCGGAGGAATCTGCCCTGCGTGGGTAATTTCGTACATCATCTCAGCGGTGGAGCAATAGCCGGGGCGGCCTGCGGCGCACTCGCTCACCTGGAATATGGTCTCGATCCCATCGACAGCCTCGCAGCCGGTGTATTGTGCTGTGTCGGCAGTTTGTTGCCGGATGTCGACAGCGGCGTCAGCCGGCCCAACGAGTTGCTTTTTGGCATCACAAGCGTCTTACTGCCGATCCTGGTGTTGGAGTCGATCGGTATGGAGCATCTTCGACCATCTTCAATACTCTTGATCGCTCTGGGCTCGTATCTGTGTATTCGATTCTTATTGCGACGGCTTTTCGAAGGGCTGACGCATCATCGCGGCATCTTCCACAGCATCCCCATGGCCTTGATATGGGGCGCGCTCGTATATCTCGCTTTGCACGATGCTGCTGCTCCGGTCAAGAATGTTCTGGCTTCCGCCTCGGCAATCGGCTATTTTGTTCATCTTGTCATTGATGAACTGTTTTCATTTGTCAATATTGAGGGTGTGCGCCTGGCGCCGAAACAGTCATTCGGCACTGCGGTCAAGTTTGTATCCTCCTCATCGATGCTCGTTAATGTACTGGCCTACGCCGCTTTGGCCTATTTGCTGTATGTCAGTCTGGTAGATGCGGATATATCTTCGTTAAAACTGTAGGCTTGCCCGGGAATGAAATATCCAGAGCATTTACTCGAACAAATCAGACAACAAAGCGATATCGTAGAGCTTGTCGGTGAGTTTGTGGCACTGCGGCAGCGTGGCAACAGTTTTATTGGTTTGTGCCCCTTTCATTCGGAAAAAACACCTTCCTTTAATGTTTCGCGCGACAAAGGGATTTTTAAATGCTTTGGCTGTGGCAAAGGCGGCAATGTCTTTACCTTTCTGACCGAACACCAGAAACTGACTTTTCCCGAGGCGGTCAAGGAGCTGGCAGCACGGGCCGGCGTCCACTTGCCTGACGCCGCCGATAGCGAAGAAGACCGACAACGCGCCTCGCGATTCGAAATGGCATTCAAAGCGCTACGCGAAGCCGCCAATTTTTATTATGCATCGCTGTGGACAGACGATGGCGCGGCCGCCCAGGAGTATCTGCGGCGGCGCGGTTTTACGGAAGAGAGTATCAGAGACTTTGGTCTGGGGATGGCGCCTGATTCCTGGGACGCCTTATCGCAAGAGTTGCGTAGACTAGGTTTTGCGCAGGAACAACTTGTCGACGCCGGACTTGTGATACCTCGTGAAAGCAGCGGCTACTACGATCGCTTCCGCGGTCGCCTGATGTTTCCGATTCTGAACGCGATGGGGCGAGTAATTGGTTTCGGCGCGCGCACCATGTCCGCCGATGCCAAGCAGGCGAAATACATCAATTCGCCGCAATCGTTGGTATATGACAAGAGCAAGGCGCTCTACGGAATTCACCATGCCCGTGACGCCATGCGGCGCGATGAGACGGTCCTGATGGTGGAGGGATACGCCGATGTGATTTCGCTGCATCAGGCGGGATTCAAAAATGTCGTTGCTTCCAGCGGCACGGCGCTCACGCGCGACCAGGTGCAAGCTATCAAACGTTATTGCCCCAAGCTTTATCTGATCTATGACGCCGACAGCGCCGGTGCCAATGCGGCAATGAAGGGAATGGACCTGGCTCTGGCGGAGGGTATGGATGTCTATGTCGTTCGTCTGCCGGAAGGTCAGGATCCCGACAGCTACATTCTGCAGGAAGGGCCGAAAGCATTCACGGCTGTATTGAAAAAAGCCATGTCGTTTGTCGACTTCAAGGGTGATGTTTTTCGCGCACAGGGCAGCTTTGAAACGGCGGAAGGGCAGGCCGAGGCGGTGCGTTCGCTGGTGTCGAGCATTGCCCGGATACCCGACCATCTCAAACGCGATGTCTTTATTCGTAATGTTGCCGCTAAATTCGGCATTCAGGAAAAGCTGCTCTATGAGGAGATGAGCCAGATCCAACGTCGTCAGCAGCTGCAGCTGCGGCGTTCCGATGGTTTGCGTCGGTCGCTTCCTCCGACGGGCGAGCCAGGCTCCAATCAGGCGGCGCCTTCCGTTGGGTCGTCACCCGGGATTGCACCGGCAAAAGTCGCCGAACCTCCACCCGAGACCACCGCCGTTCCACCATCTGCCATGGCGCCTGCCGAAGAAAAATTATTGCGCGTCGCCTTGGGTGAACCTCGATTGCTGGCCTATATCGCCGAGCAGCTCAGCGTACGGTCTGCGACATTTATCAATGAGCACAGCGAGCGACTGTTTACCCAGATTCTGACTGCGGCCGAACAGCACGCCGATCCCGCCCAAAAACTATTGAGTCCCGAAGCGCTCGATGAACAGGACCGCGAACTGGTGTCGAAACTATGCATAGAAGAAACCAGTCACAGTCCGAACTGGCAAAAATTCAACGCTGAGATATCCAACGATCCCGTAAAAATCGTCAATGACTCAATTAGCAGTTTACTGCTGACAGCACGGCAGCGCGAGCACGATAGCCTGCAGGCCCAATTGAAAACGGCGTCACCTGCGGAGCAAGGGCAAATCCTTTTGCGACTACGCGATCTTAAAAACGAACTGCTGGAACTCGAAGGCAGCTTTTCCGCAAGTTAGCCCCGCAAGGCAGCTCGGCCGAAAAATCTTTCCGCTAATTTGTCAAAATCTCGTAGTTTTGCGTTTTCACGTTTGCGTTCTACGGAAATCACTAGCACTCAGAACCGTATGGAAATTTCGGCCATTTTCTTCTATGTCCTGGCGGCTGGCGCGGTGGCTACCGGACTGCTGACAATTACTCGCCGCAATCCCGTATCGTCGGCGATGTTTTTGATACTGCACTTTGTCTGCCTGACGGGGTTGTACCTTACGCTTCAGGCGCAATTGCTGGCGGTGTTGCAGGTATTGGTGTATGCCGGAGCGATTATGGTGCTGGTTCTCTTCGTCATTATGTTGCTGAATCTGGGTGACGAAGAAAAGCTGACCGAATCCGTCAATCAGCGCAGTCTGGTTGCGGCGGCTATCGGCGCCGTTTTTGCGCTGCAACTCATCCTTGCCTTTACCTTCGATCCTTCGCCTCGTTATAGCGCATTGCCGGACAACGCAGCTTCGGTTGGAACTGTAGAAGCCATCGGCAACGAAATGTTTACGACATTTCTGTTTCCTTTCGAGGCCGTTTCGCTTCTTCTGCTGGCTGCAGTCATCGGCTCCATCATTCTTGCCAAACGCAAACTCCGTTCATAAGAGCAATTTCGCTATGCATTCAATCCCCCTCGAATATTATCTCGCGCTGTCGGCGGTACTCTTTACCATCGGCAGCGTCGGCGTGCTGACCAGGCGCAACGCCATCATTATCTTTATGTCCATTGAACTTATGCTCAATGCGGTTAACCTTACTCTTGTGGCCTTTTCAGCGTATCTGGGCGATATCGGCGGCCAGATTTTTGTGTTTTTCGTCATGACCGTCGCGGCTGCGGAAGCCTCGGTGGGGCTGGCCATCGTCCTGGCGCTGTTTCGCAACAAGGAAACGGTGTATGTGGACGAAGTTAATGTCATGAAGTGGTAGTCAACCAGAGCAGGGGCGGCAGGAAATCGCATCAGCGGCATACAGCATTTTGCCGGCGACTCTCTATCCTCTTCAATGTCTGAGCAAAGAACCACGATCCTGGTGAGCGGGCAATTCACTGTCCCCCGCTTGATAATATGCCGGAATAGGACTAATTTGCGGGCCGTTGTTTAATGTGAATTGCAATCTGACGGAAGCAGTATGCGGCGCCATCAGCTACGCGAAATCATCTCGGAAGGTGAATCATCAACGGTTGAGTTTAAACGAAAATGCGCATCGCCACAAAAGATTGCCCGTGAGTTAATTGCCTTTGCCAACAGTTCCGGCGGTGTCCTTCTGGTCGGCGTCGATGATGACGGTAGCATTGTCGGCGTGAAGAGCGAGAAGGAAGAGATTGAAATCATCAATCACGCTTGCGAATTCTTCAGCGATCCGCCAATCGAGCCCGAGATCAGTATCATCCAGATCAGTTACGAAGATGTGGTGGTCGTTGAGGTGTCGGAGAGTGACCAGAAACCGCATCGCATGGTTGAAAACGACAATGGCAAAGCCAAAGAGCAAACGGTTTACATCCGCAAAGGCGCCAGTACGGTGGCGGCCAGTAAGGAGGTTGCGAAAGTCCTGGCCGGCCAAAACAGCAATTCGCCGCCCATTACACTCAGCATCGGCCGCCATGAAAAGAAGGCTTTTGAATATCTGAATGACAACGATCGGATTACTGTCCGGGAGTTTGCCCATTTCAGTAATATTTCCGAACGGCGCGCAGCTCGATTGTTGGTGCGTTTGGTACGCGCCGGTGTGCTGCACATTCACACAAATGAGTCGCTTGACTACTATACGCTGGCTAGCTGAGGCCCCGCAAGAGAAAATTCGTATCAACTTTTTGGGATAATTATCGTAATTCCGGCCCTTGTACGTCAGTGACGCTTTGGCTGTCTGTTGCTGCTGCGCCGGAAGATTCGAACAAGACCGTCCGGCCAGTGGAGGAGGCACAATAACGCAATGCGCATCGTAAAGTAATATGACCTTTCTTAATCCTTTAGTTCTCTTAGGGCTGGCGGCGGCTGCTATTCCGGTCCTGTTGCACTTGCTCAATCTGCGTCGATTGAAGACGATTGAGTTCAGCAGCCTTAAGTTTTTACGCGAACTACAGAAAACCAAGATTCGCAAACTGCAATTGAAGCAGATTCTTCTGCTCATCCTGCGGACCCTGATTGTGGTGTTCGCCGTGTTGGCATTTGCGCGCCCCACTTTGGAGACCTCGCTGCCCGGCTTCGGTTCGCATGCCCGCACCTCGGCTGTGCTGATTATCGATAACTCCTTCAGTATGGATGTTGCCGACGAACGCGGTGTACGCCTGAAACAGGCCAAGGATGCCGCTGTCGCGATGCTCGCTTCGCTGGAAGAAGGTGATGAGGTGGCATTGGTGCATATGGCCAATCTCAACGACCAACGCTTCTTCGAATTCACGCGTAACTTCTCGCTACTGCGCCAGGAGATTCAAAAGCTGCCGGTTTCCTATACCGTTGGGCGGATGGAGTCGAGCCTGCGTCTGGCTTCGTCAATTTTGGCGACTTCGCAGAATATCAACAAGGAAGTCTTTGTTATTACGGACGGGCAGCGCAATATCCTCGAAGAAGATATCAGCGACTCGCTGCGGATTTTCGACAACTCGGTAGCTATATATGTCGTGCCGATCGGACTGGATTCCAAAGCCGGCGAACGTAATCTCTCGGTCGACTCCTTAAATGTCATTACGCGCATATTCGAGACAGAAAAGCCCGTTGAGGTGGAAGCCCGTATTCGCAACAGCGGCAGCGACGATGTCAATGGTATCATTGTCAGCATGCTCTTCGATGATCAGCGCGTTGCGCAGCGCGCCATCGATATCCCGGCCGGGGAAACACGCATGGTGGCCATCACGGCGACCCCCCGCAGCACGGGCAGCGTTCGCGCCAGGGTACAGGTAGAGGGCGATGTACTGGATGCCGATAACGAGCGTTTTTTCGGCTTTGTCATTCCCGAGATTCCGCGTGTAGCCATTGTCGGCGCGCCCGCGGATACCAGATTTTTGACGCTCGCCCTGGTGCCTAATCCCCGCGAGCAGCAGAAAGCCGAAGTAACGCCTTTAACGACGGCTCAACTTGCCACCGTCAACCTGGCAGAGTTTGACGTCATTTATTTGAGTAACATGCCTGCGTTCGGCGAGGGCGAGGTGTTACGTCTGCTTAACTATGTCAATGCGGGTGGGAGCCTATTTATCATGGCCGGCGGCGAGTCTCAGTTTGATAACTACAATCGGGGCATCTTGGCTGCCTTTGATCTGGGTACTGCTGTCATACGCGACTATCCCGAAGATAGCCCGGTCGCCTTTAGTTCGGTCGACCGTGTCCATCCCTTGTTCACGGGCGTTTTTAAGGGCAGCACCGAGCGTTCTGCCGTCGAGTCGCCTCGAATCTATCGTGCCGCGCCTCTCAGCCGCTCGCCCCAGGCCATCATCAGCATCCCGGACGGCGCACTGCTCGCCGAAAGCAAAAGCGGCAATGGCAAAGTTTTTTACTGTGGCCTTCCTGCCAGCGGAGAATGGAGTACCTTTCCCTTTACTGGCATCTTCGTAACCATCGCCAACCGGGCCTTGACCTATCTGGCGGCCCGCGAGTCTCTGGGCGAGGATGTCATTGTCGGCGAAGCAGTAAATGTAAAGCTTCCTAAGAAATACGCAGCGGGTGGTAATTTCAAGATTGCTGATCCCGACAATACCGAGTTTTATCGCCAGGCAGCGGTGTTGCCTGGCGGAGCCGTCTTGTCGTTGGAAGCCCTTCATCAGCCAGGTGTGTACATCGTAAAGACATCTGAAGATCGAGTTGTAAAAACCCTGGCGGTCAATCCGCCGGCTTCGGAGTCCCTTATTGTACCATTGCCAATTGAAGACCTTCTGCAAGCGATCAGAGTGAAAGTTCCCGACGACAATCAGGTGACGGCGCTGGGCGGCAGCCTGAGCCTTGCCGATCAATTCAGCCGGACACGGGTGGGGACTGAACTGTGGAAGTTGTTTATCATGCTTGCAATACTCTGCGCCGTCGCTGAGATGCTCATTGCCCGCAATCGCCGGAGTGATCTGAATCCGGTCGAAGCAACAGCCTGATTACCTATTTACTTTGCCACTACGTAGAAATACGGTTTTTTTGGCCAATGCTGGCGAAGAGCGCGTCGACGGACTATATTTGAGCTCGCCAGTCTATCATCGGTCAATTGCGGGACAAAGGGATGTACAAATTTTTATTCGCCATTCTGCTGTCGTCGATGGCAGTGTCGGCGACGACTGCTTTCGGACAGTCCCTCCGGATTACGGCGCCCCAGCCCGGTACCGACCTGACAGTCGGCGCTGCGTTGCGGATCGAATGGGAAGCGCAGCCCGCGGCCAGGGTGTCGCTCTGGTATTCCGTTGACGACAGGGCTTCCTGGATTCTTCTGGCGCCAGGCCTTTCAGATACTTTTTACGACTGGATTGTCCCTGAGACTCCCAACGATGCCATCGAATTCCGCGTTACACTTCAACGAGGCACGGATCCGCGTCCCATCCTCGAAGTTCTGGATGCCCATAGCGCCGAGATTCGTTTTATTCAAATTGCGTCTGACGGCCGCCGGATGCTATCAGCCAGCAGAGACGGCGATGTGCAGTTGCGCTCGACTGCAGACGGCAGCCTGATAGCCCGTAGCAGCATCCGGCTCGATGGAGGAGCCCCGGCTATCATCTATCAGGCGCGATTTCTCCATGGCAGCGAGGAAGTGCTGGCGACGCAGGGCGCGGATATTGTTCACTGGAATGTGCTCAGCGGGAGCGCTACGCCGCTTGGCCTGCAGGGACATACGGATTTCATTCGCGCGGTTGCGGTCCATCCGACGCGTCGCGTTATTGCCACCGGCGGCAACGACAAGGCCGTTCGTGTCTGGGATCTGGACAGGGGAGTTTTGCTGCGTAGTTACACTCGCGACCTGACGAGAATTTATTCGCTTGAGTTCGCGCCCGATGGTGCTTCACTGGCATTTGCCGGCGAAGATGGGCGCATTCATATTCGGCGATGGGAAAGCGAGAATGATGATCAGCCCGCCGCCGTCCAACTAGCCTCCCACGGCCGCATCACCGAACAATCAGATGGCACGCGAGATACAAGCCTGCGCCTTATCTGGAATATCAGCTACTCTGATGACGGCCGTCACATTGCTTCGGGCGGCGTCGATCGCAGCGTGCGCGCCTGGCAGGCCAACAGCTCGCAGCAGGCGGCAGACTTTATTGCCCAGGGGCATAACTCGGCCGTATGGTCGGTCGATTTTGCCAGCGACGGCCGGCGTCTGCTCTCCGGATCGCTCGATCGTACCCTGCGCCAGTGGGACGCCAGCAGCGGAGCTGAGATAGAGCCTGCGATCGATCACGGCGGTCAGGTGCTTTCCGTTACCTACTCGCCTACGGCTGATACGATAGCATCGACGGGGCGCGACCTTGCGATTCGTCTGTGGCATAGTGGCGCCGACAGCGACGCCGAAGACCTTGCGTTCTATGATGTCTTTAAGCCAATTGTCATCGAGGTGCCGCATCTGACCGAACGTATTGGGCGCATTATTCGCATTCCGGTATTGCTGCGTAAGGCCGACGAATTGGATATCGCGGCGGATCTGCGTCTCGACCTTACCCTGGAAACCCCTGCCACCCTGCTTTTCCTGCGTCCTGATGCATCTATGGCGAGCGGTCGTTTCACCAATACTTTAGACACCATTCGGATCCCCGTTGCGCTAGATCCCAATCGCGATACCCTTGCTGTTGTAACGGCTCTCGTCCTACACGGCGAGCCGGGCACGCAGCCAATTAGCATCCGTTCCGTCGAGTGGCGAACACCGGCGAACCTGGTCGCGATTAATGATGACGGAAGTATTAGTATTGAAGGGGACTGCGGTGATCCGGCCGACCTCAGACTGGGAATTGCCGGGCCGACCGTCGGAATTCAGACTCTAGCGCCAAATCCCGTAAAAGACCTACTTTTTGTCGAATATATTCTCCCCATCGATGGCTGGCTGCGGACCGACATCACGACGCTACGGGGTGATGTCGTTCGGCAGCTTTTCGCGGGGCCGGCCTCGGCGGGCTTCAGCGACCGCTTTATCGATGTGCGGGATCTCGCGGCCGGTGAATACTTTCTGCGTCTTTCGCTTGCCA
Organism: Candidatus Kapaibacterium sp.; assembly: GCA_028284775.1. Classification (GTDB taxonomy): domain Bacteria; phylum Bacteroidota; class Ignavibacteria; order Kapaibacteriales; family UBA7675; genus JANQRB01. The sequence goes on along the minus strand of JANQRB010000021.1, from coordinate 146,624 downwards.
GGTACAGCTTTACCCGCAAGTTTATTGTACTTGATTGATCATCGGATATTCGCGGTATCATCGCAATCCCTCCTGTTTCGAAGGTATCGCCTGAATGTTGACATTGTCCGTTGTTGAACAACAATCCGGGCATAATAACGGTGCCGGCGACCATGATGCATAGTTGCTAGCTGTATATGCAAGAAAGTCTGCCGTGATGGAAAGTGCTTCGGATTCTAGCCCGAAATCGAAATCATCGGAGACAAAACGTCAGGCCGGGATAGTGAGGCAAAAGTGCGTTTTTCCGCCGTACGCGTTATCCCCCAGTCGGCAGGTATTCTGCTAGGCGAAAGTATCTTGCGGACTGAATTCGATTATCCCGAGAGTCTGGCCAGGACTCCTTAAAGCAAAACAGAGCTGTTGTGTGCCGCGCTTGCCCATTCATTTTGCAGCGATTGGGTGGACGTTCCGTAACCTGAATCTTGCGAGTGACTTCGAACACAAACAAAGTATCACCGTTTGCATCCTGTTAAACATCGCCGGATAAGTTCGAAAGCCGATGCTTTTTGTCCGCAATAATCAATACACTGTCTTCCGGCATCTCTTTGTCCCGATGTTCATAGCTGGTAGATGTGAAGCCGGCTTCCCGTACCAAGTGCAGCAGCTCTTCCGCTTCAAACAAACGGAAGCCATGGTCAGTAACTGGAGAACGCATGGACTGCGGTGAATGTACGGCCAGCAGAAGGCGTCCTCCAGGCTTGAGCACCCGAAAGATTTCTCGGATTCCTGCCAATGGATCGGGCCAGAAATAGATGCAATTTACGCTGTATGCTCTGTCGATGGATTCACTGTCAAATGGAAGAGATTCTGCTGTCGCCCTGTGAAGGTTGAGTCGCCCGTCTGCGATCAGCTCGCGGAATTTTGTTTGTGCCCTTGCCAACATTGCCTCCGAGTACTCCACGCCTATCAACTGGTACTTTGTGGCGACGCTGCTTAACATTTGTAATGCAATGCCGCCGCCGAAGCCGATATCAAGAATCCGATCCCCGGACTGCGGTTCCAGCAGCTCTACCGTATGTCGATTGATACTCTCGTTGTATTTATTGAGCAGCCTTCCCATTAGAAGCCGACCGAAAGGGCCTGCAGGCTGTCGGAGTTGGCGAGCGAGAAACTTGTGGAATGGCATAGGCGTTTGATGAAGTTCTGCAGAGGTAGTTTGTCCATGTTTGTTAGGTTCGAATCTACGCAGTCTGCTGTTAATGGCAAAGTGGAGTCACAGAGCACGCGGAGTCAGTCCCTGTGACTCGGTGTTCCCGGTGGTGCCAAGAGTAATAAATGTTTTACCACCGGAGCCACAGAGCACGCGGAGTCAGTCCCAGTGTCTCCGTGTTCCCGGTGGTGCCAAGAGCTATTAATGCTTTACCACTGGAGCCACAGAGTGCACGGAGTCAGTCCCAGTGTCTCGGTGTTCCCCGTGGTGCAAAGAGCTATTAATGTTTTATCACCGGAGCCACAGAGCACACGGAGTCAGTCCCAGTGTCTCGGTGTTCCCCGTGGTGCAAAGAGTTATAAATGCTTTACCGCTGGAGTCACAGAGCACGCGGACCGAATATGGGAGATGGAGCTAAGCACGACAGCCAACCACCGCAAAATCACTCAACTGGACTACTGGTCTAAACACTTTAGTAAGGATCGCGATTTGCTTAAACTATTAAAGTGAGGTCTTTCGCGGTTTTGGTTAATTGCTGTGAGTTCTGTTGGTTGCGGACCCTGGATTAGGGCGCTGCCGATTTCCCGGAATAACTGATGCGGGGCAAGGATGATACCCATGCCAACCGGGAATCTGTTTACCTGCGGGCAATGAGCATCAGTCGAGTTACATAGTGTCCGACAATCTCCAATTCTCATTCATTGCTGCCCATGCCGAGCCATTCCACACCGATGTCTTCTGCCTGCCGCAATCGGTCGCTCAACTGGCCTACGTGATGCTGAATATGTCTGATATTGTAAATTTGAAGTTCGAATTTATTCATTGGTAACCATGAGAAGCCGGAGGGCGCATCGAATTTGTCGAGGGCTGCAAGCCGCGCGTCGATTTCCTTGCGGCAGAAGGCTACATATTCCAGAATTTCTTCTTTTGAATACCGTTCATTGATAAGCGGCTTTTCATACGGCGGCCATGGTTGACGTCCCATAAACTGATAGTTTTCCCGGAATCCGGCCCATGGTACAAAGCTGGCCTCGCTTTCCTGCAGGTAAAGATGCGTGTAAAACAAGGTATGATACGCTATATGCCAAAACTTGTTTTGCGGCGTTTGCTCATACCAAAGTGTGTCCGGGCAATTCTGCACGACGGCTTCAAACATCGATAGTGCCGCATGAAACTGCGATCGAAATGATGACTGAAGGTTCATTGAATCTCGTCCTCAAACAATTGGGAGAATTAACATTAGTAAAGTCAGAGGATTTGAATTAGCCGGCAATCTCAGCTTCTTGCGGGCCGCCGGCAGTGTTGCCGCTTACCACAATAACGTGCCCCCAGAACAAATCGCCGTCGTCGAAATAACATGTAATCAACCCGTCATGATACAGGTGGATTGAGGTCAGCCTGATGGAGTCGCGAAACTCATCTGCACTGAGCGGCAAATTATCTTCATCGATCCAGACATCGTTTTTGAGGGGCAGTAATTTAGATACAGCCAGCGATGTTGCACGTTCCCGCCAGTCGGCGATTTGCCGGCAAAAGTCGATTGCTTCTCGCATGAATGTGTCACGGTCTTCACAGTGATCCAGCTCGAGGTAGAAATCCAGATCGAAATCCGGAATGCGGGCTGCATAACAATTGCGATCCGAATCGAAGCTGACTGAGCTGAAACAGGAAAGCAAGCTGATGATTGCCATCTGTTTGTTCCGCAATGGTAACAACTAATCTCTTGTCTCGCGTTGACGGGAGTTCGCAATCGCACAATTCAGCGCAGCTCTTAATTCTTCGGGCTCATCTACCGCAAGACCGATACGATCAAAGGATCGGATGATGCCATATAGACCACTGGCCGTATTTTCGGTCTTCAGCTCAATCAATAAGTTCGAATCGCCGATTAACACCGCCTTAAGGTATGCATTATCTTGCTGACTCTTGGAAGGGGCGCCGCATGTTATAGCGGCAATGTCGTCGATGCAGATTCGCGTTTGCCAGCGCAGACCGATCCGAATCACCAGGACATCATCCTCGATGAATATTGTGCGCTTGCGGGCCGCGTTGAAATCGGCAAGCAGAAAGACCAGACCATACACGCTTAGCCCGGTTAATAGCCAGGCAACTACAGTACTCCACTGCGCCAACAGAAAATGTATGGCGATACCTTCAAAAGTTGCGGCGCAGATGAGGGCCAGGACGAACAGACTGTACAGGCTTTTGCGATGGTAGCTGAAGGACTGAGTTTTCGGGTTCTGTTCAGGACCGCCACGCCAGGCAAACAAACCGTAATAAAATACGGCGATTTCGGTGCAGATCAGGGCGCGCGCGCGTCTGTGTTTGACATGCGCTTTCAGCGTCTTCTCAAGCGACGCGGCGAAATCGAAGTGCAAGGCCTTGTGAGATTGTACTTCTTTGATGCCCTTGCGAAGTTTGTATACGATGAATGCTATTGCCGCCAACTCGGCCGGTCCCGCGAGTAGCTTTATCACATCCAGATACTGATGCTGATGGGCGGGTAAAAGAAATGAAGCAAGAAGAATCGACAATAGGAAAACTGGTATGACACTAATGATCGGCAGCTTTGATCTTCGCGCTATGATCACATAGGCCAGCGGAATCACGAACGTCAGATCGGCCGTAACAGCCATTGCCAAAAGGTCGGACTGTGTTGAGAACCATTGCGATTGGATAATGATACTACTGGAAAGGGCGACGAGACCGGCCAGGAGGAAAAACAGCGGCAAGGCCTGTTTGTTCGCGAGAAGCATACACAGACTCAATTGGTTAATTTACTCAAGACAAAAGTCTGTAGTCATACTTTGCAAATTACGGCTTTGTCGGCACTTTCCCTACCAAGTGGGCTGCGAGTTTTCGGCTCAATGTGGTAGAGCGGAAAGAGATCGTGATCTTTCCACGAGAATTTTCTGTTTGTAGATGAATAACTAAGCGCCGTAACGACGGAGTATCGCTGCTGGATGATCGGCATCGCTCCGTTCGTTATCGGGGTCTGTCGATCGAAGAGCATGCGCAACCCATGGCTAAAATCGGCGAGCGCTGAGTTGAAGATTGACGGCCCTTGAGCACAACCGGAAGAGAGTGGCGGCAGACGAACTGCGATCTGTCCGGGCAGCCTGAATCCGAACGCAAAATGCTCGGCTGCAATGGTCTTATGTCGGATCCTGAGCAGCGGCTTTGTTCTGAATGCCACGGCTTGGGAGTAGCAAGGTCACGACCGACAAAAGGCAAGTGCAATTTAGCGTCGATCGGCCAGGCAAGCAGACTTTTCAGACTGATCGCGTTGCGACTATTTCCCAAGGAGGAATGTTAAGTCAGGGGAAGCTCGACGACCTTTGCTTTGCGGTCTATGCGCTTCTTCTTTTTCTTCTTCTTATCCTTGCCTTTCTCTTTGGCCTTTTTCTTGGTCCCATTCCTAAATCCTGAATCTTCCGTCCGAGAAATGTTTAGGCGTTTGCCGGCTACGCGAACGTTTTTCAGTTTGTTTAATACTTTCATCGGCGTGATTTCTGGTAAATCGACGGTGCTATACACATCATATAGATCAATCCGACCGATAAATTCGCTGCTGATGCCTGCTTCGTTAGCGATCGCACCGACAATATTGGCCGGTTTGACGCCGTCGCTGCGTCCGACATCTATGCGAAAAGTTGCCATGCCCTTACGTTGAAAAGCAGCGCTGCCCTTAGCTTTAGCGCCTGATCGATACAGGCTGCGCCGGTCCCGTCCGTCAGCCAGTTCCAGAGCATCTTTTTTACTTAGAAGCAGCGGACTGTCTCCCTGAAGTAACTTGGCCAGAGCCGCTGCGATTTCGAGCGCCGGAACATTGTGCTCCTGTTGAAACTCTTCCACTAACTTGTAAAACAATTCCAGATCCGCACCCGCCAGCGTGTCGCTGATGCGATTTTTGAAGTCCGCAATGCGTTTAATATTGATTGCTTCCGTCGTCGGGAGCTCCATTACTTCGATCTTTTGTTTGGTGGCCTTTTCGATCGTATAGAGCATGCGCTTTTCGCGCGGTACGATAAACAGGATCGCTTCTCCGCTGCGTCCGGCTCGCCCGGTGCGTCCGATGCGATGCACATAAGATTCCGAATCGTAGGGGATATCGTAATTCAACACGTGACTAATGCGCTCGACATCCAGGCCGCGCGCCGCGACGTCGGTGGCCACCAGGATGTCAATTTTACCGTTTCGAAGACGTTCGACCGTGCGCTCGCGCAAATGTTGCGGAATGTCACCATTAAGGGCTTCCGATGCGAAACCGCGCGCAGCCAGTTTTTCAGCCAGCTCCACGGTTGCGGTTTTGGTACGCACGAAAACGATCATTCCTTCAAAGGATTCGGCCTCGAGGATACGCGTTAAAGCTTCGAGTTTCTGGTAGCCTCCTACCATCAGAAATCGTTGGCGAATGGTATCGGCGGCTGTGGTGCGCAGTTTGATCGTTATCTCTTCAGGGTCCTGCAGGTGCTGCTGAGCGATACGTCTGATCGCCGGCGGCATGGTGGCGGAAAACAGCGCTATCTGGCGTTCGGGAGGCGTCTGCTCCAGGATCCATTCCACGTCGTCGAGAAATCCCATACGCAGCATTTCGTCAGCCTCATCGAGTACAAGGCAACTGAGGGCCGTCAGGTCGAGCGTCGTACGCCGGATATGGTCCATTATCCGTCCCGGGGTACCCACAACAACGTGCACACCACGTTTGAGCTGCCGGAGTTGCGCGGCAAAATCCTGCCCGCCATAGACCGGTAAAACCCGGAAATCCTGTAAAAATGCCGCATATCGTTGGAATGCTTCGGCAACTTGAATTGCCAGTTCGCGAGTAGGAGTCAGTACCAGCACCTGCGGCGCCTGCTTTTCCAGATCAATGCGTGCCAGTAGCGGCAAGGCGAATGCCGCGGTTTTGCCCGTGCCTGTCTGTGCTTGCCCTACGACGTCGCGTCCCGACGCTACCAGCGGGATTGTCAGCGCCTGAATGGGCGAGGGTGTTTCATAACCGACGCTATCCAGGGCCTTCAAGAGCGGCTCGGGAAGCGCCAAGGCGCGAAAATCGGATTGCGTGGTCTGTTCGTTTGACATTGAGATTGTCCCTGGATAAGTCCTGACGCATTGCCGCAATTGGCTGAGGCTGCAAGGAGTGTAGGAAGTAATTCGAATAGCCGGAATGTGTTGGCGGCGGTGGGCATTCATATGCCCGAAACAGGGAAGCCGGCGTCACATTTTACAATTGATCGCCTATAGACGCGCATGGGTCCAAACAGATTTGATTGCCATAATCGATCTTATCGCATGGCATTCGTGCTTAGCGTCTCCCATTGACCTGATGCCGTTCCGTGAACAGTATTTTCCGAAATTGTCAAGATTTCGTCTCTGTATGATTTGTTGCGAGGCGAATAGATATCGCTCTGACTTTTGACAGCATCGTCAGGCCGACGACCTGTTTGGGCAATTTCATTCTTTTCTCGTGGATCCGAAGGCCAGGGCAATTATTCTTCATCCATTTTGTCCAGCGCCGGATAGACCGGCATCTCGAGTGCAGATTTACCCCAATGCGCCGGCAGCGCTTGCAGCATCAAATGCGCCCATTCGGCAAGGCCGGGAAAGCGATTGTAGTCAGCACACAATTCCTGCAGGTGACTCAGGCCAGCACAAATGCGCTGTCGCCAGGTGCAGCGACCCCACTTTTGATCCTGCTCCATTACCTTCGGCAGCATCTGGCAGAGTCCGGCAAGCCAACCCATCGCACAAGCGATCAGCGATTCTTCATATTTATCGGTATCTATTGCAAGCGGCGCAGCCGCTGCTAATTCCAAACGATAGGCGGTATCCAGTTCACGGCGTAGCGTCGGCGGAATTCGCAATGCCCAGACGCTGTGCAGGTAGCGGAGTCGGGCAAAGGAGCCGTCGAGCAGTACGTGGCGGAAATCACAGCATTCAAAGTCGTACATTCGGATGCTGTGGGGCGTGCAAAATACATTCGCAGGCGTGCAGTCGCCGTGCGTAAATCCCAGAAAGGGTCCGGGATTTGCGATAAGACGACAGGCCCGGCGAACTTCAGCGTGCAGCGCCGTATTCCGCGGAAGGTTCCAGGAGTCGACTTGCGCCGGAAAGCCGGCAAGAATCGTCAATATACTGTGAATGCGGTGCGCCGAGGTGATCTGGGGTTTTAGTTGATCTTTCAGGGTCGTGAATTGATCCGCATATCCAAGAGATTCTGCGTGCAAGCTAGCGAGTGCCCGCTGGAAATTCAGCAATGCCTGTCTTGCACGTCGGCTGTCATTGCCCAGGAGGATTCGCCCGAGTTGATATACCTTGTCTGAACCGAGATCTTCCATAACAAGCAGATCGCGTTCCAGATCGTGGGCATACAGAGTCGGCGGCATAGTCCGCAAGCCAGGAACCTCGGCCAGAAATTTGAGGCCGATAAGCTCCGTTCGTAGCCGACCAATCGCTTCCTTGGCGCACTTAACGACAACAGACTCCGGAAGCTTGGGATGCTCGCTGTTAAGTCGGCAGCGAAAAATTATGTTTACAGATTTCGGGTAGTCTGCAATAATTTCGGCCGGCTCCAGATTGACGGATGTGCCAAAGGCCGCGGTCAGCAGTTTCGCTGCCACGTCAGTTCCCTCACGTAAGATAGGCAGCGGACTCGCCATTGTAATCCTCCTGAATAGCGTGCATATCACAAGACTGATGATTTGGCATGCTTCACGGTGCGGCTTTATGACTTCCGGACTCGTTCAGCAATCTGGCTGCCACAAGCTTTAGGTCGATGTTCAGCCGTTGTCGCTGAGAAAACGCTCTGCAACCCGGCTGAGGCTGTCAAGAGGCTGATAGCCCGATGTTAACAAAGCCAGCTGTTGACCCTTGCGCAGCAGCAGCGATGGAAAACCGCGAATCCCCATCTGGTGTCCCCGGGCAAAGTCCCGGTAGGTCATCCGGCGCATCTCAGCCGCCTGAAACTGCGAGTGAAAAGTCGGTCGGTCGATTCCCAGGGCCGACAGCAGCGGATTATAATTCTCTTGTAGGGTGATGTCGATGTTTTTGGCATAGAAAGCCTCCTGAAGAGCCTTGAAAAAATCGAACTCCAGCTCGGGAGCAATCGTTCGCACGGCCACGACTGCCCGTGCCGCGGGTTCCGTGTCATAACGAAAATTGTCGCGAGCGAAGAATGAAAAGTCAAACGGTTGACCGGTGGTCTCCTTCACACTCTCCCAGTGCGAACGAATCATGGCTTTAACGCTCGCTGTCATTGTCTCGGCCATCGATCCTGGACGGAGTCCACCCAACACGACTCGGAAGGCAGCCCTCGTGGCGAACTGGTCCCGCAGGCTGTCAAGCACCGGAGCGAATCCCCAGCACCAGGAACACATCGGGTCGCCGACATAAATCAGTTCGGAGTCTGATGTTGAACTCACGCGTTGATCCTGCAATTGCTGAACTAATAGTATGGTAGCAGCGCCGGTCTCCACAGTCGGTGGCTCAGCGGGCGACAATATAGTAAAACTCGTCATAGCGAGGTAATGAATCACCATCACGTCGTGCAAGTGTAGCTGTACAGAGCCAAAGCCATCATTTCGCGGCGCGGATAGCGGGGTGGCGATGTGTCGCGTTGCTTATCTCTTGGTCAGGACATACACGACAAAGGGTGCCGTCGTCAGCTCGTCTTTCCAGGCAATGGGGTCTCGGTGCAGTCCCAGGGGGCGATGCTGTTGCAGCATTCCTAAACCCGCCTGCTGGAAGAGGTCGCGATAGTCATCGTCGGACCAATAGAAATCTCGTAGTTCGATATTTTCGGGCAGCAGACGAACTTTAACTTGCTGTCCGCTCTGTAGTGTGCCTTGGTTTTCAGGAAAGTTTACGTCGCATGAAACCCAATTGCCGCTGTAAAACTCGGTCGTCGTTGTCATAAAAATGGCGTGTGCACCGGGTCGCATAACGCGGGCAACTTCACGCAGGAATTGCCGCAACTCATCACGAGAGGCAATTTCCAATAAAACGAAGCTGGACAACACCAATGCAAAGGAAGCCGCTGCAAACGGCAGTTGAGCATCGCCGATCAGGTGGTAGCTGCCCGACGGATCACGTTCTCGGGCTTCGGACAGCATGGCAGCCGAAACGTCGGCGCCGCAACAATCAAAACCCAGCGCTTGCAATAGTCGGCCGGCGCGTCCTGTGCCGCAGCCCAGGTCCAGCGCCGGACCGTTGATCACATATCGTTGAAGCAATTCGGGAAGGTCGCGAAACGCGAGATAGTCACTGCCCGACGCTTCTCGTTGCGCATAACGTCTTGCATTCGCTTGATCGTAGTCGCCCGGCATTGGATTCCGATAGTTAAGCCTTAGTCGATTGTTTATCCCTTTCGCGCCAGCACCAGCATTTCATAGTCATCTACACTCAGGGGGCGTCCTCGCCTGAACTCACCGATGGCACAGCCGAAAATGTCGATTTCGACGCAGCCGAGCGAATCAAGCAGCCAATGAATTTCAGTGGGAGCATAATAGCGCTCGTTGCAGCGCAGAGTCTTTCGTCTGCCGTCGTCGTCGGTCACAGTATATGTCGAATGATCGCGAAAGGTCATCAGATCAAAATTATGCTCTGTGCTTTTAGCATTGGTAGAACTATCGTTAATAAAATCTTTCACCGAGTGGAAAAGGGGATACAAGACATTCAGGGCTGTGAAGATGAACCTGCCGCCGGGCTGTAATGTTCGCACAACGTTTTTCAGGATCGCAAAGTTCATCGCATCGGTTTCCATCAGCGAAAAGCCGCCCTCACAGAGCATTATTGCAGCGCCAAATTGCCGGTCGAATGTCAGCGTGCGCGCATCCATCTGTAGCCACTCGACTTCAACGCTGGCACTCTGCGCCTTTCGTTTCGCATGAGCCAATTGGTCGCCGGATAGGTCGATACCGGTTACCTGGTACTTCCGGCTAGCAAGTTCGATGGCGTGACGACCGGTGCCGCAGCCCACATCCAGAATAGTCGTGGAATGGTCATAGCCAAGCTCCTGTTCGATAAAGTCGACTTCGCGCAGCGTCCCTTTGGTAAATGCTTCCTGATCATAGCTGCGTGCAAAATTGCTGAACAGTTCCTCATACCATTGTTTCATTAGGCAACTCACATCAATTGTCTTTGGAGAAGGGCGGCTGTCGTCAGCCATCGCCGAGATGCGCTAAGCTACACGAAGTGAGGTCAATTTCAAACAGCCGACTTTGCTCTCGCTTCGGATTCTTCTCGCCTAAAGTCGAAAATATGCTCTTGTCCCAGGCAGCAAATTTTATCCGGTTCTACTTGTCAGGCTGAGCTTGAGCTGGAAGGCGACATCTCGAACGAATGCGCGAGAGAACTGTATCATTGCCGAATGCGAGCATTGAAGCGCTTAGCGAATTCCAAGCCAACCATCTGTGAATAGACAACGTTGTTATCTTAAGACGGTCCGAAACGTGTTTTTGTCCTACGTCCTGCTGTTTAAGTAAGAGTTAATGCGGCTGTTAACTCAAAGCGTGAATCAGCTGCAATATACAATCCATTGCCGATCTTGGCTTTGAATCTGCATTCCGACTGTCTTTAACTATTTGCCGATTTATCTGGTTGACACTGGAGGCTGTATGGTTCCGGCCGGTATAACTATGTGTTTCGTATTGTTGCAGGTCGCTTTTCCTGCTGAACTTAGTGCCGGCAGGGAGGCTGATAGTCTTCGGGCTGAAAATCGGGACCTCGGCGGTCTGCTGCTGGATGACGCTTCCGGTAGTGTTCGGGATTTGTTGAACTACAGCCTCCAGCCGTTCAGTTGGCGAACAGATGACCTCGTGTTGCTCGGAATCAGCCTGGCCGGGGTGGGGATAGCTTCACGCTTAGACCCTGCCGTCGATTCGCATCTGCGCGGACATCATAATGCCATTCTTGATGCCGCAGACTGTTACGGTGACCTACGCTTCGGACAAGCCCTCACGACGGCTGTTTACACCGGCGGCCTCCTGTCGGGCTACGATGATATTCGCCAGACCGGCCGCCTGCTCTTCAAAACTCTTCTCTATGCCGGTTTGTTAACATCCGCGTTAAAAACGGCAATTGGACGCGCGCGCCCATATTCGGATCGAGGCCCATTTTTCTTTGAACCCTTCGAGGCCGAAGACGATCGTTTATCTTTCCCCTCCGGTCACACAACGGTGGCTTTCGCGATTTCGACCGTGCTGGCGAAGCAATTCGACAACAGTCTGCTCAGCGTCGTACTCTACACCGTTGCCGGTCTGACGGGTATCTCGCGAATTGTACGTGGACAACACTGGCTCTCCGATGTCCTTGCGAGCGCGGTCCTTGCCTACGGCACGGGGCGCTTTGTGACTGCATTGGAAAGCCGTAGCGAACTACCGCACTCACTGACAGGTATCGGAACGATCCTGTTAACTCCAAGGTCAAATGGACTTGAATTGAGCATTCAATTGTAGAAACGTCGTCATGTCGCCACGCTCGGGAATCGCAGCACAAAATCTTCATGAACGATCCGATCCCAGCGCCATGATTACCAACAAAATTACAATTTGCGATTTTCGACACCATTGTACGTTCCGGTCGTGACAAGACCATGCGCGTCTCTTCGCGACCGGACACCAAATCAATACACCGAGATCTCAAGACCCAGGCCAATACTTTGCTGACCGACCTTCGGTACAAGGACGATCGATCTGCGTGGGCTGCCTCTCTGGTGAAGATAGGGGACAAAGTAGCCCGCGAGCGCTCCGACAGCATAGCCTGCGATTACATCGGAGGAGAAGTGCCGGCCGGCTTTGAAGCGCATGTAGCCCGTCAAGGCGGGTATTGTTACTGCCGCCGCCCAGATCAAGGGTTTAAGTTTCGAATCGGGATGATAGTCGCTGATTACTTTGGCTGCGAAGAACGAAAAGGCCGCGGCCTGAGATGTATGCCCGGAGAAAAATGACAGACGGGCATCGGGACTGAGTTTTTCTTGCAGCGGTGCGTTTGCATTGTATACAAAAGGTCTGGCTCGCAGTGAAAGGGTCTTGCTCATGCCGGTAACTCCTTCTGTGATGGTCAATACTTCGAGCGCCATAATGCCGATGCTGAGGTAGTCGTCGCGTATCGAAGCATTGGCAAGTAGTGCCAGCGGCAATGACAGGGAGCTGATCATCAGTATGTCGCTGACCGTCCCCGCTGCTGTACTATAGTTTGCTGTGGCGGCCCGATCGAAGTCGTTAACTTCGGAAGCCCTAAACACTGCCAACTCGCTTTCCCGCAATGGTGCGGTATTGAAGCGAAGCAGGGTTGCCGGTATGATAAAGCCGAGGCCGGCGGTGCCGAGTAATAAGTCGGTCTCGAGGCGTAACTCATAGGGCGATTGCCTCTCCGATGCCTGAACCGGCAACAGTGTCATGGTGGTATACACCAGGTACAGTAAGAACGATAACCGTAAAATAAGACGAGTTGACGGCAGGCGAATCATCACAGTTATGCGGCTGATGTAAGTATTAAATTTTGTGAAGGGTATGCACAGCGAATCAATAGCGCCTGCTGCGCATATTCGCAATAGTCAGTCCATCTTCAGGGTCGCTCTGTCGAGTTGCACCGCCGATGGCGGATCTGAACTGAAGTGCCGAACCTGTCTGGCAAAACGCAGGCTGATAGGAAAGGGTTGCCTGTAGGCGCAAATTAAGGGCTGATTGTTGTCTAATGGAGTCGGAGGGCCCTGGTGATTAAGGGAGCTGAAGATTATTTGTCGCTACAGCTTGGGATGTACGGTGCAATAGTGAAGCAAAGAATATTAACGCCGGCACCGCGGCAGTGTTGGAGGACTATCCGGCTTCAGGAGCCCATAGCTTCACGCACTTTTTAACTAGGTGCTTTCCTGGCGATCGCCGTCATCTGCGTCTTCTTCAGGCTCGATATACAACTGTTTGTCTTACTGCTGAGTGCAAGTTCAGCTACTTCACAAACGGCCTAACACTCAATTGCAAGAAAGCGTTCATGGTTTTTGGCGCTTTCTTCCGCCGCCAAAAGCTTGCAATTGGCCTGGTGTTGTTCCCTGCGCGCCGTTCTGGTGGTGGGAAGCTCGGCATTGTGATTTACGTTAGCAGACCGGGCACTAAACCAGCGAAGTTGTTGTCGACGGAATTTTCGTAGCCTCCCTGTTTAACATCTACTTCGATTGCACGCTGTTTTTTCCCTTTGTGCGGAACAGGTTTCCCGTTAAAGTGTTGCGAGTCAGGCAAATACAATTCTCGAGGTCTGCGGTGAACTGCCAGGCCGAACAGCCAGCGAGACGGAGAGTTCGGTATTCATTGTCTGAGTGTCAAGATGCTGCGGGACGGGTTCCTGCAAAGCTTCCCGGAATGATACGGATTGTCGTGTGCGACATCCACCGCAAATCACAAGATTTTTTGGAGCTCGGCTGTGATTGGGTGACGGGCCGGTCTACGTTTTGACTGTAGTTTCTTGTCGCCAGGACTGACCGCCGCAATGCCAGCGCTTGTAGCTGGACCTGTCTGCGGCGGTCGGTCCAAAAGCCAGGATCAAACGAAGATGTTAAGCTTTGGCGGTTGAACGGCTGAGTACGACCCAACCCATTATGCCGGAGAGAAGCGAGGCGCCGAGGATGCCGATTTTGGCGATCGTCAGCAAGCTGTCGTCGCTAAAGCTGAGTGCTCCGATAAAGAGCGACATCGTGAAGCCGATCCCTGCCAGGCAGCTGGCGCCATAGATTTGACGCCAGGAAACGCTTGGCGGCAGGTCGGCTATTCCGCTCCGCACGGCCAGCCACGACAGAAGGGTTATGCCGAGCTGTTTGCCGACGATGAGCCCGAGGATGATTCCGAGGCCTACCGGGTGCGTCAGCGCTGCTGCCGCGTTGCCCTCCAGCGACACACCGGCATTGGCGAGCGCAAATATCGGGATGATAAAAAAGGCTACCCAATAGTGCAGATCATGTTCCAGGCGCTGCAGCGGCGTTTCAACTTTGTGACAGGCTTTTTCAAGGGTCTGCACCGTTGCCTGCTGTTCGGAACTGAGCGTACCCTGCTCGGTACCGCTGACGGTACTCCTAAAGCGCTGGATCAAGTCCGATCCGCGGTCAATGAATTCACGTATGTTAATCCGCGAGGTGGCGGGGATCGTCATCGCGGCCAGCACACCGGCGATGGTGGCATGGACGCCCGATTTGAGAAAGGCGACCCACAGACCAAAGCCAAGGATGCTATAGAGCATGGGATGACGAACGCCGAGCCGATTGGCGCCGATCATACCGAGTAAAAACACGCCGCCGATTGCCAGGCTGGTCCAGGCGATCTCGGCCGTATAAAAAAAGGCGATTACCAGCACAGCGCCAATGTCGTCCACGATTGCCAGCGCCGTCACGAAAATCTTCAGCGCCAAAGGCACGCGCTTGCCGAGCAATGCCAGGACGCCCAAAGCAAATGCGATATCGGTCGCCATAGGAATGCCCCAGCCCCCAGCTCCTTCGGTGCCGGCCGTCACCATAAAATACAGGGCTGCCGGCACCAACATCCCGCCGATTGCCGCCGAAATAGGCAGCGCCGCCTGACGAAAGGTCGCCAGTTCGCCGATCAGCACTTCGCGTTTGATTTCCAGCCCGACAACAAAGAAGAAGATGGCCATCAATCCATCGTTGATCCACAAGATCAGGGGCTTGTCGATCACAATGTCGCCCATCCCCAGGGTTAAGGTGGTTTGCCAGAGGCTTTGGTAGCTCGCCGCCCATGGTGAATTGGCCCAGACAAGGGCTGTCACGGTACACAGCAACAGCAGGATACCGCCCGAGGCTTCCAGCTTCGTGAACTCCTGTATCGGCCGCAGCAGCCTTTCAACCGGCGGACGATCCGATACTTGCTGCACTGGATTGCCCTTCTCAACTATGCTCATTCATTACTCCATTGTTTCAGTTTGCCGGGGTGAAATTTTTAGCGCCAGGGGTTGTTAAAAATCAAATATGTCTTCGAGCAGCGATTTGTACTTTTTCTTTTTTTTCTTCTTGCCGTAGTCGCGATCTTTCGGACGATCGGTATCGCTGAGGCCTTGCGGTACCTGGAAAGCGCCGGATTTTCGCACTTCAATCGAACGCTCGATTATCTTGTCCAGTTCGCCGCGATCCAGCCAGACGCCGCGGCATACCGGACAATAGTCGATTTCGATCCCCTGGCGTTCGGTAATTTTTAATTCTTCTACACAATGAGGGCAATGCATCTCTTGCACCTTTTGCTTTGTTTGTAATTTACGTTAGTGTATCGACGGTCCGCAATCTTAGTTTGCGATTCCATTATTTGTAGCGCAGCAGTGCGCCGACGGCATCATAGCGCCGCAGCCAGGCGCTGTCTTCCACGGTTTCGATTGAAGCGTCGAATAGTACGGCTTTGCGAATGAGCTCTTCCTTTAAGTCCACCTCGCAGAAGTCCGGAGCGCCGCACTGCGGACACTGTCCTTCCGGCTTCCTCACTGCGGCGTATTCACATGCTTCGCACTTCCACGCGCTTCGCGCGGCAAATGACATTTCCACCAACAGTTGATCGACCCGGGCATGATTCAGAGCCTGCAGGGTTGCCTCGTCGCCGAGGACAGCGAGGCCGTCAGTAGCCGCTTCCTGCTGGAGCTGTTCCACGCTGTTGTTACTTTCCTCGCGTTCGAAACGAGCGAATGCTGCCAGGCTGTCTGCCAACAGATCGTTTTCTTTGGAGCGCAGGTCAAGGTCGGCGACTTCGACGACGCGTTCCTGCAGCCACTTACTGAGTTCGCGGCGTATTTCACCCAGCATCACCTCATCGCCCGCTAAAATAAGGTGCTCGATGCCTTTTTGGCGCATCAGATCTTCGAGCACTTTAACTTTTGCTTTCACGAAGCGACGCTGCTTGTCCTTTTTCCAGTTGCGATAGTGCAGACGAGTCCATTCGCTCCGAAAACTTTTGGCATCTTCAGGACGCTCAAGATCATGGATATCCCGGATACTACCAAACTGGACTTCGAAAATCTTTGCCTGGCGCGAATCCGAAACCATTACAACATAGTGATAGGAGTTATCCTGGTAGGCCACGAGCGGAAAGATGTGCGGAACGCTGTCCACCACAAAACGATTCTCAAATGGCTGGGGTATCTGCAGACCGAGAAAATAGTTGACATCGGGCTGCCAGCGGGCAAAGAGCGCGACTCCTTTATTTACCGGCTCGACTTCGTGCTGCAAAAAGCTCTCGATGCGCTGCCAGGAATTTTGGAAGCTCCGGGCGGAAGTGCTGCCAGCGGCATATGCTTTGTCAAACAAGGCTAGTTTGTCCTTGATAAAAAGATCGCGACTTAGCTTCTCGTGCGGATTCATGTCAAGATACAGGCTGATTAATGGCGCCTCGGCAACCGGTTCCAGCGCCGCCAGTTGTTTAATCTGATCCTGGATATTCATTTTCGACTCCCTGGATTAATATGTCGCTTTCGCTAAACGCGTTTCGAAATTCACGCCGATTCTGTTTCCCGATTGCCAAGGTCTCTGACCTTGTGGAACATTGTCACTATGCGGCCGGCCTAAGGCGGGGTTCGCGATTTGCCTCGCTCTTAGTGTCAAATGTTGTTTTTATCCTGAACCTATCGTCGCAGCACGCAAATGCCACGTTAACAGCAAATGTCGTCGATCGCTTTATCCGTCGCCTTCAGAACACAAACTGAGCCTGAAGGACGACCGTATGTTCAGCTGCACCGTCTGCCGGCTGAGCCAGAGCATAGGCCAGCGTCAGACGTTCCTGACGGAAATCGTGGCCTTTGGCCGCGCTGGGGCTGAAACTCAATCCGCCGGTTAAGAAATGATTGCCGGCAGTCTCGATATCATCCCAGAAGCGCTCATAGCGAGCAAAGAGCTCGGCAGCGTCGGCAAGGGCGATTGCGCCAAGCAGGGAAGCGCCGAACACGCGCTGCGCGTCCACTGTCAGCTCCGCCGTCCGGCGTTCTTCATAATTGATAAGCAAGGCTTCCGCTTTGAGCCGCATGCTGCGGCTGCCGGGATCGGCGCCGTAATAAATGTGTCCCGCAAAGGAAGCGTAGCGTCGTCCCAGCTCGCTCTCGCGAGCAAAAGTATTGGGATTGCGCGAGCCGTTGTAAGAAGCGAAAGCGCCGAACTCCAGGCCGGGCATTGTTGCCGGCGTCGCAATACCGCTCAGGCTCAGGGCCAGATGCTTCTGCTGCACGTCGCCCGTTGCTTTAGCGCTGCTGATGCTTTGTCGGAAATTGCCGCGCATACGATCGAAGCTGCCGTCGCCGGCGTGGAGAAAGAGTCTGAAGCGTGCCGAACTGCTTTTGTATTGCGCTTCGACGCCGAAGTCCCGACCGCTGGAGCCGATGGTCCGGCGGGACCAGAGTTCACCAATCGCCGCACGGTCGATAGCATCGATGCGGGTATGTGAGGTGGGAATGTAGGACCGCGGCTGCGGCCCGGCCAGATAGCCGGCGCGCAGACGAAGATTGTCATTCGGCCTGTAAAAGGCGTAGAGGTCGACGCTGCTGAGATTGCCGCTGCTGAAGTCCACGTCATAGTGCACGCCGACATTTGATGCGATAGAAGCCGTGACACGCAAGCGTGCCCGGCGCAGACCATAGCCAAAGCGCTCCAAGGTCGTGTCCGTCGCTGCATGCGACATGCCATAGGAAATGCGCGGCTGAAGGGTGCCGCTTATCTTAATGTCGAGATCTGAAACAGCGCGGACCGAATCCGAAGATGACGGCTTGTTGTGCGCTTTTGCCGTCGAAGCTGACAGCAAGAGTACCATGCCGAACAACATCATCAACTTTGAACGGCAATTTGCCGTCACGGCGGCACTTGTCGCCCCCGGCGTTAAAGAGAGTCGCTTGAGCGAAGAGTCTGCCCGGCGCGGCCAATCCGCCTGCAAGAGGTCGTGCATTTCATACTCGCTTTCCCGAAAGAGCGCCGCAGCGCCGATTGTCGGATGTGTCGTTTGCTGAGCGCACAGCTTTGGCGCGCCTGCAGTACTGATAAAAATCGAGGGAAACCGCTCCTCGCAGGTAACGAGGAGCGGCGAGGACATCACTGAGTGAATTCCACGGCGCCGGTATCCAGATCGTAGACGCCGCCGACCAGCTTGAGAGATCCGGACTCCAGCGCCTGGCGGATGATCGCCGACTGCTTCAGGCCTTCGATGGTATGCTTTACATTATGCCCGATGGTGTTGTCCAGCCGGTTGCCGGACAGCTGCGCGGCGCTGCGGACCGCCGGCTCGATCGAATTGACCAGGTAATTGATAGCGCCCGGCGCTGCTTCGCCTTTGTCGACAGCTGCAATCGAAGCATCCACTGCGCCGCACTTTTCGTGGCCCAAAACGACCAGCAATGGACTCTTCAATACGCCGACGCCGAATTCGATGCTGCCGAGTGCGGCACTGTCCAGGACATGGCCTGCAGTGCGAATCACCAGCATATCGCCCAGGCCGCGATCAAAGACCAATTCGGGCGGGACGCGGGAATCGACGCAAGCCAGGACGACAGCAAAAGGTTGCTGACCGTCGCGGAGCGCGCTGCGCGTTTTTTCATCAAGGTGGGGATACTCAGGCTGACCCTTCACAAAACGCTGGTTGCCTTCCTTGAGACTGCGTAAAGCCTCATCCGCATTCGTCGTCGATGAAATATTGATTGATGCAAAGCCGGCGATTACGGCCGTCAACAGGAACAGCGAAAAGTGCTTTTTCATCACTATGCCCTTTCTGGCAAAAGCTGCTTTAGAAAAAAAATGCCCGGCGGAATATTTGACCAGGCATTTTAATAATTTTAAGAACGATTGAATATTTCTTACGATTACGCTGTATGCGTATTGTTGTTTCCTAAAAATATATTTTTTCGGCGGTTGAATTCTAAAAATTTAAAGTCGTCTATTAATATGTGCAGCAGCGCTGGCTGCCGGCCGTTGCGCATTTTAGGCACAGGTGGTCCGGGCCAGGCTGACACTTCAGATCTGTCCCTTACCCGAACCGGTCTGTGCAAACAGAAAGCCCCGCCGGCGCAATAGTGCATCGGCGGGGCTTGAGCGGTAAACGGAATCAACTTTGTGTCAACGAAGGATCCGCTGTAAACGTATCAGTTCGCCTGCCGACGTCCGGATGCGCAGCCAATACACGCCGGCGGGCAATGACGCGAGCTGAAGCCTGCCATTCGCGCCATTTAGTGACCTATCGGCCACGATTTGTCCAAGAGAATTGACTACCTGAACACTCAGGAGCTCAGCTTCCGCGCTACGCAGGGTGACGATATCGCGCGCCGGATTCGGGTAGACTTCGACGCCGAAGTCCTCGCCTTGTTCGCGTACATCGGTGCTGGCGCTGACCAGCCTCGTGCTGACCGTATTGGTGATGACCGGCCGATTGTAGTCAAAATAGATCGCCGCGCGATTGCGTATTTCGCTGCCGATCGGCAACTGATCGTGCAGGGGGATTGCAAATTTGATGAAGCCGTGGCTGCCCGCTTCATCGCGCGTGCTGTCCGGCAAGTTGATGTTGGCGAAGTACCACTCGACGACATTGGGCTCCAGCAGCCGCATGGTATAGGAGTGGCTGACAGCGCCCATCTGCAGACGGCTCAGGTCGAGCAGCTCCGTATCGATCGTATCGCGCACACGTACGATGATTGCAGCCTCGTTGCCGGTGTTCTGGAAGCGAATCAGATACTTCAGTCGGGGCGTCAGCGGGGTCACATCGCCGGCCGGGACTACCTGAATGTCATTCGGATCATAAGAACCCCGAATTTCCTGACACAGTTCATCTGCGCTATCGTCGAGCAGTTGGTCGTTGTTGCCGTCCGCGTCATGCTCCGCCAGCGCACAGATTGTCTGGCCCAGCAAGCGCTCGTCGGCGGGCACTTTCAAGGTGACGACAATTTTGCCCTGAAAACCAACAGGTACGTCCTGCAAACGCCATTCGGCCATCGGAGCCAGGTACGACTCCGCTTCGGGCACGCTGCGGAATTCGCCGAGAAGATTGTCATGCACAAAACGCAGCTTGCCATTATAGGGCTGCGTGCCAGCATTCGTGTACAAGATCGTGTACGTCATATCAAAGCCCGGTCGCGCAACGCTGCTGCCGACGCTCAGATTGAGGGCCATAACATTTTCGCGGGCGCGCAGGGCGAAATCATTGGCCTCCGAGCTGGTATTTGTCTCGTCGATCGTACTGGTCAGCGTGCCTGGCGGCGTTGCAATACACGCAGTTTCCCATAGCGGCCGCGGCACAAGGGAAAGGGTGTAGGTATCATAGGGCAGCGAGACCTGAAAGCGTCCCTCGGAATCCGTGAGCGCGAAAAATTTTCCGGGCTCGAATTTTACCACATGATTAACTAGCTGGTGATCTACATCGCTGAATGCGCAGTTGCCGTCCAGATCATAATAAATATCGCCGCTGACAATTCCTTGCTCGCCTTTTCTGATACTGATTTCGGTGATGGATACCGACACGAAACAGTTCGCCGTCGAAGCGCCTTCAAACCATTCGATTCCCACTTCGATACGCTCGGCATCCAGCAGCTTGTCGATATTGGGCGGTAGGGCGTCTTGCCAGATCAGGTCTTCCTGCCCCACAAACAAGTTAAAGAACATCCGATTGTTAGACGCCACGTCGAGGCCGGTAATCAGGTTGTTGGCACTGAGAAAACTTACCTGTGCGTAGTTTTGGTCGGATTGATACCTCGTCGTGATCAGAAATCCCGGCTCCGAAATTGTTCCTCTGCCTTGCCGGCTTTGAAAGCTGACATCGCCAATCTGAAAAAACATGCCGCTGCGCTCATCATCGAACAGGTATTTGCCGTGGTGCGATTGATGGTCTTCATCCGGTTGATCGAGACGGTAATTGACAACGCCGCTGAATTCCTCGCCGGCCGAAATTTCGACGCCGCAGTTCGGCGCTTGTCCGCCGACGCTCTTGACGCTTCCTTTCAAATCGAGCGTAATATAGGACTGGGCCGCAGCTATGGTCAGCGCCGCCGGCACAAGACCCAAAAAACATAGTGCCATTCGTATCCACCGCATTGGGGACTCCTTCGATAAGTTATGCGACCGGCTTTCAATCCGGCCTAAAGCACAAATAATGTAAAGAAGAAGGTAAAGGTAGCGCCGGGTGTTTCCTGCTGCGGGACCATCCCGCGCGTATCAGGTCAACACATCAACGACTCGGGGGTGGCTTTGTTGCTGATCTGCGAGACAGAGGACTGAGGCTTCGCGGTCTTTGCAAAAAAGGGCTTGCTCATCGTCCCGTATACAAGGCAAACTTACTGATTTCGGACCCAATACTACAAGTCTGAATTTTTTGATTGTTTTTATTTGATATTTTTTTCGGCAGCTCGACAAATGATTCCGGGCAGTTGCTATGTCGCTCAGCGTAGGAGCTGCAGTGCAGGTACACCATCTCCGGCCGCGCTACGGTTACGCAGCCAGAAGACACCCGTCGGCAGTTGCGCCGGATCGAGTCTGACACTCCTGTCTCGCCCCAAAATTTCCACGAACAGCTGCCCGAGCGAATTGAAGATGTTGAAACAGCGAATATCACTCTTGCGGCTGCGAAGCACTATGCCATCGCTTGCCGGCTTGGGCAATACCTCGACCGCCCTCCGCACAACGAAGTCCGTCGCATCCCTGCTTAAATTCACGAGGAACGTCGTAACCGTGTTGGTTGATCCAGATAGAAAACCAACAGGAAAAATGATGAAAACTATGAATATTCGGATAACATGAATAATTAGCATATTAACAGTTTCGATGCCTGGCTCTTTTGAATTGGCAATAATTATTTTTCCCGATAAATCAAAAAACACCGTTTACCATTTAGAAATAGTAAGATGACAAAGAAATACAATGCCGTGGTTTATTTTGAAATTCCGGTTGTGGACATTGAAAGAGCAATTGCATTTTACAAATCTGTATTTAGCTTCACATTTGAGAGGGAAGTAATTGACAATAATGAAATGGCGTTGTTTCCATTCGCGGAAGAAAACGCGGGAATTTCAGGAGCATTAGCTAAAGGAGAAATCTATAAACCTACGATTGATGGAGTCGTAATCTACTTCAAGACAGAAGATATTGACATGACCTTAAAAAAGGTGATTGGCAGCGGAGGACAAATTTTGTATCCCAAAACATCAAACGGAGACTTAGGTTTTGTTGCCGAATTTGAAGACTGCGAAGGAAACAGAATTGCCTTACATCAATCATCAAATTGATGTCAGAAAGATAACTACCTCTAACATTGCATCTAGGAAATATTGGGCAATCACCAGCGCAAAAGTAGAAACATAGTATAGACGTAACGAGCCTGAGCGACTATTTCGACGCCTTAAGGGCTTTTGTCGGATGTTCTCACGATTCGAAAAGCTTGATGTCGTCTATGTGTTCTTCCTGTACTTCGCCCTGATTGTTGCGGCTGTCAAATACTTATATTGTTGACACGCCCTGGTTGGAGACTACTAAATCATGGTTTTCTTTGTGCTGCTTTCAGGCTATATTCGGACAGCGAAATTCCCGAAGCGTTTGCAAATATCACGTGGATGAATGGTGAAATGAATATCAGGGAAATCAAAGGGCTGGCCGCCGAGTTCACCGCCGATGAACTCGAAGACTGCATACAGCAGGAAGTGAAGGAGGGCGCTAATTTTTGTTTAAATGAGGGTAGCACGGCCCGTATCATTAACGCCCTGGCCGGGGCCGAAACGCTGCGTCAGTTAATGAATGACGGAATGAGTGAACGCGAGGCGCTGCGGGAGCTGGCGCGACGGATTCGGCAGGTGCAAGGCAATTCGACGCATGGTGCCGATTCGGGCTAATGCCGGCAATTAAATCCTTCCAGGCTTATCGATGACGGGCTGTGCATCGCCA
The DNA here is from genome assembly GCA_028284775.1 of Candidatus Kapaibacterium sp. Classification (GTDB taxonomy): domain Bacteria; phylum Bacteroidota; class Ignavibacteria; order Kapaibacteriales; family UBA7675; genus JANQRB01. Next base: position 123,564 of record JANQRB010000021.1, on the reverse strand, counting down.
ATTCGGTCCTTAATATTTTCGGCCGAACACGGTCTCGCTGAGACTCATTTCCTGTCTGCTTTTACGGGCAGATCAGTTTGTCCGTAGACAATTGGAACGACCTCCTGGCCGTTCGTATCGATGTATCCCCAGCGACCGCCGGAAACCCTGGCGTGAACACCGTCGCTAATGCTGCGGCAGCCGAGGCACACTTTGGCCAGGCCTTCACGAAAGGGGAAGCCGAAATCATATTCGGCCGGGATCACCAGCTTCAAGCTGCGGTTGATGTATCCAATCTTGCCTGATCGAAGCGTTCTTGCTAATCCCTCCGCAAAATAGTCGGCGCCATTATCCACCAGAAGTGTCCTGGCCGTTATGCCTGTTTTGTTAACATACACGGCGCTCACTTCCGGATGGAGAATTACCACCGGCGCTGGTCCGTCATCGGGAAAAATGATATTGCGCAGATGTTCTTCTCGCAGCACGATGTCACCATGCTCGTCGAGGGCCGCGCAATCGCAGTAGACCATCAGCTCGGGGAAGTATTCGACGTCGTCTGCCGGGGGGAAGGAGGCAGGGGGCGCCCAGCCGACATACGCACAGTCATACAATCGCGAGGTGGTGTCTGCCTGGCGACCGTCGTCACCGCTGCCCGCGAACAGGCTAAAGAGAGTTAACGCCAGAAGTGAAATGCTGTTCATTGTCAATATCGCATGTGCAAAACAGATGATGCTCGCATCTTCGCAAGACCGCCGGAACGCGGTTCGTTCCGAATGCTGAATGCTGAATGCCGAATACAGAAGCCCGCGATCGTGTACGTGTTCGCGACAGATCGGCTTGCCGCCGCAATCGTAGTTAACCCGCTGGCCGCGTTTTGAATGTGCTGGTCGCCGGCGCAGCGTGAAAGCGCAGGAGGCCTTGGTTGCCGCGCTCTCGATTGCTAAGTTGCGCGGACTGCTTTGCCCCGGCCCAGCCTGCCGGGACATTGAAGCATTTTGAACAACTACAGGCTGCAGGAACAAACGAGTCGACGTAATATGCGTATCATAAATTTTGGCCCCGAGCGCGCCGAGACGATTTCTCTGTTTAACAGTGTCGGCGCCGCGTCGGTTGAACTCGGGGCAGGCAGCGGCGAGGCTCATGCCTATGCTGTTTACATCGAGGCGGGCGGACTGATCGGTCCGCATCCGGCGGGATTCGGACAGTTGTTTCTGGTTGTGCAGGGTAGCGGTTGGGCCGCCGGCGCCGATGGACGACGCAGCGCACTGACAAGCGGACAGGGTGCTTATTTCGACCGCGGCGAGGTTCACAGCAAAGGCAGCGATAGCGGCATGACGGCGATTATGCTGCAGGTGCGCGAGCTGACTCCCTGCCGCTCTGCCTGAATGGCATTGGATGGCAGCGTTTATCCCCGACGCACTGCCGCATCTGGCAAACCCCAGCGCAATTTGCTTCCTTTGAAGACGGGCGCCAGACGCATAACAGTGGTCGCTTACAGGCAGGCTGAAGCGGGGTCAACTTCGCCATTGCTGTCCGACGGCAGCTCGACGATGAAGGTCGCGCCCTCGCCCGGAACACTTTCGCACCAGACGGCGCCGCCCATAGTTTCAACCAGCGTCTTAACAATTGACAGTCCGAGGCCGGTAGAATCTTCGCCCGCGGTTGGCTGTGCCGAAAGCCGGGCAAACTTTTGAAACAGACGCGGCATTTCATCGGCGGCAATCCCGGGGCCATTGTCGGCGACTTCCAGTCGCGCCAGGGTGCCGACTTCCGTTGTGCGCCCGAACACGCGCAGATCAACAGCGGAGTCGCACGGCGAATACTTGACGGCATTGGACACGAGGTTGTCCAGTACCTGGATTGTGACGTCGCGGTCGGCAAAAGCCTGGACGCTTTGATCACTGCCGTCAAAGCGGAGCGCAATACCTTTTTTGCGGGCCTGCTCTTCATAGACGCTCAGATAGCGTTCGCATAACGCAGCAAAGTCGAAACGCATCGGCAGGATGCGCAGCCGTCCCTGGTCGATTCGATTAATGTCGAGCAGATTGTTTACCAGGTTGAGCATGCGAACGGCACTGCTTTCAATGTCATCGCACAGTTCAAGGGTCTCCGACTGGCTAAGCTGATCGGCCTGCCGCTGCATAAACACCGCCAATGCTTTGATTGTAGCCAGCGGATTCTTGAGGTCGTGCGCCGCAATGCCCAGGAACTCGTTGTTGGCGCGGACCAGCTTTTCCAGCCGTCCGTTGGCGTCTGCGAGTTCCACCGATTTCAAGCGGTGCAGTTCTGCTTCCGTTTTGGTTTGTTCCAACTCGTGCAGCACCTGCAGGCGGCGCATTTTCGTTTCGGAATCGTCGTTGTATACCTTACATTCTGCCGTGTGAAAGCGCTTATGGTACTCCAGTGCCTTCGCCATATCTTTCTGCTGTGCGTAGGCCGATGATATACCGTGCTGCAATTTTGATTGCAGATGCAGCATGCCTTGTTCTTCGGCGTAGGCCAGTCCCTTAAACAAAAGCTCGAAGCCTTCATCAAAACGGCCTAGTTCGGTATAGCAACCGCCGAGCCCGCATTCCGCAACCATTATTGCATAAGCGTCGTCCAGTTCTTGCGCCAGCGCAAGACTCGCTTGCATTACCGGCAGCGCCCGCTCGTGATCGCCCGCGCTTCCATGCACGCCGGCGATATTTTGCAGGAGGATCGATTCGCGCTTGCGATCGCCCAGATCGCGGAAAATAGCCAGGCCTTCCAACATATTCCGAAGAGCATCGCCGTATTCCCGGCGCAGAAAAAAGTTGCGGCCGATATTGGCCAGCGCGACGGCTTCTGCGTTGCGATCGCCTTGATTGCGTGCGATGGCGAGGCTTTCCCGGCAATAGTCGAGGGCTTTGTGCAATTCGTCATTATCCTGATAGACGAGTGCAAGATTTGCCAGGCAGAGCTGCAAACCATGCTGGTCATTGCAGGACCGTAAAACGTCCAAGGCGCGCTGCAGACTTTCAAGCGCTTCTGCCCTGTTGCCCAGAGTATGCAGGATCAAGCCCTTACGGGTACAGAGATAGCCGATCCCCTTGCGGTATGCGATATTTTCACTCAGCGTCAGGCCGCGCCGCGCACATTCCAGTGCCTCGCCATAGTGACCGAGTTCGCAATGTACGGCTGCCAGTCCGGTCAGTGCATCCACGATGACTTCCCCGTCCTCCAGTTTGCGACCGAGCTTTTCCACCTCGCTAAAGAGCGCTTGCGCTTTGGTGATATGCTGTGTGTGTAACTCCACTTCCGCTAAGCGCAGGATAGCCCTGGCTCGCCCCGTCCCGTATCCATGAAGGTCGGCAAGACGTTCGGCTTCCCGCGCATAACGGCGCGCATCGTCGGGCGCTCGTTCGCGTGCGGCCTGCGACAAAACAAGCAATTCATCCACACGCCGCTGCGTCGCTTTTGTCTCGGCCTGGGCCTTATTGGTGTTGCTACTTGCTTTCATACGCTCGTCCGGAATCGATTGCTTTCGCTGTTGCGTTCACGCATCTTTCGGCTTTCACTGTCCTTAAGCTAAGCTGAGCGCTGACCGGAAGCGGTCGCGGCAGGGTGTGCGCTAATCGAAATTACACACATTCTTTCTTCGCTGCTTTTGAGCTGTTCCTGTGCAAGTACCCATTGCAATGCGCTCGCACAGCAATGCTCAAAATACCGCATCGGGGTCGATCTCAAAAGATCGATCACAATCTTCGCTACTCGCTGCGCCGGGCGTTTCGACTTTGCAAATCAATTCCGGAAGATGCCAATGCGGGCAATTCGACAAAAAAGGTCGCACCACGGTCCGACTGATTTTCGCACCATACTCGGCCCTGCATCGCTTCGACGAGTTTCTTGGTAATTGACAGCCCAAGGCCGACCGACGCTTCGCCGCCGGTAGGCTGCGCCGCCAGCCTGGCAAATTTATCGAATAGCCGTGGCATATCTGCTTCGGCAATGCCGGGCCCTTCGTCCTGAACTGCGAAGCGGGCGAAGGCTTCATCACCGTCTTGACGCCCGGAGACCTCTATGCACACCTGCGCTGAAGGAGGCGAATACTTCACGGCGTTAGAGACGAGATTGTCAAGAATCTGAATTGAGACATCGCGGTCGGCAAATGCGATAATAGCTTCAGCCGGGGCATGAAAATGCAGTCGAATGTCTTTTTTCCGTGCCCGATCTTCATAGACACTGAGGAAACGTTCACACATTTCGCCGACATCAAAAGCGGCGGGAGTGATGTTCAGGCGTCCCTGGTCGATACGATTAATCTCCAGAAGTCGGGTCACAAGGTCGAGCATGCTGAGGGCGCTGGCCTCGATATCAGCGCAATAAGCCGCCGTATCGGCCGGCGACAACTGCGGCAGGCGACGCTTGATCAAACCCGCCAGAGACTTGATATTGGCGATCGGATTTTTGAGATCATGAGCAGCGATACCCAAAAATTCGTTGTTGGCACGTACCAGCCGCTCAAGGTGGTCCTTGGTCGCGCTCAGCTCCACGGTCTCCAGGCGATGTAACTCACTTGCCTTCCTTGTCTGTTCCAATTGGTGGACAACGCGCAGATTTCGGATCTTTTCTTCCGACTGTTCGTCGAATGCCTCTCTATCGGCAAGATGGAAGCGCTGGTGGTAATCGAAGGCCTCTTCGAATTGGCTCAGTCCTTCGTAACTCTCTGATATCGATTTGTAAAACAAGGGCAGCAGGTGCCTGAATTCCAGCTTCTGCGCATCATCCAGCCCTTCAAGCAGCAAGGGCAAACCGGCCTGGTGGTCGCCGCAATTGTTGTACATCGTGCCGAGGCCAAGCTGACCGACAACTTCCGCATAACGATCGCCGGTACTCTGCGCCAACGCCATGCTCTCGCGCATTATGGCAAGTCCCCGATCGTTTTCGCCCATTACTCTGTGCACGCTCGCGATATTGCTGAGCGCTATTACTTCGCGTTTGCGATCGCCCACTTCGCGCAAGATTTCCAAAGCCTCTTCGAAATGGGCCAGGGCTTCTGCATGCTCTTCCATTCTGTACAACGTCGCGCCGATATTGATCAATGACAGGCCTTCCGAATCACGGACGTTAAGCTCCCGGCTCAGATTCAGGCATTGCCGTCCATAATCCAGCGCCGCCGCATTATCTTCGTTTTCCTGATGGATGAGAGCAAGGTTGTTCAGACAACGTAACTTGGCATCCATGATGCCAAGTTCTTCGCAGATTGCCAGCGCGTTATGCATTGATTCCAGTGCCGCGGCCCTGTCGTTCAGAAGGTGCTGCAGCAGGCCGATTTTTATGTAGGCTGAAGCCATGCCCGAACGGTACCCTATATCCTCGCTCAGCTTCAGGCTCGTCCGCAGGCTTTGCATTGCCTCGCCGAGTTTGCCAAGATTGTGCAGCGCCGACCCCAAACTGGCCAATGCTATTGCGCGTTTGCGCTGGTCGCCTGCTCGTTCAAAAATGCTCTCCGCGCTTTGTAACTGCTCGACAGCCTCTGCCGGACGCAGAAAGTTCACGTTGAATTCGGCGATCAAGGTCAATGCCAGTCCCCGATCAGGTTCAGATTCGATTTCGGCCAACAGGGATTTCGCCCGCGCAACAACATCGTCGAGCTCGTCGCCCTGCAGTCCCGCTTGCCGCTCGGCCTGATGCAGAAGTGCTTCGATCTTTTTGAGACCGCTTGCTGCAGCGTCGCTTCGACTCCTTTCCAGCTTGTCTTTCTCCATATATCGTCCGATCCGCTGGGCTGTTCAGTAGGCGGGAATGTTCGTTATGACGAATTGCATCGGTATGCCGCTCATCGGCATTCCTCATGCCCGGCGGCAAACCAGTGATCCTATCAGTTGTCGACGCCGATTTTCGGCAGACGACGAACAACTCCGGCAATGCGGAGCGTTTCTGGCACAAAAACTGGTTGTTGAGAGATTGGTGTCTTGTGGCGTCAGCACTTCCGCTGCCTTTCCAATGGTCGGCAGATTATGATCCTAAGCAAGTGCTTCCGCCTATCCCCGGGTCCCGGCTGACCCATGACACTGTAGGTATAAAGCGACTAAAATACATTTTTTTCGCAATCCACCATTGGAGGATAAAGGCTTCGCGACACGTCACTATTTGAAAGCTATGTCCGATGTCAATACAGTCCTGTCTCTGTGGCGCGACCGATCTGTTGGCCAGAGGGCGGTAATACAGGAGTTTAGGCCTGCCGCTGGCACTGCTGTCAATGTACCGGCGGCCTTCGCTCAGCAAAGTGCACACTCACTCAAAATATGAACGGCTCCACTCAATCGCGCTGGTCCGATGCCTGGCTGCGTGCTATCATGGAATCACGATAAGCTTGTCGACGACTCAAAAACATTCAATACTTCGTATATCTAATGAGGTCATACTTATGTCTCGAGTTTTGTTGTGTAGTAAGTCTGTCAGCATGGCTATTGCCGCCCTGTTTCTGTTTACCGCAACGCTGACGGCGCAAAATCCCAATCCACCCGAACCCTGTGTTCCGGACTGTCCGGCCGATACCTGGACGCCGGGTTATCCAATGGTTATCAGCGTTGTCGATTGCGCGGACTGGATGGGCGGCTTCTGCTCGGTTAAAGTGTACTGGCAGTGGCGGATTGCCTGCGGGATCTACCGCGATCTGCAGATAACGGATATCGAATTTCTCGATGCCGATTGTTTCACCACGCGTTGTATCAGTGCCGGCGATACGCCCGCGCGCTGGTTGAACTTTATCACCGAGCTGTTTTTGCAGACGAACCCCATGGGCTGGCCGCCGCACAATGTCGGTGATTGCGAACCATACTGGCGTGTCTCGGCCGGTTCCTGCTGGAAGTACAACGCCGCAAGTGCAATTGAAGGCAATCCCTACTTCGAACCCTGCGATCCTTCCAATTGCTGCCTGACGCTCTACGAAGTGTGTCTGGTCGGCCCCGGCGGCCCCTGCTGCGAAGGGCACGGCACCTGGATAGCCGATCACCTGGAAGCGACGCCGGTCAGCAGTATTCTGCCCAATTGCGATCCGGGCTGCGTACCCTTCTGCCTCAACGGCAGCCGCAAGGAAAGCGTTGCCCTGCCGCGCAGTTCCTTCCTGCCGTCGCGCGGCGAATTGCTTCAGATCATGCCGCAGCCCAGCCCTGTTAACTCCTCGACCTTTACGATTGATTACAGCGTCGAGAACGAAGGCCAGGTGACCCTGGAAATCAGCGACATGACGGCCCGTCCGGTAGCGTCGATCGCTCTCTCCGATGCCAGCGGCAGCCACAGCGTGCAGGTCGATGTCAGCGATCTGGCCAATGGTTCCTACGTCTTCAATCTGGTTCAGGACGGCTTCCGGGTCGGTTATGGACAGATTGTCATTGCTCGCTAGGACAAATTGTGAAGCATGATCGCCAACCGGCGATCTGAAAATAAGAGGCTGTTCCGGCTTGACGGGACAGCCTCTTTTAGCATGGGAGCTTTGGGAAATTCCCTTGGCTGTGCCCTTGCTCTTCGACACTGAATATGTCCCCTGGCTCTTCGCTCAGTAACGCACACCCTCACTCAAAATGTGAACGGCTCCGCTCAATGGCGCTGGTCCGATGCCTTTCTGCGTGATATAATGGAAGCACGATAAGCTTGTCGACGACTTAAGTACATATAAAAACCGTCTATCCTAAGAGGTCATGTTTATGTCTCGAGCTTCCTTATCTATCAAATCTGTCAGCATGGCTATTGCCGCTCTGTTTTTGTTTAGCGCCACGCTGACGGCGCAAAACCCCAATCCGCCCGAGCCCTGCATCCCCGATTGTTCTACCGATGTATGGACGCCGGGTTATCCGATGGTCATCAGCGTTGTCGACTGCGGCGACTGGATGCTTGGCTTCTGTTCCGTTAAAGTGTACTGGCAGTGGCGGATCGCCTGCGGAATCTACCGCGACCTGCAGATTACCGATATCGAGTTTCTCGATGCCGATTGTTTTACGGTGCGATGTACGAGTCCCTTCGATACGCCTGAGCGCTGGCTGAATTACATCACCGAACTGTTTATGCAGACGAATCCCATGAGCTGGCCGCCTCATAGCCTGGATGAATGCGAACCGTATTGGCGTGTCTCGGCCGGTTCCTGCTGGAAGTACAACGACGCGAGCGCGACGGAAGGAGCCAATCCCTATTTCGAGCCCTGCGATCCCTCCAATTGCTGCCTGACGCTCTATGAAGTCTGCCTGAGGGGCCCCGGCGGTCCCTGCTGCGAAGGGCATGGTACCTGGACGGCAAATCACCTGGAAGCGACGCCGGTCAGCAGCATCGCACCTAACTGCGATCCGTGGTGCATACCTTTTTGTAACGATGACAGTCGTAAAGAGAGCTTTAGCCTGCCGGGCAATTCCTTCCTGCCCTCGCGCGGCGAGCTGCGTCAGGTGATTCCGCAGCCCAGTCCTGTCAGTGCTTCGAGCTTTACGATCGCCTACAGCGTTGAAAACGAAGGCCAGGTAAGCCTGGAAATCAGCGACATGACGGCGCGTCCGGTAGCGTCGATTGCTCTGTCCGAAGCCAGCGGCAGCCACAGCGTGCAGGTTGAGGTCGGCGATCTGGCTAACGGCTCCTACATATTCAATCTGGTTCAGGACGGCTACAGGGTCGGCTATGGACAGATTGTCATTGCCCGCTAGGACAATGGTGAAACATGATCGCCAGCTGGCGGCTGAAAATGAACGGCTGTTCCGGCTAGACGGGACGGCCTCTTTTTTTAACATGGAGCCTTAGGGAAACTCCCTTGGCAGCGCTGACACTCTTCACCACAAAAATTATCCCCGGGCTCTTCGCTCAGCAATGTGCACGCTCACTCAATATATGGACCGCTCCGCTCATTGGCGCTGGCCCGATGCCTTTCTGCGTGATATCATGGAAGCACGATAAGCTTGTCGACGATTCAAATACATATAAAAACCGTCTAACCTAAGAGGTCATGTTTATGTCTCGAGTTTCGTTATACATCAAAACTGTCAACATGGCTATTGCCGCTCTGTTTTTGTTTAGTGCCACGCTGACGGCGCAAAACCCCAATCCGCCCGAGCCCTGTATCCCCGATTGTTCTACCGATGTATGGACGCCGGGTTATCCGATGGTCATCAGCGTTGTCGATTGCGGTGACTGGATGCTTGGCTTCTGTGCCGTTAAAGTGTATTGGCAGTGGCGAATTGCCTGCGGCATGTACCGCGATCTGCAGATTACCGATATCGAATTTCTCGATGCCGATTGTTTTACGGTGCGATGTACGAGCCCTTTCGATACGCCTGAGCGCTGGCTGAATTACATCACCGAACTGTTTATGCAAACGAATCCCATGGGCTGGCCGCCTCATAACCTTGATGAATGCGAACCGTATTGGCGTGTCTCAGCCGGTTCCTGCTGGAAGTACAATGACGCGAGCGCGACAGAAGGAGCCAATCCCTATTTCGAACCCTGCGACGCCTCCGATTGCTGCCTGACGCTCTATGAAGTCTGCCTGAGAGGCCCCGGCGGTCCCTGCTGCGAAGGACATGGCGTCTGGACGGCAAATCACCTGGAAGCGACGCAGGTCAGCACCAGCGTACCTAACTGCGATCCGGGGTGCATACCCTTCTGTCGCGATGACAGTCGTAAAGAGAGCTTTAGCCTGCCCGGCAGTTCTTTCCTGCCCTCGCGTAGCGAACTGCATCAGGTAATCCCGCAGCCCAGCCCTGTCAATGCTTCAACCTTTACGATCGCCTACAGCGTCGAGAACGAAGGCCAGGTAACCCTGGAAATCAGCGACATGACGGCTCGTCCGGTAGCTTCGATCGCCCTTTCCGAAGCCAGCGGCAGCCACAGCGTGCAGGTTGATGTCGGCGATCTGGCCAACGGCTCATACATATTCAATCTGGTTCAGGACGGCTACAGAGTCGGTTATGGACAGATTGTCATTGCCCGCTAGAATCATTCCGATAAATGATCGTCTGTCGGCGATTATATTAAAACGAGGCTGTTCCGATTTTTCGGGACAGCCTCGTTCTGATTTCTGATAATGTCGGGAGTGGCGTTTACTAGGCCGCTTAGCTTAAACAAGGTACACAACGATGGCCTACGGGCCTGATGACTGCTTAGTGCCTGCCGAGGTCCGTTGTTAACAAAGGATCAATTGCGCTGCGCTCCCGCACAAAGTCGCGCCGGTCGATCGCTTTGCTGCGAATGTCATCATACTCGTTCTGGGTCAATCCGTACATGTTCAGAAATTTAACCGCACCGAAGTCCGTTGCGATGTGTCCCAGTTCAGGGTCCCGGACGAACATCAAGGCCCTGATGTGCGAGCCGGGATCATCGCCGATCCGGCCGCAGGGCAGCGTGTGAAATTCATTGAAGCCCAATCCATTGTCAAAGACGAATGCGGCGATCTCCTGCAGCAGATCGACCGGCCATTCGGGACAGTCGTCATCTAAGTGATCGTAGTGTAGACGAAAGCTCAGCTCGAAGCCGAAACCGCTGACCTCCGGATTGTCGGTCTCTTTCTCATAGAGTTCCGAGAATCCATAGCTGATGTAGTGGTAGAATTGAGCATCTTCGTTAACATAGACACTGATTCCGTCCAGCGGCAAATCGCCGCCGTCGGCATAAGACTGCTCCGGGGCGAAGTGAACCGGCTCCTGTTCCGGGTAAAGTTCGAATAATGCATCTGAGATGGCATCCCATCCTGCTGCTTTTTCCTGCTCTTTATGATCCATAGCCTAGCTTCCTTTCGTTTGATAATGAGAATGTCTCGCGGACACAGCCTGCGGCCGGATCAGCTTCCCTGAGTTCCCGAGTTGTCGGCGCCGCCGGGCATAGGCATGCCGGACAATTCCGCCTGGCACATTTTCGGGCTGACATTGCTTGCCGCCTTGGGCCGGCAAGCTTTGCCACTGCTGCAATCACTACCGATCCGAACGTAGTGGGCCGGCAGGCTCATCTGTTGTCAATCATAAATTCGCCAGCGCTGCGCCCGCTGTACATAGGCGTCCAGCTTCGACAGATCGGCGAATATGGGCGCCAGGACTTCGACGAAGCGGTGCTGACTCGCCTGCGAATAAGCATACGCGAAAAATGCGCCCGCCTCCGGGTCGAATTCGATATGGTTTAACAATTCGCGGTCCAGCTCTTCCAGGATCTGAATAATGTGTCCTTCCCAGCAAGGACCATTGCCTTCATAGCCGTGTTCGGCAAAGAAAGATTCATAGATTTTCAGGAGCGTGTCACTTTCCAGGTACGCGACAATAACATAGCGATTACCGTCACTGTAAAGCTCGAAAGGAAACCAGGCCTCAGTGGCCGGAGAAGATCGGCCGGGATCGGAGGTGAATTTTCGGTCGTCCTGCTCTCCACAGGCGAGCGCAAGAATGGTCAGAAGCAGGAGTCCGACCGTCGGCGTTAGTTTCATAGAATGCCTCGAATTAACGGCGATTGAATAGGGCGCCCCGTGAGGCCGAACTCAGTATGAAAGGGCTGCTGTAGCAGTTGGAAAATTGTATGGTAGCGATTGGGGGACCTTGTATTGGAAGGATGTTTGGGAAAAGATACCGGCAGTTAAGGTACCGGTGGTCCCAAAATACGAAAATTCGGCTTTAAGCTCGCTTCTCTGAAAATTGCCATCCGACGGCGATGGCTAAGGCGGCCGCGCGGACTGCTTGCAGGGGATATTCCGGGCGAGACAGGGGGAGCTCGAATTCATGTCGCAGCTAAGGCGGGAAGGGGCGTGCCGCCTGGGAAGTTTGTCTTCAGGCTTGACTCAGGCCGGGAAATACGCCGAGCTGCTGTAATACGTCGAAGCGGTCAATGAGCTGACGGTGTCCGCTGAAACCCTGGTCGCTGGCGTAATAAATGGTCAGCCCCGCGACATCAATAGCCTTGCCGGTTGCCGGAATACCGATGATATCGCCCAGCTGCGTGCCGCTCAGGCGCCATAATATCGCCACCCTGTCGTTTTCAGCCACGGTCTCCCCGATCGTAAAACACAAATCGGGAAAGACACGGCGCGAATAGGCCACTCGCTCCCGGTATTCTTCCCGATTCAGTGTCCGACCTTCCCAGGGATCGCCCGGATCCTGATGGACAGTATACTGCGGCGCGATGAGCGATTCGACCAGCCCGAGCTGACCGCGATTCCAGACCTGCTCGATGAGCCGTTCGAGCTTTGCTTTATTGTTATCGGATGACACGCGTTTTTCTCCCGGGGATGATGCTTATCCGAACCGTTGACGTCCAGCTGTCAATATATTAACATGCTAAAGTAGTGAATCCTTTCGATTCGCTGACGGTGTCGACACAGTTTTCTTCTTCGCAGGCACTCGAGTACGACATCAACCTGCGAGAGTCTGCCGATTTTCTTTGCATGATTCCATAACACGCTTAAAGCCCTATTTTTTGAAGGCGGCCTGTGCAATGTGCCTGGCAACTCAGGGTCGCAGGACCAGGGGATACATGAGCTGCTCGGCATTTGTTTGCAAGCGGACATAATAGAGGCCGGCAGCAACCCCGCTTCCGTCCCAATTCAGTCGATGGTTGCCGGCGGCTGAGCTACTTTCTCCTTTGATGCGTTTCACGATTTTTCCGCGCGAATCAATGAGCTCTAATGTCACATTCGTCGCCGTCGGCAGCTTAAGTTCGATCGTGGTGCCGGACTGAGCGGGATTGGGAAAGAACCGTAGTTCCGTTTTGTTCCGGTTGTCTGCCTGAACATTCTTGGCCGAGCTGGGCAAATCGTTCGGTATGAAAACCAGACTGTTCGGTGCGCCGAGACCGCCGCCCTGCGCAAAGATATCGATTAACTTGCCCGACACCGGATCAAATCGTTTAACATTGTTAGCGGCCCAGTCGCAAATATACAGCATGTTGTCGGGGCCGAAAGCCACACCCTCGCCGGCGCTGAGCTCGTTGATAAATACTTCCTTAAACGCGCCCTGCGCATCGAAGCGCAGCACTTCGGCTTTGCTCCAGTCGAGCACGAGCAGGTCGCCGATGCTGTCGAACCAGAGGTTGACGGGACCTTCGAGCTGATTCGGTCCGATGAGACTGGTGACGAATCGACCGTCATGATCGAATACTTTAACATCCTGATCGCCGAAGGATGCGACATAGAGAATTCCGTCGGCATCCCAGGCGTGACCGCAGGCCCGGTTGATTGCAATGTCGGTGAATTCATCCACGAAAGCGCCCGTGCTCGCGTTGAAGCGTACGACTTTTGACGGCGCGGCCGACATCGTGCCGCCCCACTGCGAAAGATAGAGCAATCCATCGGGGCCAAAGGTCATCTTCGTCGCGCCGGCAAGATCGTAGCCGGTGCTGAATTCACCGAGATAAGCGCCGCTCTGCCGGTCGAAGCGCATGATCGTCGGGTTGCCGCGTGCCGCCAGGTATATTCTATTATCCGGTCCGAGCGCCACTTCCTGGGGCAATACTATCGAAGCGAGTTCCGAAAACGCCCCCAGATACTCGCCGCTTTGGCCATCGAACTGGATGATTGAATTCGAATTGCGACTACTTACCAGCAATCGATACTCCGGCTGGGCGGCGATGGGTAGGGCGATGAAGCTTGAAAGTGCGACGAGCGTCATCGTCGCACACAGGCGTACTTGCTTCATAATGCTTCCTTGCTTTAGTCGTAGCACTAGTTGACTGTTAACCGTTAAGTTCAGCCTGGCCGCCGCATAATCCCGTTGAGACAAGCCTGAGCTGCTGGTGGTTACAGCCGGCGGCCGCTATACAACAAGATCACAGGTCTTCAAAGGACTGGACGCTATCGGCTGTGCGCGCAAATCGCTCGGAACAATGCCAGGTCAGAGCCTTGTGCGTTCGCCTTGTTCCGCCAGTCCGAATCCCTGGTCCCGGATTGCCTGCTGAGCGGTGGAAGCCGTCTGGAGGGCCGGATTGCTGTGGTTGAGATGGATAAAGCGAATTTTCCGGCGTTCCGATACGGGTAGCGCCGCAAAACGCCGCATACTTTCTTCGATAAAGGGATGAGGTATTTCAGCCATGTCGCGACCGGGAATCTCGCCATCGGCATAAAAAGTGCCGTCCAGATACGCGCGGTCGCATTCGGCGATCAACTCTTCGATCGACCGTTCCCAGCGTTCCCATTTGTCGATATCGGGAATGAAAACGACGCTGGCTTCCGGCCCCAGGATCTGAAAGCCGACAGTTTCGGAATACTCATCGCGGTGCGGTACCGAAAATGGGCGAATGCTGATTCTCTCGTTAAGCCGTATCGTACTATCGGCGCCAAGCTGATTGATTTCGATGTTGCGCAGTTTCAGCAGTTGATCCCAGGGACCGTTGTTTTCAAGAAAAGTCCGCATACGCGGCATGGCGTAGACCGGTACACCCTGCGCGCCGATTACTTCACGACCGAGATGCATCAGGCCGGTGTAGTGCCCGATATGAGCGTGGGTGAGCAGGATGCCGTTTAATCCCGGATTCTGTCCGCTCGGCGCGATACTGTCCAGCATACGGAGTTGATCCTTGAAATCGGGCGTTGCGTCGATGATCCAGCGTTCCTTCGATTGTGGGTCGACGATGGCCAGGCAGGAGACCATCTTGCGTTGTTCGCGAGTGTGCCATGCGTCCGCGCAGCAGGATTTTTTGCAGGCCGCCTGTGGGAAGCCGGCATCCTGAGCGATACCGAGAACTACAACAAAGGGTGAGGCAGACGGAAGCGACTCCTGTACATTTCCGTCACTTTCATTACAACTTGAACAAAAGGCGAGGACACAGACGGCAATAATCAACAGCATAGGCAAACAGTACCTCCATCGACAAATTAGCAAAATTTGTCATTCGTAAAGCCGCGGTCGCCATGGGAGTCGCCGGGCTGTAACTTGCTCTGTATTTTTTTAGCGGTCTTCCGGATGAATGTGGGCTTCGGCTACGCTCAGCCCACGCTCAGCCCACGCTCAGCCCACGCTCAGCCCACGCTCAGCCCACGCTCAGCTCACGCTCAGCTCACGCTTAGCCTACGCTTAGCCTACGCTCAGCCCACGCTCAGCTCACGCTCAGCCCACGCTCAGCCCACGCTCAGCCTACGCTCAGCCCACGGGTTTAAGGCTTTGAACCCATCGAATAAGCTATACCTTGCGTTCAGAGCGAAGCCGAAGACCAAAGCACTGCAGTCTGAGCGGAGCCGAAGACGAAACCCTAAACTTTCCCGGCTGTACACGCAAGCGAATGCGCCAGATTAAACTCCCGCTCGACATTGTTCCCTCCGATTCTACGGAAGCCGTGCTCGCAGTCGCGGGTGAATGGCTGTGAAGTAGAGGAGCTGATCCAGGCCCGCCAGCGATTGATCTGCGAGCGCAAGCACTTGTTGTATTTCCGCGTCCTTAGATCTTTCTTACAAAAGTGCTTTTGGGCTCTGATTCACTTTGACCAACTTGAGGTCCCTTTATGAATAGTTGATGATGGACAGGCGAAGAGTCACCCGGAGGACGCCTGAATTTAGCATCTCCGCGTCGTTGAAGTCGTTGTGGTGGCTCGGGCGAATCACAGCGAAAATGCAAAAGTGTTTTCAATAGCCAATTTGCTATCGGTCTCGTTTAGGCGTGCATTTCAGACCGTATCGAACGGCCGAATTCGGGAGACAAATCGCTGTTCCTGCCGGCAAATGTCGTTTTTTTGTACTTGCAATTAGGACTGAAGCCGTGTAACTTAACTGCCCAAAGCCCTACCAAAGACTTAACCCTTGCCTGAGTATGCACCGTAGTCAATCAAATTGACTTAGACGAGATGTAGGGAGACAAAGGTGAAGATTACAATCCTCATTATCGCGTTTGCGGGCCTGATGATCCGGAGCGCCGGCGGACAGCACGTTTCACAAATGATGTATGGCGGGGCTGCCGAAGACCGCCTGAATACCATAATCCAGACGAGGGATGGCGGTTACCTGATCGGAGGACGGAGCCAATCCGTCGGTAACGGGCGGTATGCGCATACCTGGATTCTCAAATTCGATGCCGACCACCGACTGCAATGGACTAAAACGCTCGGCAATACCTCCGCCGCCGCTCATAATACCAATCTGTCGCAGCTTTACGAGGCTTCGGATGGCAGTCTGTATGTATTAGTCAGTGATATCAACTATTTCACCACGGGCGAAATGGTGTCGATAATGTATCGATTAGAGCCGTCGGACGGCCGGATTATCGACCATAATAAACTTCGCCATGCCGGCGGCAACAGTCAGGGCTACGACTTCATTCCACGGCCGGGCGGCGGTTTTCTGGTCGCTTCGTATCCATTCGTTAATGGAGCCCACCGCGCTGGTCTTTTTGTTCTCGATGAGCGGATGCAGATTGTTCAAAGCCGCTACATCGATGACGGTTCGCGTCCCGAGGGCCGGTCGCTGGCTGTACTCCGCAATGGTTCGATCGTGCTGGGCTGCCGCAGACACTATCAGGCAAACAACCGGCGCGATGTATCTCTCGCGGTTTGGGACGCTGCGGCCCAACTGCTGGAGACGCGAAGTTACACGACCGACGGCATCGAAACGCTTAGTAAAATTGCGGCCCTGCCGGACGGCGGACTGTTGATAGCGGGCAGCCGTGGGCCGCGAGCAATTAGCGACGTCCTGCTCATTCGACTCGACGAACAGTTAAATCCCGTCTGGGGGCGCAGCTATACCTCGGATTCCCCGGGCGAGGATCTCGCGAATGATGTCGTCGTCGTCGAGGATGGCGAAGAGTATATTGTGGCGGGACTCAAAGCTCCTTGCGGCGGAGGCCGTCAGGGTAATGCGTATTTGATGAGTATTCTTCCCGCTGATGGCTCTGTTAACTGGATCAAGGAGTACGGCGGAAGTCGTACCGATCAGTTCTTTGCTGTGACGGCGACACAGGATGGCGGTCTCCTGGCTTGCGGTGCAGGTTATACCGACGGTGCAACAGTGCAGGACGGCTATGTCGTCAAGACCGATTCCAGGGGCAGCGTCTGCGGCAGTCGTTTAACATCCATGAGTGTCGCTGTGTTGGATTTTGAAATTGTACGTGGGGGGAAGGCGGCCGATGCGGGGTTCTTGAATCAAAAGCAGGACTTAAGCGAAGGCAGCCTGTCGCAGATGTTGACGCTCTGCAATCATTGGGAGGAGGCCAGTGAAAGCGTTCCGAAAGTTGACGCCGGGCCTGATACGACAATTGTCTGTGACAGTACCATTCGCCTGGATGGTCGCGGCGATGGTCTGCTTTCCTGGGCACCGGCCGCAGGACTGAGCGATCCCCGGAGCCCCGATCCCATTGCCGTGCTGAAAGAAACGACGACTTATGTTTTAACTGTCACGGACAGGGTGAGCGGCTGTCAGAATTCCGACAGCGTTACAATTTCGGTCGCGAACAGCTTCAGTGTCGATGCCGGTCCGGATACCTCGATTTGCGCAGGCACTAGCCTGATGCTGCGGGTTGAGGAAGGCGACGAAATTCGTTGGCGTCCCTCGGTCGGTTTAAGCGATCCGACGAGCGCTACTCCAACTGTACAGCCGGAGGAATCGACACGTTACATCGTGACGGTCAGTCGAGGCCTGTGTACGGGCAGCGATACAGTGGTGGTCGACGTCACGCGCGAAAATACGGAGATAGTCGCGTCGGGCGGAGAGCGATTCGAGTTTCCCGATGCCACATCTGTCGGCGGCATGCGTTGTGATAACATAACGCTGCACAATCTTGGCGCAGATACACGAATCATCCGGCGTGTCAATTTTGCGCACTACCAGGATTTCTCGGCGCCCCATTCGCAATTCCCCATCGAGATCCCGGGCAAATCCAGTGCGAACATTCGGATTTGTTTTCACCCAGGCGCCGTCGGAAACCTTGGCGATTCTTTGCACTTTGCCTTTGACTGCGGCCGATTAACAATGGCGCTTAAGGGCCTTGCGGCATCAACGCGGCTTGCCGGAATCTCACAATGCACAATCCCTATCAGAGTCGGAAACGATAATCCGCCGGGCAGTGCGCTGTTCATCAGCTCACCCTTTCCGAATCCCACAGCGAAGCAGATTCTTGTTGCCGCCGTTCTTCAGGACGCTAGGGATCAGGCTTTAGCTGATACGGAAGGCTGCCTTCGCGACATATACGGACGCCTCCTTCGGCGGGAAAGATTTGTCGGATCGAAAGTAGCAACAGATGGAGCGCTGGCAATTGCGAGTGCAGAATGCAGGATATGCGTAGAAGATCTGCCCAATGGATTATACTACCTTACTGTCCACGGCCCGGCCGGCTATTACACGTTTCCGGTTGTTGTTGCCCGCTGAGCCGGCGCTGACAAGGGCTGTTTCTCAGTTCTTATGTTCGTTAATCCACTGCAGCATCGCCGGGCTGTGGTCTTTTTGGGCAACAAAACCCTGCGACTCGTAAAACTGACGCAGCCCTTTCGTCGGAAGCACGCTTGCCAGCGTATTCTCATAAGGCAGGGCCGACAGAAAACGGCAGAGCTCCTTCAGGATCGCGCTGCCGATTCCACGGCCTTGAAACTCGGGGTGTACGAGCATATCGGTGACATAAAAGTGTAGACCGCCATCGCCGATCACCCGTCCGCAGCCGATCATCCGGTCGCCGCTTTCTGCACAGAGGGCATAATCGGAGCGTGCGAGTGCAATCGCGATCGCTGCCGGCTCCCTGCGCCGCCAGCCGACTGCTTCGACCAGTTCAGTGTATTCGGCGACGCTCGGTGATCGTTCAACCAGACGCCATTTTCCGTCCTTACTGTTCATGCTGTTGTTGGATATTGTTAAAAAGTAAAAAAAAGTTGCTCGGCTCTATCGACAATTCTCACCAGGCGATGAAGAGCCCTAAGGCCGGATGTTGTCTTTATTGAAGGGCGCACAGTTCCGCTAGCTCCGTATGTTGTCTCTCGCAAATTGTGAACTGTGAAGCAGCCTTGTTAACAGGAAGACTATTTTTCGGTTATTCGGCGGTCTGCTCAAATTCCACCGCGTAGTTAGTCGCCAGATCCTGCAGTTTAATATCCGGGTTTTCGAGAATAGCATCGAGCAGCGCGAGGAAATCCCGCCCTATGGACTGAATTGACTCTTCGCTGAACAGATCGCTGGAATATTCAATGTGTAGCAGAAGATCGTCAGCGCCGGTATTGTGGAATTCAAAATTCAGATCATAGCGGCTGGTATGCGGCCTGTAATCCAGCGGTGTCATCGTTATCCCGTCGAGCGACAGAGGCGCTCCGCCATCGAAGTTCTGCATAAACATGGTTACATCGAAGAGCGGATGTCGCGATGCACTGCGTTTAATCGCCAACTGCTCAATTATCTTTTCAATGGGATACTCCTGATTCGCGTACAGGTTAAGGCAGGCCTGACGAACTTCGCCCAGGAAGCCGCGAAAGGTCTTGTCACCCCGTGGAAACGTTCTGATCGGCAGCGTATTGGCGAACATGCCGATCATATTCTCGATATCCCGATGAAGTCGGCCGGCGATGGGCGTACCGACGATGATGTCCTGCTGGCCGCTGTACTTTGCCAACAGCGCTTTGTAGGTCGCCAGCAAAAGCATAAAGAGCGTGGATTTATTGGACTGCGCGAATTTATGCAAGCGGCTGAGCCGTTGCGTTCCCAGGAGCATCTTGACGACGTCGCCGCGAAAACTGCGTTGCGACGGACGTTCAAAGTCACCGGGCAGGTCAAGCGCCGGCAACTCGCCCCGGAGTTCATTCAGCCAGTATTCTTCCTGGCGGCGCAGTTCGGCGCTTGCTAAGCGCTGGCGCTGCCAGGCTACATAGTCTTTGTACTGCAGGCTGGGCTGCGGCAGCTCCTGTCCCTGATAGAGTGCCAGGAACTCGCTGACAAGCGTTTGCAGTGACGAGCCGTCGAACAGCAGATGGTCCATGCCGATGACAAGGATGTGACGCTGCGTTTCCACCCGCACAAGCGTGACCCGAAGCAGGGGAGCACGAGCAAGATCAAAGGGTTGATGCAATGCCTCGACCAGCTGTTGAACATCGGCGCCCGTCCGTTCTTCATAAGCGACTGTAAAGTCGACACGGGGATGTACGCGCAGAACGGGCCTGCCGTCGAGCTCATGAATCGAGCTGCGCAATATTTCCTGCCGTCGAATGAGCGATGCGAATGTCGCTTCAAGCTGCGGGCGGCTCAGGTCGCCGTCGATTGCGAGCAATAACAACTGTGTCTGCGACAGTTGCGCGCCTACGCCGCTCTGATAGAAGCGCCAGAGATGCAGTTGGGCATCGGCGAGCGGATAGTGCTCGGCGGTCGCCGCAGCGGTAATTGCCTGTTGCGCCGCGCTGCCCGGCTGACCGTTCAGGATGCCGTCGATGCCGCGGGCGAGAGTCCGCACCGTGCTTAACATCATGATATCCTTGAAGACCAGCTTGATGTCCCACTCTTGTTGGATGCGGTTAATCACCATCGTTCCGAGCAGCGAATGGCCGCCGAGCGTGAAGAAATCATCGTCGAGCTCCAGCTCGTCGATTTTTAACACCTGTCGCCAGATCAAAGCCACTTTTTGTTCGCTGGGCGTCCAGCCCGGAACAATGTCTGTCTCATCCAATGGAGTTGTCTCAACTCTGCTGGTCCAGCCCTGTTGTTCCGCTTGAGCCGTCGCGGGCTCGTCGAGCCGCCGTAGCCATTCATTGTATTGCTCTTCGGTATAAGCTTCGCGCGCCCAGCAGCGAATTTTTTCAAAGCGATAACCCGGCAGCGCAACGCGGCGGCCGGGGTAATGTCGGTGCAGCGCAGGCCAGTCGAGCGAATAGCCGATTTCGTAAAGATCACGGCAAAATGCGAGCAGCGACTCCCCGGCCTGCGGATTGACGCAGCAGACTGCGAATAGCTCGTCCCGGCGGGGCAGCGCCAATTCCTTTAGCCCTGCGGAGAGCGCCCCTTCCGGTCCCACTTCGACGAAGATGACCTTTTCTTCTTCCGTCTCGCGCTGTACCAGCGCTTTTAGACGCTGCTGCAAATCGCCTGTCGCTGCGGGCCGGGCCTGTGCCGCTTCCCGGAGTGCTTCATCCAGCGAAATCTGTTCTGCGATTAAACGCGTCGCTATCTGTCCGCTGCCGATGCCCAGCACCCGCTGCGTGTTGATGCCGCAGCTTGCCAGCAGTTTGTACCAACTATACTGAAATGCCAGGCTGCGCAGGCTCGCATTGTCTCCATCCGCTTCCAATTGCGGCTGACAGGATTGATAGCTGGCGGCAAAGACCGGGAAACGGCTTCGCAGGCTTTCCACCAGCGCCTGCGGAATGGCGACGCAATCGGAAAAGACGAATATCAGTTTGTTAAGCTCCGGCGCCTTGCCGCCTTCGGGAAGCGGTGCTGCAATTGCCTCGGCAAGTTGAGTCTGCAGGTCGGGGATATCGGCTGCAACGAGAGCGCTGCGGTAGGGGAAGTGCTGACGGCCGGTATTAAGAGTAAAGCTTATGTCGGCCAACTGCGGCGGCGCTTCTTCAGACAGGTAGTCCGCCAGTGCCTGCATATTGGCGCGCAGGCCCTGCGGATAGCGCGAGGAAAACGTCAGCAGGGCGGCTTGCTGCTCTGTTACCTGATTTGCCGGAATGTCCGCGGATCGCGGCGGCGCTTCTTCCAGTACGACGTGCGCGTTGTGGCCCGCGAAACCGAAGGAGCTGACACCGGCCCGGCGTGGCCTGTCGTCTGCGCTTTCCCAATCGCGTAGCTCCGTATTAACATACACCGCCGAGTTATCAAAATCGATGAAGGAATTGGGCTTGTCGAAGTGCAGAGAGGGAAAATGCTGTTTGTGTTGCAAGGCCAGTACAGCCTTGATCAGGCCGCTTAAACCGGCTACCTGATCGGTGTGTCCGATATTGGTTTTAACACAGGAAACGGCACAGATGTGTTTACTGTCGGTGGAGGCGCGAAAAGCCTGGTCGATGCCTTGAACTTCGATTGGGTCGCCGAGCTTCGTGCCGCTGCCATGTACCTCGATAAAGTCGATGGCTTCGGCTGTCAGGTCGGCCTGCCGCCAGGCTTCCTGCAGTAGCTCGGCCTGGGCGGCGCGGCTGGTGGCCGTCAGACTGGAAGCCAGGTGCGCCGAGGAATTCGTCGCGACCGACTTGATGACAGCATGGATATGGTCGTCATCCGCAAGGGCGCGGTCCATTGTTGTCAGCAGCAGGGTGGCAACGGCTTCGGCGCCGCCCGAGCCCTTGGAGTCGGCGTTGAAGGTCCGGGTTTTGCCGTCATCCGAATTGATGTCGATGCCATCATAGTACTGACCGACAACGGGAGGCTCCAGGGCTATGCCGGCACCGACAACCAGGGCATAATCCACGTCGCCGCTCAGGAGCTGGCTGCAGGCTGTGCTGACGCCCATAAGCCCGCTTGAACAGCCGGTGTCGACCATCAGTGCCGGGCCGCGTAGTTGAAACTCACGCGAAATGCGCCCCGGTGCCGAAAAGGGCATGTTGCCGCTGTACATCGTCGGTTCGAAATGTTCAAAGTGATTGATATAATGGTACTCCGCATTGCCGACGATCACCGATGTGCGGGAGTTGTGAAAGAACTCCGCGCTCCGACCCGCGTTAAGCAGAGCTTCGTGAACGACTTCAAGCATCAAACGTTGATGGGGATCCATGTGTTCGGCTTCACGCCGCGTGATGTTAAAGAATTTGTGGTCGAATTTGTCAACATCTTCCAGCCAGCCCAGCAGCTTGTAGCGCTGAGCCTTCAGCGGCAGGTTTGAATTGATGACGCGCTCTTTCGAAACCTCCCGCACGCAGTCGCGCCCGTCGCGCAACACTCTGTACAATTCCCGGATTGATGCCGCATCCGGAAATCTTCCGGCCATGCCGATAATCGCAATATCTGCTTTCATAGTTAGGGTGTTCGTGAGTTTACGATGCAGGCAATACTATCAGTTAAAATTCTATGATCGTTACCGTCTCGGCGTCCTTGTCGTCCCCGGCATCCGATGCTCCATCCGATGGCTTTTGCAACGCCTGATAACGCTCGATGACTTCGGCCTGTCTGGCAATAGTCGTGTTGTCGAACAAGTCGCCGATCGTCAGGGGCAGCGTTAACAGCTCTGCCAGCCGGCTGTGAAGTTGAATGATCTTTAAAGAATTGCCGCCCAGGTCAAAAAAGTCATCGTCAATGCCGGGGCGTTCGCACTGCAGCACGGCTTGCCAGACCTGAGTGAGCTGAATCTGTAATTCGGTCTGCGCTTCTCTTGCTTGCGAAGATGTCCGCTTGATGTCATTGTCGGGTCTGGGCAGGGCTTTCCGATCGATTTTGCCGCCGGGGCTCATAGGGAATTCCTTAAGTATCTGAATTGACGAAGGGCGCATGTAGTCCGGCAGCCGGGAGTGCAGATGCGCTTCCAGCACAGGAAGGCTAAGCTCCCGTTCCTTGCGCGGCAATGCGTAGGCCAGCAGCCGGGCCGTCTGCCCCTCAGTACGATCAACGACAACCACAGCTTCGGCAACCGCCGGATGACTCTTCAACAGCGCTTCAACTTCACCCGGCTCGATCCGAAAGCCGTTTAACTTAAGCTGATCGTCGCGCCGGCCGATGAATGCGATTTGTCCGTCGGCGCGAAAACGAGCGCGGTCGCCGGTTTTGTAGAGACGAGCGCCGCCAACCTTACTGAAGGGATGCGGGACAAAACTTGCCGCTGTTAAGGCCGGGCGTCCCAGATATCCCCATGCCAAACGACTTCCGCCAATGTATATCTCGCCGGGCACACCCACCGGAACAGGCTGCAGACGGTCGTCCAGGATGTACACTTCACTGTGCGCTACCGGGCGACCGATCGGAACGGATGTCTGGTCTGTAAAGGGTTGCGATAGATCGGTGTCGTGGAAGGTCACGCTCACCGTCGTTTCCGTCGGGCCGTAAGCATTGATAACGCGAACTTGCGTAGCGTATAGTCGCTGCCATTCAGCCAGCGTTGGCGGCGGCAGCGTTTCTCCGCCCAGGATCAACAGGCGCAGGTCGGCCGGCAGTGACGTTTTCCTGAGACCGAGAAAGCTCACCCATTCCCGCCAGTATGCTGTCGGCAGATTCAGAACGCTGACGCGGTGATGTTCGATGAAGCTCATGAGCTCGGCAAAGGAGATTGTGCGGACATCGGGCAGCAGCAGCAGACAGGCGCCGGCGGCCAGTGTTACGAAGATTTCTTCAACGGAAACATCGAAGTTAATCGTGTTGAACTGCAGCACCCGATCCTGCGCTCTGACCGCGTCATGAGCCTGGAGTGCCGCGCAGTGGGCGGCCAGACTGCGCTGCGGAATCACAACGCCTTTCGGCCTACCTGAGGAGCCAGAAGTGTAGATGACGTAGGCGCTGTCCTGCGGATGCGGCCTGTGCGTGGGAGCTGCGCTGCTGTAGCGAGCGATTCGATCGCGATCCCGATCCAGGAAAACAAAGTGCAGCTGTTTAATATCAGCGGGCGCCGTGAATGCGTCCAATGTCGTTACTAGCGTCCTGATCTTACAATCACGCAGGATAAAGGCGAGCCGCGCTTCCGGATAGTCCGGGTCGACCGGCACATAGGCGGCGCCGGCTCTCATAATACCGAGCATTCCGACGATCATGTCGGCGGAGCGCCGGATAGCAATGCCGACAAGATCGCCCCGGCCGACGCCTCGATCCCGCAGATAACGGGCCAGACGGTTGACTTCCCTTAACAACTCGCCATACGTAAAGCGCCGGTCGTCCGCTATCAGGGCCGTCGCGTCGGGCGTCTGACTTGCGCGATGCTCGAAAAGGTCTACAAAATTTTCCGCGCCGGCTGCAGCGACCTCGGCCCGCGACCAGTGTTCGACGAGCTGCCGCCGATTGTCGCCGCTTAATAAAGACAGGTCGGCAATGCGCTGCGATGCGGCGGCCGGAATGCCGCGCAGAAGTATCTGGAATTGCTCTGCGATGCCTGCGATCGTGTCCGCATCGAATAAGTCCGTGTTGTATTCGAGCGCGCCGCGCAGGCAGCCGCGCTCTTCCGCCATTGTTAAGCTCAGATCGAATTTGGCGACGGTGCCGGTGATCGGCAGCATCTCGAGCGCGAGCTCGCCGAGGCGCAACTCTTCCACCGGGGTATTCTGGAAGTCGAACATCACCTGAAACAAGGGAGTATGACTTAAACGGCGTTCCGGCCCCGCGAGCTCGACCACATGTTCGAAAGGGATATCCTGCCGTGCATATGCGGCCAGATCCGTATCCCGTACCTGCGTCATAAATTCACGCAGACTGAGCTCGCCTTTAACAGAAGTCCGCAATACCAGCGTGTTCACAAAAAAGCCGATCAGCGGTTCCAGGACTTCATAGTGCCGGTTGGCAATCGGCGTACCGATCAGAATATCCTGCATACCGCAGTAGCGGGCCAGCAGAATCGCCCATGCGGCATGCAAGAGCATAAAGAGCGTCAGCCCCTCATCGCTGCTGAAAGTTTTCAGTCTGTCGCTCAATTCTTTGTCCAGCTCGAATGTCAGTGTCCGTCCATTGAATGTCTGATGCGCGGGGCGCGGACGGTCAGTCGGGAGTTCCAGCAGCGCCGGGGCGTCGAGGAGCTGTGCGCGCCAATAGTCGGCTTGCGCCTGCATCCCCGCGCTCTGCAGCCATTCCCGCTGCCAGTGACAGTAGTCGATATACTGCAGGGGCAGCTCGGGCAGCAGGGCTTCCCGTTTCTCCAGGCAGGCGTCGTAGAGCTCGGATAGCTCCCGCATAAGAATCGCGACGGACCAACCATCGGCGATGATATGGTGCATCGTGATGAGCAGGATGAAATCTTCGGGACCGCAGTGCAGCAGCAGAGCTCGCAGCAAGACCTCCTTCGCCAGATCGAAAGGATGCTCGTGTTCCTGCTGTGTCATGTGTTTAATCACCGCTTCCCGCTCCCGCGCGGGCATCGTCCGAAGGTCGTCCACGCGCAGGGCGAAGTCGTCGGCAGACCGGAGTATCTGGACCGGCCGGCCGTCTCGCCGGGAGAATCGAGACCGCAGAACTTCGTGGCGCCGGCACAGATGCCTTAAACTCTCTTCCAGCGCCTTCAGATCCAATCGACCGCTGATTCGCAGAGCCGAAGGCATGTTGTAGGCCCCTTGTGTGCCGTCAAGCTGATCGAGAAACCAAAGCCGCTGCTGCGCAAATGAGAGGGGATGCGCTTCCCGCCGTTTAACGGCAGTGATAAGCGGTATCTCGTCGTGACAGCTTCGTCCGTCGTCCGTTGCCAGCACCGTCGCGAGCTCGGCAATCGTCGGCAGTTCAAAAAGACGGCGCAGGGGGAGCTTGCGGTTGAAAACCCGATGGATGCGCGTGATAAGCTGGGTAGCCAAAAGCGAGTGCCCGCCCAGAACGAAAAAGTTGTCGTGTATACCGACCCGCTCGACATCCAGGAGCGTCGTCCATAGTTCAGCCAGCATCATTTCGATCGGCCTGCGGGGCGGCGTTATGCGGCGAGGGCTGCTGTCGTCGTCTTGCGGCGCTTTCGCGGCGAGTCTCGAACGGTCGATTTTGCCGCTGGGTGTTAAGGGCAGCTCATCAAGCTGCACAAACTGTGAGGGGATCATGTACTCGGGTAGTTGCCCCGCGAGATAGCGCTGCAGCTCTTCCGATGCGATCGATTCCTCAGCAAGCGTGCTGTAATAAGCGAGCAAGCGCTTGCCGCCGGCCTTGCTATTCCAGGCAATGACAAGCGCCTCCCTGAGTTTCGGGTGTCCGCCCAGAACCGCTTCGACTTCGCCGATCTCAACACGATAACCGCGAATCTTACACTGCTGATCGGCGCGGCCGATGAACTCGATCGCGCCGTCGGGTCGATAGCGCGCCAGGTCGCCCGTGCGGTACATTCGCGTGCCGGGGTCGGCTCCCCAGGGCCGCGGCAAAAAACGTTCGGCGGTTAATCCGGGACGGCCCAGATACGACTGCGCCAGACCCTGGCCGCCGATGTACAGTTCGCCGACGACACCGACGGGCAGGGGCTCCAGTGTGTCATCCAGCAGATACATTTGTGAATTGGCTATCGGCTGTCCGATTGGCGGCAGCGGAGCCCAGTCCATCGGATTCGCGGCCAGCGTGTAGGCGCTGGCTACATGGCTTTCGGTCGGACCATAGTGGTTATGCAAACGGCAGGCTGGTATCTTCGCGAGCAAGCGGCGAAGTGTATCCGTGGCCTGAAGTTGTTCACCGGCCGTGACGATCGAACGCAGTGACGGCGGGTAAACCTGGCTGGCTGTCGCTGCGGCGGCCAGTTGTTGCAGGGCGACATAGGGCAGAAACAGATGGGCGACTGCGCTGCGGTCCAGAATATCGAGCATGATATAAGGATCGCGACGATCGCTGTCGGCAATCAGCAGCAGCTCGCCGCCGCTGCCCAGGCTCGTAAAAATTTCCTGGAAGGCAACGTCGAAGTTTAACGAGGCGAATTGCAGCGTGCGCTCGCCGGGAGCCGGCTGGAGGCTGTCGATATGCCAGCGAATCAGGTTGGCAATTGCCGTCCGCGGCATAGCCACGCCTTTCGGCAGGCCGGTAGAGCCGGATGTATACAGGACGTAGGCCAGTTGCGAATGCGCCGTCGCCGTGTCTGCGGGCTCTTCGTCGCCCTTATGCGGGGATTCTTCTTTGATGCTGTCGATACAAATCAACTGTGCCTGTTTTATCGGCAGTCTCGCCTGCAAATCCTCGGTCGTGAGGATATGTCGGAGTCCGCTATCTTCCGCCATAAATTTCAGGCGCTGCGGAGGATAGTCCGGATCGAGCGGAACAAGCACGCCGCCGGCCTTCAGGATGGCCAGTACGCCCTGCAGCATCTCGATCGAACGGTTAACATAAAGGCCGAGCAAATCACCCGGCTGCATGCCGCTGCGCCGCAGATACCGCGCGAGCTGATTAACTTTTGTTTGTAGTTCGCGATAGCGCAGTCGAGTAGCGCCGTATGTCACGGCCCAGGCATCCGGCCGTTGTTGAACCTGGCGCTCGAACAATTGCAGTGGGTCGATCGCCGGAGATGGGTCCGCGGTCGCATCGTTCCAGGTATAGAGCACCTGTTGCCGTTCTTTTTCACTTAACAGAGTCAAAGCTGTCGGCGGCCTGTCCGCAACTTCCGTCATTGAAATCAGGAGCGTTTGCAGCATAGCGCCCAGATGACGAATAGCAGCCACGTCGAAACGCTGCGGGTCATAATTGAAACGCAATTGCAGCGTGGCGCCCGGCGCCACAATCACGGTAAGGGGATAGTTGGTTTGCTCATAGAGTTGCAGGTCATCAATGGCAAAGGCGGCCTGCAGGTCGCTGGCGATTGTACCCAGGGGATAATTCTCAAAGACGAGCAGTGTTTCAAAAAGCGCCAGTTCCGCCGGTACATCGCTCAGGCTCTGGATGTCGGTCAGGCTGCTGAAACTGAAGTGTTCGCGTTCCGCATGTCGGTTCTGCAATTCCCGCAGCCATAAGGCAAGCGATTGTTCGGCTGGAATACGGACGCGGACGGGAACCGTGTTAATAAACATCCCTACCATCGTTTCGACATCGCGGAGCTCGGGCGGACGACCGGCGACGGTCAGTCCGAACAGGACGTCCCGTTCATTGGCAAGGCGGCCCAGCAGGATCGCCCAGGCTCCCTGGAACAGCGTGCTTAGCGTTACACGCTGCTCACGGGCCAGCGCTTCCAGCTTCTGCGTGAGTTCCGCCGGCAGAGGGAGCTGCCATTCATCCTGGCCACTTTCATTGGCCTCGACCTGCTTCGGCTTTGTCAGCATCAGCGTGGTCGGTGAAGTGAAGCCTTCCAGCTCACGGCGCCAGAACGCAGCGGCGCTCTGCTGATCCTGCTCGTGCAGCCAGGTAATGAAACTGCGATAGGGCGCAGCCGTTGCGAGCCTGATGTCACTTCCACTGCACAAGCCGGTGTAGACCTGCAGGAATTCTTTAAACATTATCGGAAAGGACCAGCCGTCAGCGATCAGATGGTGCTGGCTGATGACAAAATACCAGCGATCGAAACTGCCCTGGATGAGCGCACAGCGTAGGAGTGGCGCATGCTCCAGCGTGAAAGGCGTCTCACGGTCCCGACGGCAGAACTCCTCAAGATTCCGGGCCTGCTGCTCCGCGCTGTCGTCGCGCCAGTCGAGCAGTGTCCAGGGCAAGAGCAGCTCCTTGTGAACAATCTGCAGGGGTTTGTGCAGGCCGGTCCAGAAGGACGAACGCAGAGCGCTGTGACGATTGATAACCTGCTGCCATGCCTTTTGTAAGGCCGGAACGTTAATCTGTCCGCGCAGGGTACAACGGAACTGCTCGAAATACACGCTGGACTTCGGATCATAAAGCACATGGAAGAGCATTCCCTGCTGCAGAGGCGTCAGCTCGTAAATGTCGGCAATCTTGTCGCGCGCAGCTTTGCCAGAGCGTTTGTCCAGCATATCCAGAAGATTATCCAGCTCCGCCTGCCGGAGTCGGGCGGCGGGAAAATCCGAAGGTGTAAAGCCGCGATGGTCAGCCTGCCGGCAGTGACTTACGATCGCAAGCAGGCGTTGACGGAACTGATCGGCAAGCTGCCGGATAGTCGAGGATCGATGGAATACTCTGCTGAAGGTCCAGCGCAATTCCAGTCTGCCCGCCGCAACGAGGGCATTCACGTCGATCAAATGCGTCCGGAGCGTATCGGTGGCCGTCGGCGCGCCGGTCCCGAGCGCCGACCATCCTCGCAGGGGACCCTGCTGCATGACCTGATCGACCTGGCCGAGATAGTTAAAACTCATCTGCGGCTGGGGCAGCGCCGCCAGTTGGGCCGTCACTTCTTTATCCTGTGTCAGATAGCGCAGGATGCCATAGCCGAGTCCACGCTGCGGGACCGCCCGCAGTTGCTCCTTGATCGCTTTGATTGTCTCGCCGGGGCGCGCGTCCGCATTAACCTTAAGATAGAGCGGAAAAAGCGCTGTAAACCATCCGACGCTGCGCGTCAGATCCAGGACGTCAAAAAGTTCTTCCCGCCCATGACTTTCAAGATCTATCAGGACGCCGCTGCCGGCGCTCCACTGCGCCAGAGCGCCCGCCAGGGCACTTAACAGCAGATCGTTTATCTGTGTGTTGTACGCCGTCGCGGTCTCGCTGAGCAGTGCCTGTGTTTCGGCCTCCGTCAATCGAAGCACAAGTTCCTCGCTCGTGGCCATGGTGTTGGCGTCCGGCCCGGCATCATGGTCCACTGGCAAGGCTGTAAACGGCTCTTGCCGCTGTTTAAGCCAGAAATCCACTTCGGATTTTATCGTGTCCGATTGGGCAAATTCCTGTAAACCTTGTGCCCATTGTTGAAAGGACGAGGTCTTGGCGGGCAAGCGTGGCGGCTGTTTCTTATCGAGCATCCGGTAGAGCGCGGCGAAGTCCTCCAGAAGAATGCGCCAGGAGACGCCGTCGATCACGAGGTGGTGCGCCACGACAAACAGGAGGGGCGCCGCTTCCGTTCCGCGTTGGATCAGCGCCGTCCGCAGCAGTGGACCCGCGTCGAGCTTCAGGGCGCCGTGCAGTTCGGCAATAATAGTCTGAATTCGCTGCTCTTGTTCCCTCGCGGTCAGCGCCGCGACGCAGTAGGTGCTGAAGAATTCCAGCTCCGAGCGATCACTGTATTCCTGGCGCCAGGCGCCGTCGACGGACGTAAAACGAAGACGCAGCGCATCATGGTAGCGCAGCAGACCTTGAAATGCCTGCCGGCAGAGATCGGCGTCGATCTGTTCGTCTGTTTCCAGCAGAGCCGCCTGATTGAAGTAATCCGCTTGTTGAATATTGCGCGCAAAGAACCAGTGCTGAATCGGTGTTAAAGGCAGTGATCCACTGACACTGTCTGGCCCCTCCTGATTGGCCGTTTCCCCGGCGGAGGCTGCCGCCAGCTCGGCAATCGTCTGATGCTGGAACAGCATTCGCGCCGTCAGGACAATGCCGACCTGTCTGGCGCGGGCGACTACCTGGATACTCAGAATTGAATCGCCGCCCAGCGCGAAAAAATTATCGTGGACACCGACAGCTCTTCGCTGCAACACTTCACACCAGATGCCTGCCAGTTGAGTTTCGCGGTCCGTGCGCGGCGCTGTCATCGCAGTCACGGAGGTCTGGGGAGCCGGCAGCGCCTTCCTGTTAACTTTACCGTTGCTCAGCAGAGGCAATTCATCCAGCCTGATAATATCGCCGGGGATCATATAGGGCGGCAGCTTCTGTCGCAGCGCGCCGCGCAGGGCTTCGCTGTCCGCAGCGTCGGACCCGACCACATAGGCTGCCAGACGCTGCTGTCCGGCCTGGTCTTCACGCAGCAGGACGACGCTCTGACGAAGCGTCGGCAGGCTGTTGAGGGCGGCTTCGATTTCACCGAGCTCGATGCGAAAACCGCGGAACTTCACCTGATGATCGGCGCGCCCGACAAATTCGAGCTTGCCATCGGGCAGGTAGCGCCCCAGGTCGCCCGAGCGGTACAGGCGGGCGCCCGGACTGCTGCTGAAAGGATCTGGCACAAACCGGGCAGCCGTTATCGCCGGTCGTTTAAGATAGCCGCGCGTTACGCCCAGCCCGCCGATGACAATTTCTCCATTAACGCCTTGCGGTACAAGGCCCAGGCTCTTGTCGACTATATAAACCGTATAGCCGGGCATTGGCTCGCCGACCGAAGTGCGCCGCTCGGGCTCGTCGGCCGATTGAAACTTAAGATTTGTACAGCAGATACTTGCTTCGGTGGGGCCATAGCCATTGAGAATCAAAGCATCCGGCAGCAAGTTCCGCAAACGCTGGATCGTTTTCTGCGCTATGGGTTCGAATGCAAGATTAACGCCCTTGATGTTGTTGGGCTGTGGATGCTGCTCCAGATAAGCGACGAATTCCGGCAAAAGAGCCGGCATTAACAAAATACTGGAGAGCTGATGGTCGATGATATACTGCGCATAGGCGGCGGCCCGGGAATGAATCTCCGGCGGCAATATGTGCAGCGTGCCGCCATATGCCAGCATCGAGAATATTTCCCAGACGGAAGCATCGAAATGCCAGGCGGCAATGGATGCGCTGACGCGGGATTCGCTATGAAGATGCAGGCTTTCGAAGCCATCGAGAATGTTTAAGAGATTGGCGTGCGTCGCCATCACGCCTTTGGGAATTCCCGTTGAGCCTGAAGTGAAGATGCAATAAGCCAGATGTCCCGCCTCGGCGCGATTAAGGACATTCGTCGCGGCAAAGCCGGCGAGAATATCTTCAGCCGCGTCCAGGCAGAGCAGCGGGCAGACCGTAGACGGCAGGCCGGACATTAAAGACTGTTGAGTAATCAGCAAAGGCGCTTCCAGGTCCGCGAGCATATAGGACAGACGTTCGGCTGGCGCATCGTTGTCGAGCGCGGAATAAGCCGCCCCGGCTTTCAGCGTCGCCAGTATTGCCGTAATCATGAGCGGAGAGCGTTCCATCAGAATCGCCACGCGCTGTTCCGGTCCAATGCCCTGACTGCGAAGATAGTGCGCCAGGCGATTGCTGCGCTGATTGAGCTCCGCGTAGGTCCAGCGTTCGCCCTCCATCACCAGCGCCAGAGCCTCAGGCGTCCGTCGTGCGCAGTCTTCAAAGCGTTGATGAACGCAGCGCATATCCGGCAGAGGCCGCGGCGCCCGATTCCACTCATCGGTCTGGCGCTTAATGTCGGCGGCGCTCAAGAACTGCAAATCTTCGATGCCCTGGTTCGGATTCTCGACAATGCTCTGAAGCAGGTTAAGCAGATGGTCGGCCATGCGCTCGATCGTCGCTCGCTCGAACAAGTCCGTATTGTATTCGAGCGAGGCGGCCAGGCCGTCCCCGCGCGGCCCCATGGAGAGCGTCAGGTCAAACTTGGCAACCTCGTTGTGCAGGGGAACAAAGCTGAGCTTCGCCTCGTGCAGCTGTATCTCCGTCAGTGCCGTATTTTCCCAGTTAAACATCACCTGAAAGAGAGGACTGTGGCTGAGCTTGCGTTCAAGTCCCAATTCATCAACGACCTGGTCGAAAGGAATCTCCTGATTGGCGTATGCCTCCAGCGCTGTTTGTTTAACGCGTCCGAGCAATTCCTGAAAGTTCGGATTGCCTGATAAGTCCGCCCGCAAAGCCAGGGTGTTAACAAAAAAGCCGATCAGCTGCTCGACATCCTGATGCTGCCGGTTGGCGATCGGTGATCCGATCACGATGTCGTGTTGGCCGCTGTAGCGCCCGAGCAGGCAGAGCCAGGCGGACTGCATGGTCATAAAGAGCGTGACGGCTTCCCGGCGGCTCAAAGCCTCCAACTGTTGGCTGAGCTCTGCATCGATGCTGAAGCGCAGCATGGCGCCCCTAAAACTCTGTGTCGCCGGCCGGGCTCGATCTGTTGCGACGGCAAGCAGGGCATCCGCATCCCGCAACTGCCGGCGCCAATACCTTAACTGCTCGGCGCAGGCAGCGCTTGTAAGCCACCGTCGCTGCCAGACCGAATAGTCGGCGAATTGTATTCCCGAATCCGCCAATGCCGGCTGCTCGCCGCGTTGCAAAGCATCGTAAATTAGTCCAAGTTCGCGCAGCAAAATATCGATCGACCAGGCGTCGGCGATAATATGATGCATCGTGATCAGCAATATGCTTGTCGTGCCGCTCCTTTGAAATGCCGTGACGCGCAGCAGTGATTCATCGCTCAGCGTGAAGGTCTTTTTTGCCTCCTGTTCTACTGCACTGTTAAGGTCAGCGTCACTCGTGGAAGGATCGATTTCGACTGTCCGGATCCGAAAAGGCTCGGGCGGACGGATGCTTTGGACGGCCTGCCCCTCGACACTCCGGAAGTTGCTGCGCAGAATTTCATGGCGGCGGCAGAGCGCGGTGAAGCAATCCGCCAGGATGTTCAGATCGAGCCTGCCGCGAACCTGGAAAGCGATGGGGATTACATAAGTCGCGCTCGGTCCTTCGAGCTGATCGAGAAACCACAAGCGCTGTTGAGCGTAGGAAAGCGGCAGCTCATCCCGGCGCTCGACCCTTGTAATTTGCGAGCTCGCGATGTCCGTTCCGGGGCCTTGTCGATCAATGTAGTTGCTCAGGGCACCAATGGTGGCACGGTCAAAAATTACACGCGGCGGCACTTCGATGCGCATGAGTGTTCGAATCCGCGCAACAATCCGTACCGCGAGCAGAGAATGGCCGCCGATGTGCAGAAACTGATCGTCGACGCTGATCTTTGGCAGGCCCAGAACCTCGCGCCAGATGCCTGCGACCTGCTTTTCGGTTTCTGTTCGCGCCTCGACATAAGCCGCGGCCGAGGATGACGATTCAGTCTG
Source organism: Candidatus Kapaibacterium sp. (assembly GCA_028284775.1). GTDB lineage: Bacteria > Bacteroidota > Ignavibacteria > Kapaibacteriales > UBA7675 > JANQRB01. The sequence goes on along the minus strand of JANQRB010000021.1, from coordinate 89,376 downwards.
GCGCGGCGCGGGCAAGGCGCTGCGGTTGATCTTGCCGTTGGGTGTAAGTGGAAAAGCCGTCAGCGTGACAAAGAAGCCCGGCAGCATGTAATCCGGCACGCGAGCAGCCAGGAAAGCGCGCAGCTCATCCGTTTCCGGCTGCGGACCATCCTCGGCAATCCGCAGATAGGCCACGAGTTGTTTGTCCTGCGGCCGGTCTTCGCGTACCATTACCAGCGCCTGCGCAATAGAAGGATGCTGCAGCAGCAGCGCTTCAATTTCACCGGTTTCGATTCGGAAGCCGCGAATTTTGACCTGATGGTCGATCCGTCCGAGCAATTCGATTCGTCCGTCCGCCAGGCGGCGTCCCAGGTCACCCGTGCGGTAGAGGCGTGTGCCCGCCTGCGTGGCGAAGGGATCGCAGACAAAACGCTCAGCAGTGAGCGCCGGCCGATTCAGATAAGCCGTGGCCAGGCCGGCGCCGCCGATAAACACTTCGCCGACCGCGCCCTGGGGCACAAGCTGAAAGTGCCGGTCCAGGATGAAAATGCGGGTGTTGGCAACTGGCCGCCCAACCGCTTCGGATGTCCCCTGCAGATCCTGGCGGGCCTGCGGACCAAGCTCTTGGACAGCCGAATGGATGGTGGTCTCTGTGGGGCCGTAGAGATTCCAGACCTCGCTTCCCAGGCGCAGCAGTCGATCCGCCAGATGTGTCGGCAGCGCTTCGCCCGCGCTGAAGAGACGCAGCGCCAGCGATTGCCGCCAGCCTGCGTGCAGCAGCATCTGCCATGTCGACGGCGTTGCCTGCATAACCGTCGCCGCCGAATTGCGCATCAGCTGCAGTAAACGCCCGGCATCGGCGGCCGTTTCCTTATCGCCAATAAGGACGCGTGCCCCGAGAGCGAGGGGCGCCCACAATTCGAGCACCGCAATGTCAAATGAAATGGTTGTTAGCGCCAGCATCGTATCCCGGTCGGTCAGTCCGGGTTTCGCGGTCATTGCATGCAGAAAATTTGTCAATGCCCCGTGGGAAATCCGGATACCCTTGGGTTTGCCGGTCGAGCCTGAGGTATAAATGATGTAGGCCGTATTTTCCGGTCCCGCCGGGCAGGCCATCCCGATTGTCGCATCGGCCCTATCCGCAGCGGCAGTTCTCTCCGACCGCCGTGCAGCTCGCCGCTCGGCTGCATGCTCTTGATCCTCGAGCTCGCCATCCTCCGGCTGCAAAAAGACACAGCGGCGTCCGTCCGTCAGTCCGGCCGGCAGAATGTCAGCTGTCGTGATGATGGTATCGACTCCCGCGTCTTCAAGCATATATGCCAGACGATCGACCGGAAAGGCCGGATCGAGCGGCAGATAGGCGCCGCCCGCTTTCAGGACGCCCAGCAAAGCGACCATCATCGACAACGAACGATCGACAGCGATGCCGACGAATACTTCCGGGCCGATGCCGCTGTCCCGCAGGTGGCTCGCCAGCCGATTCGCCCGTTCCAAAAGGCTGTCATAGGTCAAACTCTGGTCCTGAAAGACCAGGGCGATCGCCTCGGGTCGCAGTTCGCCCTGCCGGTCGATCAGCTCCGGCAGCAGGGTTGGGGGAAACTCCTGCTCGCTTGCGTTATAGTCGACAGTGATGCGCCTGCGTTCCTTCGGCGGCAGCAAATCAATCTGATGAACAGGTCTGTCGGCCTGAGCCCTCACGATCTGTAAAAGCTGACGGAGCCGGGTGCTGATCTGCTCCATCGCGGCGTCGCTGAAGATGCCCGTCTGAAAGTTGAGATCAAGATGAACACTCCGCCCGTCGTTGAAATCGCGAATCCATATACTCAGAGCTTCCGCCTGCGCGCAGGGAGAAAGTGATAGGACAGCGGTCGGGCTGTCGCCGATCGGCGCGGAATAGTTGTGATCGATAAAGTTAACGGTGATGTTGAACAGTGGATGTCGCTGCCGGTGGGTATTGGCAACAATTTGGTGAATATGACCGATGGGGAAGGCCTGATGACGATAGACGTCGCGCAGCCTGCTTTTGATCAATGCCGCAAATTCGATCAGGCTGGCATCGCCCGGAAGGGACAGGCGTAGCGGGCAGATTCCAGTGAATAGGCCGCCGCAGCGTTTGAATGCGGCACTGCTGCGGTTCAGGATCGGCAGGCCCAGGACGATCTCCTCCTGTTGCTGCAAGCGGCTGAAGTAGACGTACACCAGGGCGAGCATCAGATGAAAGATGCTGAGGCCATTGGCACGCGCCAGCTCCTGCAATTCACCGTAATGCGCCCGTTGGATTTCAATGGTATGACGTTGAGTGCGCATTCCTTCGCTATCCGTAGCTTCGGGGAATGCAATCGGCGGTAAGCTTGCGAAACAATTCTCCCAATACCGGCGATCCTGTCGATACCTGGCCGACTCCAGGTACTGCTTGTCGTCCTTTATCTTTTCCCGATACGATATGACCGGATTCGGCGGAATGGCGGCATCCTCGCTGAGCGCGGAGTATAGTACCTTCAGGCGTTCGGTGAGCAGTGAAATTCCCCAGCCGTCATTGATCAAATGATAATACTTAAAAAACCAGTACCAGCGCTCTTCGGAGATTTTGACGACGGCGAAGTCAAAGAGGGCCCGGTCGAAGTGACGGAAAGGACGGGCGAATTGCTCTTGCATCCATTGCAGCGCCGCCGCGGCAGGATCAGGCTGGTCCGTCATATCGACCAGTGGAATATCCGGGCCATCGGGCTCGATGAAGTACTGGTAGGGAAGCCCATCGCGCAGACCGAAGCGCAAGTGCAAAGCGTCATATTCGCCAACTAAGTGCACGAGGGCCTTTTTCATGACAGCCGGTTCGATCCTGCCGTCAATGCGCAGGTAGCCGCCGATATTAAAGAGCGCGCTATCGGGATGCAAATCCTGAGCGAGCCGGATGTCGAGTTGGTTTTGGGTCAGCTCATAGATGAGTGATGAGCGACCGTTGCTTGTTGCACGCAAGAGAATCCAGTGTCAGAATTAGTGAGAAGCAGAATTACCGCTTGAGTCGCCTGCCCTGTTGAAGGGGTCGAAATGCGGATGATCGATGTTGAATGTGCAAACTGCATCAGTGGCGGCAGGCCGGGATTTCAAAAAGGCCGTTTGCAATCGTGGATTCTTGCTCACTACAGCCCCGCGCTTCGATAACCGGACTCAGGCCGGCAAACCGTTCTCTAAAGCAGCTTACAGGCACGTAACGTTGGAGACCTCAAATATAAGCATTTTGTGATTGTTAGTGCCGAGAGAAAGGCAAAAATTCGCAGCAGCGAAGGATCTGTTTATCATTTTACCCAGCCGGATTCCGCGAGGAGATCCTACCGTCCAAAATTCGTCATTCCCGCCCTGGTGTCAGGCGCAAGCAACCGGCCGACTGGATTTGCCCCCTAAAAACAAGACTTCCCAAACCCTCCCCGTGTCTCCGTGGTCAAACAATACCTCCTCCCAAAATCCGTCAATCCCACCCTGGTGTCAAGCGCAAGCAACCAGTCTCCCCAGGTCCCCAAAAAACCGAATTTCCCAAACCCTCCCCGTGTCTCCGTGGTCAAACAATACCTCACCACTCCCCATAACTCACCCAATACCCTTCATCATCAAAACGCCAGTCATCCGGAGCCGCTTCAAGCCGAAACAACTCAATATGTCGGGATTCGAACAGCTTCGCCACGCCGTCCGGTTTCGGGATATTACGCAGCATAAACAGATAGCGATCGGCCTCCGCGTCGGCGTTCTTATTGGCGATGCCCTGAAAATTCAGGCTTCCTTCGATCGGATTCAATACGAAGATGTTGTCATACTTCTTGAAGTCACTGCGCTGCAGAGATGTAATTACGCCCGCCTTGACACCGAGGAACCAGTTACAGATATGCTCGGCGCCGTTTTTAGTGATGACTAAGTCATTGGCCCCAAGATTTACCTGATCCTGCATCCTCATCAGGTCGGCAAAGGCTTCGTCTTTATCGCGATTGTGAAATTTCAGACTCATAAATTCACCGAATCCCACAGCCAGTATTCCCACGGCCGCCGCCGCAATGACGACAATTCGGGTATGACGCTTGCGAAAGCCGATCTTGTCGTTAAACGCAAAAATGACAAGCAGCGGAATTCCGATAAACAAACTCAGGCGAGCCGCCAGATGATGATCCCATACAGGCAATACCAGGAGGTAACAGAATATGATGCTGGAGAGCCAGAGTATACTGTCTTCTTTGGGCAGATCGGCTCGATTGCGAGAGTAGATCCGGTAAAAAAATCCGGCAAGAGCCAGAGGAATTACAGTGCCGGCCGCGGACAAAAGTTTAAGGTTTGTATCGCTGTCGGGGCTGAAGATCAATCCCAGCAAAGAGCTCGCCATCGACGTGCCGATGTAATGGAAAATTCGTTCGAAGCGCTGCAGATCGAAGAAGTATAGAGACAACAGGCTGATAATCAACAATAGCGCGAGAAAGGCAGCGATTGTCAGGTTCTGTTTGAAATTTCTGTTGAGTATCAGACATGCAACGAAAATCGCAAAACTATAAACGATCATGGCGCCCATTGTGCCGAAATGAGTCAGCACGATCAGAATACAGAGAAGAAAACCAATGAATGCATCCTTCGACCTGAACTCTTCGAAGAGTTTATGCGCAAAGTAGAAAAGCGAAGCCAGCAGGAGCAGACCGAGAGCATTTTTCTGCAGGAACTCCGGCATGTGACTTAAACTTAGCGGCAATAATGCGGCGCAGACAATCAACACCCATTGTGTGGCCGGAAGCGGATGAGGGCGATTAACACGTTTAATTAAACCATAAATCGGAATCGGTATCAAGGATGGTATGATACTCATCAGAAGGCGTGTCGAGCTGACGATGGCATTGTCAAGCTCGAGGCCGAATATCATCAGGAGCTTGGCGACCGCCGCGTAGATGTAAAACAACAAAGGCATGTCGGCAAATGCCAGGCTGCCATCCTGTAACAGTGACCTGACTTGAACATAAAAGTAATAGGTGTGATTAAACCAGCCGACAAACTCCGGCCTGCCTATCCAGAGATACAGCAGCCGCAGGAGTATCGCGCCGAGAACGATCGATGCAAGTATTCGCTGGTCTTTGTTCTTCATAGCTTGATTCTGCTGCTGATGGGTGAGTGGAATGCGTTGCGCCACGGCAGGACGCCAGGATCCTCGATCCGCCGTTTATACGCCGCCCGGGAGCAAGTGTTTTGCAAAGCAACTTCCGACCTACGGAGGATCGAGTTCTGAGATTCGTTTGAGGAGTAAAAATTTCGTGTCTGTTCCGAGTTGGCTCACATCATGTCCGGAGGTCAGACTTCGCTTGTGGCGGCGGTCGTTGTGGTTGGGAAAGGCATGACGAGGCATCCGAAGCCGCTAAAGATCGATTTGTAATCCCGGGCGAACTTTTCTGCCAGACAATTGTAACCTCGTCCCGACAGCCTGTGTCGCAGCTTCAATCACCCCCCTGTATTCTTTTGCTAATCCAGCTCTCCGAAGGCTTTCAGCGCTCTCGGGCGGACATCCCATGCGGACATCCCTCGTCGGGCGAGCATGAAAACTCTATGGTTGGAGTGCATCGGGTAATGGATAGTTATTGTATCTATTTACAAGATTACAGGTGTGATATGCTTATTGTGAGACTTGTGTTTTTAGGGCTGCTGTTGAACTTCGCCGCTTCGAAGGCTCAGACTGTTGAAACTGCCGTTGTAAACATACGAATTGTGGACGGAATTTACGTCGACGGCAACGGCGATGTCTATACGACGCCCGGTGGCCTGCTGGGGGGCACGGCACTCGGCGTATTTACCACGGACGGCAGATTCGAACCGAACTACATACCGGGCTTTAACGGTGCGATTAACATCGTCAGACGCGGCAACAGTCTTGTGGCAACGAATTATGATAATGGCACGGTCAAATCATTCGATCTTGAGACCGGCGATATTCGAACACTGGCCAGCGGGTTGATAGGGCCGGCGGGCCTTGTCGTTGCGCCATCCGGCGCCTTATACTTTTCAATTTTCGGCGGCGTTCCGGGACCTGTCGGCCGCGAGGTCTATCGCTACAGGGACGGTGAATCGGAGCTGCTGCTGACGTCCAACGAGCTAAATCGTCCGCAAGGGATAGCGCTCGATCACATGGGATACTTGTATGTCGCAAATTCGCCCGGTGGCAACATCTTCCGAATCGACACGGAAAGTCGGACAATGGAGAAACTAGTGGAGCCGGGAATCAACATCGGCAACATGGTATTCAGAAACAAAGATCGTCTATTGTATGCGACGGCGACTCAAAGTCACCGGATCTATACCATTGATCTGGAAGGGCAGGTGACGCTCTTTGCGGGCTCCGCGATGGGATTTGCGGATGGACCGCTTGAGAACGCAAGTTTTACGCGGCCACTGGGCCTGGGCTTCACGGCATCGGAAGACACGCTTTACATAGCTGAGAGCATCGGGCGATTGCGACGGATTATTATGGCGCCCGTATCGAGCGTAGCGGCGAAAAGTGAGCGTGATGATATTGAGATCTATCCGAATCCCAGCCGCGGACGACTGAATATCGATCTACCCCCGGCGCTTGAGGGACGGCAGTTTAAGCTGAAGCTGTTGAGCATAGATGGACGATGCCTGGTTGAGCGCGATCATGATTCCACAGCCGAGCCTATAGTGTTTAACAATCTTGCTGACGGGCATTATGTACTTATGCTGCAACTCGACGGCCGCAGCATTATCAGGCAGCTGCTGATCCGGAAATGAATTGGTCTGAAAAACTGAAGTGTTTGCAAGCTGGATTGCAGCATCTTTAATAGTGCCGGCGGCAGGCCGTGAACCGGGGATGGTATCGGCCTGCTGCTTTGTTTACATCTTGTTGGAGGGTGTTCTATTGGAAAAGTGTATTGCTTGACCGAAATTGGTTGACGGATGATGGAGTCTCAAAATTATGTGAGTAATGTGGGGGAGGAGTTCTGAAGGAGTATAGTTGTTGCAGCAACTGTCTGATGGGGAAACTAACCAGTTGGGCCCTCCCGCCGCTCTCCACCACCATCAGGCCTTGATACAAGACCACCACCACCACCACCGAATTACACACAATCCAGTATCGATAAAGGCAGTTGCGAAGTCTCAATCTCAATGCTCGTGCGCCGAACAATTCGCAACAATACTAATACCGGATCACATGACCGCAACACAATCCGCTGTTCTGCGCCAAATAACAGCGAACGGGCTGCTCAGAATCTTAAGCGGTCGGAAAATCGTGCTTTCAGAAATGAAGAACTTTGTCATTCTGTCCCGGCCGTGTGGGGCAAGCAAGACCTGGGGCGATACGGCAACGGACACGATCCGTCAGTAACCCCCGCAAGGGGTCAAGCTTAAAATATTGGGGCTAAGCCAGCCGGATGCGACATACGCTGCCCCAGCACAAAACTACCCAAATGGGTTATTTACTCGCACTTTCGATCGCGCTAGTTTTGCATTCAAAAAAGGGAGCCAATGAAACACTTTATACTTGTTATCACTTGCTGCGCATTATTCAACAGTCCGGCGCTCGCACAGTGGAACCAAAACCCGGACGAAAACGCCCGCTTAACCGCTCAGGACGGGCAGGAACGGCATCAGGGAATTCTCAGCGACGGGGAGGGCGGCTGATTCATCCTGTATGAACATTTACTGGATAACGATGATGACGTTCGTCTGGCTCGCATCGATCAGCTTGGCAATTTAATGTGGGATGTTGCGGTGGCGGACAATCCGGATGCGCGTGAACGTGGTTCCGCAATGACAGGTGACGGTACCGATGGCGTCATTGTCGCTTGGTATGACAACCGGGAAGGCAGCAGCACCGAAGTTTATGCGCAGCGGATGAACGCCAACGGTCAGGAACAATGGACCTCGGGTGGAGTTTTGGTATCACCGGTGGATGAAGATCAAAACGAAACCTCGTTCTGTTCGAAGATCGTCGGCGACGGACAGGGTGGCGCGATCGTCACTTTTGTCGACGACAGAGTACTCGGGTTGGAGCAGGGGCTGTACGCCCAAAAGCTTGGTCCGGACGGCCGCTTGGGCTGGAGCAGATTCGTGGCCTGGAGCAGCAATCCGCCCGCCTGCACGCAAGACGAATACGACGTCTGTTCTGACGGCGCCGGCGGAATTTATCTCGTGTTCGAATTCGCGGATATAACTGCCCAGCAAAACAGTATTCGCGGTATGCATCTGAGTGGCGCGGGCGACCGTCTCTGGGCCAACGCAGAGTTCGAGCTTGCGGGAAACTTCAAAACGTCGATCGGTCACCTGATTCACGCTTCGCAGCACAGTTTGAATAATGCGCGAGCTATCCCCGACGGCGCCGGCGGCCTGATTGCGCTCTGGCAGGATAATCCCGGTCTCTTCGACCCCAATACTCCACAACACACGCGCGGGCAAAAGTTAAATGGCGCCGGCGACCTCCTCTGGGGCGAAGAAGAGATGAAAGAGGCAGGGCTTATGCTTAACAGTATTGACGAGACCTCGCCGCCGGTCAAAGCCCTGGTGGACGAAGGCGGCAATCTCTACTTTACATTTCATGACGGCGATGCCTATCGCCTACAGAAAATTAACCCCATCGGCGTGGTGCAATGGGACAACGGCATCATTTTCCGGAGCATCACCGCCGGCAGCGTGCCGCCCCTGGTGGTGACGTCATGTGGAGATGTCATCGTGAGCTACTGGGACCGGTCGACCACCGACGTTATCGCCAGACGCTACAATCCGATGGGTGAGACGGTCTGGATGAACGACGAATTACGTGTCTCCGCCGTCGAGGGCGACCAACTTGTTCCTCTCATTGCTATCGATGACGAGGACAATCTCGTTGCCGTCTGGCGGGACGATCGTATCCTAGGACCCTCTTCCAGCGAACTTGACATATACATGCAGGGATTTAACAAGGCGGGCGAGCTCGGCGGCCCGGTCAGCGCCATCAATGACAAGGAGCCTGTAATTTGTCAGACCACCGTCTATCCCAACCCGGTCCGGGCAAACATTACTATCACGATCCCCCATCAACCCGTCAAAGACGGCATCGTCACAGTCTTCAATACCCTTGGACGAAGAGTCTGGCAGCAGACGGTTACCACTGCTGCGCGCGAGTTTTTCCTTGCCGCCGATGGCTGGCCGGCCGGTCTCTACATGCTCGAAATTAACTACGGCGACAGCCGCCGCTATGCCGGTTTGTTTGTTGTCGAGTAGTGATGTTGTTAGAAATGGTCTCAGGCTGTCTGTTCCCGGTTTGTTTACTAACATGAATCGAGGCCCACGCGTTTTGTGTACATCATCTGAATGCTTTGCAGCTCTTGCAAGGGCAAATCACCAATCCCGATACTCTTCCGTCAGATCGACATCGTCGGTAAGATTAAAGCCTGTGGCTCTGACGGCTTCATTGATAAAGGCGCAAAGCTCTTCACGCTCATAGCTGTCGATAAAATCATCGAATTTAACATTGAGCTTGTTTATTATTCTGGTCAGCTTCGGCACGGCATTAAATATGTTCGATGCTTTTCTGGCTATGGTGTATTCTACCAGCTTATCGATAAACTCAACGAGGATCGTTTCTGTCTCTTCGATGTTTCGGCTGTTAAGAATCTCGTCTCCTTCAGCCAGTCTCTTTTTCCATGCCTGCGTGGGGAGCTTTTTCTTGAAAGCAGCGACCGTCTCCGTATTTTCAGGCTTGATATTTTTTCGCTGATCTCGTAGCTGCCTTTGCAGTTCGATCCTGGATTTTTCGCTCAGATTCATTTTGAACACTCTGATCCAGATCAATTGCAGTTGTTTGTTTAAGGCCGCCATTAATCGGAAATCATCAAACTGAAATTTCCAGGCGCTGCCGTAGCTCTGCTCGGCCGACTTTTCCTTTGCTTTCCGGCCGATTTTTGTGACGATTGTGTCGGCGCTGTCGCCGAAGGTCAGATTGAAGGGGAGCGGGAATGAATCGTCGCAAACATCAAACTCGATAAGAATCAATTCGTCCGAATCATCGCCTGAATCAGCGGCGGGCGGACCGTAGCCAAGAATGTATCGCTTGCGGCCTTCGAAACGCAGGATAATGCCACTGGAGGCGTTCGATGTCCTGGCGTGATATACACGACCTAATGTGTCCATGCTGAGCCTTTGCGGAGGCGGAATCTGATGTACTCTCAAGAACGATCGCATCTTTTCGGATTCGATTGAACAGCCCAGGAGTTCTAGTAGATCGTTGAAGTCTCTCATTGTGATTTGTCAAGTATCGTATCATTACTTCAGGCAATACACAAATTCTTCGATTTCCTTGCCGCGCGCATTGGCAAAACCTTTCTCTTTCGCCACAATCTTGAAGCCGCATTTTTCCAGCACACGGGATGAACCGACATTATCATAGGCAACGCGCGCGCAAATTGGACGCGTGGTGACAACTTCCAGAAACAACCTCAGCGCCTCAGTGGCGACGCCTTTGCCCCAATACTCTTTGCCGATCCAATAACTGATACAAAGATCCCCGAACATAACAAAGCTTGCGATATTGCCGGCTACCCGTTCATTAATCAAAATTGTCCGGAGCGTGACGCCGTCCGTGGTCCTGATCTTGTTCCAGTGGGCTTCGAAATTCACTCTGTCTCGGGGATCTTTGGCCGTAAAGGCTGCCATGCGATTGGCCTCCGGATCGAGCTGCTGTTCAAAAAAGATGGGGAGGTCGTCATCAAGCAGTTCTCTCAATCGAAGGTCAATGGTTTGTGTTGAGTCAGGCGATTGAATTGCGGCTCTACTCATTTTGTCACCTATAGCTTTGATATCGTCTGTATGCCGATGGAAAACATCGAATGTTGACGCAAAAATACAAACAAGCAAATTCCATCCATGAAGCTACGATCGCGACTTCTTCAATTCTCAATCAGAGCGGAATACCTAATGGCTGACTTCCATATCGTTAAGCCAGGCTTGAAGACGCGGTGAATGAATCGATGAGCGCTGTTAACGGCTTTTCCAAATTGTTTTTGCATTCTTATCAATGTAAGCCCATCGACCATCTTCGAATTTGACACGGCTCAACTCTCCCAAAAAATCTCCGGCATCCAGAAATTGCATCGCAATTGTCAGCTGGCCGGAAGTATTCAGATATCCCCATCTGTTGTTGAGTTTTACGGCCGCAAATCCTTCCTTAAATTTGCTGACCTGGTCGAACATGAACTCGGAGATCGGTTCGGCCATTGAGTTTACGTAGCCCCACTTGCCGTTTATTCGGGCAGCGGCAAATCCTTCCGATGAATTTCGAGTCTCTTCGTACGTCAATGCGATCACTTTTCCATCATCCTTCATAAAGCCCCATTTCCCCAGATTCAGATCGCCATAACAGGAGAGGAAGTCTTTTTCCTGACGGAATTTCGGTCTTATCCTGAGCCCCGTTTTGTTTATATAGAAGTAGTTATTGGATCTGGATGCCACATGCGCCTGACCATTTTCAAACTCAGAGGCAAAAAAATATTTGAAGTCAATCAGGACCTTATCATCTTTGTCAATGTATCCCCACTTTCTGTTTAACCTGACCGCAGCAAGGCCCTCCGTCAGCACTTTCGCTCCGTGATATTTATAGCCGATACGTTGATTCCCACGGCAATCGATGAATCCGTAGAGACCTCTGTTGTTAATCGGATATAGGTTCATAGCTGCGATCGATCTGTAAGGGGCAGCCGGATATTGATGATGGCTAAAATTCAGCTAATTCTGCCGGACCTGTTGCAGTCTTTATCCATTGTACTTTTTATGTGTCAGCCTTAAGGATTGGCTTCCATAATCAGTGTTTTCGTATTCAAAGTCAAAAAACAGCTCAAATTCGATTAACTCGAATGCTTCTTGTTTCTCTATTCGCAGCCATTTAAGGTCTACCGGATTGTGGACGGACTGAAAATAGACGGAGGATGGCTCTATGTCGTCGTCGTCACTGAATTCGTATCCTGCGGAAAAAACTCTGCTTCCCATTTCGGAAGTTGAGAATCCAACGAATTCTAAGCTTGGTTCAAGATTCTGGCGGTCCTGAATCAGTGGACTAAATTTTATCACAAATTCAATCTCGGCTTCTTGCTCATCCTCGATTTCCCGGGTGAACTCATAATGAATGTCCTCTACCTTAAACTTGTCCATCGGAAAGATCTCAGGCATTTTGAGTGTTTCAAGTGTAACCAGATATGAAAAAATTGCTGATACTCAGCCCGAAGCCGGGCTTACCGGAAATTGCGGGTAAGGAAAACACCTTAGCTCGGAAAAAGACCGAGGATGCATACAATATTAGACAGGACCTGCCGCGCAAAGCTCTTCAGTTTTGGCGACATTCCTTCCACCCTGTCATTTTTTTAAGGCGTCATTGTGAAGATCCCTCGACCAGGGTGTCAAGGTTCTAAGGGAGCATCGTCCTATCGCCGTAGATCACGACACTCGAACAAACTGTTTAACAGAAATCCCAAGCTTGTCGGCTGCAGAATTGCTATGACCAGTTTTCTATGTTCGGACCATTCGGATCCTTTCCCGGATTTAAGTCGAGCGAGCCGTCTACGGCAGCTAAGGGTGGCTCAGGTGTCATTCCATTTCTTTCGGATCGGGACCATACTCATTTTCACCGGAGTTACCCTCTTGAGCAAAGAAAACAATTAATATTATTGTTCCGATACAGGGAATGAGGCTCAGCAATATGAAAAAGCCGCTTCGCCCTGTGTCATGCAGCCTCCGTACGGCGACCGCGAGGGAGGGAACCAGAATTACCAGCGAATAGAGGGAACCCAACAGGCCGATTCCATAGGTCGAATCCGAGAGTGAGAGCAAACCATCGAGGATTGCCAGTCCAACTGAGATAATGATATTAAAGAGGACAAAAAACCAATACTCGCTTCGTCGTGAGCGCCCGCTGAATTGGGCGTATTTCTTCAAAGCTGTCAGATACCACTCCATTGTTGCTCCCTGGTTAAGAATTTGTTACTTGTGCGGCTTCGTGCGGCCGCCTCGACTTGCACGTGGAATCCGGTACCCACGCTGGGATCCGTAAATTAGATGTTTTCATTTAATTAAGATTATATCAAATAATCAGGCGGGATTTCGATTTTTTCTTGGTGTTCTGATACCGATGTCATTGTTGCCCGCTCTGCCAGCCAAAAGGCCATTTTAGTTGTTTTTCTCGTTTTTTGCAAAGTGTTTTTCATTGCACATCGCCTGAAGCAGAAATCTTCTGCACAATTCCATTAGCACAATGCGGCAGCCGTCCATTTCCTGTAGTGAAGCGGAGCGGTTCGTGCGGCACGGCCACGACATTTGCTTACTATATTAGCCGCTCGGGACAATTTCGATTTTGTGTAAATTAATGCTGCGGGCTCCGGCAGATTCCAGCAAAGATACGCTGTGCGGCCTGGACCAATTCAGCTATTCTCTTATTCGAATATGCATGGAACGACCATGAAAGCATCCGGTGAAATTACCTCGAATATCTTCCCCAGTTTAACCTATGACGATGCGCCGGCCGCCATCGAATGGCTCTGCCGGGTTTTCGGTTTTAGGCAACGTTTGGTGGTGCCCGGCGAAGACGGGACGATCGTGCATTCCGAGCTGAGTCTCGGCCCAGGCGTCATTATGGTGAGCTCTGCCAAGCCGGAGCAGGATCGCGTCAGCCGCCGCGGTCAAAGGGGGAACAACTTCGCACTATCCGTTCGCATCGATGATCCCGACGCTCACTATCGGCAGGCCAAAACGGCGGGGGCCGAGATTATCCGCGAGCTGCGGGATGAAGACTTCGGCGCGCGCGGTTACATGGCGGAGGACCTGGAGGGCTATCACTGGTACTTTGCCGACTATCAGCCCGGCGCGCACTGGGAAGTGTAAGAGGAGATAAGGGCCCAGAGGGCGACAGCTTCAACAGGTGTTTAACATGAATTCAGCCGTTTACAGGTCGGCCCGGGCAGTCGATCGGATTGCCCGGGCCGGAATGCGAGGACCTGCAAACACTCGATGAGCCTTGTTCAGCCATTTCGTGCTATGTACATCGCCGTGCCGAAAACCTTCCGCGTCCGCTGCTGTTTACTGACCATGACAGGACGCCGAGTGTCGTAACGGCACAGCCGGAAAAGCCCGGGCGCGAGCGCATTGAGATCCGCGCCAGCTAACAAATGTGTTAAACAGCAACAGCCGCGCCGCTTAGTCAGGGCAAGACGAGGAATGTCCTGCTGAAGCTGCGAATTCCGTCGCTTAATCGGATGAAGTACGAACCGGAAGCAAAGGCCGCCATGGAAAACTCGAGCTCGCTTTCCATTCCGGGCCTTGCCGAGCGCCGCAGATTCTCGTTGAGATCGAGCAGCAGGCGGCCGTCGGAAGCGTAAACGCTTAAACGCATGTTTTGCGGATCGGCGTCCGGCGCGCAGCGTAGTCGCAGCCTGACAATGTTGCGCACGGGATTGGGGCTGATCCCGGACAAGGTCGCTTTCATGAGGCCCGCCACCACGTTCTGATCCGCGTCGACGCTCGTGATATCGGAGGGCAGCGAAATTTTTAACAGGTTTTCTGAATCGCCGGGAAATCGCGTCTGTCTGATCGCGATAAGCTCGAGCGGTCCGGTAAAAGCCATTTTTTTCATCGTGGGCAGGCGCCCGCCCGGTAGGATGTTGCGCCAGGTGTCGCCGCCGTCGGAGGTGACCAGCAGCCTGCGGTCGAGGCCCATGAGTAGCCCGAACGAGGCATCGCGGAACACTATGCTCCGGAAGCCGACCGTGTCGCTCACCGCTTCGGGGCTGATGTCGCGCCAGGTGTCGCCGCCATCTTCGGTTTTCAGCACCACGCCCGCGAGGCCGGTCACAAAGCCGGTACGCGAATCCGGGAAATGCATCGTTGAAATGCCGTTGGTCATCTCGTCGAAAGTTTGATACTCCCAGCTCGCGCCGCCGTCGAAGCTGCGGACGAACATGCCTCTGTGGGGCGTTCCACGCCGATATCTGCCCGCTGCAATCAGGACATCGGGGCTGAGGTACTTGATCACATTCGGCGCGAACTCTTCGTCGCCGAAGTATTTGCCGTCCGTATCCCAGGTGTGGCCGCCGTCGCTGCTGCGAAAGAGGAACCAGCCGGGCCGGGCTAAACCGGTCGATTCGTATCCGGCCATCACGCCGGTCATATCATCGGCAAAGTCCATCGTCGGAATTGAGAGTCCCCTGTTCGGCATATCGAACTCCCGCCAGCTTGCGCCGCCGTCGTCGCTGAAGACGGTCGTGGTATTGCTGGATCGGCCCGCCACGGCGCGAATTCGCTGGTCGTCGATGTACACTACATCCGTGAATCTGCTTGAAAATTCATCTTCTTCAGTCTTGTCCGCGCGTGTATCCCAGGTCACGCCGCCGTCGCGGGTTAAAGAAATGCCGCTGTTGTCGCCGACAGCGATGCCATTGAGCCTGTCTCGGAATTCGATGTCGCCGAAGTGCCTCGAGTCGAGTAAAGACTGAACTGACCAGTCGCGCCCGCCGTTCGTGCTGCGAATAATCGTGCGGTTAATACCGACCGCCAGGGCCAGACCGTCCGGGGCCAGCGCCGCGGCGGTAATCGCGAAATTATAGCGTTGCTGCTCTGTTTGTCCCTGCAGTGAGGATGCGGTCCAACTCTGTCCGCCGTCGGCGCTTGTGTGGAGATCCTGCTGCGACCTCAGGGAAATGCCGCTGCCGTCGGCGAGAAAGCGCAGGGCGGTGTTGCCGGCCGCCGGCATCGGTATGGACTCCCAAGTGGTGCCTTCGTCGCCGGACTTAAGCGCAAAATGTGGCGCGGGCGTGGAACCCGAAAGATAAATGTTGCCGGCGGGATCGGAGCCGACTTCCGATAAAATGACGCCTTCCTCCGGTATCTCCGGTCCCAGATCCATTACGCTCCATGATCGTCCGCCGTCAGACGAGCCCAGGACGATTCGCCAGCCGGCGGCGATAACCGTGTTGGCGTCCGCCATCAGCACAGACGTCAGGATGGCGTCCGGCGGCGCGCCCGTCGCGCGCAGCCAGCTCTGTCCGCCGTCCAGCGTGGTCAAAATCGCGCCTTCCCGACCGACGGCCACGCCGCGGCTGGCGTCGATAAAATGCAGGTCGCTCAGGGTACTTTCCACGCCCGACTCCCGCAGCGTCCAGCTTTGCCCGGCGTCGCTGGTCTGTGCGATCAGCCCGTTCTCGCCAACGACCGTACCGCGCTCCGCGGAGCTGAACAAACATGCCGCCAGGTCGAAGTTAACAAAGGGCGTCGGCTGCTGCCGCCAGGTCTGGCCGCGATCGTCACTTATCAGCATTACGCCGCTTTGGCCGACCGCGATCACCCGCTTGTCGCCGGCGAATTCAATATCGTTAAGATCGCCGCCGAGCGCGGAAATCTCAAGCGTTTCCTGCTGTGCGATCGATCGGCCTGCCGTCAGGCACAGCAGCGCCAGCAGTACAACAAGGCGTCCGGGTTCTGTAATAAACTTGATCATTGTTAAACCTTGATATGTGAAAAGGCAGACATTGTATTCGTGCAGTCGCCCGGCGTGATTGCTGCCATCGGAATGCTTAGGCTCAATTCGTACGCGCGGGGGTATTCAGCGCACGATAAATGAGGCGCTGTATGAGCCGGTGCCGGTCTCGGCGATCAGGAAGTAGCGTCCGGCGCGCAAGTGGGATATGTCGAGCTCCCGACGGATATGCTGAAGCGCAGAAGCGTCGTCGGCCTCGGGAAGCAGGATTGTGCGTCCGGCAGCGTCGTAGAGACGCAGCCCGCGCAGTTCGGCCTTAAGTTTGTGAAGTTCAATCGCCAGCCGATGGTGCGCGGGGTTGGGATACAGACGGAGCGCCGCATCCGCCGGGGCGGTCGCCGTGTTTGGCCCGGCGACACTGACGTTAAGCGATTCGTGCAAGCACGCTATCTGTCCGTGCTGCGTCCCGATCCACAAATTTCCAGCCTGATCGATGTGCAGCTCCCGGACGAAGTTGTCCGGCAGGCCGGAGTTTTGCACGTTAATGTGGCTCCACTGGCCCTTGCGAAGCCGGTACAGACCTACAGCGCTGCCGATCCATATCGTTCCGTCGGGCGCGGCCGCGAAGGCGGTCGCGTACTCGCCGGCAAAACCGGAATTGGAGGCGGTCAGGGCTTGAAACTCATGGCCGTCGTAGCGATATATGCCCGGCTGATCCCTGAAGACCAGCCAGACTTCGCCGTCGAGTCCGGCATATACCTTTCTCAGCTCGTTAGAGGGCAGGTCGGAATTGCCGGCCGTCATCCAGCGCCAGACTCCATCGCTGTAAACACCCAGGCCATCGAAACTGTCGGCTGTCCACACGCTGCCGTCCGAGGCTACTGCCAGGCTGCTGATTCTGGCTCCCTCGAAGCCGGAGCCGTCTAGGCGCGAAATGCTGTGGAGTTGCTCGCCGTCGAAGCGGTTGAATCCGCTCTGCCCGGTTGCAATCCACACGCTGCCGCTGTGATCGACCGTGATGTCGTGCGAAAGGCGCAAGTCTTTACCGATATTAAATTTATCGAAGACTTCCCATTGCCGTCCGTCGAAACGGAACAGGCCCGCGGTTTGACCTATGGTCCAGATCGAGCTGTCGCCGGCCGGCGCGGCACCGCGAAAGTCGACGCCGCCGGGCAGAAGGGGATAGTCGGAAATATACTTTTCCCAGGTTTCCGCCCGCAGACGATAGAGGCCGCTTCCACAAGCAGCCCAGACGTCGCCGTTGACGGTGGATGTGATTTTGAAGATATGGGAGAAGTCGACAGCCGGCGAACCCACGGGATAGCTCTCAACGTCGGCTTCGCCAACTTTAAACACCTGGCTCCGGGCGCCGATCCAGGCCGGCCGGTCCTCGTCCAGAATAAAGCTGCTGATGAGCGCGGAGGGATCGTCGAGCTCCAGGACAACCGACGTTTCCCATTCGCCGTCGACAAGCCACAAGATTTCCGTCTGCGTGTTGATAAAGATACTGCCGTCGCTGCCCGACGCTATCATTGCGACACTATGATTCCGCAAGCGCTCACTTTCGGATTCGCCTTCCTTGAAGCTGTACACGCCCCTGCTGTAGATGGAATACCACAGCCTGCCGTTCGGGCCTGCCTCGAATGCTGTTACAGCGTCGTGGGTGCCGTTCGGGAGGTCCGGCACGTGTATCGCCTGCCAGCTTCCATCGACATTCTGGCGCGCGAAGCGGGGACGGCCTTGCTCGCTGTAGGCCCGCGCTATCCAGGTGCGTCCCGCGCGGTCCACTTCCACGAAATTAATATTGTTAAAGGGCAGCTTGCCCTCGGCCTCGGTAATGAGCGTGAACTCCTGGCCGTCGTATTCGATCAATCCCTGCTGCGTGCCGATACAGATGCAGCCGCGCCGCGGGTTGTAGGCAAGCACGGCATGGGGAGCCTCGGGCAAGGGCGAATTCTTTGCGTCGAAGACGGTCCATTTGCCATCGCGAAAGCGGGAAACTCCCATAGCGTTGCCGACCCAGACCGCGCCCGATTGATCCGTTGCCAGTGAAGTTATCCTGTTGCTGTGGTAGGTTTCAGGTCCTTTCGTTAAACCCCGCATCGTTCCGCTTGCTTTGTCCAACAGCCTGATTCCGCCGTGGCCCGTGCCGATCCACAGGCTGCCGTCTACGTCCAGCAGCGCCTTGACATCGCCGGGCGGCAGGTAACTCGTCCATCCTTCGTCTGCGGCGCGTACGCTGCCGGTCGATGATAGTAGGGCCAGCCAAAATATCACTAATAACAAGGGCATCCTGTGTGTTTGCATAGTTGTTGTCCTGACTATTAGTACTATAAGAATGTGAAAGCTTGTAAAGACTTTACAAGGATCTGTCGTCCTGAATCGGGAGCTGCCTTGGCAGCGCCGGCGACAGTTGTCCTGACTGTTAGTACTATAAGAATGTGAGAGCTTGTTAAGACCCTGCGAGGATCTGTCGTCCTGAAATCGGGAGCTGCCTTGGCAGCGCCGGCAATTTCAGGATAATTTGGTGGCAGGCTCAAGAACCTTGCGTGGCGAAATACGTTACAGCCGGCCGCAGCCGCAGACTTCGCCGCCGCGCTGCTCTGCTATCAGCGGCCGAGGGCCTACTCCCATCCGGCAGGATGCTTATTTGCAATTCGGGCAAGAGCTGCACGCCTACCGCCGTGTTTGGGTACACTATCCATCAAGCCGGCGCGCAGCGGGAAGCGTGAGATGTGCCGCTCTGCGGTCGGCAACTTTAACATTTGTTCACATTGTTGTCGGGCATTTCCGTTACGGCCCGGGCAGTCGATCGGATTGCAGGGCCGGAGATCAAGGCATACAATCATGGGAGGGGCGTTTAGCGCAATCCTGCGCCTTCGGCGCGACAGGCGCGCTGAACGCCCCGACAAGCTTCGGCAATCCAACCGCGCCGCTTTCTCAGGGCAAGAGCACGAATGCCCTGCTAAAACTGCGCAATCCATCGCTCAATTCGACCAGGTACGATCCGGCCTTAAAAGCCGCCATGGAAACCTCGAGCTCGGTGTCCGCTCCGGACTGTGCGAAGCGTCGCAGCCCTTCGCTGATATCGAGCAGCAGCCGGCCGTCATAGCTGAAGATGTTTAAGCGCAGATTCCGCGGGTCGGCGTCCGGCGCGCAGCGCAGTCGCAGCCTGACGATATCGCGCGCGGGGTTGGGACTGATCGCTGCCATCGTCACTTTCATCGGGCCGGCGTCTGCGCGCCGGTCAGCGTCGACGCTCGTGATATCCGAGGGCAGGACTATTTTGTACAGGTTTTCGATGTCTCCGAGGAATCTCGGTGCTCTTATCGCAGCAATCTCGAGCGGTCCGATAAACAGCATTTTGTTTATCGGTGGCAGCAGCCGGCCGGGCGAGAGGTTGCGCCAGGTGTCGCCGCCGTCGACGGTGACCCGCAGTCGGCGGTCGAGACCCATGAGCAGACCAAACGAGGCATCGCGGAACACAATGCTCGTGAAGCCTACGGTGTCGCTCACGGGTTCGGGGCTAATGACGCGCCAGGTGGCACCGGCATCTTCGCTTTTCAGCACACCGCCCAGGCCGGCGGCATAGCCGGTACGGGAATCCGGGAAATGCATCGCTGCAAGACCGAAAGTCATATCGTCGAAGGCCTGGTATTCCCAGTTTGCGCCGCCGTCGAGGCTGCGGGCGACCATCGCTTTGTGGGGCGTGCCCCGCCGAAATGCGCCCGCGGCAACCAGGACATCGGGGCTGAGGTAGCTGATGACCTGCGGCGCAAACTCTTCGTCGGGGATATAATAGTTTTCCGTACTCCAGGTGTGGCCGCCGTCGCTTGTGCGATAGAGAAACCAGCCGGGTCCGAACAAACCGGTCGTTTCGAATCCGGCCATCACGCCGGTCTTCTCATCGGCGAAGGCCATCGATTGAATTGTGTGACCTCTGTTCGGCAAATCGAAGGCCTGCCAGCTTGCGCCGCCGTCGTCGCTGAAGACGGTCATGCTGTTCTCAGAGCGGCCGGCAACGGCGCGCAGGCGCTGGTCGTCGATGAACACTACATCCGTGAAGTCGCTTGAATATTCATTGTCAATGGTCTTATCCGCTCGCGTATTCCAGGTGACACCGCCGTCGCTGGTTAAAGAGATACCGCTGTTGTCGCCGACCGCGATGCCGTTGAGCCTGTCCCGGAACTCGATGTCGCCGAATTTCTGCGAGTCGAGAAAAGACTGAACGGACCAGTCGCGCCCGCCGTTCGTGCTGCGGATGATCGTGCGGCTAATGCCGACGGCCAGGGCCAGACCGTCGGGAGCCAGCGCCGCGGCGGTAATCGCGAAATTGTAGCGTCGCTGCTCTGTTTGTTCCTGCAGCGATGATGCGGTCCAACTCTGACCGCCGTCGTCGCTTGTGTAGATTTCCTGCTGCGACCTCAGGGAAATGCCGCTGCCGTCAGCGAGAAAACGCAGCGCGGCACTTCCGTTCGGCATCAGTATGGATTCCCAGCTTTTGCCCCCGTCGCCGGACTTCAGCGCGAAATGCGGCGCGGGCGTGGAGCCGGACAAATAAATGTTGCCGGCGGGGTCGGAGCTGACATCCGATAAAGTGACGCCCGGCTCCTGCGTCTCCGGTCCCAGATCCAATTCGCTCCAGGATCGGCCGCCGTCGGACGAGCGCAGGACAATTCGGAAGCCGGCGGCGATGGCAGTAGTTGCGTCCGTCATAAGCACCGACATCAGGATGGCGTCCGGCGGCGCGCCCGTAGCCCGCATCCAGCTCCGGCCGCCGTCCAGCGTGGTGAGAATCACTCCTTCCCGGCCGACCGCCACGCCGCGGCTGGCATCGAAAAAGTGCAGGTCGTGCAGAAAACTCTCCACGCCTGATTCCCGCAGTGTCCAGCTTTGCCCGGCATCGCTGGTCTGCGCGATCAGCCCGTCCTCGCCGACCACCGTACCGCTTTCCGCATTGCCGAATGAACATGCCGCCAGACTGACGTTAACAAAGGGCGTCGGCCGCTGACGCCAGGTCTGGCCGCGGTCGTCGCTGATCAACAGTACACCGCTGTGGCCGACCGCAACCACCCGCTTGTCGCCGGCGAATGCAATATCGTTGAGATTGCCGCCGAGCGCTGCTATCTCAAGCTTCTCTTGCTGGGCGAATGATCGGTCGGCCGACATACACAGCAGCGCAAGCAATAAACATACACGAAAGGACATTGTGATAATCTTTATCATTGTTTAACCTCGATAAGTGATTTATCTCAAGTTGAATTTTTGGCAATCGCCCGGGGCGTATTGTGTAATGCAAAACCCGGGATCATATCTTGCGGGTCGGATTGTTCAGCGCACGACAAATGATGCGCTGGACGAGCCGGCGCCGGTTTCGGCAACCAGGAAGTAGCGGCCGGCGCGCAAGTGGGAAATGTCGAACTCCGGGCGGTGTAAGCGCGCCGCTGTCGCATCAAAGGCGTCGGGAAGCGGAACCATGCGCCCGGCGGCGTCATAAAGACGCAGTCCGCGCAGCTCAATGTTAAGCCTGTTAAGCTGCAGGACCAGCCGATTGCGCGCGGGATTGGGATAAGTCAGGATCGACATGCCGGAATGCGGAGTCGCCGGGCCTGATTCGGCAACATTGACGTTGGTGGATTCGCGAAAACGCGCAAGGCCGGCATGCTCCGTTCCGATCCACAGGCTGCCCGCATGATCGATGAACAACACCTGTACATGGTTATGCGGGAGCCCCGAGTTTTGTTCGTTGAAGCGGCGCCAATGGCCGTCGCGTCGCCGGTACAGGCCTGCAGCGCTGCCGATCCAGATCGTCCCGTCGGGCGCGGCCGCAAAGGCGGTCGCGTACTCGCCGGCGAATCCGGAATTGGATTTGTTAAGATGCTCAAAGCTTTGGCCGTCAAAGCGATAGATGCCCGGCTGGCCCCTGAAAACCAACCAGACATCGCCGTCGAGTCCGGCATATACGTTACTCAACTCGTTAAATGGCAGGTCGGAATTGCCGGCGGTCATCCAGCGCCAGGCGCCATCGGTGAAAGCGCCCAGGCCGTCGAAACTGTCTGCCGCCCACACGCTGCCGTCCGAGGCCACGGCCAGGCTGCTGATCCTGGCCCCCTCGAAGCCGGAACCGTCCAAGCGCGAAAAGCTGCGGAGAGTTTCACCGTCGAAGCGGTTGAATCCGCTTTGCTCGGTTGCAATCCACACGTTGCCGCTGTGATCGACCTCGCAGTCGCGCGAATGGCGCAAGTCTTTACCGATATTGAGTTTATCGAACACTTCCCAGCTTTCGCCATCGAACCGAAAGAATCCCGCTGTGCGGGCAACGGACCAGACCGAGCTCTCGCCGGCCGGCGCAAGACCGCGAAAGTCATTGCTGCCGTTGAGGAGCGGATAGTCGGAAGTAAACTGTTTCCAGCTCTCGTCCCGATGCCGATACAGCCCGTTAGCGCAGGCCGCCCAGACGTCGCCGTTTGCCGTGGAAGCGAAATCGTAGATAGCGCCGAAATCAAGGTCAGGTCCGGAGATGGGAAAGCGTTCGGCTTCAGCGCCGGCGACGCCAAGGACAGCCTCATTGCTGCCCAGCCAGGTCGGACGGTTGTTCTCGAGCAGCAAAGCGCTGATGCGTTCGGAAGGACTGCCGGCCGGCAGCTCGGCTGCTGCCTGCCACTCATTGTCCACAAACCGCAATACTTTGTCGCCCACAATGATGAAGATGCTGCCGTCGCTGCCTGACACGATCGCTCCGACATGCTCTTGCCTGTGAAGCCGGCTGTCCGTGTCGCCTTCGTCGTATGAATACAGTCCCTTGCCGAAAACGGAATACCACAATCGACCGTCCCGAGCAGCCTCAAATGCGATGACGCCGCGCTGTGGATTGGTCGGTATATCCGGCACAAGGACAGCCTGCCAGTTTCCGTCAGTATTCTGACGCGCAAAGTGCGGGGTGCCGGGGTCGCGGTGTCCGCGCGCGATCCAGGTGCGGCCCTGCCTGTCCACCTCCAGCATATCGATATCATTGAAAGTCAGGCCGCTGTTGGCTTCGTTAAACAAGGTGAAATGCTGGCCGTCGTATTCGAGCAGGCCCTGCTGCGTGCCGATGCAGATGCAGCCGCGCCGCGGGTTGTAGGCAAGCACGGCCAGAGGAGCCTCGGGCAGGGGCGAATTGTTGGCGTCGAAAACGCTCCATTCGCCACCGCGATACCGGGAAACGCCCCTGGAATTGCCGACCCAGACTGCGCCCGATTGATCCATTGCCAGTGAACTTATTCTGTTGCTGTGGTAGGTCTCAGGCCCTTTCGGTATATCTCGCAGCCTTCGGTCGGCTTTGTCTAACAGCTTGATCCCACCGAAGCCCGTACCGATCCAAAGGCTGCCGTCCACGTTCAGCAGCGCCTTGACATAGCCGGGCGGAATGTAATTGGTCCACTCCTCGTCTGCGGCGCGTGCGCTGCCGCTCGACGACAGGAGAGCCAGACAATAGATCATTAGCAACGAAGGCATCCTGTGATACAGCATGGTTTTTGTCCCGATTGTTAATACTATGCGAATGCGATTATGTGTCGATACTACGATGCGCGGGCTTCCGCGAAGCGCGTCGAAGTGGGAGCGGCTCATTCGGAAACATTAACTCTCCGAATACATCTGTTCGCCCTTTCTGCCAGAATGCTTATTGAAACCGCGACTCCCTCGCGTCCGGGCTACTGCAGAGTGTTAGACTCCGCGTGCCGTTGCGCAAGCGATCACAGTGAGAAAACGAGGGTTTGAAGCTCTGAACCAGGGGCTGTCGCAACAGCGCCGGTGCTTTAAGTATAAATGAATGGTAGGCGCAAGAACCTGATGTGCAAAATAACGTTACAGCCAGGCAGCCGACAGTGACTTCGCTGCTGCGCTGCCCGACTCTCAAAGCGGCCGGCCGGCGCTATTGCCGCTTTCTGCGTTTGGAAGCATAGGGCGTGCTTTCATCCAGCAGGATCGCTTCCTGGATGATCTCGTTCACGGCCGCGAGGGGAATGCCGCCGACCGATGCGAATTCCATGCTCTGCACCTGCTTCCGTCCTTTGCTTTCCAGCAGGCCCTGCGTGTTGGAAAGCTCGCTGCCGCGCGTGAAGGCGAACTCAACGGCGCCGTTCTTTGCTGGATTCAGATAGCAGATCCAGCTCATGCGATAATAGAATGGGATCTTGTAACGCATTCTGGCCGTCAGATGCAGTTCGCCCGCCAGAAGCTGGTGGAGATACTGCGCTATTTCCCGCTGGCTGCCGCGCAGTCCGTCGATGTAGAGCTCAACCGAGGTCATGGACCGCTGCGATTTGTGATAAGAAAGTGTTAACTGCGATCTTCCGCATGTCAGGCGCCTCACTCTGCTCTGCCCTGCTTGCTGAGTTCTCCGGACTTCGTCGTGCCCGTTCCCGCGCCGGAGCGACTTTTGCGGAATTGTTCAATATCGACGTCCTTAAACGGAACCCGCCTCTCAGGGCTCCTGCGATGCGGCTCTTCGATATGATAAAACAAATGAGCTTTGAAATCAGGCACAAAGAGTCCCCGGAACTCGCCCAGTACACGTTCATTGCCGAGCGAGTCGCGCGTCAACACGCTGCTGGTCTGAATGGCATACATTGTATCCCGGTCGAGAATCGTGATCGTGCAGCGCGCATAGGTCTGTCCGCTTGTTGCCGATCCGAGCGCGAAATAATACTCTTCGCCTTTGCCCGGCCTGAAGTCCCGGATCGGCCAACTGACGGTTTCGCCATAGCCGCCGTTATGCAGGCTGTCGTTTGCGATGCTCAGGCAGTCATAGAATTTCCGATACCTTTGATAAACGAAGAGGCCGAGCGCGTTTTGACGCAGGCCGACCCAGGTTGTAGGAAACTGATCCAGCGATGTAAAGTTGCTGCGCCGCGCGGGCGCTTCCCCGGCCTTGATCCTGAACGCATGGAAGTGAAGGCTGTCGTCGGGAATTGCTCGGATCGCTGACCTTGCTCGTTTCGACGTCTGCTGTTGTTGGGCCTCTTCCTGTTGTTTCATTTCATTGCGGCTGCAGGAGCACAGCAAACCTAGTGCGAACAGTAAGCAATACTTCAGCAAGCGGGAGTCAAGGTATGCCGGCTTTATCATCATTATTGACCGAGAGCTAGGATCGCGGAATACGTTCATCGTCCGGATTTACATCGATTTTCCGGATGATCGGGTTAAATGCTTTCGACGCCACCAGCAGCCTGTCGCCGATGCGCAGCGCCTTTACTTCGCTTTCGTCCGCGACAACCTTAACGACATTGCCGCCGATTAAAATGCTGAGAATAAAGACCACATCCTGCGCCTCGATCGCGATCAGCTCGCCGCTGAACTGAAACTTGCCGCTGAGGCTGCTGCGACCGAAATACTTCGCCGGGGGACCCTGCCAGACAATCCCGCCATGTTCGAGGTGCAGCAGCGTGTCCGCCATCTTCAGGATGTCCGATACGTCGTGACTGATCAGAATCGTACTCAGCCTGTATTCACGATGCACCCGCAGAATATACTGCTGCAGCCTGGCTCGCATGGCCGCGTCCAGGGCGGCAAGGGGCTCGTCCAGCAGCAGGAGCGCGGGCGTTTGCACCAGGGCGCGCGCCAGCGCCACGCGCTGCCGCTGGCCGCCGGAGAGCATGGCGGGGCGACGATCCCGCAGACCACCCAGCTCGATCAGCTCGATCAGGTCCCGAACGATGCCCGCATCCTGCCCGCGCCGCAGGGCAAAGCTCAGGTTTTCCTCGACGGTCATATTGGGAAACAGGGCATAGTCCTGGAACACAAAGCCGACACTCCGCTGCTGCGGCCGCAGCTCGATTCCGGCCTCGCTGTCGTACCAGGTTGCGCCATTCACCCTGATGCGGCCGGCTTCGGCGGCCAGCAAGCCCGCAACGATGCGGGCAAATGAGGTTTTACCCGCGCCGGACTTGCCGTAGAGACAGGCAAAGCTGCCCTGTTTAATACGCAGGTCAACGCGCAGCGGCATCGTACCGTCTGCGGAGTGAAGTGTTTTATGGAAGGCCAGCTCGATCATTGGCGCAAGCGTTGCAGATAACCGCCATTAAACAGATACACGCCGAGCAGCATAATGAAAGTCAGGACGAAGAGAATCAGCGCGTAGGTATTGGCTGCAGCATAGTTCAGCGCTTCGACTTCGTCATAGATGGCAATCGAGGCTACCCTGGTCTGGCCGGGTATGTTGCCGCCGATCATGAGCACCACGCCGAATTCGCCGATCGTATGCGCAAAAGCCAGTACGACGGCGCTCAACAGCGAAGATTTCATATTGGGCAGCAAGACCTTAAACAGCGTAGCGGTCTTCGACTTGCCCAGGACATAGGCCGCTTCCTGCAGCGAAGGCGAGAGACTCGCGAAGCCCGACTGCAGCGGGTGAACCATAAAGGGCATGCTGTAGATAAGCGAGGCCAGCACCAGTCCTTCGAAGGAAAAGATCAGCCGCAGCCCCAACCAATCCTGCAGCCAGCCGCCGAAGGCATTCGAAGGGCTGAAGGCTATTAACAGGTAAAAGCCGAGCACCGTCGGCGGGAGCACCAGCGGCATGCTGACGAGCGTTTCGAGGATCGGCCTGATCCGTGACCGCGTGTAGGCCAGCCACCGGGCGAGCGGCACGGCAATGATCAGCAGCACAACGGTCGTCGTCGCAGCTAACTTAAAGGTCAGGACGAGCGGTTCCCAATCGATCATTCCGACAGCATCATTTCATTGGTTTTAATCATCGCCGTAATCGCGGAGCCCGGTTCAAGCGCCAACTGCCGCAGAGCATTAGTGGTTATGACGGAAACGACCTTGCCGACTGCAGTTGCCAGAACGAGCCTGCTGAGCAGCTCGCCTTTTGCGATGGATTCCACGCTGCCGGGCAGCTTGTTTTGCAGGCTCACGAAATGCTCTGTTCCCCGGCCAACGACTACTTCGGTTTCTTTGAAAAGTACCGTGACGGAATTGCCGAGCTTCAGATACGGCGCGGTATCCGGCCGGTCAATCACGATGGCGGATAAACGGGTCTGCCGCACGTTAACATGGACCAGCGTCAGACTGCCGCTCGATGTCAGTGAATCTATGTGACCGTGCAGGATGTTCATTCGCGATGCGTGGCATAGCCGTACTGTTCCAAAATCGAGCGAGCCTGATCGGCAAAGAGATAGTCGTAAAACTGCTGCGCCTGCTCCGCATGCTTTGTTCTGTTCCGCAGGATCGCCACGCCCTGGACGATCGGCGAATATAAACTGCTGTCGATCTCTTTCCAACGTCCTTTTCCTCTCATCGCCGGCGCGAGGACGACCGATTTTGCGCTGAAGCCGATGTCGGCTGCCTGCGTGATGATAAATTGATTCGTCTGCGCAATGCTTTCGCCGAGCACCAGTCTGTCCGCTACCTGCTCATACATGCCGCAACGGCGCAGAACTTCGAGCGCAGCGGCGCCGTAGGGGGCGATAGCGGGATTGGCCAGTGCGATGTGGTCCAGCGCCGTATCTTTCAGCGCCGCAAGCGAGGGCTCGACGTCCGATGTCATGCTCCACAGGATCAGCCGGCCGAAGGCGTAGCTTGCGGGCGGGGCAGCGGTCAGCCCGCGCCGGTGCAGGTCATTCGGGTACTTCATGTCGGCGGAAACCAGGATGTCGTAAGGCGCGCCTTCGCTGATCTGCGCGGTCAACTTGCCTGAAGATGCAGTGATTATCTGACAGTCGATCCCGGTCTGAGCGCTGAATGCCCGGCAGATATCCCTCATCGCGAATTGCATGTTGGCGGCTGTGGCGATGCTGAGTTTGTCCAGGCGCTCTTGTTGACAGGCCGCAAAGCAGATGAAGATAGTCGCAATATAAAGGACGGTTCTGATCATAGAATCCGCTTGTGTGAAGGCCGAGCTTCTTTATTAATCACGCGCGGGCTGTCTCAGTCGTACGTCTTTAAACTCCGCCCGACCTGCCGTCTAAGCGCATTGCCGTGCTGAAGGACACTGGAACAGTCTGCACAGCAAGAGCATCTCATCCACTGAACTCACACGAAGATTCGGGCGATACTTGTGTCGCTTGCTCTATCCAATGCGCCAGGGCGGGTTCTTACGACTATCGCCGGCAAAGAAGAGAATCAAACGATTGTTGTCGACGTCACGCAGACGCGCTTCCCGCCAAAGCCAGCTTTTGTCATTGGGCAATTCGTCGAACACAATTCCCTTTTCGACCAATAATTTCACATGCTCATCCAGATCTGCGCATTCGAAATAGACGCAGATGCCCTCGCCCTCCGGCAGTTTTTTGACTTTGTGTATCGAAAATGTCGAATCTCCCTCTGGACACTCAAAGCGCGCATAGTCCGGTGTTGAATGAACGATTAACTTAAGGCCGAGCCGCTCATAAAATGGTACCGACTTTGTCAGGTCGAGCGAAGGAACAGTAACCTGGTTTAAATTCATGTGGATTTCCGGCACTTGCGGCAATCGAAAAACATGCCCGGACCGTCGTTCTTAAGCAGACCCCCAAACACTGAATGTATCGGAACATATTGTCGGTCGCCTGGAGGTCTGTGTCTCTGCCGCTGCTCAGCGTTTGATAAAGGTCCGTCCGGCAATTTGATGTCCCTCGTTCACTAGCTGCAGCACATACAGTCCCTGGCTTAAGCCTGAGACGTCAACACGGACAGCCCCGGATTCAACTGCTTCGGCAAGGAGCAGGGAGCCGTCGATGCCGAATACTTTAACGTGTAGTTGTCGTCCTACCGATTCGACATCGAGCAGGATGAAATCGCCGGCGGGATTGGGATAAAGTCCGAAGTCTGCTTTTTCTTCGGCAGCCGCAACGCTGGTGACGCCGCTTTTTTTAATGTAGACATCGCGGACGTTGAGAGACATAACGATATAATCCTGATGCTCCAGGATGCTTGCGCCCTGCATCACACCGCCGGGATCGACGGGCAGACCCATGCTGTCATCTTTGAGTTCTGCAAATCCGGTTGACGTACTGACTACGTTGGGCGGCGAGTCGGCAGCATCATTTTCAAGAGCGATAAACAGCCTGTCGCCTCTGGCATAAAGGGAGGTCACTTCCTGTTGGCCGCCCTTGGCGTCGGTCCCGATGAATGCGGACAAATCGAGACCTGTCCAGGTAAAGCCGCCGTCATCCGAATAATAAACGCCGTAGTCCGATCCGTCGCTTTTTGCCCCGGCCACATACAAACGCTCACCCGCTTGATCCGCTTCGAGGATGCTACCGGTAAAGTTCTCCGGCAGATCAGCGCTGCGTTCCGTCCAGGAAGAAAGGTCGCCTTCAGAGGCATAAAAGATGAAGTTGCCGGTATTGTCAAAAGCAAAGTAGCTGTCGCCGGCGTAGGCGATCGGGTCCACACCGCCGTTGAGGGCAGTCGGCGTCACTATTTCGCGCCAGCCCGCCTCGGCGGATTCCCTGAGCCAATAGCCGGCAGGTCCATGGTTGGCGATAATCCGGCCGCCCAGATACTGCAGGCCGAACAAGGTCGCGATTTTTCCGGGGACATCGGACGGCAAGCCGAGCGTATCGGGCGCAAAGGACGCGCCATTGTCTTCGGAGTAATACAGCATGCCAAAGCCGAGGCCAGTCGTACCGAGATAGAGTCGTTCGCCGCTACTCCGCAGGAAGCCCGGAATCCCCTCGATACCATCAACTACGATCGGTGACCATGAAATCTTGTCGGCATTCAAGCGGTGCAGATCGCCGGCAATTCCGTTAAAGACGATGGCAAACAATTCGCCATCATGGCTTTCGACCGCGGAAATCGCCAGAAAATTAGCTGAGGTCAAATTAGTCGCCTGCCAGGGCTGAGCCTGGACCTGAAGCAGACTACCGACAATGATTAGGAAGACAAGGAGAAGCGACTTGTGCATAGTTTATGTTCCCGCTACAATTAATGAGTTCGAAAGGTGTTTTCGATGCCGTTCAGAAATTTGCTGCGGCAAAAATATACCCGGTATGAGTAAATTCAAACCCGATTTTTCCTGATCCAATTTCGTCATTGGAAACGCTGGCGGCGCCCGGCAAGGGCTATTAGAGGGAAGCGGCGGACTGTTAACAAGATGAACGGTTCAGGCGTCAGGGCCACTTGTTATGCCGGCAATAATCATCAGTCAACATTGCCGGCTAAACAAGTTTATGCAACGGCACTGCCGACTATTATACGGCAGCTCTACTCCAGCTCGGCCTTTCGCAAAAATGAGATGAGCCCGATTCCATTCCTTGCAAGATTTTCACGACCACCCTGTTGTCTGTCAATAACACAAAGAGCGGCGTCGATCTCAGCGCCGAGTTTGCGCAAATCGCTGCTCGACTGAACGATCTGTCCACCGGAGGTCACCACGTCTTCAACGACCAGCACTCTCTTGCCTACGATATCCGCGCCTTCCGCCAGCCTGGCCGTCCCGTATTTCTTGGCCTCTTTTCTGACAAAAGCAGCTGGGATCCCCGAGAAATGGGCGAGCATGGTGACCACCGGAATACCGCCCATCTCAAGTCCGGCCAGTACTTCCGTGCCTTCCGGAATCAGCGTGACCATGCGCTCTGCAATGCGGCCGAGAAGGTTTGGATCGGCTTCAAATAAATACTTGTCGAAATATTCATGCTCGATCCGTCCCGAACGCAGCTTGAACTCGCCGGTGATCTGCGAAACCCGTCTGATCTCTTGCGCCAGTGTGTCGTTCATTATTTGTCGTCAGATTTGAGTGAATCACAGTATTGCTCGTTGTCGCGGAATATCCATCCGAAATCGGACAGCGATGCGACAAGTTATCAGGCTGTCGGAAAATCATCGTTAAAGGCACATTGCCGCTTCGTGCTCGGTTTAGAGGATATGTGACTATCCACCACTTAAACTTCGAGCTGCAGTGCTCTAGTGCTTTTTCAAATTAGTTTCTCATGTATTTTCCTCCCCTTAAGATTAAGGGGGTGAGGCGCGGACTGAGCGCCGAACGAGGAGGGGTTATGAATCTTAGGCTATTCGAACTCCCCTAGCCCTTCTTTCTCAAAGAGGGGATTAAATAACTAATTTGAAAATACACTAGTGGTTTTATTTGTCCTCCGGTGAGATCACTCTATACACAAGTCCCGCCAGAAGCGCGCCGACAATCGGGGCCAGCCAGAAAAGCCACAACTGCTCGATTGCCCAGCCGCCGGCAAAGACGGCCTGACTCGTGCTGCGAGCCGGATTGACGGATGTATTGCTTACCGGGATGCTAATCAAATGAATAAGGGTCAGAGCCAGGCCAATGGCCAGGCCGGCCAAGCCTTTCGGCGCTTTCGAGTGGGTCGCGCCCAGAATGACGATCAGGAACATAAAGGTCATTACGATTTCCGTGACGAGCACCGAAACCATGCTGTATTCGCCGGGCGAATGTTCGCCGTAACCATTGGCGGCAAAATCGCCGACCTCAAAACCCGCTTTGCCGCTTGCGATCAGATAGATGATTGCCGCGCCTGTTAAGGCACCGGAAAGCTGGGCGGCGATATAGGGGAACAGCTCCTTCTTGTCGAAACGCCCTCCCATCCACAGGCCGATCGAAACGGCCGGATTCAAATGACAG
Source organism: Candidatus Kapaibacterium sp. (assembly GCA_028284775.1). GTDB lineage: Bacteria > Bacteroidota > Ignavibacteria > Kapaibacteriales > UBA7675 > JANQRB01. The sequence continues at coordinate 57,370 of JANQRB010000021.1, read as the reverse complement.
CCTGAAATATGGCCGATGGCGTAGGCCATTGTCAGGACAGTTAAACCAAAGGCCAGCGATACGCCGACAAAGCCAATGCCCAGCTCGGGAAAGGCGGCCGCGAGAACGGCACTGCCGCATCCTCCCAGCACCAACCAGAGGGTCCCGATAAATTCGGCTGCGATTTTGTTCATATGTCCCTGGATTAATTTTGGTCGATTACAATTTTCAAATTATGGCGAAGTAGCTTCGGCCCGGACAAAAATCGCGTGAATATACGGAATCTGAGGGAATAATAGAGGCAGCCCTTGTTGCTCCCGGAGCGAGGGTGACTCCGGTATCGCGAAGAATTACGGCCCGTTGTAAAGGTATACGCGGTAAAGCAGATCTTTAGAGCCGCTGACGCCGTCACTCACCGCCGCATGGAAAAACGGACGAGGGTTTACCGGTTACTGATCATCACGCATCACAATCCACTGCCGAATCAGGGCTTCCAAAGCCTGCTGTTTCTTGGCAATGTCATCCATGTTTTCGAACCTGGCTACGCGCGCTTCTTTGCCGTCGCCTTCCAGCAGACCGAATTCATCGTGGATCAAGGCGCCTTTATGAAACATAAGGCTGACGAATTTTTTAGCATTCATAAAAAAGGAGGCGATGTTGCCTTTGTACATAAAGGTCGGGCTGCTCCATTTGATCGTCTCTTCGACTTTCGCATCGCACGCGAGGATAATTTCCCGGACCCTCCGGATTTCGCCGGTCATCGGATGGCTTTTCTTGTCCAGGTATTTGTCGACTTCGGGGTTGATGTTCATACTATTCAGCATCGCAAATTGGAAAAATGTTTGCCTTTCGTTTCGTCTAGTCAAATCGCTTGAAAACAGCGCGAGAACGATGGCTGTTGAAAGTAGTGAAATCAGGAAAATGTGGCAAGGATGGGCGAAGGAAATCAGCAGGCGCGGCAGCGGCCGTCTCTCCGCGCCAAGCGGCAAACATAGGTGATCACCGCCTGAAGTCTTGACTGGCTGTCGGCTTGTGTAGAATTAATGATAGTGGTCTTCGGCTTCGCTCAGACCACGAGGGGCGGTGGTTTCGGGGTTTGTGGTCTTCGGCTTCGCTCAGACCACGGGTCGCTCAGACCACGGGTCGCTCAGACCACGAGGGGCGGGATTTTTGACTGTGATGGACTGGTGATCAGGACTTGCAAGCCAACACGCTGGTTAGATTCCGCAGATTGAATTCTGCAGTCTGAACATTGTGTTCCGATCCTCATTTTCATCAAGCAGTGGTCAGCGCGAAGCCGAAGACTGAAACTTATATTTCTTCATCTGCCTACATTCACATATTGCGCCCCGTCCATTGAACGTCAGGGATTCAAGTTCAACTTGCGGTTAACTCAATACCTACCAATCCATTTCCCTTGAAGCTGATTAGACGCTGCTAAGAGGCGTGCCCCTGGTTTCATCGGTGTTGGATTGTTAAACGGCACAGATTTTGAAATGCAATATGCCCAGTAGTACGGTATGTTCATTGCCGGAAGTATCCGTGACATAGGCTCTTAAACAACCCGCTATAATGAAATACTCATAGCGTGATTCATCGCCTGTTTGCAGCAGAAATGATCGTTTGGGATAGTGCCGGGCCTCTAAGAAACTGAGGGTCCTCGCTACGAGTTCAGACTCACTCGTGACGTGGCGCCTGAATTGATCGAGTATTGCTGTCTTCGTTACAGAGAAAGTGAATTTGCGAGTGAAAGTAGATGGAAGTTTAATCGGGCTCAGCGACAGAAATCACAAGCTTGCCGCTATGTTTAGCATCGCCAAAGTACTGAATCGCCCATGCCGCTTTGTCCAAGGGATAAGGACCATCTATGATACATTTGAGTTTGTTGCTTTCGTAGAGCTCATTTATGTGCGCCAGGTCTTTATTTGGTTTCAGGGCGACAACGTGAATTTGTCGCTGGCTGAACAGGGAAAGCAATGGTTTTAAGCAAAGGGCCTGAAACAGCCGCGGCAGCTGTCCGCCGACGCTTACGTATCGCCCGTCCGGGTTTAAGGAGCGGAAGTAGGCGAATGGCGAGCGATTGGTTTTCGTGTCGAGAATCAGGTCATATCGCATACCATTCTTCGTGAAGTCTTCTTGCTGATAGTCAAATACATGATCAAAGCCAAGCGACTGCATCATCCGGAGTTTAGCGCCGGTATCCACGCCTGTCACCTCTGCGCCGTGCAGCCTGGCGAGTTGAAGCCCGAAGGTGCCGACACCGCCACCCGCGCCATTAATCAATATCCGCCGGCACTCCTGGATATTACCGTAATTATACAGTCCCTGCATCGCAAGCATCGCTGCGTGAGGAATAGATGCGGCCTCGGCAAAACTCATAGCGCCGGGCTTTTTTGTTAATGCTTTTTCATTAACACAGATGTATTCGGCAAAGCTGCCGAAGCCGTAGTCGGAGATGTCACCGTAGACCGCGTCTCCTGCTCTCAGCAAAGTAGTATCGGCGCCGCAGGCTTCAACAATGCCGGCCAGCTCCATCCCCGGAATGTATCGCTTCGGTTTTAACAGGCCAAACATGAGGCGATACAGATAGGGTTTGCCTCTGATCAGGCTCCAATCGTAATCATTGACGGCAGTGCTGTGAACTTTTACCAGGACTTCATTTGGTCCCGGGCTGGGTTTAGCCACTTCTTTGAGCTGCAGGACTTCCGGCCCGCCGTATTTCCTGAATACCATTGCCTTCATTGATTCACCATCGAGACTTAAAATTTCACTGTAGGCTGTATTTAGACCGAGCCGATATCTCGCTGAACATTAAGCACTCCGAATTGAAAATGTCATTGCGAAGCGAACAATGATCCGGAAACACATGAGATGCATAGGCAGTCCACAATGACGCGGCAATCTAACTGTATTCCATGAGAATTTTAGCCTCTTTTCATTTGCAGACTGTCACGCTCCGGATCCGGTAACTCTACACTATTGAAACCCGGCCTGCTATCCTGGCCTTCATTAGTTCATCGCGGTCAATGTCGCGTCAGCCCAGGTAGAACTGCTGCGGAGACGAGAAATCAGGAATTAGGTTTTTCGGGCAACTGAGATAGTGAAAGAAGGCATTGAAGCAGCGCGGCGGCGGCCCGCAACTTCGCTACTGAGCAATCAGGTCGGCTTCGGAGACCAGGGCATGTCTTTTGAGATTGAACAATTTGTCCATTGAGTTGTAGGCACAGTTTCTTAAGTAATATGCAAACAGGCAATTTGACTGTGCATGTTTACTAACTATCCTAAATCGATTCCACCGGGAGAGCCGCATGCAAAAGAATCCTATACGTCGATGGACCAAGATAGCAATCGTTGCCGGTACGCTGCCTGCGTATCTTAATCTCCAGGCCAGGATTCTTCCCGTTCGGCAGGAATATTTCGACTTTTTCTACGGAGCGCAATACATCCTGGCTTCCCTGCTCTTGCTGGTGTTGCTGCCTTTTCTCCTGCGCAATGTTTCCTCAAGGACGCTTAACAGCTGCATAATCGGCATGCAATTACTTGTTGCTTTCTACATAAGTTTCGTGGTGTCTGGAAACCCCAATCTCATTTATGAGTGTTATAGCGCTTTGGCCAAGATGGATGGCGATCGGGTATGCGCTGAGCGGGTTCTGCCCGCGATCTGGTACTGCGTCAATGCATGTATCTTCTTACTTGGCCTGTCCGCTTATCACAGGCTCTATCAACGCGCCGACTGGCGTCTGCTTCTGCTTAACTTCCTGCCACTGATGTACATCCTCTTGGGATATTTCTGGATCAAAAATCGGGTGTATATCTATCTCGACTGTTGCCACGGTTGAAGCTGGAGCACAGGAGCGGGGCAAGCAGCATCTGTCTGAATCAGGATTTTTCACCTTCCAATATCAGCTTCTCAATCCACTCATTCCACACGACGTCGATGCTCAGCTGAATCCGCTCCGATTGTCCGTGATTGCGCACCCAATGCGGGTCGCTTAACTTCAGATACCAGAGTTCGCCCTGCTGCAGGGGTACCCGCCTGTCGTTTAACATAAACTCGACCTCATCGCTTGTGAATATCGGCACATGCAAACGAATCTGGTTCCGAAAGTCGAGATTGAGCTGCGGGTCGGTGTGCTCCTGAAGCAGGCCGCCCGGCTCCAGGCGCATCAGCCGGATATTTGTTTTGCGGCACTCAAAGGAATCCAGAATTTCCTGGATATAGCGGCATTCCTTCAATACGGGCAGCTCGATCCAATCCGTCCAGTCCGGGTTGGTGAAATCCGTGACTTCGTGATTGCGCGCACCCGCGGCAGTCAGGGGAATCACGTGATAATTGATGTACGTTGGAAAAGGCTGAACGGCATGGAGCGCCTCCCGCTGCAGGCGTTCGACGTCGTAGGTCCGCGCGAGCTTCGAACGATCGAAATCAAAAGTGACAGGTGTTTCCGACACGCTGGTTCCTCCTTTTGGCGGGCGTGGAGCAGACTAGCATGACGCCCGTATAGTTCATTGGGTTCCGATTTATGACACTTGACAGAGCCACCCTTGGTGGCTCAGGTTTCTGAACAAATTTAAGCGCATTTTATCCAAAAAGATAGTATGACGGCGCGAATATTTGATCAGAGCTTTGCTTTTGGCACCTGTACCTTGAAAACGCGCGCCTATGGAGATAGCGATGATCTGAATCGCGAGCTTGCGAGAATTGCCGAACGGTGAACTCAAGCGCGGGCAAAGGACATCCGAAACTCATCTTGAAGGGTGTCACCGTCGGAGTTTGGTAATGAGCATTAATTCGTCATCGAACTTTCGGTATTCGTTTGACCATTATCCATCATTCTGTTGTCAGTGGTTCTGCTGTTACTCGTTGCGGAGTAAGCGGCAAAAACCCGGCTTTTTCAAGCTTTATGACAATTGAAGGCGCAAACTTCGGCGCAGAGGAGTTCCAGGTACCATTCGCATGGTTCGAGTGCACGAGGGTGGACAACGGCCTACCGGTTATGGCGACACCATAAATAGCGGAAAGATGACGTTCAGCATGCATATCATAGCGAACGTACCTGCCTTGCAATCGAGGTCCCTGGAAGAAGCGACGCCGGGAGAGAGTGAAGGCGTAGCAGCGGCAAGAAGCATTCTTCCTCCAAGTGGTGGCTGGATTTCATCAAGATGGTAGTTACTCCTTTTCGGGCAAGTCTTTGACAGATCAGGTTCACTTATCGGCAATCTCTTGCAGACCTCGCTGATGTCGGTAGACCAGCGGAAGTTTTTGGGATAGGGTAGGGTGTACGGCAGTACCGCTTCGCTGAATGTTATCCCTCCTGACTTGCGCTGCCGGGAAAGTGTCGGACTCTTTCGGATCACGTAGACAATACTTGTATGCCAAAGCTGAGTCGGTGTGGCTCATTTTCGGGAGCGTTGAAATTATTTTGAAAATGATGCAATTTGTAATTGGGAATTTATTATTATTGCACAACTCACAAAAACGCAACTTGTCTTGTAATGACCAGTGACTTCATCTTGACAATATTTCGAAATCGGACACTAACTCGGGGCAAATTCACCTCCAGCAATTTTTGCTGAGATGAGCCTGAAATTAACTGACTACTCGTCACTTATGAAATCCTTCGGCGAAATTATTGGTCAGTTGCAAGATCAGTTTTAGCAGACGGCTGAGCTGTGAAAACGGTGACAAATAACTAATTTGGCCACAATTTGCGACCCGTCTCAATTTCGATTGCAGTTTCTGGAAGCTCAATCGATTCACCTGTAAGTACCTCGTTGATAGCAGACGTGGTAGACTACCTTGTCGGTTAGAAGTATCCAATAGAAGATTCAAATTCAGACTTGAATAAGAGCAAGAACTGTAAAAGCAATAGGAGATGTTTAACCATGCCGAAGAGTAACGATGAAATCCGCAAAATAGCTGACGACTTTCGAAACAAAGTCGAACAATTTGCGGAATCCGTGTCGAAAGCCAGTACGAAACAGAATGTGGAGGCTGCCAGCTTTATCAATAATGTTGCCAATGTAATTCAGGACATCGGAAACGACATCGTTGAAGTGGTAGACGATGCCGCCGATGAATTTGTTGAAATTCCTGAAGCTGTACAGGAGGCTAACGAAGCGCTGCTTGAGACTATGGAAGAGGCGACGCCGGAAGCGGTTGAAGTGACGGTGGACGTTGCAGAAGTGACGGTGGACGTCGCAGAAGTGACGGTAGTGGCTCTCGCTGTATCGAAAGAACAGGTCGCGGCGGATGAATCTTCGGTGGCTGATGCCGAGAAGATTGCAGGGAAGGATGAGCATTCCGCCAGCGCTTCGCAGCTTATTGAGGCTCGCAGCCAGCTTCTCAGGGGAAGGATCAAATCGTTCCGCCAGCGCGTCTCCGACCTCCGGGGAAGAGCGCAAGCTGCGGTAGAAAAAAACAAAAAGTCCGATTCGTGACTTTGCATGCTTTCGACTAACAAAGGTGTCGTGCTTTGATTGTCCTCTCCGCTTCCATTCTTCTTGTTTGGTTCATCGTATCGCTGCTGTCCCAGGTAACGCGTGTACCACTTGCGGCGCTCAAGAGTCGCGATGTGTTCTCCCTTCTCCCGCGATGGAGCTTCTTCGCGCCCCGGCCGGGTACCTTCGACTATCATTTACTGTTTCGTGATTACCTGACGGACGGAAGCTATTCGGCCTGGCAGGAGCTTCCGCTGGCAGACCAACGAACGATCAGCGGCGCACTGTGGAATCCGGAAAAGCGTTGCAGGAAAGTACTTTCCGATATCGTTCGTTCCCTTATTCAGTTAAGAGAGACCAGCACTAAGTCAGCTTTTGTCATGTCGATCCCATACTTAATCACGCTCAACTATATTTCCTCAGTCGAACATAATCTCCATGCACAGTCCACGCAGTTCATGATACTTCGTACAGACGGTTTTCTGACTGCTAACGAGCCTCGGCTGGTGTTCAAGTCCGATTTGCATAGGCTCTGAAGGCAGCTTCGAAATAGTTTCAACGAAGTCGGATCGATAGGTAATAGTCATCTACTGAGTAAGCGATGGCAAAAGCAGTTAAGTGTTTTTGTTTTATCGGAGAGGCTTGCTTAGGCATGCTTCAGATGCCATCGGTGTGTTTCGAAATTAAATTTGTGCGCTTTGCGAACAGTAGCTTGACTTGTCACAAAGATTTTGTCGCTTGTTATCAACGACTCAATAGTCAAAAATTCTGTCGGTAAGGCTGAACGCTCGATGTAATCAGGTTGTAGTGAACACTTGCCTTGCCGAGTTCCGGTCTCTGCTGCGGATTTACCCTAAACCGTATGACGGTGTGTAACATTAACATTTAGGGTGTCGGCAAAATTTACTGTAGGTATCTGTATGGCTGAATGGCCTCGTCCAGCAGCGGTCATACTATTCGGCGGTATCGATATTGTAGCTTCGCCCTGTCCCTGGCTGCGCTGCATGATTCCGACGAAGGTTGTAGTCAGTATGGCTGTCGTGGAAAACCATGCAGTTTGCAGCAAATTATGATTATTCACTTTGAGTGGAATTAAGGAAGCGTGGTTCGAAGGTCGGTCATTCCTTATACAGAAACCAATCGTCCTCCGTTCCCGCCATCAGACATCGTCAGTTTTTATTGGAGAGGCGGCAAGCGGATGAAGCTTGACAAAATTGATCGCTTCGGAAGTTTACAAGCGACTGGACGATCTTCTGACAGGCCTAATCTCGAGATCCTGCATGCCGAGCTTTCACAATCTGCCGGTGCTACCGGTACAAAGTTGTCAAAAGGCGCGACATCTGCTGCGGGGATTACTTAACTACTATTTGGCGGAAAGCGAAATTGTTTGAACGCAATACAATCATCCTGGTGGTCGCCGGGCTTGTGACAGTTGGAGCTGTAATTTCAACTTTGGAGTGGATGGCGAATTGGCGCAAGTTTAGTGACAAAGGCCTTTTCAGTTGGAGGGTGCTCAAAGAAAGGCCGGTTTTGGTGCGCAGCTCCCTGGGAACGCTGGGAGACCTGTTTTTAAGATATCCCAACTTTTTGTTCATTCTCAGTCTCAGGTTGTGCGCTCTGCTTGCTCTTCTGCCGGCACTCGTCTCCGGACGATATGTACTGTTGATCCTGGGCATTGTCTTTGCCACCACACTGCTTCTCAACTTGCGCGGTTCATATGGCATGGATGGTTCGGATCAGATGGCTACGCACACTTTCGGGGCACTCTTCATTGGATATTTATCCGGAGCTCCTTTGGCGTTGGATATCGCGCTTTGGTATGTCGCACTTCAGTCATGCCTTTCCTATGCGACATCCGGACTCGTCAAGGCATTTTCTCCGCATTGGCATCGCGGTGATGCAGTGTTCGGAATATTTAACACCCGCACGTATGGCCACCAGGGAGTCGCCGAGTTTCTGTACAACCGACAGGGCATGACTCGATTCCTTACCTGGGGTGTGGTTGCCGGTGAGGTCGTCTTTCCATTGGCCCTGGTGGTCGGCTACCCTTATTGTCTGGTTTTTCTTGTCCTTGGTGTTGTGTTTCATGGCGTCAACGCATTCGTGATGGGGCTTAACTCATTCTTCTGGTCATTCGTCGCCACCTACCCGGCAATCCTTTACTGTTCCGAAATGTTTTGGCGTCACGTTGTAGAGTGAACGCGGCACGACCGTCGTATTGTCATAAGCTGCAATTCGGGACCACCGTAATTAACTCACGGCTACGATTCCGAAAATTTAATATTTGCAGCAAAAGTCGGGAACAATGTAGCTGTGGACGGCGATCCTCTATTGTGAGTCGTATTCAACGCGCATCAGAAACAATAATTGCTCCTGTATTTTACGTGAAAATCTTCACTGAAAATTTCAGCGGGCCCGACGTACTTGGCCCGAGACCAGCTTATGCGGAAAACGAAAGTGATCTTCAGTCAGGAGACATGAACATTATTCGTTCCCGCCTCAAAGCCTTGATTTCGTTAGCGTGCAAGGCCAGGGGTTCACGAATCCCGTACTCTTCCTAACCGGCAAAAATTTGGAGCACAGATGCCAGAGCTTCCTCAAGGTCCTTCTTGTCCACCCAAAGCGAATATCGGATCGATAACCACGACTTCGGTCGAGCCCAAAAGGTTGAGCGTTGTTTGAAGTTGCACGTCGACGAGGTCGATGCTGATGGGGGAGGGGGAGTTGTTGCCCGCGCTTAGCTTAAACTTGATCTCATTGTGATGCTGAACCGAGTTGCCGTCCGGGTGCAGGACGTTAACCGCGATGTTCACCAGCGGATGCTGCTGCTCGTAGATAACCAGCTCGCGAAATTCTGTCGCCGACGCCTGCAGCGTGACAACCACGTTGTTCGTACCGAAAACTTTCAGGGAGCTGACGCTGTTGTTAAAGCCCTGGCCTGTCTGGCTGCCGTTGTGATCCCAGCAGCGTACCCAGCCCTGCAGGTTGACAATCCATTCGTCTGAATTTTCGTCGCTCTGGCCGGCAAAAGCCCAGACCTGTAACTCGAAAGGATAGTAGCCGGCGGAAACGCTGGTCACGGGCATGCCAAAGCTGAAGTTGCGATTGAATGACATGAACTCTCTCCGAACAATTGATGAATGAATAGCAGGCAGAAAGGAATCAGGGTAAATATACGAGCAAGGCAGCCAAATGCCCGCTACCGAATTTTATCTTCAATTCGTTTTTCGAAGTGCTGAACACGATGTGATCTGAACTGGCGGATATAGAGGAGCCTGCACGCACGCTCACTCGGGGCAAATGCTGGATCTGAACTTCTACGATTTTCAATTATCACAAAGATTGAAGATTTTTGCCTTCCGGGAATCAATCCACCCTGACGGATCCGGTGGAGTGATCCCTGCCCTTGCCGCTGCCGGAGGGTATTCTCTTTAGTACTCATCTGCAGTTGATCGCAGTAGATGGAGTACCTAACAGACTCGTTCCACGCCATCTATACGTCCTTATGGAAGCTTCCACGCGTTTGTATGATTTGATTGCGTCGATGAGCAAGCAGGAGAAACGATACTTCAAGCTTTATTCTTCTTTTTACGCCAAAAAGAGCAGCAAGAAGTGCGAAGATCTCTTCGATTGCATCAACAAAGCCAAAATCCGGAGCGATGAATCCCTGCAACAAAAATCTGCCGGAAGTTTTGCGCTGAAGAGCCTGCCGCGCCTTAAGAGCGAACTCACGACCATGGTGTTGGACAGCATCGTCTCTTTCCGCGCGCAACACCTGATGGAGAACGACATTCGCAACACGCTGCTACATGTCGAGGTGCTGCTGGAAAAAGGACTGCACCAACATGCGGGGCTGCTGATCGAGCGCGCCAAAAAGAAAGCCCGCGAGACGGAGAGCTATCCCATGCAGATGCAGGCGCTCTTCTGGGAGCGTTCACTGCTTTTGAGCCGCTACGATCGCAATATCGAGCAGCAGCTGGACAGCTTGTATGACGAGATCGAGCAGAGTATCCAAGAGCAGCAGACATTTCACCGCTATGCCAGGCTGCAGGATTCCGTCACGCTGCTGTGGGGCAGCGATAAGCAGCGCGCTGACGGCGATAGCGCCGCAAAACTAGAGAGTATAATCCGGGATCCGCTGATTCGGGACGCAGAAAACGCAAGCACGCTGCGGTCCAGGGTCGCCCGCCTGCATATTCTTGGGGTTGATGCTCTGCGCAGCAATGACCTGGCGGCGGCGACAAGTATTTATGAACAGATCATCGCGATTCTTGATGAGCATCCGGCCCTGATCAAGAAGTACGGCGTTCAGTATGTGCGCTATCTCGTGCAGCACCTGGCCTGTCTCGTGGAGATCAAGAATGAAAGGGACGCCGCCCGGGTAGCCGCGCGGATCAAGGCCTTTGAGCAGTTACCGCCTCATGTGAAAATTCTGTCGAAGCTGCGCGCGCTGGGCCTGGAGTTAACGCTCTATATCAACCTGGGGCAGGTAAAGCGAGCGCTGCAGATCGTCGAGGACATTGAAGGAATCCTTCGTGAGCAACGGCTTGCGATCCATCCGCAAACATACATTAACCTCTGTCATAACTGCGCAGTGTTTTATTTTCTGATCGGACGCCATGCCGAGTCCCTGGAATTTGTCAATCACATGCTCGCTGAAAAGCGAATTGTGCTGCGGAAAGATCTGCAGGGCTGTGCACGGGCTCTGAACCTTGTTCTGCATTTCGAGCTCGGCAATCTCGACAGCCTGGAACATCTTTTCCGCTCGACCTATCGCTATCTTAAACAACACGATCGCCTGGACTCGCTGGAAAAAACCGTCCTGAACTGGCTGCGCAAGCTGAATTACTGCTACGACCGGCAAGAGCAGCTGGCTGTCTTTCGGAGTTTCCGCGCTGAGCTGGAAGCACTGCAGCAGGAAGCCTCCTCACCCATCTCCGGTCTCGAGGAGATTCTCTACTGGACCAGGAGCAAGGCGGAAGGACGGCCTATCCGAGACGTGTATCTAAGCAGCGTAAGCGGGAAACAGGCTTGAAGCCGAATTGACGGCCTTGAAAATCGAGGCAACTCGCTGAAAATCTGATCATCTGCCCTAAATCACAGCCGCTGCAGCCACTCAATTCACCCGAAACGGATTGCAGGTTCACAACAGCGAAGTCCGCTCGGATGCGGCGCGATTTTTCATTACAAGCATACTGCTACGCCGATCCGCTCTGGCAGTGATCCATGGCCGGTCGATGGGTTCAGCGCCCACCGTGAAAAGCGAAGCGGGCGCCAATCGTGGTAATTACTTTCGCCCGCAGCGCCTTAAAATGCAGCCAGGTATCGACGCCAATCCAGACTTGTTTGCAAACGAGTATTCACATCAGCCTAACTCTGAATTGTTTCATCATTCCAGGATCTCAGACCTATGTCTTCATTCAAGTTTATTGTACTGCAAGCCGACGGCTCCGCACTGCCTCCCGCCGCTACCGGCAGCCTGACCGTAAGCGATAATGGCAATAACACATCCACGATCAAGATCAAAGGATTCACCGGGATTGCGAGCGGCAGTTTCACAACGAACACTGCTTCCGCCAGCGGATTCACGATCATGAACGGCGTTTCGAACAGCGATCCGGACGGATTCGTGAGCGGATTTACGGCCAGTATTCTTTGCGCCAAATGCGACAGCAAAAACATTGCCGGCGAAATCACCTTCAGCAACAACGGCAATTCGCAAAGCGGGCTGCTGCTCGGAGCGGACGGCAATTGAAGTCTGCTGCCAGCGCCGATCCGTTAAGCGACATTACTTCCGACGGTCATTGAAGCTATGGAAAGGACTCCGAGGGAGCAACAGCCTTAAGGAAGCTTATCGCCTCCCCTTGGCAAAGGAAAGGAGAATCCGGCATCAGCTCTTTCTGCGATTTACTCTGACTCCGGAGCAGGTCCGCATGTGACCTGAAGCCTCATAAACACGCTCACGCAGCTGATTGCCTGAGGATTTACAAGGAAGACGCAGCGCTGTCCGGCAGCTCGGCTCGCTTTTCCAGGCTGGCGGAGTAGTTCCGCAAGCCGACGAGTGCCGGATTCTCCTGACCTTGTCTCCCGGATGAGTTCAGTAAACAATGACAAACAACTTTCTTTCAACAATTGTTAATTTAGAGGAAATCAAATGTCTACAAAACTAGCCAGCGATACGCAGCTTTCATTACAGCAACAAACCTGGGGGCTTTCGTTTCTCAGTAACATGTTTAATATGAACGATCTGAGTAACGAAGCGCAGGCTCGTCAAAAGCTGCAGGACATCATTGATAACTACGTCAACGCCAATGCCGCTGATGGCGAACATTGGGAGGTCACCTGGGGGCCGGTCGGCGTGGCCGATCCCAAGAAAAATCCTGGCATTCCGGCAAATGTAATGTACGCAGCTAAAAACAGCACGAGCGGGACAGACTATGTCGTGGCGATTGCCGGAACCCTGCCCGGTTCGACCTATGACGTTCTTAATGAAGATAAAAAATCAGAACTGCAGACATTTAAAGCGCCTGGCGGCAATTCCTTTTCTATCAGCCAGGGCACGATCGACGGGCTTAGCATGTTGCTCAACCTGCAAGACTCGAGTGGTCTGTTTCTGATTGGCTCCGACGCCGGCGATGGTTATCTGCAGTCCATCAACGGCGCCGGCGATGACATAAACGTCGTTGTGACGGGACACAGCCTGGGTGGCGCTCTCAGTCCGGCCATGGCATTGACCCTCTATTACGCGCGGCAGGCGAGCGGCACACTCGGCTCGCAGAGCCAGGGCAACTGGGATACTAAGGAACTGGCGACCGTCAGCTTCCTGGAAACCGCCGGTCCGGCCGTCGGCAACCAGGATTATGTCAATCAGCTCGGCAAGGCCTGTCCCAATAGCGCGGCCATCTGGAACTGTATCGACATTGTCCCTCATGCCTGGTGGAATCTGGAGGACAGCCAGGGGCTCTGCAACAGCTCTGCGTCTCATCCGGTTAACTCCATTAAGCAGATTTATACGCCTTATGACGCCAGTTATGTCCCGAGCGATCGCCTGACAGCTCTTATCGATGGCGCTATTGAAAAACAGAGTCCGGATCACATACCGATCAATAATCAATATGGATTTATCGGGGAATTTCAAACATTCAGCATTCCTTCGAAATGCTCTTTTAACAAAAACATTTACTATATCGCTGAAATCATGTACCAGCACATCGAGGCCTACTGCATTCACTTCAACTGCCTTCCACTGCTGCCCTACGTGGCGCATACGAACAGTTCGCTGCCGCTGGCCTGCACTACGCTCCAAAAACTGTACCCGGAAACAGACTGCACTTGTCTTAGCTGATCTAAGCCGGCTTTAGTGTTGTCTGGCGCCGGAGTTTGCGCCGGTGCCGAGTGTCGACAGGTAATTGAATCAAAAGTTCGTTGATCGGGAAACCGGCAGCAGTAAAGTCGCTGCCGGTTTCTCGTTGTTAAGGCCGAGAGCATAAGCGATATTGGCCTTTGACGAATGATTGTTAAGGCAGCTTATGATCGACCCCAGTGTGAATCGCACACTCTTATCGGCACAAGAGGCCGTATATTTCATCGGCATAAAATCCTTGCCTGCAAGGTTTTTATGCCGAACACTCTTTTCCACTGATGACTAAATCCTTCATGCAGACAATTGCAACGGCTGGTCAGTTTTTTTTCCGCACTATCCAGTTGCTCGCATTCGTTGATTTGCTTAAGATGACTTCTTATTTGTCCGGGATGATTTACCTAATCTTCACAATAATCGGAGGTGATCCGGAATCAGATCCAGCAAGCAGCCACAGAGCCAGCAAAGGGAAAAGTCAAAACCCGGTGTTCCGGGCGGCGTTACCAGCTGGACTTAGCTGCAATGCGTCTGCGTAGGCGGATAGGCCAAAGGAGCTGTCAGTTGTACCTGCTGCTTTGATTTCTGTCGAGCAATGATGTGGAAGCCGAAAATCAGAACTTTTACTCCAACTCGCCGGAAGCCGTGTAGCGCTGTGCAACAAGCTTCATTCTTACCGGATTAGCCGCCATCCTGGCAATTGGTGCACCGATGATTGATTATAAATGAATAAAAGACCTTCTTGTCTTTTATTGGAATTTTGATTACCTTGCAGCCGTCCGAAAAACAACAAAGAGAATAGGTGCTATCAGAGTCTGCTCGTTCCGCTATAGGAGCATTGCGGGAGATACCGAATGACATGGCTTGCTGATAAGTATTGGCTGAATGTAGCAAGGAGCCTTTACAGCCGGGAAGTATTTGGGGCAAATTGGGAAATTTATGCACGCTCGGAAAACAAAATCAGCTGTCGCTCTTCTATTGGGCTTAGCGAAATCCCCAATGTCTGGCATAGCAATACGGAATTGAGATGTTTTTGTCAAAAACGTGTGCATACGCAGTTCGGTCGCTCCTGCTTGTAGGGCAACATCGTCTGGAAGAAGAAAATGGAAAGATTGGCTTACGCACAATTTCAGAACGGTTGGAGATACCCACGCATTTTTTGGGAAAAATTCTCCAGACACTTACAAAGCATGGGCTCTTGTCATCGGCGAAGGGCGTGAGCGGCGGATTCTACATGACGGACGAGCAGTTGAGAAATCCATTGATGACTGTAGTTAAGCTGATTGACGGAAGTGATGTATTTGAAAAATGCGGCATCGGCCTGGCAACCTGCTCCGAACAACGTCCATGCCCGGTGCATTATGCTTTCAAGCCTCTCAGGGAAAAAATGCTGAAGACTTTTGAAAGCGAAACGATTGAATCAATGGTAAAGAGTCTCAATAGCGGCGACACCTTCCTTGTCGTCTGATGCCTGTCAACTGCAACTGTGATTCTCCTATCCTTCTCTTTTTTAGGTTAAACAACTGGGGCCTAAGCCGCAGCGCTGTTTAATCGTGGGTTTCATATGTCTGCTATATGCTGAGTGAGCATGGCAATGCCTGACTCCGCAACTATATACCTGCGCTGCATACAATTAAGAGGACATGGCAATGGAAGATCTTGCGGCAAGAGACAATCAATTCAAAATTTCTTGTAGTGACGCGACCGGAAATTCCAACGACTTTTTCTATGTCACGAACAAGGCTTACGACACCATCTGCCGGATAAGAGCAAACAACGATATCGCAAGTCGGGAACACGTTCGCCTGTCCGCTTATGGCGGCGGTTGTGCCGGGATAAGGCATGATCTGGGTTTCGACTCGAAGCTGAGTCACTTTGACAAGGTGTTTCCCTGTGGCGAGCTAAAACTTGTTGTCGACGCCGAAAGTCTGGCTCATCTTCAGGGTGTAACGCTAGACTACCAGGATGGCATACGCGGGAGCGGCTTCGTGTTTAACAATCCGATCAATGTTAACTGCGGCGGCTGTCCTATTTGCTGATCGCTTGATCGTAGGCGACGCCCTCTTGTGATGCTATTTCTCAATCGAATTCAGGGCGGCATAGGCAAATAGTTTTGTTGCCGATCCGATACATAATTATTCATTTGTCACGAGATCGAATCATGACAATTCGTTTCACAACATGCTTGTTAATCTGCGGGCTGTTGAGCTGCAATACTGTTCGTAGCGAGAGTGATGGCGAAGCTCTTTTCGTCGTGTGCTCGGCCTGTCATACCATCGGCGAAGGCAAGCGGGTCGGCCCAGATCTTCAGGGCATTTCCGAGCGAAGGTCCGAAGAATGGATTATCAAATTTGTTCAGAACTCTACTGATCTGATCGCGAGCGGTGACCCCGACGCCATTGCCGTTTTTGAAGAGTATAACAACATGCCAATGCCTCCCAATGACCTGTCGGACGACGAGGTTCGCAGTCTTATCGCCTTCATCGATTCGCATGGAGCGGATGCAGAAGAAGGCGAAGACGAAGAAGAAATTGAGGAAGTCGTCTACACGCAAGAGCAGATCGATGCCGGCGCCCGCCTGTTCTCGGGCGAGGATCGCCTGGAAGGCGGGGGAGCCTCATGTATCTCTTGCCACAATATCAAATATGATGCCTTTACTTCCGGCGGCGGATTAGCTCTCGATCTGACCGAATCCTACAGCCGGATTAGCGGTCCCGGCATAGCCGCAATGATCGAGAATCCGCAGTATCCCGCCATGAAACAGGCCTATCTCGGCCGGGATATCAGCGACGACGAGGTTGCAAAGCTTACGGCATTCCTTGTTCATGTCGATACGGAAAAAGATAAACACGAAGGCGGAAATGCCTCTGCCACTTTATTAACATGGGGTGTTGCCGGGTTCATAACTGTGATGCTTGTTCTCGGAATCTTCAGCAGGAAGGTTAAAGCGAAGAGTGTGAACCAGGCGATTTACGACAGACAAATTACATCCACATAAATAATTACTAAGGCAGACATCATGAGCTGGATTGAAGACATAATTGCTCCCAAGACCAGGCAGTGGGAAGAGTTCTATCGCAATCGCTTTCAACATGACAAGATTGCCCGAAGTACGCACGGCGTTAACTGCACCGGCGGATGTTCCTGGCAGATATATGTTAAAGAAGGCATCGTCGTCTGGGAAACGCAGCAGCTTGATTACCCCCTGCTTGAAGACTCTCTTCCGCCCTACGAGCCGCGTGGCTGTCAGCGTGGTATATCTTTTTCCTGGTATCTGTACAGCCCCCTGCGAATCAAATATCCGCTTATCCGCGGCCGGCTGCTGGATTCCTGGCGGGCAGAGCGACGCAAGACCGACAACCCCGTCGAGGCATGGGAGAATCTGCAGAACAACAGCAGCAAAAGAAGAGACTACCAGAATGCGCGCGGCAAGGGCGGCTTCCGACGCGCCTCCTGGGATGAAGTATTGGAGATTATGGCGGCATCAAATCTATACACGGCCAAGAAATACGGACCGGACCGGGTGATTGGCTTTTCACCCATTCCCGCCATGAGCATGATGAGTTATGCCTCCGGCGCGCGTTTCCTGCAGTTATTCGGTGGCGTTTGCCTGAGTTTTTACGACTGGTATTGCGATCTGCCGAATGCATCGCCCGAGATTTGGGGCGAGCAAACCGACGTGGCGGAAAGCGCTGATTGGTACAATTCAAAATTCATCGCCGTTATGGGCGCCAACCTCGGAATGACGCGTACCCCCGATGTTCACTTTTTCAGTGAAGCTCGCCACAACGGTACGAAGGCGATCGTGTTTGCGCCCGACTTCAATATGGTCGCCAAATTCGCCGACCAGTGGATTCCGCTGCATGCGGGCTCGGATGGCGCCTTCTGGATGGCCGTGACGCACGTCATTCTGAAAGAATTCCATCACAACAAACCCAGGCCCTACTTCATCGAGTACACGAAGCGATACACCGATTCACCCTTCCTGGTAGAGCTGACCGAAGAGAATGGCGTGTACAAGCCCGGCAGGCTCTTGCGGGCCAATCGAATCGAAGAATTCAAAGACCAGGAAAACGGCGAGTGGAAATTCCTTAACATCGACGAGGAAAGCGCTAAACTCGTAATTCCGAAGGGATCGATCGGAACTCGCTATTCCCGGGACGGCGGCAACTGGAATCTGAAATTCGAGAGTGAACATGACGATTCCGCTTACAATCCTGTCCTGACCTTGCTTGACAACAACGATGAAGTCCTGCAGGTTGAGTTCGTCGACTACGGGCTGAATGCCCGCAATGTGCGCGGCGTCCCGGTTAAATACATTGACACCGTCGACGGTAAGGTTGCCGTAGCGACGGTTTACGATCTTACGATGGGACAATACGGCGTCAACCGCGGCCTTGACGGCAGTTATCCTGCTGATTACAAGGACAGGGACGCCGCCTACACGCCGGCCTGGCAGGAGATCTTCACCGGTGTTGATCAGAACACGGTCCTGCAGTTTGCCAGAGAGTGGGCTTCGACGGCCGAAGCCAGCAAAGGCAAATGTTCGATTATTATCGGCGCCGGCATTAATCACTGGTACCACGCCAACCTGATGTACCGCGCGGGTATTATGGCGCTGATGTTAACCGGCTGCGTCGGTAGAAACGGCGGCGGACTAAACCACTATGTCGGCCAGGAAAAGCTGGCGCCGGGCGATTCCTGGGGCGCTATCGCCTTTGCCAAGGACTGGGTGAATGCCGTGCGACTGCAGCAGGCGCCGATATGGCACTACATCAACACCTGCCAATACCGCTACGATGGCAAGTCGTCGGACTACAACCTGACTCCCTACAATGAGATGACACAGATGCACACCGCCGATGCGATCTTCAAATCAGTGCGCAACGGCTGGATGCCCTTCTATCCGCAATTCAACGAAAACTCCCTGAACTTGTGCCGGGAAGCGATCGACAAGGGCGCCAAAAACGACGATGAAATCAAGACTTACGTTTTGGCGAAGCTCAAGTCCAGGGAGCTTAAATACTCAGTCTCCGATCCGGATGCAGAGGAAAACTACCCGCGCGTCTGGTACATTTGGCGCGGCAATGCGATCATGGGTTCGATGAAAGGCCACGAATATGCCCTCGATCATTATCTGGGCACCCATAACAACAAAATCGCCGATGACAGTGTCGTCGAGAAAACCGAAGAAGTGGTCTGGCACGATGTCGCGCCAAAAGGAAAGATGGATCTGGTTGTCGATCTCAATTTCCGTATGGACTCCTCGGCGCTTTATTCCGACATCGTATTGCCGGCGGCATCGTGGTATGAAAAAGACGACCTTAACTCGACCGACCTGCATTCCTTTATCCATCCGCTTTCAGCCGCTATCGCACCTGTCTGGGAATCAAAAACAGACTGGGACATTTTCAAGCAGATTGCGAGAGTAACAAGCGAGCTGGCGAATAAGTACTTTAACAAGCCTCAGAAGGATATCATCGCAACGCCGCTGGCGCACGATTCGCCGGCCGAGATCTCGCAGCCGAGGGTAAAGGATTGGTACAAGGGCGAAGTGGAGCCGGTTCCGGGCAAGACGATGCACGGTCTGGTGGTGGTGGATCGCGACTATACACAGATCTACAATCGCTTTATCGCGCTCGGCGAGAACGTTAAAAACAAGGGCCTGGGAGCGCACGGCAATCACTACTTCTGTGAAGAAGAATATGATGAAATGATTAGTTCCAACCACTTTCCCGTAAC
This sequence comes from Candidatus Kapaibacterium sp., assembly GCA_028284775.1. GTDB lineage: Bacteria > Bacteroidota > Ignavibacteria > Kapaibacteriales > UBA7675 > JANQRB01. Next base: position 37,851 of record JANQRB010000021.1, on the reverse strand, counting down.
CGAGATCAAGGGCAAGAAATATCCGTCGATCGAGGGAGATGTGGCCGCATCAAATGCGGTGTTACACCTCTCGACGCTTACCAATGGCGAGCTGACGGTACGGGCTTATGCGAATATGGAAAAGAAGACCGGCCTGGTGCTTACGGATCTCGGCGAAGGCAGCAAAGACTTCAGAGTCACGCACGCCGATCTTCAGGCCCAGCCGAGGAGATACAACACTTCGCCTGTCTGGTCGGGGCTGATGAATGACGGCCGCGCCTACTCCGCCTTCACCTACAATGTCGACAGGCTGGTTCCCTGGCGAACGCTTACCGGACGCCAACATCTCTACCTGGATCATGACATGTATATTGACTTCGGCGAGCACCTGGCAACCTACAAGCCTTCGCCGAAGTGGCAGGTCTATGGAGACTTGCGCGAAACCATTAAAGAGGGCGAGGCAAAAGTTCTCAACTGCCTGACGCCGCACGGTAAGTGGCATATTCACTCGACCTATGGCGACAACCTGCGAATGCTCACGCTGAGCCGTGGCGGGGAGCCCTGCTGGATTAACGAGGAGGACGCCGCCGAGCTTGGCATTCAGGACAACGACTTTGTTGAAGTGTATAACGATCACGGCGTGTATTGCACGCGAGCAAATGTCAGTTCGAGAATACCCAAGGGCGTCTGCATTGTCTACCACGTACCGGAAAGAACTGTTAATATTCCGAAGTCGCAGGTAAGAGGCAACAGGCGGGCAGGCGGCCATAACTCTTTTACCAGAATCCACCTGAAACCGAATTATCTGGCCGGCGGCTATGGACAGTTCACCTATCACTTCAACTACTGGGGACCGACGGCGGTGAATCGCGATACCCACGTAATAGTTAAGAAGATGGATAGGGTCGTTTACTAAAAAACATAAATAAACAGATACACTGTTCAAAAGGTTTTTTGATGGATATCAAGTCGCAAATATCAATGGTGTTTCACCTTGATAAATGTATCGGCTGCCACACCTGCTCCATTGCATGTAAGAACATCTGGACCGACAGAAAAGGCGCTGAATACATGTGGTGGAACAATGTCGAGACAAAGCCCGGAACCGGCTATCCCGGCAAATGGGAAGACCAGGACATTTATCACGGCGGCTGGCAGCGGGATGGCTCATCGATAAAATTGAGAGGCGCCGGCAAAGGCAAGGGATTGGCGAATATATTTCACAATCCCAAGCTTCCGATGATCGATGATTACTATGAGCCCTTTACCTATAAGTACCTCGACCTCATCGAAGCGCCCGAGTCGGATGATCAGCCCACAGCGCGGCCGATATCGCTTATTACCGGTAAGCCCATGGATATTAAGATGGGGCCGAACTGGGACGACGATTTAAGCGGAACGCCCGACTATGCCCGCAATGATGTTAACCTGAAAAAGCTGAGTCCTACTGAACAGCAGGCAATGTTCCAGTTGGAGCAAATGGCATTCTTCTATCTGCCGAGGATATGCAACCACTGTCTGAATCCGGCCTGTGTTGCTTCCTGTCCCTCCGGCGCCATCTACAAGCGCGGTGAAGACGGAGTCGTGCTCATTAACCAGGATGTCTGCAAAGGCTGGCGGATGTGCGTGACGGCCTGTCCCTACAAAAAAACATACTACAACTGGCACACCGGCAAGAGTGAGAAATGTATCCTTTGCTATCCCAGGATTGAAAGCGGCCTGGCTCCCGCCTGTATGCACTCCTGTGTCGGCCGCATTCGCTATCTGGGCGTGATGCTCTACGATGCGGATCAGATTCACAGCGCGGTAGCCGGCGCAGGCAGCGATGCCGAGATCGTCCAGCGCCAGAAGGATATGATCCTCGATCCCTTTGATCCGGCGATCATTCAGGCCGCCAAGGACAATGGCATTGCCGACTCCACGATTAAAGCGGCCCAGGAATCGCCGACCTATAAATTCGTGAAGGAGTGGGATCTGGCTTTGCCCCTGCACCCGGAATACGGCACTCTGCCGATGCTCTTCTATGTTCCGCCGATGCTGCCGGTTATGGCCTCCGTCAGTAGTGCCGACAACAGCGAACAGGCTAAGAAAATGGATCCCAAGAGTAAATTCTGGGATGACAACTGGCTCTACGATACCTCGACGAAGGACATCTTCGGCAGTATCGAAGATGCGCGTTTCCCGCTCGAGTATATGGCGAATTTGTTTTCCGCGGGTGATGTCGGTATTGTAAAAGCCGTCATCAAAAAGCTTATGGCGATTCGCATTTACCGGCGCTGGAAAACAGTCGGCGACATATCCGAACAGAAGGCAATGGCGGCGCTCAAAGAAGTTAACTTCAGCGTTAAGGAAGTTGAGGAGTCCTATTACCTGACCTCCCTGGCCAAATTTGGCGATCGATTTGTCATTCCGCCGGCGCATCGCGAGCAGGCGATAGAAATGCTCGAGTTCACCGGCGATGCAAAGGGCTCGGTAGGCTTTGGTACCAAACGTAAACCCGAGAGAGGTTCCTGATGTCGAAACCATTCTCGCACTATGAGTTACTGGCGGGACTCTTCTCCTTTCCTGCTGAGGGCTTTGCAGAATTCACACAAGCTGTCTTCCGATTCCTTTCCGACAAGTACCCGGAAAGCGCAGCGGAGTTGGCGGCCTTCGTTACATATACAGAGCGTACGAGCCTGTTGGATCAACAGGAGCTCTATACTAGATCCTTCGAAGTTCAGGCCATAACGACACTGGACATTGGCTATGTGCTTTTCGGTGAAGACTACAAGAGAGGAGCCCTGTTGGCGAATCTGAATCGTGAACTGAGGGAAGCCGATATCGAAACCGGTGGAGAGCTGTCCGATCATTTGCCTTTTGTTTTACAGTTGTTGGCAAGAACTGATGATGATGAATTCCGGGAGGAGTTGGTTGCAAAAATACTTGCTCCGGCCACCAGACTGATTATGGACGAATTCAGCGACGAAAAAATGGGATACAAAGTCAAGTTCTACAAGAAACAGTACAAGACGATTATCGACAGCTCCGAAGAATATCAGATGATTTACCTGGCTGCTCTCACAGCCTACTACAAGGTGCTGAAAAAAGACTTCAACATCAAGAAAGACATTATCAATCTCAATAGCAGTGATTTTCTGAAGTCGGTTCACTCAGAATTAGCTGTTGAAAGTGATAAAGTGTAATTAACGGGAATAATCATGAATGTTTTAGATAGTTTCTTGTTTATCGCTTTGCCCTATGTGGCTCTGTTGATATTTTTTATCGGAACGATTGTACGCTATCGAGCTACCAAATTCAGCGTCAGCTCGCTGTCTTCACAATTTCTCGAGAGCAAGTCCTTGTTTTGGGGTTCGGTGCCCTTCCATTTCGGCATCATCATTCTGTTTTTCGGTCACCTGATCGGATTTTTGTTCCCGGATACCGTGTTGGCATTTAACTCGGAACCAGTGCGCTTGCTGATAATTGAAATCAGCGCCTTCATCGCCGGGCTGGTGCTGTTGTTCGGCCTGTGCATGCTCTTGTATCGCAGGTTAAGCAACGAGAGGGTGGCCGTGGTGACAACGAAGATGGACATCTTTGTTGAGCTGCTGATCCTGGCCGAGGTGGTTATCGGACTTTTGGTCGCATACAATTACCAGTGGGGCTCTTCCTGGTTTGCCGCTGTTCTGACGCCATATTTGTGGTCGATCTTTTTTCTACAGCCGGAAATCGAAGCTGTTAGTGCCATGCCCTGGCTATTGAAAGCGCATGTTGTCGGCGCATACCTGATCGTTGCGCTGTTCCCATTCTCCCGACTCGTTCACGTTCTCGTGGCGCCTCTGCACTACATCGCCCGACCATACCAGCGCGTGCTGTGGAATTGGGGACGGAAAGAAGTCCGCAATCCCTCGACGAAATGGACTCAACACAGGCCTGAAAATACTTAAGGAGTACTACAATTTACGATACGTCGGTATTCACGGTGGACATTCATCAGATTGTTAACAATACCAAGGCTTTGCAGCAGTCGTGAAGAAACCAGAGTTATTAGATTTCTCCCAGGAGAGAATCAGAACGCTTCATTACACATGGATTGCTTTTTTTATCACGTTCTATGTATGGTTTAACATGGCACCCCTGGCAACGACGATGCTCAGGGACATGGCATGGCTGACCAAAGAACACATCAAGATATTGGCGATTTGCAACGTAGCGCTCACAATTCCGGCCCGTGTCCTGATCGGCGCCCTGATCGACAAATACGGGTCAAGAAGCGTCTTTTCCGGGCTGATGGTCCTTAGTGCCGTGCCGGCGCTCTTTTTTGCCTTTGGCGATACCTTTACGCAGCTCATAATTTCCAGGCTGTTCCTGGGGTCGGTAGGCGCGGGTTTTGTCATTGGCATCCGGATGGTGTCCCAATGGTTTCCGCCGAAAATGATCGGGCGTGCCGAAGGTTTTTATGCCGGCTGGGGTAACTTCGGCTCGGCATGGGCCGCCATGACTCTCCCCTGGGTGGCGCTTACATTCTTCGGCGAATGGCTGGGGCTCGGCAGTGAAGGCTGGCGCTGGGCACTGGCATTTAACGGTCTGGTATCGCTTGTATATGGCGTTGTCTATTACTTTATCGTGAAAGACTTGCCCGAAGGCAAAAAGTTCAGCGGCGTAAAGAAAGCTGCGCCGATGACGGTCAGCTCCTACGGCGACCTGGTTCAGTATCTGGTCTGGTCGATTCCCCTTGTCGGCGCTATGGCTATTCTCACCTGGCGAATCAGCAGTGTGAAAGTTAACGGCGAGCCGATCCTGCCGGAAATGCTGACGATTGTCATATATGCCGTGCTTGCATTGTTCTATCTTGCTCATGTTATAAAAACACTGCAGGTCAATTTGCCGATACTCAAAGCCGGGGTTCCGGAAAAAGATCGATATCATTGGAGCAGCGTGGCTGCGCTTAACAGCACCTACTTCGCCAATTTCGGTGCAGAGCTGGCCGTGGTGTCAATGCTGCCGATGTTTTTCGAGTTAACCTTCAAGAGCCTGACGGGCGCGGATGGAACGACGATTATGACCGCGACGATGGCCGGCCTGATAGCAGCCTCATTCGCCTTCGTGAATCTGTTTGCGCGACCACTTGGCGGTCTGCTCAGCGACAAAATGAAGAGTCGCAAGAATACGATGCTGTTTTATATGGTCGGAATCACCATCGGTTTTTTGGGCATGGCGAATATCGCCAGTCATGGCGCCGAAGGCAGCCTCGTGCCGACCTTCGACGGCATGTGGTGGCTGGGCGTTTCGGTCGTTATAACCATTGCCTGCTCGATATTTGTGCAGGGTGCGGAAGGCGCGACATTTGCCGTAATCCCGATGATTAAGAAAAACATGACGGGGCAAATAGCCGGGATGGCCGGGGCCTACGGGAATGTCGGAGCCGTTGTTTACCTCGTTATCTTCTCGTTGGTCGACTCGATAACTTTCTTCTACATTATCGCTTCCGGCGCGGCCCTCAGCTTCATTTACTGCGCAATGTTCCTGCGTGAGCCGAAGGATTCGTTTTCAGACAAACTGGATCATTCCGAACACGAAGATGTGGAAGCCGTCAGCGCTCAATAGACTTTCAGGCTTTGTTTAGAGTAAGGCAAATACTTTTAATGCAAACTGGCCGAACACTATGAGAGTAAACATCGACAAGTGGAATCCCGATGACAACAGTTTTTGGGAATCGACGGGCAAAAAGATAGCGAACAAGAATCTATTGATTTCGATCCCGGCGTTGTTGCTCGCTTTCTCTGTCTGGATTATGTGGGGTATGCTGGTAACATACATGAAGGATTTCGGATTTACCTTCGGTATGCTCGAAGGTTTGACGCCGGGTACGGACGCACACAAAGACATGCTGGCCGAAGTTAACAATTTGTATTACACTCTTCCGGCCATCGCGGGTTTAGCCGGCGCTACCCTACGCCTGCCGAACTCTTTCCTGATCGCGCTTGGTGGCGGCAGAAACGTCATATTCGTTACGACAGCCCTGCTGATTATCCCCGCCGTCGGCGCTGCGCTTGGTTTGAGCGATGTCAATACATCGTATAGCTATTTCGCTGTGATGGCCCTCTTGTCCGGCTTTGGCGGCGGAAACTTCGCCTCGTCGATGAACAATATCAGCTATTTCTTTCCCAAGAAAATGCAGGGCTATGCCCTGGGGATGAATGCGGGTATCGGGAATCTTGGCGTTGCGGTCATGCAGAAGTTGATCCCAACGGTCGTTCCGATCGCACTCTTCGCAGCCGTGGGAAGCGGTGTTGCCGTTAAGGGCGTTGAATTCGCGGGCGTACAGAATGCCGCCTGGGTCTGGCTGCCGCTCCTGGCCTGCGCGGCGATTGCGGCCTTCCTGGGAATGAATAATGTCATTACAGGCACCCCGAAATTACCCACGACGGCCGGCGGGGTTTCCAAGACGCTTATTATGGTAGCCCTGGGATTGATCGCCGCGGCTGCCGGCTCATTCCTGCTGGTCGGCCTGGACATTAATATGTGGATTGTGCTGCCGATCGTGATCATTCTAACTGTTGTGCTGATGAAATTCGCAACGCCGTCCGCGATCAGATCGAATTTAAACAGACAATTTTCGATCCTGACGGATAAGCACAACTGGATAATGACCATCATTTATACGATGACCTTCGGTTCGTTTATCGGCTATTCGGCTGCATTCCCAAAACTGTGCCAGGACATTTTCCCGGAGGCTAACTACCGATTCTGGGTCTTTCTCGGTCCGGCCCTCGGCGCATTGATCAGACCCCTCGGCGGAATTCTCTCCGACAAAATCAACAGCGGCGCCAGGGTAACAATGTGGAGTACGATCTTTCAGATCGCGGCCGCATTGGGAGTTGCATACTTTGTTATCGAAGCGCGGTCGGCCGCCGATCCTCTGGAATTCTGGTGGCCCTTTTTTGCTTCCTTTATGGTTCTCTTCCTGACGACCGGTATCGGCAACGGCTCTACTTTCCGAAGTATTCCGTTTATTTTCAGTAAAGAAAAGGCCGGGCCGGTTCTCGGCTGGACTTCCGCAATCGCCGCCTACGGCGCCTTCATTATTCCGAAGGTATTCGGCCAGCAGATAAAGTCCGGTCATCCCGAATACGCGCTTTACGGCTTTGCCATATATTACGGCATCTGTCTGGTTCTTAACTGGTGGTACTACCAGGGGCCGAAGAGAGAGTTCGACAATCCCTGACGGTGTAAACGAAATTGTTGACTCTATTCAAATTAGTGCTTTTTCAACGTGAATTTTTATAGATTCTCTATCCCTTAAGGAGCGGGGAGAGGCGCGGATAGAGCGCCGAACGGGTAGCAGTTAAGAGATTTTTTGGACTTCTTAACTCCCCTAAGCCCTCTTTATTTCAAAAAGAGGGGGATCTGGAAAAACTAATTTAAATAAGAACTGGTTCCTTAACATATCCGGTCACATGACCATCTCTCCGAGTTGCCGTCTCTACGTCCCCGGATATGAGCGACCAACCGAAGGGGGTGAACGGGAAACCAATCACCCTGCCGAATTTGCAAAGGAGATGAGAACACTACGACGGTGCTTCCTTGCACCCTAGCTGTTGGCCTCACTCCTTTGCCGGGGGTGAGGCCTTTTTTTATACAATCGGAATGGAATAATGGCAGACAAAATTCCTTCAAGGTTTATCAGGATACAGGAAGAGTATCCCGAGATCATGGCCGCTTACCAGGCCATGGGAGATGCAGTTCACAATGCCGGACCAATCGACGAGAAGTCCAGAGCATTGATCAAGCTGGGGATTTCAACTGGCGCGCGTCTGGAAGGCGCAGTGTCCTCGCATACCAGAAAAGCGCTTAATGTCGGAGCAAGCAGGGAAGAGCTGCACCAGGTCGCGCTGCTCTCTTTACCCACAATCGGACTGCCGGCTATGATGGCAGCGCTCAAAGCAATCGATGCCGTACTGGAAGACAAGGAAAGCTAGTGCTGTACCTTGAACTATACTTCGCCTTTCTGAAAGTGGGTTCATTCTCTTTTGGCGGAGCCTATTCCCTGCTGCCGCTTATCGAGCGCGAGGCGGTGCAGAATTATGCCTGGCTGAGCAAAGATGAATTCCTGCATGTGCTCGGCATGGTGGAAGTTTTTCCGGGCGCTATATCAATCAAATATGCAACGTACACAGGTTTCAAGGCGGGCGGAATTGCAGGAGCGATCGCTGCGAATTTAGGAAACCTGACCGTTCCGGCCATTGTCATTATGATTGCCGCATACGCCTACAATCACTTCTCGGCTAACGAAAGGGTAATGAAGGCCTTTGACGGCGTCAGATATGCCGTCATCGGCATGATCGCGGCAATTATGTTTCAGTATGCATCGAAAATGAACCTCGATTGGAAGAGCTTCATCTTAATGGCTCTGGCGGCGGCTCTGGTACTTATATTTAATCTGCACCCGGCCCTGGTGGTTGGTATTGCGGCAATCCTGGCATTAATATTACTCTGAGCAACAATGCAGATACTTGAAGACCGATTTCATAGAAAGCACGACTACCTGAGGGTCTCCCTGATCGACAGGTGCAATCTTAACTGTTTTTATTGCAATCCGAAAGAGAACAAAAGCGAATCGGTGCGCTATCAACAAAACCTGACTCTTTATGAGCTTGTCAGGTTGGTCAAGCTGTTTGTGCTTGAGTTTAATATCCGGAAAATCCGCTTCACGGGCGGCGAGCCAATGATCAGGAAAGACATTATCCCGCTTTTCGAACGCCTCTACGACCTGAAGCAGAGTCACGGATTTCAGCTTGCCTTAACGAGCAACGGAACAACACTGGCTCCTCATCTAGAGCGACTTCAGCAGCTTGGGTTGGATAGATTGAACATCAGCCTCGACACGCTCGACAGAGAAGTCTTTGAACAAATCACCGGGCATGACAAAATATATGAAGTGCTGCAGGCGATCGGGACTGCCGAAAAACTGGCTTATCACCCTCTTAAGATTAATGCCGTTGGTATGCGCGGGATTAACGATCATGAACTCGTAGAAATAGTCGATCAATTCAAGGACAGAGATTTCAATCTTCGATTCATCGAGTTCATGCCTTTTGGTAATAATGCCTGGAAGAACGAAAAATTCATCAGTTGTCGTGATATGAAGTCTGCCATCGAGTCCCGCTTTCGGCTGGATCCGCTCAGGCCGGAGGCAAACTCCGTGGCAAAGGATTTCAGGGTCCGGGACCACCAATGCACGGTGAGTTTTATAAGTCCTATATCAAATCACTTTTGTTCTTCCTGCAACCGTCTGCGGGTGGGCTCATCCGGCAAACTGAAGTTGTGTTTGCTGTCAGCTGATGACTCGGGACTGAATATAAGAGATTTGTTCCGGTCCGGCCTGGACGACAAAGAAATAGCCGGGCGCATAATTGCCGCCTTGCAATTCAAGCAGGAGGTTCATCCGCCTGTTAAGCAACTGCTGACATTCTCGGAAAATCAGATGATGGCCATAGGAGGTTGAAATGAAAGAACTGAGTCATGTTAACTCGGACGCTCAGGTGGAAATGGTGAATGTTGCCGGCAAGCAAAGCACGCTCAGAACGGCCAGGGCTTATGCGGAAGTTCATGTGTCCGCGCAAGTGTACGAGGCCATTGCCAACAAGTTCAGCAAGAAGGGCGATGTGTTGACCGTGGCGCAAATCGCGGGAATTCAGGCGGCCAAAAAGACCTACGAACTGATTCCTCTCTGCCACAACATTTTCATCTCAAAAGTTGACCTGAAGCTCGAACTGGCCGCCGGCAATATGGTGACCATCAATTCTTTCGCTGCCACGAACGGGCCGACCGGTATCGAGATGGAGGCGCTAACTGCGGTCTCGGTGGCGGCCCTGACAGTCTACGACATGTGTAAAGCGCTCGATAAATCGATAAGAATCTCGAACATACATCTGCTGGAGAAAACCGGCGGTAAAAGTGGCGACTTCATTAGTCGTGCAACAGATTCAAAGTAAAAAGGTGTAAAATGACTCTCCGATTAAAATACTTCGGAATGATTGCAGAGGCTGCCGGCACACAGGAAGCGACGGTGGACATGGCGGTATCTTCCGTCGAGGAGTTAAAATGTGTGTTGACACAAGACATCAGGAAGCTCGTCGATATTAACTTCCAGATCGCGGTAAATCAGAGTATTGCCCAGGACTCCTGTGTGCTAAATGAAAATGATGAAGTGGCTGTCCTACCCGGCTTTGCCGGCGGCTGAAGTTAGTCACCGTGGACGCATTGGGCGGATGGGAACCCGGCCTGTCCACCGCGAAGTGATAATCCGAACCTGACCGCTGTCAAGCGTCGACCCCGTCTTATTGTTCTCCCGTATCAGATATCCGTCTTGCAAGAGGTCGACAAATCTGAAAACCTAAAGAGCGATTTTGTTAACTCATGAGCTCAGCTATGACTGCAGAGAGGTCCAAGGTGAAGAAACCCAAACCGGCGCTTTTTGATGGCTGCATCAGTGCGCAGAAAATTGCAAATTCGATTGCCGGGCATCAGACGAAAACAAGGATCGGGGCGCATGATATCTTCCTGGGGCAGGTCAGGGCGGACAAGATCGACGGAAAGCTCGTTGCCGCTATTGAGTACACAGCCTATCGAGAAATGGCCGAGAAGGAATTTCACGCTATCAGAGAAAGAGCCTTCGGCAGCTTTGATCTGACCTGCGCTCATATTTACCATAGTTTGGGCCGGCTTAAGGTCGGCGAAATTTGTCTGTTTGTTTTCACGTCTTCCGTTCGCCGTTATGATGCAATGGAAGCCTGCCGCTATATTGTCGAAGAAATCAAGACGAAGGTTCCGGTCTTTGCCAGGGAGATTTTTGAAGACCAATCTTATCAATGGAAAGAAAACACAGCGGCGAAGTAATATGCTGAGTTACGAAGAAGCCTGTCGTATTATCCGATCCGAATGTAAGGAGATGCCCAAACGCGTGGTCGAGCTTGATTTACCGGACTCATTGCATCGCGTGTTGGCAGAAGATGTGTTGTCCGATACGGATCAACCGCCCTTTGACAACGCAGCGATGGACGGCATCGCCATTCGCTATGACCCTGAGGTCAGATCCTGGAATATCATTGGTGAAATTGCAGCGGGCAACTACAGCGACTACGCGCTGCGCGCTGACTCCTGCGTCCGCATCATGACCGGCGCAAGAATACCGCCCGATGCCGATACGGTCATTCCCGTGGAGCATGTAGTTGAAGATGATGACCGGCTGACATTAAGTGAGACGGCGACTGTGCTAAAAGGCCAACATATTCGCCGCCGGGCCAGCGACCTGTTCGTGGGAATGGAAGCGATAGCAAAGGGCGTCTCGATCAGGGCAAATCACATCTCTATGCTGGCCGCTTGCGGCAAGGCTAGGGTCAAAGTATTTGAGAGACTGAAGATAGGCCTGTTAATAAGCGGAGATGAATTGATCGAAGTCGATGAGAAGCCGCATGGGGACAAGATCAGGGCCACAAATCTCTATGCCCTGGCTGCCGCGATCCGGGAGGCCGGCCACGAAGCCGTCAATTTTGGCATTGTTGGCGATGACAGGGAGCTGAGCGAATCCAGACTATCCGAGGCCTTAAAGTCGGATATCGATATACTTGTGACGACAGGCGGCGTGTCGGTCGGGAAATATGACTACATCAAAGAGCTATTTGAAACGCTGGGAGTTGAAACAAAATTCTGGCGCGTCAACATCAAGCCCGGTAAACCGATTTTGTTTGGGAGCTACGAACGCGGTCGGCACAAAAAGCTGGTATTCGGCCTGCCCGGCAATCCCGTTTCGGCATTTGTGACTTTTAACATATTTGTCCAGAGAGTTGTTAACTCTTTCGTCCGTGACGAAGCGTCCGGGCGTATCCTCGCCGAACTGACCTGCGATTTGAAGAAGAAAGATTCCAAAAGACACTTTGCCCGGGGCCTCCTTCGATTTGATGAGCGGAAAGGCCGCTACCTGGTCGAAGACGCCGGTTCTGCATCATCGGGCAACATGGCAGGTCTCAGCAATGCCAATTGTCTGATCGTGATCGAAGAGAGTCGAATTAATCCCCGCAGCGGAGAAATGATCGAATGCATACAGATATGACCGGCATTATACTTTCCGGCGGCAAAAGCCTCCGGATGGGGCGGAATAAGTCGCTGTTAAAAATCGGAGATTCGACGGCTATCGAACGGATCGTTGCCCTGATGCGGGACTTGTTTCCCCGGCTGATATTAAGTACCAACTCTCCAGCGGAATATGAGTTCCTTGGATTGCGGATGGTAGAGGATACACACCTGAAGGCCGGGCCGATCGCCGGTATTCACGCCGGTCTCACAGCCTCAACTACCGACAAAAACTTCGTGATTTCATGCGATATGCAGCTTATGAATCGCGACACTATCGACTTTCTTGCGAGTTATAGAACCGAAAAAAGAATTACGATTGCAAAAGCAGACGGGTATTATCAGCAACTGGCGGGCGTCTATCACAAAGACGCAATACCTGTAATCGACGCACTGCTTGCGGACAATGATGTTAAGGAATCCAGGGCCGGCGATCAAAAGAAACGAGGATGTAAGGTACTGGAACTGGTCAGACAAATGGATGCAAAAGTGCTTGACGCCGAGAGTGAAATCCCCAATTATCGGGCAGGCACATTTTACAATATGAACAAGCCGCATGAATATGAAGAAATCCTGAACATCCTGGCGTCAGGAACAGAATAGAAACCCTGAAAGCTATTGCATGAATGTTAAATTTATCGAGAAACTATCATGAAGAGCGACACGGCAAATTATATCAAGGAAGCATTCGAAGCTCTTTACAATGGAGGGCAGGATGAAGCGAAGGCGGCCGCGGAGACCTTGATTCAGCAAAACAATATTAACGGCTATAATCTTCTCAGCGAGTGTTTTTTGATCGATGGCGATGCAACGAAAGCCGCGTCGGTTGTCGATGCCGGTCTCCGGCTCTTTCCAAATCAATGGCAATTGTGGTTTAAGAAAGCGAACATTGAAGCGACCCTGCATAATTTTGCTTCGGCGCATGAATCCTACAAGAAGACCCTCGAATTTGAGGATGCCGATGCAGAGCTTATCAGTCTGAATGTCGCGGTCTTGTTCTGTAAAGAAGCACGCTATGATGAAGCGCTGGCGTTTATCCACGGAAGTAAAGTGCTTGATTACAAACACGAATTCGACTCAGTGCGATATCGAATATTGTTTCAACAGCGAAAGTTCGCCGAGATAATAGCCGCTTACGACAATGAGTTCGGAGATCTTGAAAATGCGGATCATCAGGATGTCGTGTTTGAGATGTCCGATGTGTATTACTACACCGGCAAAGCATATCATGAGTTGGGATTTAAGGATAAAGCGCGCATCCTCATCAAAAGAACAATTCAGACCGACTTCAGCAACAGAGACGCGATGAGGATTTATCGGGAGCTGATGGATGAGCCGGGCGACAACGATAAATTGTACCTGCATCAAATCGAGCGAAGCAGGAAACTGGTCGTAACGACGCTGGCTGATTCCGAAGAGGAAGCAATTGGCTATATCAAAGAAATATTCGGGGATGATATGAAAATCGCCGAAGCGACGACTATTAACAATCAGAACGATATCAGATTGAAGGGACTGATTGAAATCTCACTGTAGGCTGAGCTGCCATGCGGACGAACGACTCCGATTTGCGACACTTGTTAAGTCTGTAGGCGTGAAAATTCCTGACTTAATGCCGGCTGTTGCCAATCGCTGACTACGGCAGAGTCTGACTCGAGAACTATCGGACCGCCAGCGCAGCGAAGTTACGTTTCCCTGAACGACACGATAGAGATCCAGCGCTGCCGCCTCGATACGCGTTAGTTAAACCGGGCTGGATCGACGTTCCACCTTTTATTCTATTCGCTTAAGGACTGCTCTGACAGGCCCGCCTGCTTCTGTTAAAGACTTGCCGGTAATTGTTCATCACTAGACATTGTTCTCCATGCTGGCTGCAGTCTCGATCAGGACCGAAATGAGCACAAACAGCGGCGATCGGAATGCCTGTGCGTGGTCGCGGTATACGCCTCATTGCTGGCTGCAGCGGACACCGAGCGGATCGTGAAGCCGATAATTGCCGCCGGCTTTGCATGAGACATACTGGATTGTGCAGTGTCATATTCGCGCCACCAAAAGAGCGGAGACCGTGAGGTCGTCTGCACTGCGGCCTTCCGGCATATCGCAGCGGCCTAAGCCTCCCCCGTCCGCATCATGTATTTACTTTTAGCGATCTAGACTGGAGCTTGTTTTATGCCAGTGCGGCTCGTCAGTGCGGGTGCATCCCTGCGTCCCGGCCTTTTAACATTGCTTATGATTCTTGCGACGGCCTTGCCCGCCGCCGCTCAGAAGGATCAGAACATCTGGCATTTCGGCTATGGGGCTGCGCTGGATTTCAACCGGGGGCGTCCGGAAGTGGTACGGCCCAGCCGGATTCGCACCCAGGAGGGCTGCGCCTCCATCGCTGACTGGCAATCGGGCACTCTCTTGTTTTACACGGACGGTATTACGGTCTGGAATCGTAACCACGAAATGATGGCAGGCGGCAGCGGTCTGGCCGGACATTTCAGCTCGACCCAAAGCGCGCTGATTGTACCCGCGAGCTGCAAAAGCCGCTACTATATCGTGACCTCCGATGCCGGCATTTATATCGATCCGCCCAATGCGGGCATTCACTATTCCACCGTGGATATGAGCGCAAACAACGGACTGGGCCTGCTGCTGCAAAAAAACCGACCGCTTATGGGGCCGCGCGCGGGCGAAAAACTTACCGCCATACCGCATGCCAACGGACAGGAATTCTGGGTCATAGCGCAGGCCCATCCCATCGAAGCATATCATGCGTTCCGGGCCGGGCCCGACATTATCGATCCCGATCCGGTTATTTCAAGCTTCGGCAGAACGATGAGCACCGAGGTAGGCTACCTTAAAGCGTCGCCAAACGGCAGCAGCCTCCTGTCAATCAACGGCGCCGACTGGATTACCGTCGCTGGGTTCAATCGCAGTTCGGGTTATCTGAATTTGTCAGCAAGGCTACCCCTCGGCTTTCGGCAGCTCTACGGAGCATCCTTCGCGCCGGGCAGCCGGCGCTTCTATGTCACCGGCGTTTCACAGGAAAACAGCCGGCGGCGGATGGTGATTGATCAGTACAGTTTTGGCGGCGGCTTAAATCTGGAAGACACGCGCAGGCGCATCTTCGACGGAACATCGACGTTTGAGAGCGGACTGGCGATGCAACTGGCGCCCGACGGCAAAATCTATGTCAGCTACGCCGGCTCCGAAGGCTACCTTGGGGTGATAAACTATCCCGATCGCGAGGGCGACGACTGCGATTATGACCACAAGGGCCTGCGAGTCGGCGACGGTCTGCTGGCTAACGGATTACCGAATTTTATCGACGCCAGGTACGACCGCTTGCAGTTTAACACTTGCCTTACTGCTCGCTCGGCCGGCGTCCGGATCGATTGCAATAGCAACTGCCTTGACTTTAGCGATCGCAGCGATGGCAACCCGAGCTCGTGGCAATGGGATTTTCCAGGCGCTGATCCCTCGTCGTCCACCGCCCGCAATCCGCGCCAAATTTGTTACGCTGCGCCCGGCCGTCACAAGGTGCGTCTGATTGTCCGGGCGCGGAACAGGGCAGATACAACGCACTTCTTTGTTAACATTCCCGCCGAGCGCATTCAGGTTGACGCCGGGCGCGACACCACAATCTGCCAGGGTGAAACCGCAATCCTGGAAGGCCGCAGCAAACTGGCGCTGAGCGCTCGCTGGTCGCCTGCCGCGGCCGTCAAAGAGCCGGACTCGCTGCGGACACGCGTCACGCCGCTAAAGACATCGACCTACTATCTGAGGGTGCGCGATGCCAGGGGGTGTCCGGCCATGGACAGCGTCAGGGTAATCGTGCTGCCCGCGCCGGAGATTTTTACGCAACCTGTAAGGGTCTGTCCCGATGAAACGGTGCAGCTTCAGGCAGTCATTAACCCGCCCGGCGATCATTACCGGATTCGCTGGACGCCTTCAACCGGCCTCAATGATGCCAGCGTACTGCGTCCGATTCTCCGCACGCGGCACAACGGCAGCTACACCTTGCATGTAAGCGATACGAACGGCTGTTCAGCCAGCGCCGATCTACAGGTACGCGTGTTCGATCCGCGCGAGGTGCAGGTATGGGGGGATAGCCTAATTTGCGCCGGCGGCGTCGCCCGGCTTTTCGCAAGCGGCGCCGAGTCGTACCAGTGGTCTCCCGCCGCCTCGCTCGACGATCCTTTCAGCGCTTCACCGCGCGCCCGGCCGGAGAGCAGCAGCACCTATACGGTCGTATTCCGCTCAGGCGATTGTGTGGACAGCGCGCAGATTCAGGTTAACGTGCATCCGAGCTTTAGGATCGAAATGGAGGAAGAGATTGATGTTTGCGCGGGCGACACAATTGAGCTGCGTCCCTGGATTGTGGCCGAATCAGCCGGCGGCGATTATGACTTTCGCTGGGAGCCGGCGTCCATGGTCAGCGATCCCGCTGCGGCGCGACCGGAGCTGGTTGTGCGCCGGACCGGCTGGCTCTACCTGGAAGTGACCGACAGGCGCAGCTTTTGTCGACGCCGCGACAGCATCCTGCTGAATGCCGTGAAAAGCCTTGAATCAAAGATTGATGCGGAAAGTACAGAAATTTGCGCGGGCGACAGCGTGCGTCTGAGGGCTCGCGGCGGCAGCGAGTTCCGCTGGTTTCCGGCGACGGAGCTGGATGACCCCGCCAGCGCTTCTCCGCTTGCGTGGCCCAAACGTTCTACTACTTTCACGCTCATCGCCACCAGCGGAACATGTCGCTATACTGCGGAAATCTACATCAGAGTTGTGGAACAGCCTTCCATTTCTCTCTTTACGCCGCCTGTATTGTGCTCCAATGATCCCGCTGGCGTTCAGTTGCGGGTCAATGGCTCCGATGAATATGACTACCGCTGGTCGCCCGCTGTCGGTCTTGACGATCCGCGGCGCAAAGAACCGATTGCCAGACCCGCAGGCAGCACCCACTACACTTTGTGGGCAGTCAATGCGGCCGGCTGTGCCACGCAGGCCAGCGTTGTCGTGACGGTCCGACCGGCGCCCGTCATCAAAGCCGCCCCTGTTACAGCGATCTGTCGCGGCGATGTTGTCGAACTGCGGGTCACCGGACCGCCGGGCAGATATCGATGGTCGCCTGCTGTGGGGCTGAGCGATCCCGAGCGGCCGCAGACACTGGCAGCGCCGCGGGAGTCAGCTTGGTATTTCGTTGACTTCCATGACGGCTTTTGCGCCGCCCGCGACTCTGTATTTGTGTCTGTTCTCGATCCGGCGGTAATCGACGCGGGCCGGGACACAACGATCTGTGCCGGCGATCAAGTTCGCCTGGGCGGATCCGGCAATGCCGGCGCTTTTGTCTGGTCGCCGGCGGATGGCCTGGATGACCCGCGGGTCCTCAATCCCGTCGCCGCTCCGACGCGCAGCACCGTCTACAGGCTGCGGGGCGAGAGCGAGAGTGGCTGCCCGACCGAAGACAGCGTCCTGGTTAAAGTGGAGGCGCGATCGCGTTTAAGCTTACAGGCCGCTACCCTGCAAGGATCATATATGCCCGGTGAGCGGCTGCGGCTTCCGATTACGGCGGCGCTTGAGGGCGCATGGGCCTCCGAGCAATCCGAAATCCGCGCCTTCAGCCTGGCGCTGCGCTTTGATTCGCGGAATCTCGATCTGTATCAGGAAAGCCCGCTGGCAGGACCGGCCATCGACGGCTGGACGCTGAAGAGCAGCCTCAGCGCCGACAAATCAATGCTCCTTGTGCAGGCGCATGCTCCCGACAGCGCCGCGTCACTGCGCTCCGGCGAAGTCCTTGCTCTGGATTTTGAAGTATTGCTGAGCACTGCCGAGTCATTGTTCGCAGCGGTCTTGCCTGAACTACGTTCGCTGGACGGCCGAATCGACTGCGCCGAAATTCGCGAAATCGACGGCGGCCTGACGCTCGACCGGACATGTCTGCACAATGCGCGCGGGATCGTATCTTCTTCAACAGGCTATGCCTTGCGGATCCTATCGGCGCCCTTGTCCAAGGTACTTGAAATCGAGTATAGCGTGGCCCTGCCCGCTCACACGAAAGTCGCCGTCTTTGATGTGACGGGACGCCGGATTGCGCTCGTCTGGGATGCCCATCGGCCCCCCGGAAGCTATCGCAGCCGGATACGCATGACGGACTCAGGCGCGGGATTGTATTTCCTGCGTTTCAGTTCGGGACCATTTCATGCAACAGAGAAAGTTCTGACGGGAAGGTAAAACTTTAAGATCAGGAGTTTTATCTATCTGCTTCTCGGCGGTCTTCGCAGCCGGATCTGCATGTTAAAAACTTGTCAAAGTGCAGATGGCGTATTCGACAGCGTGTTTATCACGCTTGGGGAATACCGTAATGGAATGCGGAAGTATTTGTTGGCGCAGAAAAACTTAGGGCGGGAAATCTCTTTAAGCCATTTTTACTTAAAGCTTTGATGGATTTCAACACGGCGATTTGCGGCTTTGCCAAATTCCGTTTCATTGCTCGAGACAGGAAAGCGCTCGCCTTTGCCTTCAATGTCGATGCGCTCGATGGCGATTCCATGTTCGCTTGTCAGATAGGTCTGAACGGCGGCGGCGCGCTCGTTGGAAAGTCTGTCGTTGTAAGCCAGGCCGCCGTCGCTATCCGTATGGCCCTCGATGCGAATTTTCAGGTCCGGGGTCGCCGACAGCAATTCAGCCAGTTGTCGTAAGACGGAGATAGATGCCGGCAGTATCTCCGATGAGTTTTTGCGAAAGTTGATACCGTACAAAATCAGCTTCCTGTTACTTGTTAACTCTTTACGCATTTCGTCGACAACAGCTTCGACGACTTCCGCTTGCGGCGCCGGGTCCGTGGCACTTGCGGGAGCAAAGGGAACGCCGGAATCCCGTTCGAGTATCCAGAAGCCAAACTCCTTCCAGTTATCATCGTAGCACCAGACGCCTGTTAAGCGTGTGCCTTCCTGATTGAGAAACATCAGGGTCTGGCCTTCGCGCTGAATCTTCTTTTCCACCCAGCGATAGCTCAGACGATTGCGCTCGATGCCGCCGAAGCGTATCTTGCCCTCGTTGTAAACATAATGTCCGTTAAAGAGCGTATTGTTCTGCTGAAAAAACACATCTCCCCAGTTGGAGCGCCACCTGCCGTCGATAGCGATGGTTCGGATATCCGGCAGCTTCGGAATGCCCAAGGCTTTGAATTCGGCGAGCTCCGTGTATTGGCTGTTGCCGTGGTTCGATCGAATTTCAATCCTGATAATCCGCGCCTCCCGCGCTTCAATATCGAAGCTGTTGAGGTCATTCTCGCGAAGGGTAAAATCGCCTATCGGCTCAAAACGAGGATTGCGAACCGTAGTCGCGAATTGAATGCTGAGATCTTTCGCGGCAATGCCGGGATAGTCCTCGCAGCGATTGTCGAATTCCAACTTTTGGATATCGAATGTCTCGGTGAGCTCAATTTGAAAGACAAAGGGAAATCTTGCGCCTTCCTGCGAACACCAGAGTTTCGGGCTCTGGTCAAAGAGCGCTTCGGGCGCGTAGTTCTGGATGTCGCCGAGCATGAGGTTGGTGGGGGTGTAGGATGCCGGGCTTTCGCGCATAAATGCGCCGCTTAACAAACTGGCCGTGTTGATGAGCCTGTCCTGTTTGTCTTGCGCCTCGGCGCCAGAGATTGTGCTCATTATGATTGCGACTATCACGAAGAGCGTTGGTTTCATAGTGAACTCAGATATCCTTGTCCAGCCTGAATGTAAAAAACTTCCTTGCCCTGTCAGACTGCAGGCCCTGACCGGCAAAATATATGCTAATTGGATCTGTTTTGCAATTGCTGCAGCGTGTGAAAAGATTTGGAATTTATGGGATGTCCCGTCTGCACTTGCGGATTGGTAGGTCGGGGTTTGAATATTGAGCGCGAAGGTCGACGGTTCAGCTTGTGAGAGCGGCAGTGCCATTTTTGTTGATTGAAGAGCTCCTTCGCTATTTGCGATAATCTGTTGCCCAGCTTGCTCCATCATAGGCGTAACCTCTATAGACGAGCAGCGGATCACTCCGATTATATGCCGGCAGTAACGAATTTCTGCAAGAAAGGTTCTTGGCCTGCAACCCTTCATGCTTGTCTTGTTGCCCTGCCCTCCCAAACTCATTTGGTATAGCTATGCCCAATCAACGCGATGGTCGTGAAATCATGTAAATCGGCAGTCAAGCCTGTTGCTTGAAACAATCGTCGATTCTCTTCCTGCATTGTGTCTGATGGCGTGAAAGTGAGCTTGCCAAATTATAGTTAAGGGAAATCCGCTTTGTTGTTTGTTTGTAAAGTCTGGAGTTTGTTGTATGAAGAAAAGAATACTTATGCCGGGGTCGAAAACAAAACACTCGCGAAGCTGTCTGCTCAAGGCCTCATGTTTATTACTTGCCGCGCTCTTTGTTACGCAAGGCGCGTTTGCACAGAGAACTGCGGAGTGGGCGATGGCGAGTGCCGAGAGAGGGCAAATCTATGAAGGCCTGGTTGCAGCCGACAAAGATCACCTTGTTTTACTCAGTCGATCGACGAAGAAACCGCTTGGGACCGTTGTGCAGCGCTCGACTGACGGCGGGCAAACCTGGGAGAGGATTTTCTTTGATGAGTCGAGAGAGAACGAGTGGACCGATGTCGTCTATCCTTCTCCTGATGTGATTGTAGTGAGCGGGCAGCATCGTGAATTTCTGACTGCTGAAGGTGGAACAGTGCGCTACAAATACACAGGGCAGATCTCAGTCTCCTCGGACGGAGGGCAAACCTGGTCGCGTACATTGCTGGATTCAAATACGCGTGTGACCACCTGCGCGATGTTTGACGCTTCCCACGGCGCACTCATTAAAACGCGTGTAGGAAATGTAAACAACCCGGATGGCGTTGGTCCTTCGGAATTCCTGACAACCGACGACGGCTGGCGCACATGGTCCGTAGCGCCGGCAGCCCTTGAGCGTCATAGATTCGATGCGCAAGTCTATAACCCCGCGCCGTCGGTCTTCATGGTACAAGACTTTGATTTCCTTGACACAAGAGAGAATTACATACTCAAAAGCCTGGACGGCGGGCAGACCTGGGAGCGCTCCGAGCCGCTGCCCCGCAGTGAGAATGGAATTGGTCACTTCCGTTCCATTCACTTTTTTGATGCGCGTAAGGCCCTGGCAGTCGGTGAAGCGCTGGCCGGAAACGGACAAAACGCCCGCAATGTGATCGCGAGCTCCGAAGACGGCGGAATGACCTGGAAGGTACAATCTCAAATCGAGGGCATAGGCTCTCGTTTGCTCGATGTTGATTTTGCCGATGCCGACAATGGAATTGCTGTGGGACTCGGTCCGATTATCCTGCGGACACGTGACGGCGGACAAAGCTGGACACAGGAGTATGCGCCTTCACATATACTCGATATACCGACCGTGTCCTTGGTGGCTTACCCTCAAGTGGATGTTGCGGTTGCCGCCTACCGAATGAGTCCTGTCATTCGATTAACAGGTCGCGATGTGCTGCTGGCGCCGAAATTCATCAGACCGAATGGAGTTCAACCACAACAGATTGAAAATGTGGAAGTTGCATGGACATCAATCGAAGGCGCGTCGTCATATCGTATTCAGATCGCGGCACAGCCCTTGTCAGTTTCCATGGTCGACACAAGCGTGTATCAAAATGCCCTTGTCGATGAAGTTACCAAGGAAACGAGTATAATCCTTAACGGATTGTTGTTCAACCATCGCTATTATACGCGCGTCAAGGCCTTGGACGAGAATGGTGAAAGCGACTGGCGCGAAGCCCGCGCACTTTTCTATACGATCGAGAACGAGAATACTCTGTTGCCGCCTCGTATCCTGAATCCCGCGGCCGGCGCCGATAAAATTCCCACGAACCTTATCATCGAATGGGAGAGTGTCGAAGGAGCGATAGCATACGATCTACAGGTCTCTGAGAATGAGGGGTCGTTTATTGTTCAGGAGCATATCGTTCTCGATCAATCAGACCTGACCGGCACATCCAGCGCTTTAAGCGGATTAAAAACCGATACCGAGTATTACGTACGCATGCGCGTGCGAACGGCCGACAACGAAAGTGAATGGTCGTCCTCCTTCGCGCAGCACAAGTTCCGAACCGGTTCGACTTCGACAAGCGTGGAGGACAGGGAGAAGCGGGAAGAGAAGACTGTGATTTCAATCTATCCGCAGCCCGCAGTCAGCAAGGTTTTTGTTGACCTGCACGAATTCGATATGCCTGCACTGGTCTCAGCTCAGCTCTTCGATCCGCGTGGTCAGCTTGTATTGGAGTTAAAGCCGCGAGAGTTGTCGGAAGGCTTGCTTGCTCTCGAAGCGCAGTATCTTCCTAATGGCAGGTATTATTTGCAGTTGGCGATTGACAGCCGTGTTATTCAACAGCCGGTTGTGATTGTACGATAGACGGTCATCGCCTGCCTCCCCGCGTCGCACGATTGTGGTGACTAGGAAGTCGGGCACGGTGATGAAGACCGGA
The DNA here is from genome assembly GCA_028284775.1 of Candidatus Kapaibacterium sp. Lineage (GTDB taxonomy): Bacteria > Bacteroidota > Ignavibacteria > Kapaibacteriales > UBA7675 > JANQRB01. The sequence continues at coordinate 15,287 of JANQRB010000021.1, read as the reverse complement.
CGAGTGTTCAACGAGGAGTACACTTAACTCCCGCAATCGAACTGTTGTAGTTTTGCGAAGGAGTCGTGGATGAATTAAACTACTTCAGTTTCAAATTTGTTGTTTTCAGCTTCCCATCCTTTTGAAAGAGGAGTTAGGGAAGGTCAGTAAAACGCATATACTCTTAAGCTCTACCCATTAGGCGCTCAGTTCGCACCTCACTCCCAAGTGCAGGAGTAGATCTAAATTTCTCTTTGAAAAAGCACTTCTTATTACTTCTACAAATAAGTTACTTCTAGTCCCCCTCTTTGCGAAAGAGGGGGCGGGGGAGTTCGAAACGTCTGAGGTACATTATCCATCAGCGTTCAGCGTGCAGTCCATGCCTCACCCCCTTATCTCAGGGGAGAAAATTGTGGAAACAAAACTTATTTGAAAAATAAACACATCTTTGCGCTATCACAGATTCATCGCGGTCGCAGTCGTTACCTGTCAATTTTTTTCAGCGCACAGATCCGCACTTCAGGTGACACTGGCACAAGGTCTACAGGTCGCTTGCAGATAGAGCCGGCGATCTGACTCGGCCTGCCCGAGCAAATGGAGTGGATTGCTGTTTGCGACTGCCGATCCTGAACCTTACTGTAATAATCGCAAGTGGCGGCAATGCCGCCGTCGTCATGTGGGTAACAGCCTGATTACCGCAACAGTTTGTCCATAGCGCATGCTTTTACGCTTTGGGGCGGCCGGATACCGACGAAGTTCGACGCCGGCCGGGACAAAACGATCTGAGCCGGCGATGCCCTTCGTCCGGCTGCATTCGGCAATGCAGAACTCTGTAACTGCCCGCCGATAGAAAACTGGCCCAGCCTACCGACCTTTCTCCTGTCGCCGCACCGGGGCCCGACTGGTTAATGCTACTCTATTACGATGATGCTTGCCGCTAAGCTTGCAATGAGATCACACTGCTTTCCGGTTATTTCCGAACGCTGTTCGATTTCACTTCTTGCGAATATTCCTATTTTTTTGAGAAGGTTCATACTGACACCAAAAATATTAGATGTTTGAACATTTATTATTATCTTTGACCTCAAAAACGCAGAGCATAGCATGTCGCTTGAACAGGAACTGAAGATCCCGAAGTTTAGAAATGCTTATGCCAGAGGTATCGTTAACCTATACTATACTGCAAATTGGGCTGCGAATAATGAAAATGCATTTATGAAACAATGGGGCATTACCCAAAAGCAGTACAACATATTGCGGATCCTTCGGCGACACAATCCAACTCCTATTGCGCAAAAAGAGTTGCGATCGCAAATGGTAGACAACATGAGCGATATTTCCAGGCTTCTGGTAAGAATGAAAAAGAAGGAACTGATTCATACAAGGCCAAGCAAAAAGGACAAACGCTATGCAGATGTTACGATTTCCGATAATGGTTTGGAACTGCTCGGGGAGATCGAACAGGTACCCACGGAAAAATGGGGAATTGGCATCTACAATCTTAATAAAACTGAAATTGCAATGTTGAACCGGCTGCTAGATAAAATCAGAAAACCATGAAACAGTTAAAAATCCTGTCCATACTCACTTTCCCCCTACTGAGCCTGACAGGGTGGGGGTGGTTCGGACATCCCGATCAAACGACCTTCGCCATGGAATCTCAAGGGCCTCAAAAGTTACTCATCGTATTAACCAGCAACGACCGTGTCGCCGATACCGATATTCCGACCGGTTACTGGCTTAAAGAAGCGGCGCTGCCATGGCAGATATTTACCGACGCCGGTGTTCAGGTGGATTTTGCAAGTCCCAAAGGCGGTAAAGCGCCCGTCGATCAAAACAGTTTAAATTATCTGGATAGTATCAGTTCTTCCGCAGCCCGAAATCCGAGGTTTATTGCGGCAACTAATACGACGATACCGCTTGCTGAGATTCAAGCCGATGAATATGATGCCGTACTTTACGTTGGCGGACATGGACCTGTCTGGGATTTTCCGGATAACCCGCATATCGCGGAAATCACAACAAGGCTGTATGAAAACAACAAGCTCGTGGGGGCAATTTGTCACGGGCTGGCAGCATTGATCAATATCAAACGCTCTGATGGGAGTTATCTGGTAAGCGGTCATTCCATTACATCGATCAGCAACGAAGAAGAGCAGGTTTTTGAACGTCGGGATCTACTTCCCTTTTTGCTGGAATCCGTGTTAGTGAAAAGAGCTGACCGGTATAGCAAAGCTGCTGCCTGGCAAGCTCACACGGAAGTGAGTGGGAACCTGGTCACCGCTCAGAATCCGGCATCAGCCGCGCAGCTCGCGAATCGTATGCTGCATTTATTAACAAAGGATGTTGCTCCCCTTAGCAGCGATCAATTCTGGAAGTTGATGAAGGATATCGGCGATATGGGAAGTTTTATCGCTGCAGTTCCCAGCGAAGGGGCTTCGGCAAACCTGCTTGGCGTCTTTAGCGTGGAATTTGATGGCCGGGAGAATGTCTTACAGCTCAAGGACAGCAAGGATCATATACATCTGTATCCGGAGCATTTTCGCTCCATTAACTTTAGCCATGTTGATGTCGGCTATGGTCCTGAGCCCTGTATTCTCTTAATGAATCACCGCCAGCAGCCCTTTCTGAAACTATACTATCGGGGCGGATCAAAAAGCAAAAGACAGCGCGAGCTGATGGAAGCAAACAAGAGTATCGCACATGTATTTACAGGATTGTGGTAACATGTTCATTATTAGAGCAATAGGCATCATGGCATTTGCGCTTATGTTGCACGCTGATAAGGCAACTGCACAGGAAGCGGAAATTGTTGAGCATATTGAACAATGGTGGTCCGGATGGGCTCAAAGGGATACGACTATTCTGGCTGATCTGGCGGATGAGAACTTTATGGAGTTTAGCGGTAGTCATACCCATCGTTCAGAAGGCAAAGTAAAACTGCTTCAAATCGCAAAAGCAGTCTTCCCACTTTTGGAGTTGCAGGAATTCAGTATAGAGAAGCCGAAAGTGACACTCCACGGCACTACGGCTGTTTGCCATTATTACTACTTTGAGCGCGGCAGGTTCAACGGTAAGGAATTTGACGACGCAGGATGTGCTACCGGTGTTTTTATCAGAAAAGATGGAAAGTGGAAAATGATTTCCCACCATAGAACCAAATTCAATAAGAGTATTCCTTATGAACGCTAGAAGAAATCCTGCGGGGCTGCACGGCATGGCTTACACAGGTGTAAATGTCCGGCTTGCTTTGAAGTGAAATTTCTATTGTTTCGCAAAATGTGCTTATCATCTTTGCGCAGTGTGAATTTGACGAATAAGTCGAGTTGCACTTATTTGCAAACTCAGATAAACATTAGGAGTACTACAACATCCGGGTCATTATCTCCATCATTTATCGCAAATACTCTTGCCGAGGCACTCAATTCCACCTCCCGACAACACACAAGCAGCGCGAAAACCCGGTCAAGAATCTTGCAAAAAAACGGCGAGCGCCCGGAGAAGGGACGCTCGCCGCAGAACATCTTCGATGAATAGTCGGGGCGCATTCGCGCAGCCGGACTTGCGAAGATCATTTCAATGATAAGTTCATGGGCCTTTCCGATTCCAATATCGGCTATTCCTGTTTTACTATCTTGTATTCAACCACTTCATTCTCAATAGTGATTCTCAAAACATAAAAGCCGTTTGCTTCGGCTGCAATACCGAGGGAGAGTTCGCCTGTGCTCGTTATGTGCTTGTAAATGGAATTGCCATGTACATCAAACAGCTCGATCGTTGCGGATTCCTGCTCCCTTAATGTTCCTATCTGAATATTGAGCTTATCGATAGCCGGATTGGGAAAAACCCTAATCTCATGGTCAAGAATCTTCGCAAGCGGCGCCGCTTCTTTCCCATTGAGATCGAACACGATTCTTCCGTCTCTGTTGCCGGCCTCATCGTAGTTGAATTTGTAGTGGACGGCATAAAGATCTGTGCAGAGAGCCGTTATCGCAATAATCACAATGATTTTCATAATGTTCTCCTGTTGACTAATAACTGATTAGATCTTACATCCATACATATATGTTGCTATTATTCAATGACCTGATCCAATTTTAGACTTATATTCAAATCATTTCTCAGCCATGTCGCAGTTCCCGCAGCATTTGTAAGATCAACAGTAAAGTTCAAATTTACTGTAACATTCGAAAAATTGTCAGGAAGAATAAACGTGCCTTTTCCAATTAAAATGCTGTTACTTGACCGCAATTGATGGCCCTGGGGCTTCAACAACGTCCCCTTGGAGACTTGTTGACCATTGGCGTTTACTGAAACAGAATTGCTGAAATGAACCTTACCTAATCTGGTAGCTTCGGTTTCTCCAAGTGCGGTTATTGAAATATATTTTTTACCATCCAACGACGATTCAAAAATCATATAATGCCCATGAACTTTGAACCTTCCCGCACCCAAAGCCCTAATCAGATTGCTATTTTTTGAGTCAATCAGAATTCCGGCCTTAGAGTCTTGGAAAAGCACTAATTCTCCCTCATCTTTATATGTGATTTTCGCTGATAAGATTGTGCTGGATTTTTGCATAGCAGAACTGGTTAGTTGGATCGCCTCATTTGTGGCCGCGCTAATTAATCCATTGCGAAAACCTATCCAGAAACTGCCGCCGTTGAGCACGTTGCTGACCCCTCTGCTAATGGGACCCACACCTATCATACCCAGTCTTTGATATACCTTCCCAAAGTCTTTCAGCGTATTCCCCACTCCCGATGCGGCCAAGGTGCCAAGGCCGGATGACACGAAGCCCTGGCCGTATTTGCCGCCGCTGAGTCCTGATAATACACCACCCAAGTGTCCGTGGCCTATAAGCTTGAAGGCGAGAATTGATGCACCTTTCATCCCTGCCTTATCCATATTTCGCGCGACTGCTCCAATCTGGTTTGATGCCGCGCCGCCGATAGCGCCTAAAACAGCGGCATAGCCGGCATTCTGAAAGAACGGCTTGTTGTTCATGGAGTTTATTACCCCATTGCTTGCAACACTGGCAATGGCGCCGATTAGCATGGCGGTAATTAATTCTTCACCGGAAGGATCGGTGTATATCAGGGGATTGTTTAAGGCATACGAATATCGATTGTAACCGGCAGTATTATTCGAAAACTGTACATGATTGTCCGGCTGGATGAATTGCGACAGGATCGGATCGTATACTCTGCCGTTCATATTTATCAGACGGTATTCGGACATGTGCTCATGGCCGGTAAATCCCCGCCCCAGTATATCGAAATGTGCCAGGTCGGATTCGTCGATATAGTTGTTCCAGTTATTGTGCTCTCTCATTCTGCCCCAGGCGTCATAACTATATCTCTCGATCAGCGTGCCCTGATCGTCAACCAGCGCCACCAGCGAGCCCAGGTAATCATGAGTCGGATAGTATAGTTTCTCATCGACATTGCCGCCCGAGCTTGTTTTAACGATAACGACTTGACCCAGAGTATTGGGCACATAGATGATTTCTCTCGTATCCCCGTTGGCCAGGAACTCTTTTTCATACTTGCCTCTGTAATACCTGGCTTGTTCCAGAACATTGTTGTCAAATTCATACTTAGCTATCCGCTGACCATCGAATCGATAACGAAAATCAGTTCTCAGGTTGTTCTGCGTGATATCATCAATACTGTTAAATGCATTGTAATTGATGCTCTTATCTTCAAGTACGATCGTATTGCCGTTCTCGACGATGGTCGAATTCTTAAGGTCGGTCAGCTTATGGTTGTCGGTATTAGCATAAAAGTAATTGCCGATACCGGTTTTCGATTTAATCGACCCGTCCTTGTGATAGGTCATTGTTGTCGTTTGCGAATTGTGCGTATAGGACTCGAGGCGATATAAGTCGTCGTAAGCAAATGTTTCCGTATCGATGAGATTGCGGGTTCTCGAGCTTAAATTGCCGCTGGCGTGATCAAAAACATAGGTCTCGTGGAAATAGCTGAGCTGATTGCTCTTTTTGTTCGAACTCACTTTTTGGGGAAAACCGAGGTCATCATATTCATTAAAGTTTTCGATCAGCGCGTCGCCGCGTTGATACTCGATTATGCGGCCGAAGTGGTCGGCATCTACAAATTTCCATAATTGCTTGTAACTTCCTCCGGCTTCTTTTTCTTTGACATCGACCAAATCCCCACGTGTTGCATGATAAAAATACTCGAATGTATGACCGGATTCAGCGCTTTCAGTTTTTACTCTGCCATAAGAATCATAGCTAAATGAACTCGTGAATACCTGCTGCGGGACCAGCACATTATTGTTGTCATCCAGGTACGCTTCAATAGTTTCGCTGGAGCTCGTCAATTTGCCGTCACTGTTGTAGACAAAACTTGTCGTACTGACATCATCGGCAATCGTAGCTAATTTGCCGGTTCCGTTCCCTGAGCTTACATAGCTGAAATCAATCGTATTCTGAAGAACATCGAGATTGTCATAATGGATTTCCTGCGTCTTTCTACCCAGTTGATCATAAGTGTAGGTGAACGATCCGCTTTTATTGTTTTGCCCGCTTAGCTCGCCGAATGGATTGTACTTGTAGCTGAATTCACCGGCATCGGGATCAAGGATCTTGGATTTACGGCCGAAATTATCATACTCGATGACAACGGCAATTTTCTCGCCGTTGACGCCGTCTTCCAGCACGGTCTCGATCCGCGCGACTTTTCCATTGCTTGCATACTGTTTGTGGACGGAATTGTTGTCCGCGTCAATCGATTCGATCAGATTGCCGGCCGCGTCGACGATTTCAACGCTGGTGTTTAAGGCCGGGTCCGTTGTCGTTATTTTACGGCTCGACAGATCATAGTCATAAGTCGTCACCCGCGATTCGGAATTGTCGTAGGATCGATTATTGATTTCGCTCACCTGGCCGAGAACCGCTTCATATTTATACTCGCTGATACGTTCGGGAACTTCGCTCGTAAAATAGGGTGTCGTTTCCGACTTGATTTTAGCGGCATTCGTATAGCTTCTGTCCGTCCAGACTTTTTTGATTCCGTTTTTCGTGAGGACATCGGATTCAATTCTGATGATCTGTTCGAGTGAGTTCATGAAATTAGTGACCGTAGGACCGGGAACACCCGGGGCCGGCGTATTCTCCACATAAATCAATGCTTCACCGGGATAGTCACTGGCGTTTGGCAGGTTGCTGACCCAGCCTGCGTTTGCTTCCAGCAGAAAGCCGAAGTTATCCTGGGTTGCTGTCAGAACACCGAAACCATCATAACTATAACTTTTGAAATTGCCGTCCAGATCGGTCTCTCTCGTTAACATCCCGATGATGTCATACTCTTTCGAGATTGTTTGTCCGATTGGATTGGTCTCGCTTACGATAAACCGGCCCTTGTTGTCATAAGCCGCGAATCTCGTTCGGGATTGCTGTGAGTTGAGCGGGTCCGATATGGACTCGCTCACCGCTATAGTATTGCCAAAACCATCGTATTGATAGAACTCAATGAGGCTGATATCTTCGTCTGGATTCGTGTGATTCAGGTCTTCCAGTGTCTTGCTGTCGGGAAGAAAGGGATTGCCGGCGTTGTTGTAGGTAAACATCGTCTTCAATTTGAAAAATTCACTGTCATCGTAGTGCTTCGTGCTCGTAATACTGCTATTCAGGAGATTGGCCCATGTGCCCGGAACCAGGGGCTCGAAGCTATTAATCGTTTCACTGAGACTGATCGTATTGTTCGAATTCAGATCGACAATTTCGGTTCTATCACTCAGAACATTGTGGTACTGGTCCTGCGTGACGGTTTTTGTGGTTGTAATGTTCTGCTCAAACTGCTCCGTAATTTCCGAGCTGATATATTTATTGTAAACTCCCGTCTGGGGATTGATTGAATATGAATAGGTGTAATCTGTCCTGTCTAGGAACCAAAAATCGTTGTTCGTCAGATTACTGCTGTTGGTAAGTTTGTAGTCGAGATCGAGGTCATACAGCTTCTTGCCGAATGAGTTGAGATTGCTCTGGTCTATATCGAAGTAATAAAGGCTGACAACTTGATGCGTTTCATTGTCTGATCTGTATTCCTCAAACTCCGTAAAACCCAGAAAACCCTTGTCTTTGTGCCGCACCCCGTGTCCATATCGGTAATCTTTGCTGATGACGGGATTCGAGTAGTCGCTTGCTTTGTAATAGTCCGTTCCGACAACCAACATCATTCCGGAATTAAACTCGATCAGGGGAAATTGCTGAGAATGACCATAGCGGTACACAAGGCTGTTGTTCATCCCTTTGTAATCGATGACCCACTTATTGTTAAAGCTTTCCGTGATCGTCTTGACGTGATTGGCGTGCTCACCGGGGATCAGCGAAATCAGCCTGTCGTTCGCCCCTGCATCGAGATCTTCGAGATAAAAGTCCAGATTGCCGTCATCATTGAAATCGCTGATATAAAACCTGGATTGATACCGGGTTCCGTGATCTGCTTCGCGTTTGCTGAAGTTAGTGATTAATAGTTCATTGTTGCTTCCATCAAATTGATAATTGTTTTCCTCAAGCGTGAAATCCAGGAACCAAAAACCGGGATTTTCCAGGACTTCGATATCACCTTTCGAGTAGTAAAAATTAAAGTGAATTTCGTTGTCAAATGGTGGTATTTGATCATTGCGAAATCTGCGATAGTGTAGCAGGTCGTCAAGGCCGTCGCCATTAAAGTCATTCACTATCAGGTAGTTGTTGTCCTTTACCGGCGTGAAGTTATCCTCTGATGGCTGTACATACAGATCCGATTTTAAACCGTTGATGTCGCCTCTGACACGCAGCCTGTTGTTAAATCCGACACCGTTGTTGATCAGGATGAACACCATATGATTGCGCCGTCTGTCGCCGAAATCGCGATTCGAATACACAAGATCTGTCAGGCCGTCGCCATTGAAGTCTCCCGCATTCGCATTCGGTCCGCCGACGGCAAGGGTTGGGAGATTGTCAATCAATCCGAAAGTGCCGTTACTCTTTAATTCATAAAAGTAACCATCCTGGTGCAGATCAAGATCGCCAATGTAGAGATCCGTTTTATTGTCGGAGTTAAATCTTCCCATCAGTGATATCGGATTGTCGCTATTAATCGTCGTGTGCAGCGTTTTGATATTTCCCATAATTGACTGGCTTGCGAGCAAGGCATTATTCTGATTCATTATTTCGATGTTCACAATCTTGAGGTTCTTATGTTCATGTAGGAAGAGAGTACTCATCACCCGATCGGAGCCAAATACGCAGATTTCCAGCTCGCCGTCGTCGTCAAAATCATTGTAATTGATGCCGGCTATTGTAAACTGGGTGTTTCTAGGATGATCATTGACGCCTACTTGCAGCCAAAACGAGCTTGCGCTTTGGTAAACAAATTTGCTGCCGTCCGAAAGATAGATGTGGAAGTACAGTTTTTTGTAGTTATGTGCCAGACTAAAGAGGGCAGTTTCATAGGTTGGATCGACGTTTTCCTTGTAAATCGGAACAATGAGGTCGTCGTATCCATCACCATTTATGTCGCCTGAAAATATCCACTTGCGAAGCAATTCATGGTTGTATTTATCATAGTCATCTGTGACAAAAGTCGCTGGGCCGCCCGGCGGATCGAAGAAGTACATGTCGCTGCTTTGATCCGGCGTCCGCGGATAGCCGAACTGCAGGTGCCATCGCGCCTGGTTTTCCCCGGGGAGGTAATCCCGTTCGATCGTAATACGGTCTTTCACGCCATCGCCGTTGTAGTCTCCAAAGACATAGTACTTGTACTGCTCATTAGCCAGGCCGCCTATCGGATGCGCGTCCACCTCTTTGGCGATGTCTGTTTTCTCTTTAAGAAACTCATAGTTTTCAAAAACCAGGGAGTTTCTTTGTTCGCCGTTTTTTCCGACTTCCGTCAGAGTATGAAGTTTGGAAAAGTGCTCGAATATGTATTTGAATTCATACTTGCGCACGAGACTGTTGTCAATCCAGGATTCGATACTCTCGATTAACAATTCGCTGATGGACAAATCGCCTTCGAAATAGTGTTTGTTTTTGTCTTCTCTAATCGAATAGTTGAATTTGACCCGTGCGTAGGGCGTAAGGAATTCGGCGACATTGCCCGTGTAGCGTATTTCAGACAAAACGATCTGACCTTCATTATCGATGTATTCGTATTCAATATAGTTGCCGTTTGCATCGATGACTTTACTGATGTACCAGGACACAACACCATTCTTCAATGTTTGCCGCGAATCCAGGGTTCTGCCGTATTCAATGGTCTTGCCGTCTTTATACTCTACTTTGAACCAGGTATATCCTTTGGGCGTCGAAAACATAGGGTATATTTTCCTGGAATTGTCCGACTGCGTTTGATAAACCGCGCCATCGAAACCTTCCACTCCTTCCACCACAATCAAGCGTTCACCATCAAAGGATAACTTATCGAGGTTCGAAAATTGAAGCTTCTCATTGACATCGTCATGGTATTTGTTCTTGCCGACCCTTTTGATTGTGGAAAGCGCATCGACATCAAAACCCCAGCCGGCCAGTCCGTTACCGGCCTGGGAATTGTAGATGAGGCTCAGATTCGGCTGCATCTCAGCGGTCCCCGGCGCGACAAACAGCGGGACGGTATAGATGGCTGCCCCAGTCGGTGTTACATTTAACTCGCCTTTCAGTTGGCCCACCGAGCGCGAGCTTAAATTACGCGCGCTCGGATCGATCGGGTTGATATAATTCGTTAGCGGAAAATCCCAGCCGCCGGTATTGATGGGCGTCGTGAGTGTGAAATCCAGCGTCGTCGGTATTTTGTCGCTCCAGGTCATTGCATCGCAGGTAGACAACACATTATTGATTTCTTTCTTTCGGTTATTCGGATTACCGTTAACCTGAATGTCAAATGTAAATTCGCAGCATTCAAGCGGATCGCAGAGTTCGTAGCCCTCCTGGTTTTTGTTCAAACAAGGCATGAAAAAGTTAATCGTGAAGTTGCTTTCGTCAAAACCGGTCAGTTTGTCGATCGCATACTCCATCAGAAACCGGGTGAGGTCGCTCTGATCCACCAAATCAAAGTCGCCTTCAATCTCATTCAGTACTTCGAGCCCGAAAAGGCTGATATTATACTCGCCGTTGGAGCAGCGTGAAACTTCATAGCTTGGCCTGACAAGGATGGTATTACCAACATTGTCGGAATATTCGACCTGCTTGCCGTAGCTCCCCTGATAGACGATCGATCGCTTGCTGCAGGATTCAAAACAGGGCGCATGATCCAGTGGATCAAGGTGAGTGTTTATTTCATTGAATACGGAGCAGATATTCTCGCAAGGCTCTTCGGGGTTAGTTGGAGGAGGACATGCAGAACTACTGTTGATCAGTGTTTTACCCGCCAGCTTAAAGGTAGTGTTAGGATTGAGGGGATCGACCGGCTCCAGGTTAAAAGTCATAACGCAGCATTGATTTTCGTCGCAGGGGTAATATCCGCCACTAGAGACTTCCTCGATTGTATATATCAGCTCACTAGTATATGCCCAGCAACTCGGAAATTCGAAGCTGACTGTGATTGGCTGAGATTTGTCCAGCAGATTGAAGGAATACCAAAACAGAATGTCTTTGATTGTGTTGCCAAAGTCTCGCACCAGATTGTCCGATTCGACTTCGGCGGGAAATTCTATGATCTTTATGTGGTGAGCAGTTTCATTGAAGAGATAGGGAACTGTAATATAGACCGGATCGACCGGCCTTAATTCGCTCTGATTGCCGGAGCCAAAACTGCTGTAGTCCATATACTCGGCAATTCCGTTTTTATCAAAGAAACTATTGGGACTGCAGGGCATTGGTTCCTGACCCAATGATTTAGCATGCAATGCAAACATCATGAAAACAACGCTGAGCCTGATTTCGATCTTCATTTTGTTGGCTTCCACTAATTATTATCAAGTATAAAACATTAATGTTTACTGTACAGAGCGCGCGGTGTTCATGTCTCCCGATGCGGAAGAGCATTTTCTATAAGCTGATTCGGCGATTCGCAAAGGCTTGCGATCTGCTGTCAAGAGACTTCGGACAGAAGACATCCGTTCGCAATCAGCAAAGCATTGCGAAGTGTCGGTTGTCGTCTGTTTTCGCGGCAGAATAGCAATACATTGTACTGCATTGCCATTATTGTTGGTCGGGATTCTGACAATAGAGAATGAAAAATGACAGAGTTCGTGGTTTGGAAATAGACTTAACGAATGAAACGGATCATGGGTGCAAAACACAACAGCCTGACGCGCTGAGTTATTGTGATCTGCGATTCCTCGCCGCTTTTAGTCAATCGTGACAGTAATGAGTTGCTGACTTCTGGCCCAGACGGTCGAACAATGTAAACACAACTGCATAGAGGTCGGTTCTATTGCTTTTACCTGTTGTTTTGCTATGCAAAAGGAGTTAATGATCCTTTTTGCATAGGTCTATGATCTGCAGCGTCTGATGGCAAGGATAGCAGGCTGCCGGAGATTAGCTGCCGACCGGCGTATTCAATTCCCGATGTGTGCAAAGGGCGACACTACAGTTCAAGCTGTTGACGCAAAATGCTTTGGCTTAACATCGGAGAACTCAACGAGCGAGACTTCATCCGGACAGCGATTACAACGTGAATCCGAAATCGTCCTTCAAGCGGCATTCCCCAAGGCACAGGAAACGCTGGATAATACTAAATACTGGATTGCAGCGCCAGTTGCATTGAGCCAACGTGCAGATTTACTCATGAAGCGTGTCATTACTTTAGGGAACGTGCGCTGATATTCGAGCTCGTTGGCAATATCGAGAGAGTATTCCCGATCGTGACCGTTTGCAAAGACAAGAGCATGCAGCTGCGCCGACTACCGGTCTCAAAAAGATCTAGGCCAAGCTGGTAAGAGCCTCCTTACATCCTGACATGCAGAGCGTTTTATGGACTCAGTTAGCAGATCATGCTAAGCCTACGTTCATTGTTGCAGAGTTTGACCTTGGCGGCGCAATGCCCTCGCGCGACATTCGACGAAAGATGCGCCGCAATAGCTATGGCCTCAAGCTTAGTCGTCTGGTCCTGCCGTTCGAGCTGGCTTTTGCCCTGCAGGTTAGCTTTCCGATGTTCGTACCCTCGCGAAATTCGCTGAGCGGAAAGACACGAGAAACTTTTAAGCGATGAACTGCCTGACTTTGTCGCTGATGGGATTGACCGGGCATAAGAACTGCGAGGCGCTGAAGTAATAATTCGCGTTCACTTCCAAAGTGAATGAAATCGAAATAGACCGCTTGTTGCGGAAGACGAGTTGTAGCCGGTTATTTTACTTTATTTCTCACCTATTCGCTCGATTGTACAAGAGCCTTGAATCCTCCGTAGACCATTCTGCCGGCGTCAAAAATCAACTTCTCAGGATTGGTCAATGGCGCTACTATTTCTGCCATTCTTGGGTCTGCGGGAACTTTTTTGTTCGCTAAATCACGTACCTCTTTCGAAGGAAATACAACCCAACCAAATACAATTTCTTCGTCCTCTTTTGCATCTACGCTTTCGATAAAAGATTTTGTGCCTTCTAAAAATAAATCGTCGCCAAGGAATTCGAAGTAAGCAAGAGCACCATATTCTTTCCAAATATCAGCTACTTTATTAGCTGCCATTCTGTATTCATCGATATAATTTCGAGGAATTGGAAGAACGAATCCATCAATGTAGTTTCTCATATTTAAGTCTTTTATGTACTTAGAACTTCATTTTGTCTGATGTGCTACGGCATGATTTTGTTATGATATTTTGTCAGGTTAGACCTTCACTGTGGATGGCTAATCAATATTTTTTCTGCTGTTTGTCATAACTCCAATGCATTCTGCAAATCAGGCATACACTGTATCAAATACCTGCTAACGAGATTGGAGGTTCCCACGGTTGCCATTCTCTTGTTTCCCGGTTATTCCCGGTTTATGGGAGAGATAGAATCTCAATTTTTTCTCCGTATTTTCAAACTTGGCAGCATCACCCTCTGTCTGCATAGAGACATTTGCCCAATAAGTTCGAAAAACTCGTTCAAAAATCAAAGTATGTTAATGCATGTTTATTTTAAGTGTGCCGAGCCGGATAGGCGTAGAATAAGCACTGCACGAATATCACTTATGTCAGGGTCGGTACTTTCGAGCAAAATTGTGGTATACATACCGACACTCTAAGAAGGGCGGGCTGCGAGAAGAATTATACGGAAATAGGCAGCAGTGTAAAAGCCGATCGGCGGGTTTCCGCTGTATCCTGGTTGTCGGGATAATACCGAATTAGTGGGTCACCCAATCTTTCGACTCCGTTTGAAATGCTTGAATAATCGTGACGACCTTTCCCTGCCTGGGGTGAGACGTCGGATCGGGGCTTCTGGCCGGAGAAGACATTCCGGGAACGACCGTGAAGACGCCGCGCTGCGGCATTTGGCAGTAACGAATGCCTAGGCGTCTTCAGGTCGTTCCGGAGGAGTGGGTGGATATGATATCGCAAGAACACTAGGTTGCAGAGCGGCGCTGCATCAGAGATTGATACTCAAATATCAGCCGGCGAAAGGATCAGTCGTGGCAAGGAACTCATTGTTAGTACATCCCGCATAATAAATGGGAGCGCCGTTTTTATGTTTATTCGGAAGGAAAAGGCTGCTACCTTCCTTGAGTCCGCCGGGAAATGCAGTTCTGTCCTTTAAATCCGCCCAGTAAATATTGGGCGTCGCGACGTCGCCGAAGTAATAACGCAGGCTGTCATGCGCGGCAACGGTAGACCACAGTGTTTGCGCTATATTCGGTTCATCCGCGCCGTCTTTTTCTGCAGGTTGATAACCCAAGGGTACTGCGGCATTGCGAATAATCGAGAACATTTGCGCCACAGCGTTGACATCATTCGTCATGCGTTCCAGGTTATTCACAAAGTAATCCGCCCGGGCAAAACGGTCCGGTGAATACGTAGAACCGGGCAGGGTAAAGGTCGGATGCGTGTTGTTTACGGTATCCCATTGCCAGCGCCAGTAGGCATTAAGCTGTAACTGTTTTTCGAAGCGCGGGTCGTTGGTCATTACCCTGTATTCCGGTGATGTCATGACGTGATACTTGCCGTCAAACACTTCGATGATAGCGGAATCGCCGTGCCGGTCCGATATGGAGAGATGTAACTCCGCCTCTTTGGGATCCGAGCTCTCATCGGGTACTTGCGCACCGACCAGCGTGGGTGCTTCATTGTCTTGAATCTCCTTCACTACACCTGCCACCGTCGCGAAATTGTCCAGTACATACTGGACCCAGCGCAGCACACTCCGGCACTCGGCATTTTTGTGCT